>JANNYE010000126.1:0-8721 GCA_031409935.1 Burkholderiales bacterium | reverse complement strand
CTGGCGATCAGGCCAACGCTTAAGTAGTCGCTAATGCGGCTGCCCTCAGGCAGACAGGCCTTTATGCGTGACATCAACGTCGCTCCTGCTACTGAAAGCAGAAGAATACGCTCATTAGAATGTTAAGTGAAGAGTATTGTGTTTAGCCCAAGTAGAACAAAAGCTATTGCAAAAAGCTGTAGCGAACGACCAAAACAAAAAGGCTCCCGAAGGAGCCTTTTTATCGCGAAACATCACGCCTACGCCATGTTTAATCGCGGCTGGTCAAGCCAAGCAAGCTCAGCAAGTTGCTGAAAATGTTGAACAAATTGACGTAGATCGACAGCGTTGCGCTGATGTAGTTGGTCTCACCGCCCATCATAATCTGGTTGATGTCGTACACGATCCACGCCGAAAACAGACCAATAAACAACACTGAGCACGCAATCATGAGCGCAGGCATTTGCAACACGATGCCGCCGATAGCTGCGAGCAAGATTACGCAGAAGCCGATCCACAAAAATTTGCTCATGCCCGAAAGCGACGTTTTGATGCTGCTCGCGATCGTAGCCATGCCCGCAAAAATCAGCGCCGTGCCGCCGAATGCATAGGCAATCAGCGTGCCGCCGTCTTTCAATGCCAGCATGCGACCGAGCAGCACGGACAGCCAAAAGCCCATAAAGAAGGTGAATGCCAACAAAACAACCACGCCCGCTCCGCTATTTTTAGTGCGCTCAATGCCGTAGCTGAACGCCATGACCGCGCCCATCAAAATTATCAAGTTCATCCACCATGCGCCAAAGCCCGTGAAACCAAGCGCGACGCCCAGCGCTGCGCCGGCCACCGTGGGCACCATTGAGGCGGCGAGCAGCATGTAGGTGTTGCGCAGCACGCGGTTTTGCGTCGTGACAATCGTGCCGCTGGTGCGAATGTCTGAAACGTTATTTACATCCATCGGTTGCTCCTAATGCATAGATTTGCGATACGCGAAATGTAGGGGCAATGCCGGCAATTCGCAAGTGTTGGCGGCGCGACCAGCCGCAATTTATCCTCCGCTCTGAACTAGCGCGCCAGCTTAGAGGAGATAAAAGTCACACTTTGCTCTAAAACCCTCACAAAACGAGGCGTTTCGTGAGCAAAGTCGAAAAATTTGTGGCATAGTTCGGGCACGTGGATTGACGTAGTTGCGTTTTTCCTCGCGTTTGGCGAGTTTCCTGGTTCCCGAGTGTGAGCGCTGTTCCGTACAGCATCGATACTGACGAGTCCTTGAAATCCGCGTTTGTTTTTTATCAAGGATAGATCTACACACCATGGGTAATCGTTTGTTTGTGGGCAATATCAGCTTCCGCGCTACGCCGGATATGATTCGCTCTGAGTTCGCTGAGTTTGGCGAAGTGTCCGATGTTCATCTGCCAATGGATCGTGAAACGGGCCGCATGCGCGGTTTTGCTTTCGTGACCATGGCCACCGATGATGGCGCGCAAAAAGCCATCGCTGGCATGAATAACAAGTCCATTGAAGGCCGCCCTCTGGTCGTCAATGAGGCACGTCCGGCTCCAGCCGGTGACCGTCCTCCCCGTGGCCCTGGCGGCGGCGGTGGTGGTGGTGCAGGTGGTTTCCGCGGCCCGCGCACCGGCGGTAGTGGTGGCGGTGGTGGTGGTTACGGCGGTGGCGGCTCCGGCGGCGGCGGTGGCGGCTACAGCGGTGGCGGTGGCGGTGGCGGTGGACGCGGCGGCTACTAAGCAGCTGTCACACAGAAAAAGCCAGACGATTTCGTCTGGCTTTTTGTTTTTTGATGGCCGCAATTTTGAGTGTTCCGTCAACGCCGCCTAAGGTCATGAAGTGAGGCGGACGCACCTGACGGGGGCGTGTAGCGGGACTGAGGCGATCCGGTCGCTGTAGGTGCAGATTTGGCCGCGCTCGGTGCATTGATTGAGCCCACGTCGTCGCCTACCGGTCAGATGCTTCAACTTAACGCCTAGCAGCCTGTCGGACTTGAAAGGCATCGGCTGCAAATCCGCTGGCCCGGTTCATATTTCGCCTGTTTTTTGGGCAATATCTTGATATTGCCGCTGCAAAACAGTCAAAATCTGCCCTCGGGCGGGCGAATTTTCGCTACGATGTTTCAAGTCCGACAGGCTGCTAGCCAGAGTTGTCGCGTAGACCTCGGGAGCAAGTGATGTCTCAACGCCCTCAAAAAACGGCGCTCAGACAGCTGCCATTCACGTAGCCATCGCCACGAGCCGCCCGCCTACAGACAAGACCCGCGATTGCGCTACGCTTGCCACCCATGCAGCATGGAAAATTGGGTTCACTCACGGTCGCAACCTACAACATTCACAAGGGCTTTTCGCACTTCAATCGACGCATGGTGGTGCATGACATGCGAGACCGACTGCGTACGATGGGGGCGGACATTTTGTTTTTGCAGGAAGTGGTGGGGCACAACGCTCGGCACGTCGAAAATCATGAAGCATGGCCCGACGCGCCGCAGCATGAATTTTTTGCCGAGGCGCAGTGGCCTGCGGCGGCCTATGGCAAAAATTCAATGTATGTCGACGGACACCACGGCAACGCCATCCTGTCGCGCTACCCCATTATTGCCTGTGACCACGAAGACATTTCCACCAACCGCATCGAGAAGCGTGGACTTCTGCACGCCGAAATCGAGGTGCCGGGTTGGGACGCTCACTTGCACTGCGTTTGCGTTCATTTGGGGCTGTTTGGCCGCTCGCGGCGCAAGCAGGTGGATTTGGTCTGCGCGCGTATCGAGGCGCTGGTGCCGCATGGCGTGCCACTGGTGCTCGCGGGCGACTTTAACGACTGGGGTCATCGCATCGGAGATCCGTTGCGGGCGCTGGGCGTACACGAAGTGTTCGAGACGACAAAAGGCCGACCGGCGCGCAGCTTTCCAGCGCGATTGCCGATCTTGAGGCTGGATCGAATCTACGTGCGCGGATTCACGGTGCAAAGTGTCGACGTGCATCGTGGCAGAGAGTGGGCACGTCTGTCCGACCACGCACCCCTAGCAGCTCATTTACTGCGCGTATGAACGAATATTACGCGGGCAACCAAGTGCAGTTGCTGTCAAGCGGCGCGGAGTATTTTCCGGCGCTGGAGCGCGCGTTTGCTGCTGCCTCCCGAGAAATTCATCTAGAAACCTACATCTTCGCTGATGATGCCACCGGTCGGCGCGTGGTGGAGGCGCTAAAACAGGCCGTGCTTCGCGGTGTTGCGGTGCGCGTTGTGTATGACGGCTTCGGGTCGGCCGCGTTAGTTGGCAACCTTGGCGAGCTCATGCACGCGGCGGGTATTGAGGTGGCCGTATTTCGCCCGGACATCGGATGGAATCGATTCCGCCGGTCACGACTTCGTCGACTGCATCGTAAGCTAGTAACGGTAGACGGGCACACAGCCTTTGTCGGTGGCATCAACATCATTGATGATCTCAATCTACCCGCCTCGCAGCGATTTAATCCGCAACCGCGCTTTGATTACGCCGTGCAGGTTCAGGGGCCGCTGCTGGCCCCAATTTATCAAGCCATACTCGAGCTGTGGTCGCGCTTGCGGCCCTCACAAATGGCCGGACAGGAGGAGCGGATCGAGCCGAACCCGTCGGGCAGGAATGCGACAGTCGCAGCGCCCGTGGCGCAAGTGGTAGGAGACCATCACGCATGGTTTGCGTTTCGCGACAACGTGACCCATCGGCGCGACATTGAGCGCGAATATCTGACGGCCATTCTGGGCGCAAAGGACGAAATCCTGATTGCCAATGCCTACTTTTTTCCCGGTCGACGATTCCGCCGCGCCCTGATGCGGGCGCGCAAACGCGGCGTGCGTGTGCGCCTGTTGCTGCAAGGCCGTCAGGAGTACCTTTTGCAACACTACGCCACGCGCGCGCTGTACGGTGTGCTGCTCGATGCGGGCGTGGAACTGTACGAGTATTTGCCTAGTTTCTTACACGCCAAGGTGGCCGTGGTCGATGGTGTTTGGGCGACCGTCGGCTCATCTAATATCGACCCGTTCAGTTTGCTGTTGGCGCGCGAGGCTAACGTATTTGTGCGCAACGCGACCTTTGCCACAGGCCTGCGCGATAGTCTGAATCGCGCCATTGACAGTGGCGCCACCGCCATTCACGGCCAGCGCTGGAGCGAGCGACCACTGCTGGACCGCGCGCTGACCTGGGCGCTCTACGGCGTGGCGCGCGGCATGATGGCGCTTTTGGGGTATGGACGGCACTAGCTCGCAATCGTCTTGACGCTGTCGCATATCTCCCCAGTGGCACGACTTTTTTTGCGGCCAAGTTTAAACACGGATCGATTGATAATCAGGAGCCATGCAAACGTTCATCGGCGGTAACGCGATTGCCCTGCTACGCAACGGCACGGAATATTTTCCTGCGCTGATTGCTGCCATTGAGCAGTCAGCATCGAGTGTGTACATCGAAACCTACATCCTCGCCGAGGATGCTGTGGGCTTGGCTGTGACCGATGCGCTGGTGGCGGCGGTGGGGCGCGGTGTAGACGTGCGAATGGTGGTGGACGGTTTTGGTAGCAAACCGTATTTAACGCGCGTTTTAGTGAATCGGCTGCGGGTGGCGGGTGTGCTGCTGGTGCGCTACCGTGAGGATGCATTCCCCATGACTTGGCGGCGGGCGCGCCTGCGCAGGCTGCATCGCAAGCTCGTGGTGGTGGATGGCCGCGTCGCCTTTGTTGGCGGCATTAATCTAATTGACGATATGAACACGCCGGGGCAGACGCCGCCCCGTGTGGACTTTGCGGTTCGCGTTGAGGGACCGCTCATGTTGCCGATCACCGATGCAGTAAACCGTTTTTGGCGGCTGTTGCGGGTATTGCCAGTTGATCTGAACCGGCTGCCCGCGCTAGCTTTGACGCCGATGATTGCGCCGTGCGGCAACATCAAAGCGAAATTTGTGGTGCGCGACAATTTACTTTTTCGTCGCCAGATTGAGCGGGGTTATCTGGCTGCGTTGCGCGTTGCCCGCTCTGATGTGGTGATCGCAAGCGCCTACTTTTTTCCTGGAATCCGGTTTCGCCGTGCGCTGCTTGCGGCGGTCGCCCGGGGCGCAACTGTCACCCTCGTTTTGCAGGCGCGAGTGGAATTTCGACTGCTGCGCTATGCCACTCGGGCGCTTTATGGGCAATTGCTCGCAGGCGGCGTCAACATTGTTGAATATGAACGCAGTTTTTTGCATGCCAAAGTGGCAGTAGTTGATGGTCGTTGGGCAACGGTCGGCTCATCGAACATTGATCCGTTCAGCTTGCTGCTGGCGCGCGAGGCCAACATCATCGTTCGTGATGTTGCATTCTCAGACCAATTGCGGCTCGAACTTACGCGCCTGATCAACGAGGGTGGACGCCGTGTTGTGCACGATGTCTGGGCGCGCCGAAGTCTGGCCGCTCGCGTCCTGCATTGGTGTGCCTACGGATTGGCGCGCGCGCTGACCGGATTGCTGGGGGCACGCTCGGCGCGATGGTAGCTTCCTATAATCAGTGAAGTATGAGCGAACACCCAGAACCAGACAGGGACACGGCGATCCGTGGACGTGAGTTGCGCTCGGCGCGGCTAGTTGGCTTTAGTCTGCGTGATCGTGAATTGCTGCGGCTGTTTTTGCGCCGCCCGCCGCGGGCGGGCGTGAGCCTGACGGTGGTTGAGGATGACGACACTGCCGCCGATTTATTGATTGCCAACACCGCCATGGCTGAAGCGTCGGAGGCATTGCGGGCGTGGGGAAACGCCCATCCTGCCATTGGCATCGTTGATCGCTTCGACCGCGATGCGGGCTATTACCAAATTGCGCAGGATGGTCAGATGCTGTTTTCGCTAGCGCAGGCCATCAATCGGATTCGCGCCGGCTGGACACCACCGCTGCCTGCCTCTGCCCATGACAACGGTTACAACGGCTCCGATCAGCTCGCGCCAAGCGCGTTGGAAATCCGCGAGCAGACCGATCAGCATCGTGCCGCTGACGAGGCTCAGTCGCTGGATACGAGCGCGTTCGCGGCCAGCTCGACCGAAGTGCGGGCGCACGGAAGCGTTGAAGCCGACGCAGTGGAGGCGTCCATTGCGCTCGGCATCGCAGCGGTCGCGCCGACGCTGGTCATCGCGCCGCCGCCAGTGAAAGGACTGCCCTGGCAACGGGCGTTGGATATTTTGGTGATAGACGATTCACACTTTTCGCGCGAGGCGATTTCGGCAGCATTGGTCAAGGTGGGCTTTTCGGTGAACACCTCAGAGAGCGGAGCGGACGGCCTTAAGCTCGCACGCGAAAAACGCTTTGATGTGGCATTGGTTGATTTTGAGATGCCTGGCATGCAAGGCCCCGAGGTGCTTAGGAAGCTGCGAGCGCTGGGCAGCAAAACGCCGTCGCTGCTCATCATGCTGACCTCTCGCACTGGCACGGTGGATCGCTTGCGGGCCAAGTTTGCGGGCTGTGATGCCTATCTGACCAAGCCTACCCAAATGAAAGAGTTTTTGAAAATATTGCGGGAATTCGCCGTCGCCGGAAAGCTCTCACGTCCGTGAGATCGGCCGAGGCCGCGCCCGCCAACGCGCCCGCGCCGTCGATCACGCGCGCTAACGCCGCAGCATTGCTGCTGCCTTATCTCGCGCAACACAAAGCGCGCATCGCGGTTGCGCTCACCTGCCTGCTGATGGCGAAGGTGGCCAACGTGTCTGTGCCAATCGTACTCAAGTGGGTCGTTGACCGCATGAGCGTTGAGAAGGCCATGTTGGCGGTGCCCATCGCGTTGTTGGTCGCGTATGGCCTCGCGCGTTTGTCGGTCACGTTGTTCACTGAACTGCGTGAATTTTTCTTCGCCAAAGTGACGCAGCGTACCGTGCGCCGTATCGCGCTGGAGACGTTTGAGCATTTGCACCGATTGTCGCTGCGCTTCCATCTCGCACGGCAAACCGGCGGCTTGACGCGTGACATTGAGCGTGGCACGCGCGGCATTTCCTCGCTCATCAGCTACCTGTTGTTTTCCATTTTGCCGACGCTGATTGAACTCGCGCTGGTCGCCAGCATCCTCGCGTGGAACTACGACTGGACATTCGTCACCATCACGCTGGTCACGTTGATTGGCTACATTATTTATACGATCAGCGTCACTGAATGGCGCACCGCTTTTCGCAAGGAAATGAACGAGCTGGACTCGAAGGCCAACAGCAAAGCAATCGACAGTTTGATCAATTATGAGACGGTGAAATATTTCGGCAACGAGCGTTTTGAGGCGGATCGTTACGACAAAAGTTTGCAGAACTGGGAGCGCGCAGCGGTGCGTTCGCAGACTTCACTGTCGCTGCTAAATATCGGCCAAAGCCTGTTCATAGCAACGGGTGCGAGCCTCGTGATGTGGCGCGCGATTGACGGCGTGATCACCGGCAACATGACGGTGGGCGACTTGGTGCTGGTCAACGCGTTCCTGATTCAACTGTACGCGCCGCTCAATTTTCTCGGTGTAATTTATCGCGAAATTCGTCAATCGTTCACCGACATGGCGCGGATGTTCGGGCTGATGAATGAGCATCAGGAAGTAGCGGATCGTCCTGGCGCGACGAGGCTCGGTGCGGACAAACCGGTGGCAGGCGAGGTGCTGTTCGAGGACGTTCGCTTCGCCTACGAGCCGGACCGCATCATTCTGCAAGGCGTGGATTTTCATGTGCCGGCCGGGCAAACTTTTGCGGTGGTCGGGCCGAGCGGCGGTGGCAAAAGCACGCTGTCGCGGTTGTTGTTTCGCTTTTACGACGTGACGAGCGGCGTGATTCGTATCGACGGAAAGGATGTGCGGGATTACACGCAATCAAGCCTGCGTGCGGCCATCGGCATCGTGCCGCAAGACACTGTGTTGTTCAACGACACACTCGAATTCAATTTGCGTTACGGCTTTCCGACTGCGACCGACGAGCAGCTCCACGCGGTAATTCGCGCCGCGCGACTCGATCAGTTCATCGAAAAATTGCCGCAAGGTTTGCAAACGCCGGTCGGCGAGCGTGGCCTGAAACTGTCCGGTGGCGAAAAGCAGCGCGTCGCCATTGCCCGCGCCTTGCTCAAGAACCCGGCGATTCTGGTGTTTGACGAAGCCACCTCAGCGCTGGATTCCGAGAGCGAAAAAGCGATTCAGGCCGAAATCCGTGCCGTCAGCACGGATCGCACCACGCTGATCATCGCTCACCGTTTATCCACCATCGTAGATGCCGATTGCATTCTGGTGATGGACGCCGGTCGCATCGTAGAGCGCGGCACGCACACAGAGTTGCTCGCCGCACAGGGGCTCTACGCAAGGCTTTGGGCGATTCAGGCGGAGAACGCCGGGTAGTGTGGCGCGGTCGCTGCGACAATTTTGGTGACAGTTTCCTCAGTTCAGCTTTTCGCTGCAACGACCATTTATATTGGGCTAAAACGCTAAATAAGCTTATAGTCGACTATTGGCGATAAGCATGCTTAGCCCAATTTAGATGGGCGTTTCATGGAAAAGCTATAAGAAAAATTCAGCTGTAATTGACTAAAAGTACCGCAGAAAATTTTCAGTCGCACGCGCGTACAGTCGCGTACATACGAGTTTGCGAGCAGTGAAAAATTTTGAGAGCGGTTGTCGCCGACATCACATGCATTACGCTCTCACTCGTTGTCCCTCCTGAGATTTTTTTGTTATGACTGTGTTTTTCATGCGGTGGCCTGGTGCGGCCGCGTTCGCGCTCTTCCTTGTTAGCAGCGCGACC
>JANNYE010000125.1:0-44457 GCA_031409935.1 Burkholderiales bacterium | reverse complement strand
CGTTGGGCGTACGGCGTAGCTCGCGTGGCGATAACAAATTTTGCAAAAAATGAGGTCACTGATCCGCAGTACGCCGAGCCGATTTACGTGCGCAACAACGTGGCGCAGACCGAGGCGCAGCGCGCGGCCAATGCCCTTGTCGGTGCCCGCGCATGACGTCCCTCAGCTTTGCCACGGCAACGATTGCGTTGATGCAGCCGGAGGATCTTCCGGCGGTCATCGAAATCGAGCGCCAATCAAATTCGCATCCGTGGACGGAGCGCAATTTTCGCGACACGATGTCGTCCGGCTACCTGAGTCTAGTGGCGCGTGAGCACGGGCAGGTCTGCGCATTTGCCATCGCACGAACGCTTGTTGACGAAGCTGAATTGCTGCTGATCGCGGTGACGCCGAGCGAACGTCGGCAAGGCGTGGCGGCACTGCTGTGGATTGAGTTGGCGCAACGACTGCACATGGCGGGCGCGACCCAAGTTTTTCTCGAAGTACGCGCTTCAAACGCGCCTGCCCGCGGCTTCTATTCCTCACGTGGCTTTACTGAAATCGGCGTGCGAAAAAACTATTACCCTAACGGCGCTCACCACGGCGACCGCGAAGACGCCATGCTGATGCAGGTGCCGCTATGACGGATCGCAGCACGATACTGCGCGAGATCGGATTGACGCCGATCTGGAGTTTGCGTGGCACAACGACACACGTCGCAGATGTGATAGCCGCGGTAGGCGAGCCTCATCGAACAGCTCCATCACCAGTCGCAGAACCGATGGCACTCGCGGAACCGCCAACCACCCTTCCGGTCCCCAACCGCGAAGCCACTATCGCCGCGATGTCATGGGAAGAACTCATCACCAGCATCGCGCAATGCACCGCCTGCGCGCTCTCAAAGACCAGAAACAAGACGGTTCCCGGCGTCGGCGACCGTGCGCCGACATGGATGGTGATCGGCGAAGCACCCGGTGAAAACGAGGACAAGCAGGGCGAGCCCTTTGTCGGCAAGGCCGGTCAATTGCTCGACGCGATGCTCGCAGCAGTCGGCAAAAAGCGAACGCAAGGCGTATTCATCGCCAACGTCATCAAATGCCGTCCACCGGGCAATCGCAACCCGGAGCCCGACGAAATCGCGGCTTGTACGCCGTATCTCAAGCGCCAGATCGCGCTCGCCTCGCCCAAGCTTTTGCTTGCAGCGGGAAAATTTGCCGCTCAGACGTTACTGAATCGTGACGACACGGTGGCCGTGATGCGCGCCTCAGGTGGGCAATTTGCAGGCATTCCGGTAGTGGTCACTTATCATCCTTCCTATCTCCTGCGTGCGCCGCTAGAAAAGGGCAAAGCGTGGGACGATTTGCTGAAGGCCCGTGCCGTCGTACCCTAAAAGCGGTCCACGCATCGCGCATAGAATCAGCGCTTGAAATTCACTCGATGTGCGTGCATATTGCGTCCGTCAACACCAACACACCGATTGCGCTCCCCCATCACACGCTGTGAGCGCCAGCGAAGGAAACCACAATGAAACGATTTTTTCTAGCTTTCACTGCCGTGCTCACGGCATTCAGCCTGTCCGGCTGCGGCTACAACGACATGGCGCAGGGCGACCAGTCGATCAAGGCTGCATGGTCTGAAGTGTTGAACCAATACCAGCGTCGCTCCGACCTGATTCCCAACCTCGTGAGCACGGTCAAAGGCTACGCGTCGCAAGAGCAGGACACGCTGACCAAGGTGGTCGAAGCCCGTGCCCGCGCGACCGGCATTCAAGCCACGCCGGAGCTGGTAAACAACCCTGAAGCGTTCCAGAAATTCATTGCAGCTCAAAACCAGTTGCAGGGCGCGTTGAGCCGTTTGCTCGCGGTGTCTGAAAACTATCCAAACCTTAAAAGCGACGCCCTGTTCCGCGACTTAACCGCGCAACTTGAAGGCACTGAGAACCGCATCACCGTTGCTCGCAACCGCTACATCAAGTCGATTCAGGGCTACAACAATACCGTGGTGTCGTTTCCGTCCAACTTTATTGCCATGGTGTTCGGCTTCAAAGAGAAACCACAGTTCACCGTGGAAAACGAAGCGGAAATCAAGTCTGCACCGAAGGTTGATTTCAACAAGCCTGCCGCTCCGGTTAAGCAGTAAGAGTTCACTGTCTAAATAACTTTGTAGTCGCGCCAACCTCACACTTCCAGGTGCCTCTCCCGTAACACGGGAGAGGGTGCCCGACAGGGCGGGTGAGGGCGGCTGTATTGCAAGCCAAGTTGAATCTAACTATCCAAAGCCCTCACCCCAACCCTCTTCCGCGCCACAGGAGAGGGGGCGTCGCGGCGGTAATCGCCGCCTGCTTTCTCGCCACGTTTGCGCTGCTCACAAGCGCTGCCTTCGCGCAAGACCTTGCCCCGATTCCGGCGCTCAGTTCGCGCGTGACCGACGCGGCCGGCGTGCTTGGCGTCTCCGCAAAGCAAGAACTCGAAGCGAAGCTCGCTGCCTTTGAGCAAGCCACCGGCGGACAACTCGCGGTGCTGGTCGTCAAAACGGCGGAGCCCGAAACCATCGACGAGTACGGCATTCGCGTAGGTGATGCGTGGAAGATCGGCAAAAAAGGTAAAGACACCGGAGCCATCCTCATCGTTGCGATGAAGGAGAAGAAACTGCGCATCGAGACTGGATACGGTTGGGAGGGCGCGCTGCCTGACGTCGAGGCCAAACGCATCATTCGCGAAGTCATCACGCCGTTCTTCAAAAAGAACCAGTACGCGCAGGGCATTGACGCCGGGATCGACAAAATTCAGCTCGCGGTTGCCAAAGAAAGCAAGGCCGAGAGCACGACCGTCAATGAAAAAGGGCAATGGACGAATAGCCACAACGCCAACGCAACCGAGTCCGCGACTGAGTCGCTGATCGGCATGGCACCGGTGCTGCTCGGCGTGCTTGCCGTGCTCTCCTTCATCGTGCCCGGCATCATTGTCGGTGGTGTCGCGGGTATAGGCACGTTCCTGTTCACCAGTTCATTGCCCGCAGCGGGTGTGGCCGGATTTATTGGCTTTGTCATTGCCAGCATTCTGCGCAGCATGTTTGGCTCGTTTGGTCGTTCTCCGCTGGGCGGACGCGGCATCAATCGCGGACGCGGTGCTGGCAGCGGTGCGTTGGGTGGATTCGGCGGCTGGAGTTCTGGCGGTGGCTGGTCGTCCGGTGGCGGAGGCGGTGGCGGGAGCAGTTGGGGCGGCGGCGGCGGCAGCTTCGGCGGCGGCGGCGCATCCGGCGGCTGGGGTGATGGCGGCGGTGATAGCGGTGGTGGCGGCGACAGCGGCGGGAGCAGCGAATGAAGAGTCGTTTGCTCGCTCACGCGGTTACGTCGCGCCGTACCGTTCGCAAAGCGTTGCCAACCGAATCGATGAATGCGCTGGAGCGGACTATCGGCATGGCCGAGCGCGGCTCTAGCGGCCAAATTCGGCTGGTCGTAGAAGCCGCCTGGCCACTGCTCCACGTGCAGCACATCGGCCCCCGTGCGCGTGCGCTTGAATGGTTTTCTCAGCTTCGCGTATGGGACACCGAGCACAACAACGGCGTGCTCATTTACTTGCTGTTCGCCGAACGCGACGTGGAGATCATCGCTGATCGCGGCTTCAACAAGCGCATCACGGGCGAGCAGTGGGAAACCATTTGTCGCGCGATGGAAGCGCGCTTCGTCAATGGCGAATTTGAGGCAGGTCTCAGCGAGGGTATCAGCACGATTGGCGGCGTGTTGCGCGAGCATTTTGCAGCCGATATGGGTGGTAACGAGCAGCCTGATCGGCCGATGATTGTTTAGAGCGGATAGCTGGCCATGCGTATTGCACTGATTCATGCGTTGACGCATTCGATTGCACCCATTAACGACGCTTTTATGCAGATGTGGCCCGAGGCGACGCGAGTTAACCTGCTCGATGATTCGCTGTCGGCTGATCTCGCCGGCAACGGCGGCGTGCTTAATGAAGCCATGCACGTGCGATTTGAAACGCTTGCAGACTACGCGGTGAGCTGCGGCGCTGATGGCATTTTGTTTACCTGCTCAGCGTTTGGCTCATGCATCGAACGGGTTGCTCGCAAGCATGCCAAGCTGCCTATTCTCAAGCCCAATGAGGCGATGATTTCGGAGGCGGTAAGGGCCGCGAGCGTGTCGGGACAGGCCATCGGCCTCGTCGCATCGTTCGCGCCGACACTCGTGTCGATGCCGCCCGAATTTCCAACGACTTCAACGTTGCATACCGAGCTGGTTGCGGACGCAATGCACGCTCTTAACCAAGGCGACAGTGCAGCGCATGACGCATCCGTCGTAGCTGCCGCACTGCGCCTGAAGGCGCGCGGCGCAGGCGTCATTGCCCTTGCACAATTCAGCATGGCGCGCGCCGCAAACGCAGTAACCGAAGCCACGGGATTGCCCGTACTCACCACGCCATCAACCGCGATACGATTGCTGAAACAACGGCTTAGCGTCGCCTGACACAGCGACATAGGGTGCGCTCCGCGCACCAACATTTGCAGGCGAGACCGTCGTTGATTTACGAAGTGATGGTGCGCAGAGCGCACCCTATAAACGTCCACAGCAAGTAATACAGGACACATCCGCTCATGAAAAAATTTCTCGCTTTAGCTGCGACCACGCTCGTTGCATCCACAGCATTTGCGCAGGCGTGGCCGAGCAAACAACCGATAAAACTTGTCGCCGTCTTCCCACCAGGCGGCTCAGTCGATCAAGTCGCGCGCATCTTGTCGCAGCCGCTGCAAGCGCAACTCGGGCAGACCGTCATCGTTGAAAACAAGGGCGGCGCGTCGGGTTCGATCGGGGCGGCGTTCGTGGCGCAATCGCCGCCGGATGGGTACACATTCGCTGTTGTCTTCGACTCGCACGCAGTGAATCCAGCGCTCATTCCTGGCCTGTCGTACGACACTAAAAAGGACCTCGCCGCGATCTCGTTGATCGGCACCGCCGCGATGACGCTAGCCACGCCAGCGGGCTCGCCGTACAAAGTGTTCGGCGATGTGGTGACGGACTTGAAGGCGAACAAGCCCGTGACCTACGGCACCATCGGCAACGGCAGCCTCGCGCACCTCGCGATGACCTTGCTTGGCAAAAGCAACGGCCTCGGCTGGGAGCATGTGCCCTACAAAGGCGGCGGGCCGATGATGCAGGACGCCATTGGCGGGCACGTGCCGCTCGTGATTGGCTCGGTGTTTGTGGTCAAACCACACATCGACAGCGGTCGCGTGCGGCCGCTCGCGGTGACCACCGCCAAGCGCAGCCCTGAACTGCCCAATGTGCCAACCCTTGCAGAGCTGGGGTTCGGCCAGTTCGAAGCGCCCGCATGGTGGGCCGTGCTCGCGCCCGCAAAGACGCCGCCAGACATCGTGGCCCGGATGAACGCGGCGATGAACAAGGTTTTGCAAGACCCCGAGATCGCGAAGAAACTACAAACGCAAGGCATCAGCGTCATCGGTGGCACGCCGGAAATCGCGCGCGTGTTTATCGAGAAGCAAGTCGATATCTGGGGAAAGGTCGTGAAAGACTATGGGATCAAAGCAGATTAGATTTTTCACATGAGCAGCAAACCCATCATCGTCGTACTCGACGACTACGAGCGCGTCGCACGCAACTACGCAGACTGGTCGGCGATTGACGCGAAGGCGGAAGTGCGCGTGTATCGCAAGGCGTTGACTGGACAGGCGCTGATCGATGCGCTCAAGCCCGCCGCTGCGATTGCGCTGATGCGCGACCGCACGCCGATCAACGCCGCGTTGATCGAGCAATTGCCGAACTTAAAACTCGTGCATTTCACTGGCACCCGCAACGGCACCCTCGATACCCAAGCGTTAGCGGCAAAAAATATTTCTGTTTGCCACACCGGTTGGGGGCCGAACAAAGACGCGACCACCGAGATGACTTGGGCGCTGATTCTTGCCGCGCAAAAGCGCTTGCTGAGCCATAACAATGCGCTGCTGCGCGGCGTGTGGCGACCGCATGATGCGATGCTGCCCGTATTGCATAGTCAGCGCATAGGTGTCGCCGGATTTGGTGAGATCGGCGGGCGCGTCGCGAACATAGCCAAAGCGTTCGGCATGGACGTGGTCACCTGGTCGCCGAACATGACGCCCGAACGCGCCGCCGCGAAGGGCGCGACCGCCGTCACGCTTGACGAACTCGTCGCGACGAGTCACATCATCACCGCGCACCTCGTGCTCGGGCCGACGACAAAAAATTTGTTCGGCGCTGCGCAGTTTGCCGCTATGCGCAAAGACGCAATCTTCGTCAACACGTCGCGCGCCGGATTGGCCGATGAGGCCGCCCTCGTCGATGCCTTGCGCGCCGAGCGACCGGCGATGGCCGCACTCGACGTGTTCAACGAGGAGCCGTTACCCACGACCCACGCGTTCATGACGCTTCCCAACATCGTGCTCACGCCGCATCTAGGCTTTGTCTGCGAACCGGTGTTTAAAAAGTTTTATGGCGACACGGTGGAAGCACTCACTGCTTGGCTGGATGGCGCTCCACTGCCTCGATTGCTGGTTTCGTAGCGCATATCGCCGGGTCGTATGCGAGGTAAAGGCGGCAACATCTTTTCGCTGAAACGCCCGTTCCACATGGGCTAAGTAGGTAAAATCGTTGCTTATCGGTAATTACTATTATGGGGTTGTTAGCCCATATTAAATGAACGTTTCGGCGAAAAGTTGATAGCGATTTCACCTGTCGCACATACCTAATTTGTGGCACAATTAGTCTAATATGTCACACTTTGATTCGTCAAAGATTGGGAAAAATCATGCAAACGCTAGGCATCCGCGAAATCCGGCAACGATACGAAATCCTCAAAGAAACGCTCGAAGCCGAGGGTGAGGTGATCCTTACCCATCACGGCAAGCCGTTCGCGCGCGTGCTGCCACTTGAGCCGCCGAAGGTGCGCCCAAAATGGAAGCCGCACGACGAATTGCGGGCGATGATGCCGTTTCAAATGGTGCCCAGCGAAGTGCTGATCGCCGAGGATCGCGAGCGTGACATTTGATTTACGTTGACACGAGCGCACTTGCGAAGGCTTATCTCACCGAGGGAAAAAGTCGTGACGTTGACGACTTTCTGACGCGCGAATCTGGGCACGTAGTCATCGGCGAACTGGCGATTCTCGAAATGCGTTGCGCCATCTCACGTCGCACTCGAGACCAAACGCTCGCCGCCAACGTTGCCGCACGTACTTGGGCAACATTTCAATCAGACGTTGCTGATGGCCACTTTGAGATGGTTCCACATCATCCCGACGATTTTCAAGCTGCAGCCCGACTCATCGAAATGGTGGCGCCGCTTCCGGTGAAAGCGCTCGATGCGTTGCACTTGGTCTTCGCGCGCCGCTCAGCGGCCTCGCAGTTCGCGTCTGCCGATAAACAGCAGTTAGCCGCTGCTGGCGCCCTTGGCTTTACGACGATCTCTTTTGTTCCTGAAACTATTTCGGCCGCGCAATAACGGCACCCACCATGACCACAGACCAAACCATCCCCGCCCCGCAAGACGAAAACCACATCATCGCCGAGCGCCGCGCCAAACTCACGGCTCTGCGTGAAAAAGGCCAAGCCTTTCCCAACGACTTCCGTCGCGAACATTTAGCAAGCGACGTGATCGCGAGCTACGGCGAAAAAAATAAAGAAGAATTAGACGAATTAAACGAAACCGTCACCATTGCCGGCCGCATGATGTTGAAGCGCGTGATGGGCGGCGCGTCGTTCGCGACCGTGCAGGACATGTCGGGCCGCATCCAGCTCTACATCAACGATGCGGGTGTCGGCGCGGATGTTCATGAAGCGTTCAAGCACTGGGACATGGGGGACATTCTGGGCGCGACGGGCACCGTGTTTCGCACGCAAAAAGGAGAGCTTTCGGTCAAGGTCAAAACGCTGCGGCTGCTCACCAAATCGCTGCGTCCGCTGCCGGAAAAATTTCACGGCCTCACCGATCAGGAGCAGAAATATCGTCAGCGCTACGTTGACCTGATCATGAGCCCAGAGTCGCGCCGCACCTTCGAAATCCGCGCCAAGATGATCGCTTTCATTCGCAATTTCTACGTTGATCGCGGCTACCTCGAAGTCGAAACACCGATGATGCATCCGATCCCCGGCGGCGCAGCGGCCAAGCCGTTCGTCACGCATTACAAAGCGCTCGACCAGCAGATGTACATGCGCATCGCGCCCGAGCTTTATTTGAAGCGTCTGGTCGTCGGCGGCTTCGATAAAGTGTTCGAAATCAACCGCAACTATCGGAACGAAGGCACCAGCACGCGGCACAACCCCGAATTCACCATGCTCGAGTTTTACGAGGCATATCAGGACTACAACTACCTGATGGACTTGACCGAAACGCTGCTGCGCGACTGCGCGAAACATGTGCTCGGCAACACCACCATCAAGTTCGGCGAGCTCGATATTGATCTCGGCCGCCCGTTCGACCGCCTCACCATGGCGCAGGCGATCATGAAGTACAACCCGCACTACACGGAAGCGCAGTTGAACGACATGGAGTTCCTGAAAAATGCCGTGAAAAAAGCGGGCGAAGAAGTGCGAGCCACCGATGGCCTCGGCGTGCTGCAACTCAAACTCTTCGAAGCCAACACCGAAGAAAAATTGGTCCAGCCAACGTTCATCATCGCGCACCCAACGGACGTGTCGCCGCTCGCCCGCGCGAACGATAAAAACCCCGAAGTCACCGACCGCTTCGAGCTCTTCATCACAGGCCGCGAAATCTGCAACGGCTTCTCAGAGCTGAACGACCCAGAAGACCAGGCCGCCAGATTTCAGGCGCAAAGCAAAGCCAAAGACGCAGGCGACGAAGAGGCCATGTTCTACGACGCCGATTACATCAAAGCCCTCGAATACGGCCTGCCACCGACTGCGGGTGAAGGCATTGGTATCGACCGGTTGGCGATGTTGTTCACCAACTCACCGACGATTCGCGATGTGATTCTGTTTCCGCAGTTGCGGAAGGAGTAGGTTCTGCCCCCTCTCCCGCAAGCGGGAGAGGGTTGGGGTGAGGGTGGTCGTTGACCGAGAATCACCTGATTGACGTACAATTCACCGTTATCTGTACGTCTAGAATTGGAGCATCGCCATGCAAACCAAACTAACCTTGCGCCTCGAAGACAGCGCCATACAAAACGCGAAACTTTACGCGCACGCACGCGACACTTCAGTGTCGCAACTGGTCGCCGACTATTTCGCACAACTCAGCGCGCCCGCCAACATAACTACCGCGCGCACCAAGCAACTACCCACAGCGCGAACGATCCCTGCCAAGAGCACCACACAACGCCTTCGCGGCCTGCTCGTGCAGAAAAAATCTAGTGCGGTTAGTGGAAAAAAAGCCGCGGTCGACGAAGTTGATTACCGCAAGTATCTCGACGAAAAATACCGTTGAAAGTCGCTATAGACACCAACGTCGTACTCGACGTATTGCTTGACCGCGACCCTCACGTCGAAGACTCTTCGCAAATCCTGTGGGCAGCTGAGTCCGGCGCAATCACCGCCCTGCTCTGCGCCACGACGCTCACGACGATTCACTACATGACGGTCAAGACGCTGGGCCGCACGGGCTCGATTGCCGCCATCGACCAGTTACTCGCGATTTTTGACGTAGCCGCCGTTAATCGACAAGTGCTGCAAATCGCCGCCACAAGCAAGATTCGTGACTACGAGGACGCCGTGCTCGCTCATGCAACAGAAATCGCAGGGGCAACGGCAATTATCACCCGAAACCCGAAAGACTTCGCCAAAAGTGGCTTGCACGTTTATACGCCTAGGGAGTGGTTGGCTTCGCGAACTTAGAACGGAAGAAGATCAAGATACCTGCTCAACGACTAGCGTCCAACCTGTTTCACCGATCCAAGCCTCTTATAGCCGCTAGGGCCTCGTCAATTGAAGCCACAACCTTGCAATCGTAAAGCTTGTCGAGCGTTAAATGCGCGCTGGTTAAATGTGATTTCAAGGCCTTCTCAGTGAGAAACACATCACAGTACCCGAGCGCTGCGCACGCATGGTGAAAATCGGGAAAGTCATTTGGCGTCAACTGATGCCCTTTATTCCAACGCACGAATGTGTGTAGAGCCGCGTAGACATGCAATGTGGGTAGCAAAACTTGCGACTGCGGATAATTGAGCAACGCGGTCAACGTCTGTCTTGCAATGCTGTGCAGTAGCAGAATTTCTTCGTCTGTAGGGTGCCGTAAGCACTGTTTTTCGAATTTCCGCGCCAGCAAATCTGTCGCGAACGGTGCCGCAACTTCAGCAACTTCAGACATGCCGATCTCGAACGTTTGCTTGAAACTCTTGATCTCGGACGCATGCACTTCGTTGTCGTTATTGACTAGATTCGCCAAAGGCGCGAATGCGTCCGCAGGTCGGTTACTCATTTCAAGCGTGTCAATGATCTCGCCAAGCTTTGCGCTCCACGCCCTGTCAATGGACGTCTTCTGTATCGCGCGCTCATCCGTCAAGTTAAACGCGGTTTGCGCCGGATAGTTCGGCCCGAATACAAAAGCAACTTTTGTCCAAACCAACTGATCGCGTTTGAACTGCGGATCCGTCGACCGACAGAATCCGGGCACACACGCAATTTCAGTTGCCATGCGATCACGGAACACGTCAAGCGATATGCCCAGACTTAGTTCGTCCATAAGTGCTGCAGTGGCGGCCCTTGTAGTTGGATTATCTTGCTTGCATAGTTCCGAAAAAATGCTTTCACTCATAGGACAGAACAGCGTTCCATCTGCGACTCTGACACGAAGCAAATCGAGCAATTCAGCGTACCTGCCGAATGCTTTTTCGCCCAACATAATCTTTCGGAAATTTACCCAGAATTTCGTATCGAGGTAGACGCTGTGACGGAGCTTTATACCGTCGTGCAACGCAAGTTTGAGCTGCTGTAAGTATTGTTCTGCAGAAACCTCTGAACGGTCTCGGTGAAAAGTTAGCCGATCTAGGTCCAACTTCATTCCCGTAGTTGCTTTCGAAATGGGATGTTTTGTTAGAAAAATGCAAAACGAGTAGACTGAGTTGAAACCCAGCATGATCGGTATCGACGAGCGCTGGGTTGCAACCCAGCCTACGCACTAGGCTATGCCTTTCTCACTTTACGCGCAGTTGATACCGGTATTCCTTTTTTCGCCGCGCTTAATTCGCGCACTGATTGCCTGAGCGACTCAAACCGCTCAGGCGTCCACGCCTGAACGTCACCCGAATCGAGCCCTGCCTGAATGAACGCTGTCAGGTTGTCTTTGGCGAGTCTGCGCTGCTCATTGCGAAGCAGTTCACGGATAAATTCGCTGGCGCTGCCGTAGGAGCCGCTGCTGACTTGCGCGTCCACAAACCCGCGCAGTTGCTCGGGGAGAGAAACGTTTAGTGCCTCGGTTGCCATGCTGAAATCCTAAAAAAGCTACAGTGCAATTTTAACAAAGATTGGCATTGTTTGGCATGCCGTCGTGATTTCAGTATGAGTGTTCGGCAAAACACAGTTGATGGTTCAGTCCACCAAAACCCGCGCCAACAAAGGATGCGGCCTCAAAGCAAACGGATTGACCACAGTCATCCCCTGCCAGACGAATCCCTCGTTCAAATCTTCTGTAAGCAACACGCGGCACTGCTGCCGTACAGCGACCGACACGATAAGCGCATCCCAAAATTGCAACTGATGCGCTGCCGCAAGGTCGCATGCAGCCGTAACCGCATCGCGCGTGGAATCTGCAACGTCAAACGCGTCACTCCACGACAGCACGGCATCACGCGCCTGCTCCGCGCTGCGCCCGGCCTTTTTGGTGAGGACATTGAACAGCTCGCCCAGCACTTGCGCGGGCAACACGACGTTGCTAACGTCAAGTGCCGCAACTACATCCGCCGCCCGCTTGCAGCGCTTGGCGTCGCCCACGCCTTCGGCGTACACAAGCACGTTGGTATCAATGGCGACTCTCATGAGCAGCTACCGGCTATTCGTACAGATCGTTGCGTGTCCAGTTGCGAGCGCCGCTTGCGGGTTGCGCGCGAAGGCGCTTCAACAGCGCGGTTTTCGCCGACAGGCGCGTCTGATCGCCAGCCTGAATACCAATAATTTTCGCAACAGGTTTACCGCGAGAGACGACCACGACCTCTTCGCCCGCGCTAACGTCGCGCAGCACGGCAGAGAAGTGACGGTTTGCATCGGCTGATGAGATGGATTTCATGGCTTTCACTTGTAGTGTTCAACACTACTATTTTAGTCGAACGTCCTCGGCGTGGCGTGTCATTTTTCGGTCTGGATTCCCGCACCTTCGACGGGCTCAGGACATGCTGGGCGAGAAAGACGACAAATTGGTGAGGTCAACGATCACCAACTTGCCGAACAATCTCATCGCCCGCCTGCGCAGGTACACCAGGCACGCTACTCAGATAGCGCTCAAAGTCACCGCGCTTGCCCTTGCTCGCCTCTGCTTTGAGATAGTCGAGCGTCATCACGGAGGCCATTTTTTCGGCAGCAGCGCTGGCGATAAATTGATTGACCGAGATATCGTCACGCGCGGCCAGTTCCTTGATCTTTTGATGGACTGAGTTCGGCAAACGAATGGTCAATGCGGTCATGGTTTTGTCCTCAACAGTTTCAAAAAATCACCGGGGGTGATGGCTTGCACATTCAATTGTTCAACGCGTCGAAAGTCCCTGATATTGTGGGTCACGATGAACTGACTGCCAGATGCAATCGCGCACTCAAGCACCATGTCGTCATCCGGGTCACGCAAAAAGGGTCTCCACAAAAAATGCACGTCCTGCAGGTGCGCGACCGTTGCCAGGTAGCGCAGAAAGCCCAGCGCTGCGTCAACCGTCACACCCGACGGCAAATGTTCCGGTCGCGTCAGAACAGCCTGCCATTCGGTATAGAGCGCCACCGTAAGCGCGATTTCGAACTCTCGCGCGGGGAGCATCGAAACAATGTGAAAGCTAGCTCCGTTGCGTGAGTGCGCGGCGGCCACAAGAACAGACGTATCGAGAACAATTCGCACGAAGGACGATCCGCGTTTAAGTTACACAGGCGTAACCATATTGTAACAACCGATCCGTTACCGATCAGAACCCTCGGCAACAACGGATGCGCCTTTGCCGCAAACGGATTGACCACCGTCATCACCCGCCACACGCATCCATCGTTCAAATCTTCCGTCAACAACACGCGACACTGCTGACGCACGGCGACTGACACGATCAGCGCATCCCAAAACTGCAACTGATGCGCCGCCTCAAGGTCGCACGCCGCTGTGACCGCATCGCGCGTGGAATCCGCTTCGTCAAACGCGTCACTCCAAGACAGCACGGCATCGAGCGCTTGGCATCGCCCAAGCCCTTGGCGTGCACGAGCACGTTGGTGTCAATGGCGACTCTCATCAATGGCTACCGGCCATTTCGTACAGTTCGTTACGCGTCCAAAGTGCTTGCGCCGCCTGCGGGTCGCGCGCGGGGCACTTTAACCACGCAGCCGTAGCGCTCCACACGTTGCTTTGTTGCGACGATGGAGACCCTCTGGCATGATTCGCAAATGTTCTCCGACGCACAAGTAGTCCAACTGATGGTCACCTTCGGGGTGATCGCTTTCGTGGTCCTCGCTGCGTTTTTCATCGCGGTTCGGTTTGTGCCCGCTTTGGTGGGTGGTGTCGTGGTGTTGTTGCTTATCGCTTGTGCGGTGGCGCTGTTTCACCGTCAAGTGGTGCACGCTTACCGCGTGTACTCAGTGCGCACGGCATGCGAGGGCTACGTTAACTTCCGCCGACATGCCGTTGAGCCGCTTGACATTTCCACGTTGGCCATCGAACTTAAGGGACAAGAGCGCGATGGCGATCTGCTGTCACCCATGCCAATCGTGCGGGAGCTCTTCGCCGCCGATGCGCGAATCCAGCGCATTGAGGTTCGCTACCGCCCCAAAAACAATATTGCGAGTTATCGTTCGCCTTACCTGAGTGCGAACCCGCAACAAACACGCAACTGGCTCGTACAACGCGGTGACGATTTGTCTGACAAAGCCTTTGAGTCATGGGGCAAAAAGCTACCTCAAGTGCCTCAGTCGGCGCGGGTTATTCTGGTGAACGATCACGTGGTGCCGGATGCCGGTGCCAAGCTTAAGGGAATGCATACCCAATGGCGCTGGGCGTTGATCGACAGCGAGACTCGCAGCCCGCTGCTTGAGTACCGGACGCCATTTCACCAGCTCGGGTCGCAGTGTTTGCCATGCGACGAGCCCTACACGATCCCCTCGGGCCGCCGTGGGGATTCTCGCAGCGCCGCTGTCGACACTCACACGACGGCATGGCGACAACTCATTGCCGCGAGTGCACGGCGCGGCGATCGCTGATGCCGCATCGGTTCAGTGGACGCTACCGGCTAATCGCGGAATCGTCCGCGACGTGTCGAGTGGATTGAAGGAGTCAGCAACACCCGGCACTGCTGGCGCACGGCGACCGACACAATCAGCGCATCCCAAAATTGCAACTGATGCGCCGCCACTAGGTCGCACGCTGCGGTGACCGCATCGCGCGTGGAATCCGCGACATCAAACGCGTCACTACAGGACAGCGCTGCATCGCGCGCTTGCTCGGTGCTAAGCCCAGCCTTCTTGGTCAGAACATTGAACAATTCGCCCAGCACATGCGCGGGCAACACGACGTTGTTCACGTTGAGTGCGGCAACTACATTCGCTGCGCGCTTGCAACGCTTGGCGTCGCCCACGCCCTCCGTGTACGCGAGTCCGTTGGTATCAATTGCGACTCGCATGCACAGCTACCGGCTATTTGTGCAGATCGTTGCGTGTCCAGTCGCGCACGCCACTAGCGGGTTGCGCGCGAAGGCGCTTCAACAACGCAGCCTTTGCCGACAGTCGCGCGTGATCTCCGGCTTGGACGCCAATAATTCTCGCCACTGGCTTGCCGCGAGAGACAACCACGACCTCGTCGCCCGCGCTCACGTCGCGCAACACGGCGGAGAAGTGTCGATTGGCATCGGCTGAAGAGATGGATTTCATGGTTTACAAATAGTAGTGTTCAACACTACTGTTTTACGCAATTTACGCCAAGATTCACTCTTGCCTGATCTCAGGTTGTGCGCGCGACGCGAAGGCAGTGACTGTTGCGAGCATGCGCAACTGCGAGTAGAAATCAATCCCGCGACGTTGAGCCGCATCAGGAATACTAAACCGCTAGTTCACTGCCTATTTAAAGTTCGCCAAGTAATGCGCCAGATCAGCCAAGTCGTTGTCTTTTAGTCCAAACAACGATGCCGACATCACGGTGTCGCGACCGAGTCCGGCGTGGTCGCGAAATTGCTTCATCGAGTATGCGAGAAAGGCCTCGTTCTGACCAGCGAGCCTTGGCATTTGTTGGCGGCCACTGTAGTCGGGTAGGTGGCAGCTTCCGCAGTGCATCTTTGCCGCTAGCGCTTGGCCGCGATCAAACGTCTCTTTGTTAACTGTGCCCGTCGGTTTTGCTGGCGCCTGTGCTGCAAAGAACGTGGCCAAGGCGACCAGCTCCGGGTCTTTCAGCGCGTCGAGCACGCCCTTCATTTGCGGAATGTCGCGGATCCCTTCGCGAATCAGCACGAGTTGATTTTCGATGAAAACTTTTGGCTGTCCGGCGAGCGACGGCGTGAGCGGAATTTGTGAATTGCCATTCGGGCCATGGCACGCTGTGCACAGCGGCACCTGCGCGGGCGCGACCAACGGCGGGAACGTTTGCGCCGTAACGGATTGAGTTAAAAAAAGCAGGGCCGCTGCTGCCAGCGCCCTGCCTTTCAGATTCGCAGTGTTACTGCTTCGCATACGAAATGCGATAGATCGCGCCCATCTGCTCGTCAGAGAGCAGCATTGAGCCGTCAGGCATTTGCGTGAGGTACACCGGACGACCATAAAACGCGTCGGTCTTTTCATCCAGGAATCCGGTGATGAACGGCGTGACTTGCGCGTTGCTACCGTCGTCACCCGCTTTAACCATCACCACGTCGTAGCCGAGCTTTTTGGTGCGATTCCACGAGCCCTTGCGCGCGACGAACATGGCGTTTTTGTATTCAGCCGGGAACATCGAACCGGTGTAGAAGTGCAGGCCCATCGCGGCGGCGTGGGGGCCCATCGTTTTCACTGGAAGCGTAACGCCGTCGCACGGTTTGTCCTTTTTGATATCCGGATCGGCGACGCCATTGGCGTGACAGTGAGGAAATCCGAAATTGAGGCCGGTTTTGCTCATGCGGTTGAGCTCATCGTCGGGCGTATCGTCGCCCAACCAATCGCGACCGTGATCGGTGAACCAAAGCTCCTTGGTGACGGGGTGCCAGTCAAAGCCCATCGTGTTGCGAATACCACGACCAATGACCTCCATGTTGGAGCCATCGGCGTCGTAGCGACGAATCTGCGCGTATTCCTGTGTGGGCAGTTCGCAGATGTTGCACGGCGCGCCGAACGGTACGTAGAGTTTGCCGTCAGGCCCGAAGCGGATGTACTTCCAGTTGTGATGCTGCTCGGGCGGCAGATTGAATTTGGCGGTCAGGTCAACTGGAGCCACGTTCGGGTTTTGCTCGATGCCGTCGTAGCGCAGCACTTTGTCAATCGCCATCACGTAGAGCGAGCCTTTGTGAAAGGCGACGGCGGGCTGATTTAGCTTGTCGACCACGACGCGGCTGGTGCGCTCGTTGCCGTTAGTCGTGATCTCGTAGACGCGACCGAGGCCACGTGTGCCAGCGTAAATTTTTCCGCTGTCACCGCGAGCCATCGCGCGGATACCCGGAGTGCCGTGCGACCAAACTTCTGCCTTGAAGCCAGCGGGCAGCTTCAACTTGTCAATCGGCAGGTCTGACACCGGCGTGGCGGTGAGTTTGCCTGCCACAGGCGCGAGCGGTGACGTAGCTTGGTCAGCCTTGCGGCCTTGTTGCCACGCGGGCGCGGGTGGCGCAGTTTGCGCGATGGCCTGACTGATTCCGACGGCGATAACAGCGCCGAAAAGCGCGATTCGTTTACTCATGGGGTTCTCTCCTTTAATTCACTGTTGCGAACTTTTGCATACTAACGCCCTGCTTGGCAGTTGCCGGTCGACCGTATCGTTTCCGTACTACTTTATCGAAATAATGGTTGCGAGCGCCACGCTGCGTAAGGGGAATGCGCCGAGACTATGATGCGGCAAAACGCGGCCCAAGTGCGGTCAAACCAAACGCGTCCAGCGCATCGACTAGACGCGCCCTTGGCTGCGCGCGCGGGAGGTTTTTGTACTGCGCAATGATCAGTTCGTTTTTCATGGAATGTTCCCACCCAACGAGTTCGGTGACGGTGACTTGATAGCCGTGGGCTTCGAGTTGCAGCCCACGCAAAACGTTGGTGACCTGCGCACCGAATTCGCGGGTGTGGATTGGGTGGCGCCATAGTTCGGCAATAGATCCCTTCGCCTTGGCATCGCCTTTGTCG
The DNA here is from genome assembly GCA_031409935.1 of Burkholderiales bacterium. Lineage (GTDB taxonomy): Bacteria > Pseudomonadota > Gammaproteobacteria > Burkholderiales > Casimicrobiaceae > Casimicrobium. The sequence continues at coordinate 27,018 of JANNYE010000125.1, read as the reverse complement.
TTGCGCAAGAAGGCGGCGACCTCGGCCTGACAGCAGGGCACGAGCACGATGTATTTGGCACGCTTTTCGAGCGCGAAACGGATGGCGTCGTCGGTCGCGGTGTCGCAGGCGTGCAGCGCGGTGACGATGTCAATGGGTGCTGCAAGTTCGGGTGCGGTAATCGCGTCGGCGACGGCGAGATTTAAGAACGACATGTCATTGAACCCGAGCTTCGCAGCAAGTGCGCGTGAGCTTTCCACTAGCGGCGCGCGGGTTTCAATGCCGTAGACGTGATGCGGAACCGCGAGCGATTTGAGTACGAGGTCGTGCAGGATGAAGCCGAGATACGACTTGCCCGCGCCGTGATCGACGAGGTTGACGCGACCACGTTCGGCGACCGCCTGCGTGATGAGCGGCTCGATGAATTGCGTGAGGTGATATACCTGCTTCAACTTCCTGCGCGAGTCCTGATTCATCTTGCCGTCGATGGTCAGGATGTGCAGCGCCTTGAGCAGCTCGATGGATTGGCCAGGGCGGATGTCGAGGTTTGCTGCGGGAGCGGTTTGTTTCTGTGGCTTGGGCAAAACGCTGACCTGTGTTTTCTATTTTCGGAGAACGATACACCACTGCGCTGCACGCACGCGATGCGGTTTTGTCCCCTCTCCCCCGGAGGGAGATGGCTAGGGAGAGGGGGAGGGGGAGGCTTAGAGGTGAAGCAAAGTTGGCGCACCACTCCACCGTCCCCCTCTCCCCCAACCCCTCTCCCTCCGGGTGAGAGGGGAGCCGGTTGGTGCGTAATTTCAGCTGAATCTTGCAAATCGACGAATCGTGGCTAAATGTAAGCACACATACTCCTGCAGCGACCAACGTGAAATTAGAAAGCTTTACGCATGACACATCCCGAATTTGATCTCTTCGTAATTGGCGGCGGCAGCGGTGGCGTTCGCGCTGCGCGTATGGCAGCAGCGCGGGGTGCGCGCGTCGCGCTGGCGGAATCCGCGGCGATGGGCGGCACCTGCGTCAACCTGGGTTGCATCCCGAAAAAGCTTTACAGCTACGCGGCGCATTTCAGCGATTCATTTCAGGAGGCACGTGGGTTTGGTTGGACGGTCGGCGGGACGACGTTCGACTGGGAAACGCTGAAAGCCAATCGCGCACAGGAAATATTGCGGCTCAATGGCATTTACGAGAACCTGCTCGCTAAGGTTCACGTGGTGCGCGGTCGTGCGACGTTGGTGGATGCGCACACCGTGGCGGTGCATGACATGCAGTTCAGCGCAAAACACATTCTGGTGGCCACCGGTGGATGGCCACAGGTGCCGGATGTTCCGGGCCGTGAGCATGTGGTCACGTCTAACGAAATATTCGATCTACCGACGTTTCCGCAGCGCCTTGTGGTGGTCGGTGGCGGCTACATTGCCAGCGAATTCGCGTCGATCTTTAACGGGCTGGGCTCGAACGTCGTGCAGCTTTATCGCGGCGAGCAAATCCTGCGTGGTTTTGATGCGGATGTGCGTCAGTTTGCCGCTGACGAAATGTGCAAGCACGGCGTGGTGCTGCGCGTCAGCACCGATGTGCGCGACATCGTGAAGAAGGCTGACGGGCTGCTTGTCGCGCTCACCGACGGCAGCACGGTGCTTGCCGACACCGTGCTTTATGCGACTGGTCGCACGCCGAATGTGAAAGATTTAGGACTGGATAAAGTGGGCGTCGAGCAGCGCAAAAACGGCGCGGTGATCGTCCATGAAAATTTTCAAAGCTCGGTTCCGTCGATCTACGCGCTGGGCGATGTAACCGACCGCGTGCAGTTGACGCCCGTTGCGTTGGGTGAAGCGATGCAGCTCGTTGATCATCTGTTTGGCGACGGTACGCGAACCATGAGCTACGACGGCATTCCGACCGCTGTGTTTACACATCCCAACATCGGCACGGTGGGGTTGAGTGAGGCCGCAGCGTGCGAGAAATTTGGGGCGGTGCGCATCTATCGCTCCAATTTCAAAGCGCTGAAACACACGCTGAGCGGCAGCGGCGAGCGCACGCTGATGAAATTGGTGGTCGATGACGCCACCGACCGCGTGGTGGGCCTGCATATGGTCGGCACGGATGCGGGCGAGATCGTGCAAGGCTTCGCTGTTGCTATGAAATGCGGCGCGACTAAAGCGATGTTCGATGCCACCATCGGCATTCACCCGACGATGGCAGAGGAGTTTGTGACGATGCGCGATGTGGTGCTGGCGTAGTGCTTGGGATGGCATGCAATCCATCGGCTGCGGCGTATTAATCAACACAACGTGCAAAAGATGAACGTCGGGTTCACGCCTCACGCCATCAAATCCAAGCTTTGTGTATTGAACCGGTAAAGATTCGGCACGATGGCTTTGAGCTCTTCGGTCGTTGCCCCCATCCAGCGCGCCAAGGTGGCGATGTAGGCGTCCGACGAGACTGCCGGCAGCAGCCGCCCTTCTCCCACATCTATCGATGTGCCCAGCGCGGGCATAGTGAAGTCACCGATTATTCGCCCGCCATTCACCGCCCCGCCGAGTACGAGTTGATGCCCGCCCCAACCGTGATCAGAGCCTTGCCCATTAGAGCGCAGCGTGCGTCCAAAATCGCTCATGGTCATGGTGGTCACGTTGCTGGCCACCCCCATGTCGTTTGTTGCCCGGTAGAACACATTGAGCGCTTCGTCGAGCGTGCGTAAAAGGTCAAAATGTTTCCCTGCAAGCAGCGTTTTGTTGCCGCTGACTGCATCACGCCCGAATTGATCGCCGTGGTTATCAAAACCACCGAGAGAGACAAAGAAAATTTCGCGGGTCACGCCGAGTGCTTGTCGAGCACCAATCATGGCTGCCACGGAGTGCAATTGTGCGGCGAGGCGATTGTTGGTGGGCCAAGTGCCGGGCGGTGCATATTTCAGCGTGTAGGTGCTGCCGTTGACGTCATACATGGCGTTGGTGACAAACGCGCCGACGTCAAGCGAGGCTTTGTGAATCCCGGCATACTGCCGCTCCAGCAGGTTAGATCGCGGGTCGTTGATGTTGTTGACGAATACGTTTTGCGGATAACGATTAGGGCCACTGCCAGTCCAGTTCCAGCTCACGTCGGCGGAGGCAGTGCGGGCGATGCGGCTGGCTGTATCGACCACACCGTTTTTGTACTTGATAGGCGTAACCGAATAGGCGCTGACCACGTCACCCTTCATAAAAATATTGCCGCCACCGACGCTGGTTGATACGGGCAACAAGCCGGTGGATGCCGTGCGCAAAGCATCGGCCATACGCCCGCCCCAGCCGGTGTCCGCGGGCCAGTCTGGGCGCATGGTTTGCCAATGCGTTTGCATGTCGGAGTGCGAGAACAGTTGTGGCGGCAGGGCCACGCTGCGATTTCGATATTGCAGCAGCGTGGTCGGCTCCAAAAGCGGGCCGGTGTTGGCAACGATGGCGAGCTTTTTATCGGTGTTGAACAGTGTTGCAAGGTTCGTCATAGCAGGATGCAAACCTAGGCTGTTGGCCACCATTCCGGTGGGCGAAATCGGCAGCAGTGAGGCGAGCGGAAGGGCAAGGCCATTCATCTCGGCAAGGCCACCACGGGCGGCGGAGTACGCGTTGTACTCAGAGGTTGTGCGCGGCACGATCATGTTGTGGCTGTCGTTGCCCCCGAACAGAAAAACACACACTAGCGCCTTATAGCCGGTGGTGTCAGCGGCGTTCGCCGACGAGATCGCAAACGGCGGCAGAAACGGCGCAGTGCTTAATGCAGCGGAGGCGCGGATGAAGTCACGGCGGTTAGTCATGGTGCTCCCCACCTAGCGTTGAACGGCGTAGTCGGCCGAATGAATAATTTGCCACATGACAGCGCGAAAACGATCACGGCGCTGCGTGTCGTAGTCGGTTTGCGTGTAGGCAGGCGCAAGCGTTCGGGTGATGTTGCTGGCCATTGAGACGAGGTTTGCTTTGAACGCCGGCTTCAGATTGTTTGCTGTCAGCAATAAATCCAGATCATCAACCAGCGCCTGAGGGTTGTCGGCCAGCGCCACGCCGACAGCACCCGTCAAATACCGGTCGTAATTCGGCTTAAACCACTTGCTGCCGCCTTCGCTTTGCCGAAAGCCGCCCACCACGGCCCACCCAGTGAAGTCCGAAAACCCGGCTACCGATGATGTCGATGTAATCTCAAACTCTGGCCCCAACAAATACGCCGTGGCCATCGCGCCTGCCGGTTCAAAGTCAGGTGAGTAGAAGTTAAACACCGACGGCGCGCGCAACGCGGCCTGCCCGAGCGTGTCGGTGTCGCCCAAGTCCCATACGTCGTAATAGCCACCGCTGGCGACGGCACCAAACGCACGATGCAGGTGGATGAACTTAACCACCGGTTCGCGTAGTTTGCCGAATATCGTGTTGCCCGCGATGTAGGGGTTGCGCGCTTCGTCGTCCAGCAAAATCGCGCGAATCACCGCCTTCATGTCGCCCCGAACGGCGGGTGTCGCGCCATTGTTGTTGAAGGCAGCGGTCACGCGCCCCACGTAAGCCGGGCTCGGATTACTGGTAACGAGCCGCTGAATCAACTGGCGACCAATGAACGGCCCGACATTTGGGTGATTGAAGATGTTGTCAATCGCATTTTCAACATCGAGCGGTGCGCCTTGATTGGCGGGTAGCGTGGCGTATGGCGCGCCGGTGTATTGCAGCAAGGCCTTGGTGCCGGCGTCATGTGGCGGTGGGTATGAGCGCGAGGGATCGTTCACCGAGCACCCAGCGCTGCTACCGGCGGGCCATTTACCATCTTGAGGACAACGACGTCCGATCCAAGGCGTCATGGCCTGCGTCCACTTTGCCTCGGGCCAATAGAAACGCCACCACTCCGCCTCCACCTGTGTGGCGAATTGCCACCCCGTGAACGCCTTAGCGAAGCCCTGCACCACCGCTTCCGAATACGTCGGAATAAGCTGTCCACCGCTGAATTGCGGCGTGCCATCGTCGTTCAACATCACGGTGCCAACCGAGAACAGTTGCAGCAATTCGCGCGCGTAGTTTTCGTTGGGATTTTCCTGCGCACTGCCGAGCATATCGAGATACACGCCCATTGCCGGATGCAGCGTCACGTCGCGCAGCAGGGTGCGGAAATTGCCAAACGCTTGCGCGCTCAGTGTGTCCATGTAGCTGGCCATGGCGGTGCCCGCGTCCTGCACGCGGTTGTTACCCGTGGACACCACCAGAATTTGCAGCAACGCATTGACCACGCGCTGTCGCAGTTGGTCGTTGCCCTCAAATGCCTGCTTGTAGAAGCCCGGCGTGTTCGTTGCCCAAGGGCAACCGTTGCTATCGGTGCAGCCGTTTGCGCCGCCTTTGTTCGCGGCGATCAGCGCTGCGGCATAGGTGGTGTACGACGTTGCTGGCAATGCGAATTGCTCGTTCAACCAAACATTCGTGCCGATGCCCGCCACGCGGTTAATCTCGGGCAGGGTGGCACCCCACGTGGCTTGTTGCAACAAACGTGCGGCATCCTTGGTGGCAAAACTCGCGGTCGGCGCCGGACATCCCGCGTTCATAAACAATTCGACTGCGGCACCGGTTTTACGCTGTGCGTTGAGCGCGAACGCCAAGCCGGACGTCCATGCGTCGCGCGAATAACCGGCTAGGTAGCGCAGGATGATCAAAGCATCGTTGGAGCCGAACTCATTGTCGCCGTCCATGTCGAGTCGGCTTAAATTCGAGGTAATCGCACCCTCGGCGTTCGTGAGCGCGGAGCTGGCTGAAATCTTGTTTGACAGCACCGCACCTCGCAGGCCGACCGCGAAGCGAACCAGCAGCATGCCATCAACCGAAAACTTGGCGGGGCTCGTGCCCGACACTGCGAACGGACAGTTTGCAACCTGCGCAAGCACATGAGGCGCTGCCGTTGCAAACACGGCGCATGCGCCAAAGCAGAGTGAACTAAGCGCCCGACGAAAGCGTGTGGCCATCGCACCATTCCTATGACCGCCGCCGACTGCGCGGCGTTGTGTTACCCCCAGATAAATCATAGCAGCTATTAATGACGTTGGCATAGATGGCTATCTACGTCGAAATCTCGATGCTTTCCGACGCTGCGCGTCCGACCGACGATCAACTTTTCGCTGAAAAGACTATTTTAAAAGGGCTACAGGCAGTTTTTGTACTAATCGACTTTATAACTTATCGCGCTTTATACCCCTATTTTATTCGATCGGCGAACAAAGTTGTACTTGCTCTGCCAAAACATGCACTGGTGCGATACAAAATCCACGTCTCAAGCGACGCTATGACCGAAGCAAAACAAAGCAACACTCGTCACATTTGACTCATTTCTGGCGCAATCGGTTGCCGCCGATCGTCATGATGATTGCCGCGCTATCGCTGCGATGATGCAGCGGGCTACTGGAGAGGCTCCCTTGATGTGGGGTGCCATGGTGGACTTCGGATGCCACCGTATCAACACGCCAGCGGTCGCGAGGGTGAATGCGATGGCGCAGCAGCGGGTGTAGCGACGTCAAACCAGGGCCTGCGCTATGCTCCCCGGCCATGACTACATCCACTTTTATCCCCGGCAAAGACGCCTCGCTTGAATCCACCATTGAGACGCTAACCGGCAAATTGCTTGCGCTCGGTTTTCATATCGAGGAGCGCAGTTGGTTGAATCCCGTGGACGGCATTTGGTCCGTCCACATACGGGATCGCGATTGCCCGCTGCTGTTCACCAACGGCAAAGGAGCGACCAAACTCGCCTGCATGGCAAGCGCGCTGGGCGAATATTTTGAGCGGCTGTCGACCAATTATTTCTGGACGCATTACTACCTAGGCCCTGTCGTTGCTGCGCGCGCCTATGTGCATTACCCGCAGGAAAAATGGTTCGCGCCCAACGAAGACGGCTCGTGGCCAAAAGCGCTGCTAAACCCCGAGCTGCACACCTTCTACAACCCAGAAAACAACATTGACGCGACCACCCTGGTCGAGTTCAATTCGGGCAATGTGGAGCGCGGCATTTGCGCGATTCCGTATGTGCGTGAGCGCGACGGCGCGTTGACGTACATCCCGGTCAACATCATCGGCAATTTGTATGTGAGCAATGGCATGTCGGCGGGTAACACGCAGGCCGAAGCGCGCACTCAGGCGTTGTCCGAAATTTTTGAGCGCAACATCAAGGGCCGCATCATTGCTGAGGGCATTTGCTTGCCTGATGTGCCCGAGGCCGTGATCGCGCGCTATCCGCGCATCAATGCGGGTGTGAAGGCGCTGCGTGAAGCGGGCTTTGGCATATTAGTGAAAGACGCATCGCTCGGGGGTCTTTATCCGGTGATGAACGTGACGTTGCTGAACCCGAAAGACCAGGGCTGCTTCGCGAGTTTCGGCGGACATCCGCGTTTTGAAATTGCGTTGGAGCGTGCGCTCACCGAGTTGCTCCAAGGTCGCGCACTCGATTCGCTGGAAGGCTTTCCGCCACCGGTATTCGATCTGGACGAAGCCGCGAGTTCGCCCAATATCGAAATCCATTTCGTGGATTCGAGCGGCGTGATTCACTGGAATTTCCTCGGCGACGAGCCCGACTACGAATTCTGCGACTGGAACTTTGGCAACACCACGGCCGAAGATTACGCGTGGGCCGTGGATCGCATACACAAAGATGGCTACGACATTTACGTCGCCGACTTTGCGCACTTAGGCGTATACGGTTGCCGCATTCTGGTGCCCGGCATGTCGGAGATTTATCCGATTGAAGATTTGGATTTCGAAAACAACAGCGTGGCCAATGACTTCCGTGAAGCGGTGCTCAATCTCACCGATCTGGATGACGAAGAATGCTCGGATCTGCTCGACACGTTGAACGAATCCGGGCTTGCTGATCAACGTCCGCTGCCACTATTAATTGGCATGGCGGCTGACGCCGACTCGTTCTGGGCTGACCTGCGCATCGGCGAGCTGAAAACGCTACTTGCGCTCGCTATCGGCGACCGTGAAGCCACGCTCGAAGGCTGCGACTGGATCAAACACTTCGATCAACTCGATCCGAAGCGCCGCGTCGTCTACGCCTGCGTGGAAAACCTGCTCTACCTAACTGACCTTGGCGCCACAGCAGCTTATGTGGCCAATTTACGGCTGCTGTACGGCGCGGACACGGTCGAGCAGGCACAAGCCCTAATTGCCAAAAAGAATCGCTTCATGGGCCTCTCAGCGCCGGGATTGATGATGGCGGGTTGCGTGATGCACCAAAAGCTCTTAGTCGCTTACGACAAGCTGCATGCACGGGCGGCTTAAACCTCCATCTGTAAACGTGTTTTTTGTGGGAGCGGTTCCACCGCGATGATTCGCTCACGATGCGCCTTTCGCGGTAGAACCGCTCGCACAGAACGGCTAAGCACTAATCAAAATTTTCGTTGTCCTTAGCCCGACGAATTTCGCGCAACATAAACAGATAAAGCCCCTCAACTTTTTCGCGCGCCCATGGATTTTTGCGCAGAAATTTGAGGCTGGATGCCACGCTCGGCTCATGCGCAAAGCAGCGTACCGGAATACGCTCTGCCAACCCCGACCAACCGTAATGCATTGACAGCGCAGTGACGATGGTCTCAAGCGTGAGACCGTGCAGCGGATTGGCGCGCTGCGACGGGGCGGAAGGCGGAAATTGCATACCGTGATTTTGTCATGCTGATTTATCAGTAGCGCGCAGCCTTCGAAAATACGGCCGGGGTCTGGGCCAAGCTACTGCTGCGCGAATCGTCGCCATGGTGCGTTTAGATGGTCGATCTTTAAGTGCACAAACGGTTTGTCACGCAGGACACTCGGTGCCCTAAATCAGCTGCACAATAATCACCACGCGACGATTTTTTGCTCGCCCCTCGGACGTGGTATTTTCAGCGATGGGAACGCTCGATGCGAGTCCCTTGGCATCGATTTTTTGTATGGGATAGCCGCCTTCGGCCAACACTTTTGCCACCGCGTCAGCACGACGTTTTGACAAGGCGAGGTTGTAGTCGTTGCTGCCAACGTTGTCGGTATGGCCGCGCACTAAGGCGCGGTCGATACCCAGCTCGTGCAACTCGCGGCCAACGCGGACCAGCGTATCGCGGGCGGTGGCTGCCACAACGTCGCTGTCGAACGAAAAGATCAGCGGCGCAGGCAGTGACAGGTGATACCCGTCGTCGCGTTGCTCAAAATCTAGAGCTTTGAGCGCGGCGTGAATCATTGCTCCTCGCGACATAGCGCTGACCGCGGAGGCAGGCGTAGGCGGCGGGGCAGGCGTTGCCGCGCACGAAACGAGGAGCACGCAGAACATCGTGGTTGCCCACAAATACAGCACGCTGGTCGCGCCGGGCGCACCGCGAGAGCGGCCCGCTGTGTCAGGGCTCATGGCGCACCTTCTCTTGCAGCTCGGGTTCAGTCGACACTACGTCACTGACATAGCGAATTTGATTACGGCCACGCGCCTTTGCTTCATACATTGCGGCATCGACACGCGCCATCAGTTCATTGGTCGAAGCCCCATCTTCTGGGTACAAACCGATACCCATGCTGGCGGTACAACTGATCGGTAGCGAATGAACGTGATTGGACGCGTGCACCGCGTCGGCAAGTTTGCGCGCGACGATCAGCGCGTTTTCGCGACTGCCAACATTGGGCAACAGCGCGATAAATTCATCGCCGCCCAGCCGGGCAAAGGTATCGACCGGGCGCAACTCGGATTTACAGCGATGGCTCACCGCCTTCAGAAACGCGTCTCCGACCTGATGCCCGAGCTGATCGTTGAGCAGCTTGAAGTCGTCCAGATCAAACTCAACCACTGCAAACGGCCGTGCATCGCGACTGTGCGCATCGATCAGTTGTGTCATGCGATCAAGCAGCAATACGCGGTTGGCAGCACCCGTCAGTGGATCATAAAACGCGAGCCGGGCGAGCTCTCTGTTGCGCACCTGCACCTCCGAGGTGCGGCGTTGAATCACGTCAAGCATCGCGTTGAAATCTTCGCTCAACGCACGTACTTCGTTGACATGCGTTGACGGCAATCGATGGGTGAAGTCACCGGTGTCGTGAATCTTGCGCGTGACTTCGGAGACGCGTTTGATCGGCAGCGTCAAACGCCGACCGATGGTGCCCGAAATCATCCACCAGCCCAACGCCATGAGCGCCAGCACCGCCGCGCCCGACGCGCCGAATCCGAGCAGCGCACGCGACATGTGTTGCTCGCTAATCGTGACCTCAGCGTAGCCGAGCAGATCGCCGCCATCGAGCACCGGACTTCTCGCCGTCACCTCGTCAACATTGGCCATTCGGGCGAGCCAATAATCATCGGCCTGCACCCGACTTTGCTGTTTATGCAGGTAAGTGACCAGCGCATGGCCATCACGATCAATCAATCGCGCGCGCACCACGCCATCAGACGTGGAAAGCGCCGACAGCAGCTCGCGACCGCGCTCGGCATCATGCAACACCAGCGGCACATCCGCGCTCGCCGCAAGCAGCTCAGCGATGGTGTAGGCGCGCTGTTGCGTGAACCCTCGCGCCAGAACGGAGGCAACCGCAATCATTGCGAGCATGGTTAGCAGCACAGCAAGCGACGCGGTGATGATCACTACGCGGCTGATTTGCACCGAAATCGACACGGGCCGTCTCCGGATTTTCATGGGAGCCATCATGAAATCATCCGCGCGTCGTAGTCCGCGGTAGGTGCTGTCGCAACAATTGCGAGTTAACTTTAAAACCCGCACGCGACAGGGAGTCGAGGTTTAACTGATACTTTTCCTCCGCAGTCGCGTCCTCTCTGACCAGACAAATCGTGCCACCGATTTCGCAATAGCGCGCACCCTGCCCAACGGCCAGAACGGGCTGCGACTTGAGCGCAGCAAGCCACGGCACCCAATCGGCTTCGCGCTGGGATAGTGCCGAGAAAACGTGACAACGATCGATGTCTCTCGGTTTTGATACACGCAGCACATGAAGCGTCAATCCGCGCACAAGCTTCCCCTGTAATTCGAGCGTTGGCGCATCCGTCGGCACGCAAATGACCAACGTTCCCTCGGCGGTGATGGCGGTAGCGGGCCATTCGACGAAGCGAACAAAGGCCATGACCCACTCTTCATGCGAAAGTGCACTGGCAGAAGCGGATATCACCGATGCACCCATGACGCCAAAAATCGAAAGGAGCATGCGCACGGTGATAATGAAAACGCGACACATCGATCCATTTTGCTGGAATTGTTGTCATCTGTCGCCTACCCAAGGAGGGGGGAAATTGCCACTTTAAGCATAAAAAATACACCTTTTCGACGAAAGCCCTGATTATTATGGGCGTAAAAGCTGTTTTACTTTAATATCGACTTATTATAAAAACAGCTTCTAACGCATATGGAAATTAAGATCGCGTAAAAAGCTGTAAGTGCACTTGCATTAACGCGCTTTGATGCGATTTTTGAGTTTACAAACGCAATTTGCCCAGAAAACTCAAAATATTTACGCACTTCCGCTCATCTCGACCCATCAGTCGGCAACGTCGCTAGCCGTACGAAGCTCCTGCTTCTCCGCGTCGCTGACCGCTTGTTTTCAGATTCGTCTTAATCGTCTTGTAAGTATCGGACAGCTTTACCCATCTGGTCAAGCCGTCCGATATAGTGCGCAGCAACACATCGAGGGAGCAAATCGCCATGCAGCGAAAACCGATTCAGGTCGTGCATTTCACATTGACCGGCGAGCACATCGACTTGCACAGTCTGCTTAAAGCAGCGGGCATTGTCGACAGCGGCGGCGCTGGAAAAGCATTGGTTGCCGAAGGCAATGTAGTCGTGGACGACACACCCGAGCTGCGCAAAAGCGCGAAGATTCGCGCCGGACAGCGGGTGAAATTGCCTGGCGTGACGATCAATGTACGCGCTGCCGGAGCGCCTTGATGAACACCGATACGTTCAGTAAAGTGATGCTGTTCACCGACCATGACGGTCGTGCGAAATTTCGCAGCGAACCGGTTCCGCTTTCAAACGGCACGCCGCAATCCATGCTGTCGGCGGAATTTGCAGCGACGGGCTATCAGCTGCGGCACAGTCCGGTGGGGTTTCGCAGTGCGTGGCATTGCACCGCGAAACCGCAATGGGTGTTCATTCTCAACGGGCAGATGGAGATTGGCTTGCAGGACGGCAGCTCGCGAATTTTCGCAGCGGGCGAGCACTTTTTTTCAGCGGACACCCTGCCACAGGGTGCCATATTTGACGACGCCGTACACGGCCATTGGAGCCGGCAGGTTGGCCCCGATGCGCTGCAAACGCTGTTCGTTAAACTGTGATGTCGCCTCACCCGGCACCTGAAAAAAGCTGCGCCGTACATGCAACACAGACTTATGCTGCAACGAGTTTTGGCCGCAACATTGGCGTCGCTGTTGGCACTGATTGCTGCGGCCACGTGCTTCGCGCGAAGCAACGTGCTGTTCATCGATCTCAACAACGCCGAGGCCGAGATCGACGCGGTGCAGCGCGCGTTGCCGCGCGATGGCAGCCGGGTGTTTACGATCCCGCCGTCCGGTCGCTTTGATGCCCCTCGGCGCGCTGAAATTCTTGAAGTGCAGCAACGCTTTGTCGCCACCACGCGTCTGGCTACTGACTGCCCGCCATCGCGACAAGCAAGCTGCCGCGCGCTGTGGGAGAGCCTGCGCGTAATCGAGCTTGAGCGCGAAAAGCTCACCCTTCGGTATGCCGTCGATCAGATGGTCGAGGACATTAATCGAATCACGCCTGAGACCCTGAGCACCATTGACATCGTGGTCATCTCCGGCCACCACGGCAACGGCTATTTCCGGGGCGAGCTGGCGCAACTGGACGTGAACGACTTGATTCGTATTGACGCTGAATTTCCGGCGCTATTCGGTCAGGTGCGCACGCTGATTCTGCTCGGTTGCGACACGGGCACGCCGACGATGTTTTCAGAGGTGTTCGCGCGGCTGTTTCCGCTCGCCCGCCTGATGATTGGCTCCGAGGACAGCGCACCGACACGCGATGAGGCGCGAAACCTGCGTTTCATTCGCAGTCTCATGCGTTTCGAGGTGCCGCTGCAGCTCACGCAGCGACGCGTTGAGGCACGGCGCATTCATCAACAATTGCTCGCCGAGTCGTGGCCGGTGGCGATGCTCTGGGATCGCCAATACTACTTTTCGCGCGGCTGGAATGGCTGGCTTGGATCAGCCGCTGGACTGCGCATGACGCGGTCGTTGTCATCGGGGGATCCGCCTGTTCGCGTCGCAAAATGACTCTTTGTAGGGTGCGCACCCAAAACCGTTCGCGTCGAGGCTAGACCGCCTGTGGGCGCGGGCTTGACTGCGATCGCCCCGCTCGCCGAGCGCGACCAAGTCTGCGCCTATCCACTAATTCCGTTTCTAAATCAATAGGAGACTAGTACGTCGACACGTAAATTTCGGGACAAGAAAAGTGCCGAATTTTCGTGTCAGGCTAGGCCTCAGTTGGCAAATGAGGCACAACAATAGCTAGCTATTGTGAGCATTTGCAACGACGCATGGCGCGGAAAGGCGGTGCTTTTATGTCTCGAAATTTATGTGGCGACGTACTAGGCGCGACGATGCAGACAGTGCGTGAGCACGACAAGGAGGAGCAACAACGTATCGTATTGAATTAGAAATGGAATAAGCAGCGCCTTGGTGGGCAGAGGCTGCCCACCCCACAAAAATTTCAGATTCATGGGTTCTTGCCCGCGCGAAGACAACAAAAGCGCACAGCGGCTTTCTGGTCGCCTCCGACGTACTTTTTAATTCGGCGCGCAGAATTTCACCCCCTCGCCATCCCAACCCAGCGCAACAAAACTGTTGTAGATCGCGATATCCGTCGTGAAACGATGATTCGGATTGTCCGGATAGCGGGCCTGTCCGCGAAAGATTCGGTACACCGGCGTCTGCCCTGCCGCACACGCGCCGCCGAGGCCTTCAATCAACGGCGCAAATGCGTATGAATCGATGCCTTCGTTGTACGGCAGGCGAGGCGTTTGCGTGTTGCTTGGATTCACGCTTGCGAGCGAATCTTTCTCCGATTGCACCACGGTGTAGAAGTGCGAGCCGCGCGATTTATTCACCGCGATCTGATCAAAATAGTATCGAGACAGGCCAAGCGTTCCGGGCTCCTGTGCGGCGTACACATTGAAGGTTTTGCCGGTGCGCCGCCACGCCGGTAACGTGTCAATCACGTTGATGTCAGAAGCGCGCGAGGTCAGAAAAAAGTAGTCGAACGACGGGTTGTAAAACTCGATCATGGAGCGCACTTTGCTGTCGATGCTTATTTGATAAACGCTGCCGCCGTCAAGCCCCGCAAACAGTGTTTTTCCTGTCGGCGTGATGGCCAGCGCTTTGACCCCAGCCACTGGCAATCCAGCGTTGATCGCAGCCACCCTTGCCGTGGTGCCCATACCCACGCCGCAGTCCGCACCCACAAAGCCAAGGTTTGCAACAACAGGGTCGAAGAGCACCGACGTGAGCACTGCACATTCAGCCACATCCCCGCCGCTGACCGCAGGATACGGCAACGGATATCGCGGCCTGAACGCGGCATCGTAGCCGAGCGCCATCGACTTGATTCCCAGCGTATCGTGCAGAAAATTCAACACTGAAATCGCATCGTTAGCCGCGCCATAACTTGTGGCGAGCGCAGACCATGTTGCGCCGCTGTCGGTGCTGCTCAGGTACAGGTCAGCGCCACTGGCCGGATGCACTGCGGCCAGTAGCGTCTGCGGCACCGCGCTGCCAAACGAAAGGCCGTATATCGTCGACGCGCTGGGTAGTCCTGCCGTGACAGCCGTCCAACTTGCGCCTGCGTTGACGCTGCGGTAAACACCGCCCGCGAGCGTCCCCGCGACGACGATATTTGGGTTCAGCGGATTGATCGCCAACGATGGGGTGAGATAGGTCAACGCGCCTGTTCGCGCGGGCTTCCATGTCGCGCCGCTGTCCACGCTTTTGAACACGAAGTTGTTCGTCCCAGCGTAAATCGTACTCGGCGTCACTGGGTCGATTGCCAACGAGAGAACCCAATTGCCGAGGATCCCAGACGGGTCGTAGAGCCCACTGGATGAGTCCGCCCAACTGGCACCGCCGTCGGTGCTCTTGAAGATGCCACGGTCTCGGGTTCCCGCATAAATCGTGGTCGGGGTTAGCGGATCAACCGCGACGACGTGCACGATAAGGTTGGCCAAACCGGCGTTGACGGCCGCCCAAGTGCCGCCGCTATTGGTGCTGCGGAACACCCCGAAAAACGTACCGAAAAAAACGGTGCCTGTGAGGCGTGCATCGACTGCCAGTGCTCCCCCACTAGTAATCTTAGGATAGCCGGGGGCACTCAGACCGGCGTGGCTCGTCGTCCACGTAACACCCCCGTCGGTGCTTCGGGATACACCCTCTCCGCTGACATACATGGTCGTAGGCGTCTGCGGATCGAGCGCGAAAAAGTAACCACCGGGGGCACTCAGCGCGCTCCAGCTAGCTCCGCCATCGACACTTTTATGAAGTTGACCGCGCGGCGTGGCATAGAGCGTCGTGGGTGTCTTAGAGTCCACCGCCACGGTGAAGGTGAGGATGGGGTTGCTGTTGCCGCCGCCGATCACCGGAAAGCCCGTGCTGGAGGCCGCCCACGTCACGCCGCCATCAACGCTTTTATACAAACCATTGCTGGTACCGGCATACACCGCGCCCGGTGCGGCGGCGATGGAATATGGCGTGGTGCCGTTGAGCCCGCTAAATGACGAGACCCACGTATTGCCGCCGTCAGCGCTGCGATAAATGCGATCGTTTGCCGAGACGTAGATTTTGTTGGCATCGACCGGATCGAAGGCGACGGTTTGCGCCTTCGATCCGATGAACGCCACCCCCGCACTCGCCCAATTGGCACCGCCGTCAATACTTTTGTAGGTGCCAGTATTCTCGGCGGCAAACAACGTGTTGTGGTTGCCGGGGCTCACCACTACGGCGTTGACGATGATGTGCTGGTCATAGCGGGTAATACCGGTGCTGGCCGGTGCCCAGGTGGTGCCGCCGTCGGTGCTCTTGAACACGCCGCCAATGCCCGCCGCATACACCGTAGCGCTCGACACCGGATCGATGGCGACTGAGCGTATCTGGCCACCGTACGGGCCGTTGCTTGACCATACATTGCTGCCAAGCAAAGCGGTGCCCGCGCTTTTGTCCGCGCTGTCGGTGGGGACAAAACTTCCGCTCGGGCAACCACTTAGCGCAGCGCAAGTCGCAATTGTCGCAATCAATTCAAGCGCGCGAAGCAGGCACGCCGCACGAGCATTGAAGGCCGAAAAATCTTCGTAACTCCGCACACTATGACTATTCATGATGGCCTCTCACGGTGCTTTCAATATGATTTTGTCGCTGGTAACGTTTGCCGCCGTCCCAACGGAAGAAAGCAAGAAACCGCTACAAGGTTCTGTCGGTCATAATCCGAAAAATTTGGCGAAGCGAATTCTTGCAACGCAGTTGAATCAAGTTCGGCTGATTGTGAGCCTTCGGACTGACTTTGAATTCGTTTGCGGCGGTCAGTCAGGTGTCACAACAGTTACATCCGAGCGTCGTAAACACAGGAACCCGCATCCGGTAGATCATGCAACCCGCGATTCCCGTCGATCTGGTGCGCCACGTGCTCGAAACTGTTTGCGGCAGCGCGCTGTTCTCCCGTTCGCCGCGACATCAGCACATGCTGCGCTACTTGGTGCAGGAGTTGCTGGCTGGCCGGCTGGCCAACCTTCGTGAAATTCATTTGGGCGTTCACGTGTTCGGTCGCGCGTCGGCAGATTTCGATCCGGCGACCGATTCGATTGTTCGCGTTGAGGCAAGTCGTCTGCGCGCGCGCCTGGTGCGCTATTACGCGAGCGAAGGTGCTGAGCTTCGCGTCATGATTGAGTTGCCGGTGGGCAGTTACGTGCCGCTGTTGAGGTGGTTGTCGGCGGAGCCGATGCAGCGCACCGACAACGGAGCACTGCCGGTGGTGGCCGTGCTGCCGTTCAATGGATTGGGTGGGGTGGACATGAGCGCGTGGAGCGACGCGCTCACCGAAGAAATCACCGACACGCTGGCGCGATTACGCGAGATTCGAGTAGTTGCGAGAACGTCCGCGATGCAGTTCAAAGATGCGCGGCGCGACATTCGGGCAATCGCCAAAGCGTTGTCGGCCAACGTGTTAATCGAAGGCAGCTTGCAGCGCGAGGGCGATCAGTTGCGCGCCATTGCTCAGATCATCACCGCCAATGACGGCCTGCACCTTTGGTCGGACTCAGTGGTCGGCGATGTCAACGCTCGCTTTCGTTTCTTTGATTTGGTGTGCGCGATGATTCGCCGTGCGATGCCGTTGGTGGCGCAGGCGTTGCGACACGATGCCGTAATCGTCAAACCCGTGGTCACAGCGACTCTCCTCAACGAGCCGCTGGAGGCGACGCCATTTGACATTTCGGAGACGGCGCGTGACACCTACGAGCGTGGGCGCATGGCTGTGCGTGTGCGCACCACCGCGTCGCTCACACGAGCGACTGCGCTGTTCACGGAAGTCGTTGCCGCCGAGCCCGATTTCGCGTGCGGCCACGCAGCGCTGGCCACGGCGCTGTTTCAGGAAGTCGGCATGACAATGCGAGCGAGCGATGCCGCGTCTGCGCCGATGCGCGCTTCGATTGCCAAGGCACTTTCACTCGATCCGCAACTGCCCGAGGCGCATGCAACGCTTGGCATGTTTTTGCTGTACTACGAACATGATTGGCCGAACGCTGAACGGTCGTTACTGCGTGCAATTCATTTCGGGCCGAGCTATGTGTCTGCGCATCGTGCGTACGCCTTTGGTTTGATGCTGATGCGCCGATTTGACGAAGCAGATCACAGTTTTGTGCAGGCCCGAGCGCTTGATCCACTGGACGCGCAAACGCGCGTGCATCATGCGCTGCTGCGCTTCTATCAACGCCGCTTTGACGAGGCGCGCGTGATGTTTGAAGGCATGCTCGACGCCGATGCTAACAACGTCTTGGCACGCACGTTACTCGCGGCCACCTGCCTGCACAGTGGCGATCTTGCACACGCGGAAGCGCATTATCGCGACACCGTTTCGCGCCATCCTGATTTGAGCATTGGGCTGTGCGGTTTAGCGGTCACGCTTGCGAACGCAGCACGGTTTGACGAGGCAAAAACGGCGCGCAATTCACTGCTGGAACTCAGTAAAACAACCTTTGTGTCGCGATACCAATTCGCGATGATTGATTGCGCGCTGGGCGACGATCAGGCGGCGCTGATTGAGCTTGAACGGGCGGCATCAACCGGCGATTTCAACTTTTTATGTAGCGCCGTTGATCCGACCTTTGATCGCTTGCACGGCACACCGGCGTGGATCGCGCTGATGCGGCGTTTTGGGTTGCGGCATGATTGAGTGCGGTCGTAACGTTAATGTTCGCGTCGACCACACTGCAATCAACATAACCGTTAGAACGACAACCGCGCGCCTGCGGAGATGAGGTTGTAGTTCAACTTGCCGTTACCCGCATCTGTCCATGAAAACGTGTTGCCCACGCCTTGCACGCGCTGGTAATCGAGCGTCAGCGCGAGCTTTGGATTGAACTGGTACGACGTACTCACGCCCCAATGAAAGCGTGTTTGGTGCTCTTTCGGCGCGCCGAACGTTGACAACTCAATGCCCTGCGTGCCGTTGATTGCCACCGGGTTAGAAATGTTTTCGTTGTAACGTAAATTAGTCGCCATCACACCTGCGCGGGCATTGCCCGAAAACAAGGGATTGATCGGCAATGTGCCAACGACGTCGAGTGTGGAGCCGTCAAGTTTGTTGCGTCCATTCACAACATTTGGCGAATTGGCGGGAAGAAATTGCCCGTTCTTGTTGAGGCGATAGGCAACGTCATGGGTGCCGAAATTGCTGTAACCCGACTTCACCGCAAACATGGGATTCAAGCGATAGCCCGCGTAGATGCGGCCTGCCAATTCGCTCCCACCGATGCGCTGGGCGCTATTCTGCTTTGGTCGCGGCTAGTTCCCTGCACCGTTTTGCGTGAGCAGGCTAGGGGAGGTTGCGTCCGCCCCGAGCTATTGGGCTTGCATGATAGACAATTGTCTAATGGCAATCAAATCAACTATTTTCAAAATGAGCCTGAATATCGCGGACATGGATCGCGGCTACTACGCCGACCATGCACTGACGATTGCGCGGCATCCTTCAGAAACTAACGAGCGCATGATGGTTCGTGTGCTCGCGTTTGCGCTTCATGCAAACGAGCGGCTTGAGTTTGGCAAAGGCATTTCGACCGACGACGAACCGGCATTGTGGGAGCACGATTTGACCGGTCGCATCCTGCGTTGGATTGAAGTGGGTTTGCCGGATGAAAAACTTTTGCGTCGCGCCTGCGGACGATCTGACGAGGTGATTCTGCTCACTTACGGAGGCGGAAAAACGGTGGAAGCATGGTGGAACCCGAACGCTGTTGCGCTGGCCAAACAAGACAAGTTGAAAGTGAAGTGTGTGTCCTCTCCTACCAGCAAGGCCCTCGCGCAAATGGCTGATCGCTCGCTCGAATTGCAGTGCACGATTCAGGATGGCGAAGCGTGGATATCGGATGAGCAGGATCGTTTTTTAATTGAGATTATGCAGTTGCATCCGGCCCCCAATTAACGCGTGCAAACAGGAACTGCAACATGCCAACCCCAGACGAACTGCGGAGCCTTCTGATTCGAAATTTCGCCACGCCCGACGCGACGTGGGAGACGATGGATCGCGCGCCGCACTACGTTGGTGTGATGAGCAAGCGATTGGCGCGCGACACGGTGGCGAAAAAAATGGGCCTCTCAGTGGACATCGTGCCGCCCGGAAAGCGTGCCTGTCCGTATCACTTTCACTACGTCGAAGAAGAGATGTTCATCGTGCTGGAAGGCAGCGGTACGTTGCGCGTGGCTGGCGAAATGGTGCCGATTGCAGCGGGCGATTGCGTCTTCATTCCACCAGGTTCCGAATACCCGCACCAGATCATCAACACCTCCGATGCGCCGCTCAAATATCTGTCGGTCAGCACACGCGCCGAGGCGGAAATTTGCGAGTACCCGGATTCGGGCAAGTATCTAGCGTTCACCAAAAGCGGGCCGGAAACGCTGCTTAATGATGGCCGCATGCATCGCGTCAAAGACGATCTTGACTATTGGGATGGCGAGCTATAGCCGGACGCGTTACCCAGAAAATTTCGTAACAACTTTTTGTCTTAGCCTTATTTATCAGGGGCTAAAGCCCGCTTATCGTTAGTAGTCGACTTGATGCAAAAATAAGCCCATAGCCCATGCTTAATAAGCGTTCGCGAGTAGAGTTGCTGAAAGAAAATCGCGCGCACCAGTCGCAATGATTGGTGCCGTTCTGACGCTGATCGCGCGACAGCGTTGCGGGTTCGCGCTAAACGCGTGGCCACCACATCATCATGGTTGCCCCTGCTATGCCGCCCGCCGTCGCCAACGCGAGAACCGCGAGAAATCCCGTCATGGCGAGGCGGCCCGCCGTTCCGGCGCGTTTCTGCGCATAGAAATACAGCTCAAGAATCAGCAGCGGCAACAGCGTCTGCCCGAACGCGAGCGCCGTGAGAAACGGCCCGGTGAACGTGTCGCCATCAAAGCCCACAGGTGCCTGGTGAATCAGCAACCAAAGCATCAGGCCAACGCGGAAAAACCACACGCCACTCATCACCAAGAACAGGCGCAACGCCCAGCGACGATGGGGCACGAAATCGCGCGCGCGAGCGTAACGCCACGCCATGACAGCGAAGGCGATAATCAGTATGCCGTTAAGCGTCGTGGCGAGATGCTGCGACGTGTCGCCGACCGTGCCGCGCACCCAGATCAGATAGATTCCACCGAGCGCCGCTGCAACGCCCGATAGCAGATAGAGCCGCCCGTTCCAGCGATGAAAGGCAGGCATTCGGCTACGCAATTGCGGCACCAGTTGCAGCATGCCGCCAACCGTCAAAATCAGCGCGAACAGCAGATGCACAGCAATCGCCATGTTGCCCACCGCGTCGCCCACATTCCAGCCGCGCGGCATCACCGTGTTCCACGCAGCCCAGTCACCACGCAGCGCGGATGCGCCGTAGAGCACCGTGATGTAGTAGGCGAACATCAACTGACCGAGCGCCGCAACGACAAACCAAGACCGTGCAGCGTTGGTCAGCATGCGCGTAGCTGACGTCGACCAGTCGCGTTGCGACAACACTGCTCTCTCCCCGAGCGTATTCACGTATTTCTCCTCGGCCGAACTTTCAAATTACGAGAGTCGAGACTCCGGAAACAATTAGGTCGACTGCGACTCCTGTCGACGGCGCAGCCACACCGTTCCCGCAATCAGCGCCGCAGCGCAGACGAGGCCAATCCACACATCCGGGTTGCTCACGAAGCGCAGCACATCCGGCGTGTGATCACTTCCACTTCCAATTGCGCTGGCCGCATCTGTGCCCGGTTGCTGCAGGCGCTCCAGCACTTCGGCCATCGTCTCGCGCGCCGTGAATGCCGCGTCAAAGCTTCCGAAGAGACGATCACGCAACCAACCCGCGACATGCGATGTGCCCAGCATCAACCGCTCAAACGCGACCACGGCGACCACAGGCACGATGGCCCACACCACGGGCGAGCGTTCGGCCCAGGCAGACACCAGCAGCAACCATGCATAGACCGGCGCGTACCAGATCGCAAGCGTTATCAGGAAGTGCGCGACGCCAAGCGGCATGTCGAGCAACGGCAATTGCAGCAGTAAGTTGCTGACGCTGAGTCCGCGCGCTGACCAGAGCAGAAGGTTGCCGATCAGCACGACGATTTGAGTGGCCGTAATCAGCACGAAAAGGAACACCGGCACCACCAGCATCGGCACCGCGAGCTTCGCCAGTACCGTGGTCCAGTCCGACACTGGCAGGGATTTCCAGAACAGCGCGCTGCGATCACGTCGCTCGCCGTACAGCGCATCGAGGCAGTAGAACAAAGCCACGATCATTGAGGTCAATATCAAAACGAGCGCGATCACGGCATACGGTGCCGACAGGATTTCGAGCTGTCTTTGTGGCGCGAACGTGTCAAAGCTCACCATCGAATCGGGCAGCTTGAACGCCGCGATGAGCATCGCCAGCAGGAGCAGCAACGCAACCACGCTGGGTGCCAGATAGAGCGAACGATGCTCCCAAAATTCACGCCGTAACGACCAATAAAACGGCCGCACCGGCTTGCGCGGCGTAGCGCTGCTGGCTGGCGCTCCAACGGCGAGCGTTGTGTTCACGTCCGCATTCATGCGTTCGCTCCTGTGTTCGCGGTGGGCGTGTTGCTGAGCAGCGCCACAAAGAGGTCAGCAATGCCCGGCATGCGCACCTCGCCCAGCAGCTCCAGCGTCGCCATCGCAACGCCATCAAAAAGCAGCGTGCTGCGACCGAACACCTGCCGTTCGCGAATCGGTTTCAGGGCACGCGCACGATCAAGCTGCGCCGGATCAACGCGCACCTCGACGTAGCGCGCCGCGAGCGATTCCATGCTGCTGTTGAGCGCGATGCGACCGTCGTTGATGAACACGACGTCAGTCAGGATGTGCTCAATCTCTTCGGCGTGATGCGTGGTGATCACGATGGTGCGGTCACCGTCGTAGTAGTCGTTGATCAGCGTGTCGTAGAACTGCTTGCGGACCAGGATGTCGAGGCCAAGCGTCGGCTCATCAAGCACCAGCAGCTTCGCCTCAATGGCCATCACCAGCGCTAGATGCAATTGCGTCACCATGCCTTTCGACAGCGCGCCCACCAAACTGCCTCGCTTGATCACCGTTTGCGCGAGGAAGCGCTCGGCGCGTGCACGATCAAATCGCGGATGTACGCCCGCCACGTAGTCGAGCGCCTGACTCACACGCAGCCAGCGCGGCAACACCGCCACGTCCGCGATAAAGCTCACGTCCTGCATCAGCAGATCGCGCTCGGCCCACGGGTCGCGGCCCATCACCTTGAGGTCACCCTGAAATGGCGTCAACCCCAGTATCGCCTTAAGCGCGGTCGTTTTGCCCGCGCCGTTGGGGCCGATCAGCCCGACGATGCGGCCCCGCTCAACGGTCAGGTCGATCCCTTTCACCGCCACGTGTTTGCCGTAAGCTTTGGTCAGCCCCCGTGCTTCGATGCATGCCATTGCTAGCGTCTCCTCGATGTGTTGTCGTCGCCTTTGCCGGGCAGACGTTCGCTGAGCAAGTCGTCCGCCGACAAGCCAAGCCGTTCAATCGTGGCGCGAATACGCGGCCATTCTTCGCGCAGGAATCGTTCGCGCTCGCCCTCCGCGAGCAGCGCCCTGGCACCTGCATTGACATACATGCCGAGGCCGCGACGCGACTCGACGATGCCTGCATCAGCCAGTTGTTGATAGGCCTTGAGTACGGTGAGCGGATTGACGCGTGTCTCGGCTGCGACGGTGCGCACCGAAGGTAACGGGTCGCCCTCGTTAAGCCCGCCGTCAAGAACCATCGCGATCACGCGATCCTGCAATTGCCGATAGATCGGCTGGCCGTCATTCCAGTCCTCAGCCACGGCTATCGGCCCCCGGCCCAGCGCACGCTGCTCGCAAGCGGTCGCCTGTCACGCGTGTCACATTTTGCGAACTGCTGCGCAGTGAGGTTGCCGTCGATGCGAAAGTTGTCAGCACAAATGCCTCATTGTGATCCGGCAAAGCCGAACTGCTATGGTGTTGTAGTTAACTATAGCACTAGTTCACAATAATGCAAATCCTGTCCGTCCGGTTCGGTGGTAACGGCGATCACAGATTCAAACTCGCTCGCAGAAATCGGCCAAAATAATGTCGGCGCGCCGCGAGCCGCTCCAACACAAGACGAGAACGTGTTTGGTTTCGGCTTTGCGAGCACAGATGAGTAGCCCCGTTGTTCGACCACGCCGCGCACCCTGATTCACCTTAAGTTTTTTGCAGATGAACGCTCGAACTTTTACCCTTCTCTTTGTCGCGCCGTGCCTGGCGATGACGCTTTCGGCGGCACAGGCGCAAACCGATATGCAGCCCATTGGCAAATTCGAAATTGATCGCACCGAAGTCACCATCGGGCAATTTCGTCAGTTTGTGAACGCGAGCAAGATTGCTACACAAGCAGAAACTGCTGGCGGCGGCAGCACGTTCGAAAACGGCTGGGAGCAGCGCCGTGGCTGGGTGTGGCATTCGCCTTTCGGTCAACCGGGGAGTGATGACGAGCCGGCGGCGCATGTGCCCTTTGATGAGGCGCAACGCTTCTGCCAATGGAGCGGAAGGCGCCTGCCAACCGACGCCGAGTGGGGCGAAGCGGCCTACGTCGAGCGCCGTGAAAAACCAACCGCCGGATTCGTCACCGAGCAGCACTATCGATACCCCACCGGCGATTCACCCCGCGGCGCCAATTGTTTGGGTGACTGCGGCAACGTGCGCACCGTCAGTCATGCGGTGACCTCACGCGGACGTGGCCACGCCCGGGTCGGCACTACGACCGCAGGCGTGAACGGCCTGTTCGACATGGGCGGCAATCTGTGGGAGTGGGTCAACAGCGGCCCCGGCAGCGACAAGCGCACGCGTGGCGGATCATGGTGGTACGGGACCGCACAGATGCGCGACGACCACGTGCAAAGTAAACCCGCAGGCACCGCCGTGGTGTACATCGGCTTTCGCTGCGCGCGGGATCGCAAGTAGCGCGGCGCAGATCGCGTTAACGTTTGATCATTGCCATGACATCAGTCATGTTCACGCTGCGCGCCTTTTCCTGAATTTGCGGCAGGTACTTGGTCTGTAGCTCCTTCGCGGGAGCCATCAGTTCTCCGAAAGTTTGCTTCAGCACATCAGTCGACATGGTGCGGCCACCGCCGTAATAGCGTTTCGCCAACTGCGCCAATGCGTACGTCGAAGCGAACGAAAACGCCACGCCAGTCGCGCCGCGTGCGAGCCCGCCGACCAGTCCGCCAGCAAGCTTGCCCAATAACCCACCGAGCAATTTGCGACCCGCCTGCTCCAGATACTGCGACGCAAGCCCTACGCCGACGGTCGCCAAAAACTCCTTGATGTGCCCGCTGTCCAGCTCGTAGCCGTAGCGTTGGCCGATGCGATACACCAGTCGCATTTGCAACGGAATAATCGCCATGGTCGCCCACGATTGCGGCAACAGTTCCAGTGCGCCGTTCAGGATCGATGCATTGAGAATGGACTTGTCCATCTCGGCTTCGTCGGTTGCTGATAATTGCGTTGCCGCAACTGCGCCGGCTGCCGTAGTCGTAGCGGTCGTCGCGAAGGCAACGGTAGGAATCGTGGCCGCTGCCGCGAGTGCATCCGCATCGCGCGAAATAGCCGCAGCATCGGCCTCAGTCATTCCTAGCTTGCCGCGCAAAGTATTGAGAAACGCGCGCTCAGACTCGGTCTGACTGCCATCCGAGTCGATCACATGCACGGCCATTTCGTAAGCCAGTCGCTGCGCCTCGGGGTCGGTCAACGTAGCGGCCAGCGCGTCAATCGAAGCCCGCCCAAAGATCACATCCTGATACATCTGCTGCACATTGAACGCGTCAGGATTGCCCAACTCGGAAGCCAGCCGAGCGGCAATCCGCTCCAGCGCTTCACGCTCGCGAGCATCCTTGCCGCCATCAGCCAGCGCGGCCATCAGGCATAGGGTCAAAACTGCTTTTTGCTGTTCGGTATTCATGGTTAGGAGAGGGAGAAAGTTAGCGACGTGTCGCTAGGTGGGGTAGTTTTGGTGTTGCGCAAGTGAAACGTGGCAAGTGAAAGACATTCAATCGAGCCAAACTTGAAAAAGGCACAGCTCACAACGCTGCTCGTCAGTATGTGGTGATCAACGACCTTAAAAGCTATATTCCCGTCATTCAACACTCGTGCTCGCACCATGAACTCAATCCAAGCCTATCGCGCTTTCTACGCGAACTTCATTGTGAGGAGTGCTGGCTCATCAAGCGAGCGCATCATCGCTGCGTTTGCTTCCGTTCATCGCGAACACTACGTCGGTGCCGGACCATGGGACATCTTCGTGGGATCAGGGTACATACCTACCGTATCTGACGATCCGAGGCTGCTTTACCAAGACATTCTTGTTGGCTTGGCTACTGGTCGCGGAATCAACAATGGTCAGCCAAGCCTGCACGCTCGGTGTCTGGTAGCGTGTTGTCCAGTTCGAGGCGACTCGGTTGTACACATTGGCGCGGGTACGGGGTATTACACCGCGGTTCTGGCGGCATTGGTCGGCAACGATGGCCGCGTCGTAGCTTATGAGATTGAAGCCGACCTAGCCGAGCGGGCACGGAAAAACCTGACCGAGCTCCAGAATGTGTCGGTCGTGGCTGCGTCCGCAAATGAAGAGACCATTCCGAAAGCAGACGTCATCTACGTCAACGCCGGTGCCACGCACCCGATTGGTACTTGGCTTGATGCCCTGAATGTCGGAGGTCGCCTGATTTTTCCGCTCACGCCCAACGAGGGGTTCGGTGGAATGCTTCTGGTGACGCGGCACGCCGAACTGAGTTACGGCGCGTCCATCGTTATAAGGGCGGCGTTCATTCCTTGCATCGGAGCCCGTGACGAAGCCACGTCTAAGGCTCTCACCACAGCATTTGAAACGCAATCGATAAAGTCTGTGAAGTCCCTGCACCGAAACTCAACTCCAGACAGCACTGCTTGGTGTGTCGGTACGGGTTGGTGGCTGTCCACAAAGGAACCAGCATAGTCCGTCGGCTGCTGCTTCACGGATAACCGTCACTTGCAACAGGAGCCCCCATGTTCGATCACCTAGGTTTCGGCGTTACCGATTACGCCGCCAGCAAATCGTTTTTCCTGAAGGCGCTGGAGCCACTCGACGTTGGCATTGTGATGGAAGGCGAGCATGGGCTTGGCATTGGGACGAAGGGCAAGCCGTCTCTTTGGCTATTTCAGACTTCCGACACGCCGTTGCCGATGCACATCGCGTTCACCGCCGAGACGCGGCAGCAGGTTGAAGATTTCTATCGCGCAGCCCTCGCTGCGGTTGGCATTGACAACGGTGCGCCG
>JANNYE010000124.1:0-63490 GCA_031409935.1 Burkholderiales bacterium | reverse complement strand
GAGAACATTTACAAACACTTCAAGCCGCACATGAACGACCAGCAAACGTTGAAGGCGATGCGCGTCACGGTGCTGCTGTTCTCGATCTTTGTGCTTGGCTACGCGATGCTCGCGCGCGGCAAGCCGATTTACGACATGGTGTCGGGCGCGTATCAGGTGACGCTGGTCGGCGCGTTCGTGCCGCTGGTGTTCGGGTTGTACTGGAAGCGTGCGACCACTCAGGGCGCGATTGCGTCCATCGTGCTCGGCATTGGCACGTGGTTGCTATTAATGACAGCACCGGGGTGGGGCGAAGTGTTCCCGCAGCAATTGGCAGGCATTCTCGCGGCATTTTCCGGGATGATTGTGGGCTCGCTGACGCCGCAAAAAATTGCGAATCACAGGGGGCATGTGCATCATTTTGTCGGTTCAGCGAAGCCCGTTTGACGTGTACAGCTTTTCTGTGAAAGGCTTGATTGATATGGGCTTATCTAGAATTTTTTGCAAAAGTCAACTATTGGCTAAATGACAAACCAGCCCACATCAATTAGGGCTTTAGCCATAAAGCCATAGGACGCGTTCCCTCAGTTGCGGCTACGGACGAACGGCGGGTGACTCGATGATCATGCCCGC
Organism: Burkholderiales bacterium; assembly: GCA_031409935.1. Lineage (GTDB taxonomy): Bacteria > Pseudomonadota > Gammaproteobacteria > Burkholderiales > Casimicrobiaceae > Casimicrobium. The sequence continues at coordinate 62,878 of JANNYE010000124.1, read as the reverse complement.
CGCTCGCTTCGCCAGATACGCTTCCAGCGCAACCATTTCGCTCGCACCCGATGCATACGGCTCGGCACGCACCGCCGTCATGCAGCCGCGCAAGCGTCGCTGCAAACTGCCGACGCTTTGCCATTCGAGGCGATAGATGGGGTAGCCGGTGGCGTGGCCTTGCGGGATGGTGTTGCCGCCAAGTTTCTTGCCTGCGAGCTTGTCGTGGCAATCGCGGCAGCTCAAATCCACCTGCCCGATGCGCTGATTGAACAGGGCTTCGCCGCGCTTTTGCGCTTCGGTGACTTGCCGCTGCACGGGCGGTTTGATGGGTAAGTCGCGCGATTCTTTGGCGATGGCGGCGTCAAGGCCGAGCAGCGATTCGTGCTCGGGCGGCCACGGGGTTGCGCGCTGTCGCTCGGTGCGGCAAACGTTGATTTGTTGGCTTAGGTTGATGACTTTTTTCTGCGCCGATGAGTACGCCGGATAGCTCGTTGCCACGCCGCGCATGCGGCCGATTTCACCGTGGCAATTGGCGCAGGATTTTGCGGCGTCGCCGTCCGGTTTACTCCACAGCGATTGCCCGTCTTTCACCCACAACATGGCCGGATTTTGTGCGTCGTCTTTTTGCAGCGCTTGCGTCGAAGGTTGCATGAACTCGAAACCGGATTTGCGGGTGTCGGCGGCGTGCGAGAGGACTATCAGTGCAAACGAACCGAACAGCGCAATTAGCGTTCGCACGCTAAGCAACTAGCAGGTTCGCCGTCTCGCGTTGCGCGAAGCCCTTGTCGCCTTCCCACGCAAAAATCAGCGTTCCGCTTGATGCTGCGCGAAAGTTAAACGAGAGGTACGGATTAGCCGCGACGGCCGCATGAAAGGTTGCAGCAAAAACGAGTTCGCCCGCATCCGCCGCGTTGGCGGGGTTAGCACCAGCGACAAAGCGACACGTAAAGGTGCGGATCAAATCGCGCGGCAACATGTCACCGTCGCCGGAGCGTCGATAGCCTGTCTCCATCGAGTGTTGCACCAGCGCTTTGATCTCGATGATGTCGCCGGCTTTGGCCGCCTTTGGAACGGTGATGAGGGTACGTGCCATCGCGCTATTGCTCTATTCCTCAATGCACGATGAGACGGTGACCAACACCTCCACCGTGTGCGTCCAGCAGCTGCCATCATTCATTTTTGCCACTGCCACGAGCTGCTGCGTGGTGGCAAGACGAATGCGGGTGGCGACCCGGGCGCGACCTGACTGCGGCGACAAGGTGAACTGCGCCACATCATTTTGCGGATTTTTTTCGTTGAATATTTTGATGCCGACGACGTGCTGAAGTTGTGTCATCGGGCTGTCCACGATCACTTCAACGGGCACGCTGTTGCCGTTGTCCACCAGTCGGGCAATATCGAATTTGACGCGCCCCTCCGTGACATTACCGCCCGCCGCGTACTCCTTCACCAGCCCGGTGAGCACGGAGCTTTGCGCAAACGCGGCGACAGGCCTCGCGACGATACTGAGTACGACGCCTGCGCCACTTGCGAGAAATAATCGACGCTTCATTTGAGCGACGTAAGCCATGCCACCACGTCCTCAATCTGCTGCGCGTTGAGAATCGGTTGATCGCGCCATGCGGCACCGACGCGGTTCAACGCGTCGATTTTGAAATAGGCTGGCATGACGGAATCCGCATTCACGCGACGCGAATCAACGATGCGCAGACGCAGTTGCGACGCGGTCCATCGCGCGCCCGCGCCCGCTAGGCTGGTCGCAATGTCTCCCTGAAATCGGTCGTTGCTAGCCGGTACTTGATGACACAGCTGGCACAGGCCCACCTGTCGATTGGTGGCGATATCGCGACCGCGCGTTTCGTCGCCAGGTTGCTGCGTGAGAGGCACGGGAATTCCGTCACCGACGACCGCGTAAGCACGCAATTGCGCATGTGCATTCATGCTGATTCCACAAACTCCAAGCGCGAGGTGATGCACGATCACTGTCATCCTGAGCAACGCGAAGGATCGGTGCACATGTGGCGAGATCCTTCGCTGTAGCTCAGGATGACAAGTCATCGAAATTTGTCTCTCCCTACGCCTTCAAGCTATGGTTTTTCAACGGCAAATCACGAATGCGTTTGCCGGTCGCCGCGAAGATCGCGTTGAGCACGGCCGGTGCCGCCACCGCAATGGTCGGTTCGCCCACACCGCCCCAGAACCCGCCTGACGCAAGGATGACCGTCTCTACTTTCGGCATGTCAGCAAGTTTCAGCGACGGATAATCAGCGAAATTGCTCTGCTCGATGCGACCGTTTTTCACCGTGCATTCCTGATACAGCGCCGCGCCCAATCCGTAGACGAACGAGCCCTCAACCTGTGCCTCAATCTGCTGTGGATTCACCGCATTGCCGCAGTCGGTGGCAGCAACAATCCGATGAATTTTAAGCACGCCTTCTTTGCTGACCGACACCTCGGCGCATGCCGCAACATAAGAGCCAAAGCCCATCGTTTGTGCCAGACCGCGAAACACACCCGCTGGTGCCGGTTTGTCGTAGCCAATCTTCTCGGCAACGGCGTTCAACACTGCCAAATGCTTCGGATGTTTGGTCATCAATTTGCGACGCAGCGCTAACGGATCTTGCTTGGTCGCATGTGCGATTTCGTCAATAAAGCCTTCGAGATAAATCGCGTTCTGATTCAGATTTACGCCGCGCCAGAAACCCGGCGGCACATGCGGATTGCGCATGGCGTGATCGACCAGCAAGGTCGGGAAGGTGTAGCCAATCGACGCTTCGGGGCCTGGTGGATTCAGACCTTGAAACACCACGGGGTCTTTGCCGTCGCGGATGTTTTGCGGCGCGACGAAGGCCAATATTGATTGCCCTGAAATGCGCATCGTCAACCCAGTGATCTCGCCTTTGTCGTCGAGTCCGGCGGTCATCTTGCATTGCGTGATCGGGTGGAAGCGGCCCTGTGCCATGTCTTCTTCACGAGACCAGATCATCTTGACCGGCGTGCCCGGCATCTGCTTGGCGATGCCGACGGCCATCCGCACAAAGTCGGTGCCACCGCGACGCCCGAAGCCGCCGCCGAGGTGGATTTTGTACACCTCGCATTGCGCAGCGGGCAAGCCTGCCGCTTCCGCCGTAGCGGCTAGCGCGGCCTCACCGTTTTGTGTCGGTACCCACACTTCGCAGCGCTCGGGCGTCCACTTCACCGTCGCGTTCATCGTCTCCATGCAGACATGATTTTGGTGCGGGTACGAATACACCGCCTCAATCTTCCGTGCTGCACCGGCAATCGCGGCAGGCGCATCGCCCACGCTGTTACCGACCACGGCGTCTTTCGCGTCGAGGCCGGCCTTCAGCGTTTCTGCGAAGCTCGCGCTGGACGCTTTGGCGTTCACGCCTTCGTCCCATTCAATTTTCAATGCATCAAGCGCAGTCTTCGCGCGCCACCAAGTGTCGGCCACGACCACGACGGTATCGTCGCCAACGCGCAGCACTTTTTTCACGCCGGGGCGTTTGAGCACTGCCGCATCATCAATACTCCTGATCTTGCCGCCGAACACCGGGCTCGCTTTGACCGCTGCATTCAACATGCCGGGCAGTTTCAGATCCATGCCGTAAATCTGGCGTCCCGTGGTTTTGTCCACCGTATCTAGACGCGCCAGTCGTTTGCCGATGACGGTCCAGTCTTTCGGGTCTTTCAGCTTGATGTCAGTGGGCTCGGTGAGCTTCGACGCTGCGGCTGTCACTTTGCCGTAAGTCGTGCTGCGCTTGGACGCCGCATGCGAAATCACGCCTTTCGATACCGTGCATTCCGCTACCGGCACTTTCCACTCGTTGGCTGCCGCCTGCATCAGCATCATGCGTGCTGCCGCGCCGCCTTTGCGCACGTTGTCGGCCGAGCCGCGAATGCCGCGACTGCCGCCGGTGGAGAAGTCTCCCCACACCCGTTTGCGCGCAAGACTTTGCCCCGGCGTCGGATATTCGGTGCTGACTTTCGCCCAATCGCATTCAAGCTCTTCCGCAACCATTTGCGCGAGGCCGGTCAGGCTGCCCTGACCCATCTCGGAGCGCGCGATGCGGATGACGATTTTGTCATCGGGCTGAACTACAACCCATGCGTTGACTTCAGGCGAGACGGGCGCGGCGATGCCCTGTGCCATCGCCTGCTTGTTGAAGAACGGGACGTGAAAACCGATGACGAGACCGGCCGTTGTGGCAGCGCTGCCTTTCAGAAAAGTGCGTCGCGAAGGCTTGGCTAGCGAGGTTGTTTTGATAACGGCGCTCATGCTTGGCCTCCCTCTACGCGTGAATCAATGTGTTCGATATTGAGAATGGATTTGCCGAGGTCGGCGACTTTTTTCGGCTTGGCACCGGTTTTGGCAGCGGCCATTTCGCGGGCTGCGGTGTGAATGGCGGTGCGCACACGGTTGTACGTTCCGCAGCGGCAGATGTTGGTCATCGCCTCGTCAATATCCTTGTCGGTCGGATTCGGTTTGTCCTTGATCAGCGCGGTCGCGGCCATGATCATGCCGGACTGGCAGAAGCCGCATTGCGGCACGTCCAGCGCGAGCCACGCTTTTTGAATCGGGTGGGAGCCGTTCGCGCTCAAGCCCTCAATGGTGGTGATTTTTTGTGTTGGCTTCATCGCGGAGGCGGGCATCACGCAGGATCGAACCGGCACGCCGTCAATATGCACCGTACACGCACCACACTGCGCAATGCCGCAGCCGTACTTGGTACCCGTTAAATCAAGCTGCTCGCGCAGCACCCACAACAGTGGTGTGCCGTCGTCGGCGACATAGTCCAGCATCCTGCCGTTGACGTTCAATTTGGGCATGGCGCACTCCTGAAAAATCGTGAACGAATTATCGGCTGATTCGTTGATTTATTCGATACCGGGTTGACTGAAATTGAAACGTATGGTCGCGTTACTTTTTAGTATTGGCTTTTGTCTGAAATGACCGTTCTAATTGGGCTTAACTGCTTATTTGGTTAACTATCGACTTTCTATGTAAATGAGCGCTGAGCCCATGTTAAACGGCGCATTCGATGAAAAGCTGATCATCAATTTTATTTGGGCGGCGTCATTCTCAGCGAAGCTGGGAATCCAGAAAGTTTGCAGTTAGAGCGAAGTAAAAGCTGCCGTCGGCGATTGAGTGCTGGATGCCCGCCGTTGGCGAGCATGACGGCGTTTTTGGCCGAGTATTGAGCGCTGAATCGGTCGCTGGAACGCGACATTTTTCAGTCGTGCTTGACACCATACCAACTAGTCGGTATAGTCCGCTCCAACATGGCAAACATCTCACCCACCTCGAAGGCGAAACTGCTCGACGCCGCACTGCAAGTCATCCGCACCAAGGGCTACACGGCGACGACGATTGATGACATTTGCGCCGCCGCGAGCCTCACCAAGGGCAGTTTCTTTCATCATTTCAAAAGCAAGGAAGACCTCGCACTGGCGGCGATTGATCATTGGAACGCGATGACAGGCGGCCTGTTTGCTCAGTCCACGTATCACCTGCACGCTGACCCGCGCGATCGTGTTTTGGCGTACATAGATTTGCGCGCCGAAATTTTGCAGGGCGAACTGCCCGATTTCACATGCCTGCTCGGCACGATGGTGCAGGAAACGTTTGAGACACATCCACGTATTCGCGACTCTTGCAACGCCGGAATTTCGTCTCATGCGCAAACGGTCGCCGTCGATATCGCCGCTGCAAAAGCGATCTACGCACCGACCGCCACATGGGATGCAGACACGCTTGCGCTGTACACGCAGGCGGTGATTCAGGGCGCGTTCATCCTCGCCAAGGCGCAAGGAAAAGCAGAAATCGCAGCGCTATGCATTCGGCATTTACGCTGCTACGTTGAAGGCTTGCTCACACCGGGCAGCCCGTTTTCACAATCACCACCCAAGGAGACACCATGAGAGTTGAACCGTATTTGATGCTGAGCGGCCGCTGCGAAGAAGCGCTCGCTTTCTACCAACAAGCCATCGATGCCAAGACCACGATGATGATGCGCTTTGACGAAAGCCCGGACAAAAATCACCCGATGCCGTTGCCACCGGATTGGGACAAAAAAATCATGCACGGCTCAATGACGGTCGGCGACACGACCGTGATGATGTCCGACGGCATGAGCGCCGAGACCGTGAGTTTCGCGGGCGTCACACTGTCAATCACCACGGACGACGAAGTGCACGCAAAACGCATGTTTGATGCGCTATCGGTCGGCGGCAGAGTGTTCATGCCGCTCGGCAAAACGTTCTGGTCACCTTGCTTCGGAATGACCAGCGATAAATTCGGCGTGAGCTGGATGGTCGGCGTCGATGGGCCGCAGTAAAAAGTTGCATCAGGATTAAAGGAGACGACCATGTCCTTTCAGGCGTACCTCGACAACATTCAGGAAAAGACCGGCAAGACGCCTGAAGATTTTTTGAAGCTCGCACAGAAAAAGGGTTTCTCTGACAGTGCTGGACTGCGGGACGGCATAAAAGCTGGAGATATCGTGTCCTGGTTAAAGACTGATTTTGAACTCGGTCACGGTCACGCGATGGCTATCTTCGCGCTGATCAAAGGCACCAAACGCGTGGGCGATTTGTAGCGCACGCGCGCATCAACATTTTGGAGAACGCAATGAATTATGTAGACGGATTTGTGTGCGCCGTGCCAACGGCCAATCGCGACGCTTATCTCGCACACGCATCGAAGATGGCGCCGCTGTTCAAGGAATTCGGCGCGCTGAGCGTCGTGGAAACATGGGGTGACGACGTGCCCGATGGCAAGCTCACGTCCTTTCCGCTGGCGGTGCAGCGCAAGGAAGACGAAACGGTGGTGTTCTCATGGATCACGTGGCCGTCGAAAGCGGTGCGCGATGAGGCGTGGAAAAAAGTGATGGCCGATCCGCGCATGAACCACGAAAACAATCCGATGCCCTTCGACGGCAAGCGGCTTATTTATGGCGGCTTCCAGACGATTCTTGACGTCTGAGATTTACCCAACCCATTCAACATTTCGCAATTTCAGGAGAACCTCATGTCCTGCACTTTTCCTTTGCCCGAGACCAGTTACGAACTCTCGCTCACGCGCTTGATCGATGTACCGCGCGAAAAACTTTTCCGCTGCTGGACTGAGCCTGCGCTGATCGTGCAGTGGTTCACGCCACCGCCGTGGAAAACCGTTCGCGCTGAAATCGATGTTCGCGCTGGCGGCTCGTGCAACATTGTGATGCAAGGCCCGGACGGCACCGAAATACCCAATCGCGGTGTGTATCTCGAAGTGATCAAAAACGAAAAACTGGTGACCACTGATGCCTACACCTCGGCGTGGGTGCCGTCAGGCAAGCCGTTTTTTACTCTTGTGCTCACGTTCGAAAACGAAGGCGGCAAAACGCGCTACACCGCAAGGGCGCTGCACTGGACGGCGGAAGATTGCAAGTCACACGAAGACATGGGTTTTCATGAAGGCTGGGGCGTGTGCACCGATCAGCTCACCGCACTCGCCGCAACGCTTTAACGCTGAGGAAATCAACATGTTGATTCAACCGAAAAACAAAGTCACACCGTTCATCTGGTTCGACACGGAAGCCGAAGCCGCAGCCAACTTCTACGTATCGCTGTTCGCCGATTCAACCATCATCGACGTCGCGCGCTGGGGCAAAGGCTCGCCGTATGTCGAAGGCAGCATCATGAGTGTGACGCTCAATCTGGCCGGTCAGCAATACATACTATTCAATGGCGGCTCTCACTTCAAAATCAACGAATCGTTTTCGCTGTTCGTGAGCTGTGAAGATCAAGCCGAAGTTGATCGCCTTTGGAGTGCGCTGATCGCCGACGGCGGCTCGCCGAGTCAATGCTCGTGGCTCAAAGACAAATTCGGCGTGTCATGGCAAATCGTGCCGAAAGCGCTCATGCGGTTGCTCGGCGACCCAGACTCAGCAAAGGCGGGCCGCGTGATGCAGGCGATGATGCAGATGACCAAGATTGATGTCGCGGAACTGGAGCGGGCGGCGGCGGGCTAAGCGCTCTACCGAATCACGCTAATATGAAATCACCGTGAGCGAACTGCTGACCAAAAACCGACGCTGTCGGCTAATGTCTTGCACCAACGGGTCGAGGTAAAACCCACACTAAAAACCACGTCAGCCGCTCTAAACTTTGGCTGCCAAAAATTTTTTAATCAGCAACCCTCAGGAGCTTTCCAATGACTTCACGCCGTCAGCACAGCCGCCGCAAACTTCTAACGGCCACAGCCGTTTTGGCGCTGACGGTCGCGGCGAGTGTTGCCAGCATCGGGCAAGCGGTCGCGCAAACACCAGCGTGGCCCAGCAAACCTATAAAGATCATCGTGACGTTCCCGCCGGGCGGTTTGACGGATTCGGTTGCCCGCAGTTTTGGTCAACACCTTAGCGCGAAGCTGGGTGTGCCTGTCGTCGTTGAAAACAAACCGGGAGCCGGTGCGATCATTGGCATTGACGCCGTGCTTAAGTCGCCCGCTGATGGCTACACATTTGGCCTGACAACCTCCGGAACGCTCTTTCAAAATCGCGTTTTGTTTACGAAATTGCCTTACAACCTGGAAAAGGACATGACGCCTGTGACGTTCTTTCCGTCAGGCCCACTGGTCGTGGGCATCAACGACAGGATACCGGCGAAAAACATGGTCGAGTTTGTAGCGTGGGCGAAAGCGAACAATGCCAACATGGGCTCTTTCGCACCTGGGTCGTACCCGCACATGGTGGCCGACCAAACCAATCGCACTGAAGGCACCAAAATTCAAAGCGTGCACTACAAGGGCGAATCGCCGATGTGGATCGACGTCGCCTCTGGCCAAGTGCAAATTGCGGTGGGAAGTTACTCTGCGTACAACACGGTGTCCACGAAAGGCGTACGCCCCATCGGGGTGACGGGCGTATACCGCTCGCCCAAGCTTCCCGATGTCCCGACCCTTGTTGAGCAGGGCGTTCAGGGCAAGCTGGTCACATTGGAAGGTGGCTTGCCGTTGTTTGCGCCTGCCGGTACGCCAGAGGCGGTACTCAACCGCGTAGCCGATGAAGCCGTCGCGTGGGCAAACACGGAGCAAGCGGCCAAAATGCGCGAAACGTTTGGCATCCCCAACAAGCCCAAAAACCTTGCTGAAACCCGCCGTGATTTCGATGCGGCCCTACCTATTTGGGTCAAAACGGCCATAGACTTAGGCGTCAAGCTTGACTGACGACGCGTTGATTGACGCATGCGATGCAAAGCGCGGTCATCGCGCTCACGCCCGTGTTCAGCATTCGATTAAGTAAGAGCACGTACACACAGGCGTGCTGGAAACTCCATTTACGGCGTCGACTTTACGCGACCGCCTTTCGAGCGTCACCTTTGCAATGGGGGGCCTGCAATACATCGCCTTCAACTGCGGCCCGCATTACAAATTGAACGAATCGTTTTCGTTGTTCGTGAGCTGTGAAGATCAGGCCGAAGTCGATCACTTCTGGAGCGCGTTGATCGTCGACCGCGGCGCGCCCAGTAAATGCGGGTGGCTCAAGGATAAATTCGGCGTGACATGACAGATCGTGCCGCAAGCGCTGGCGCGTTTGCCCAGTGACAAGGACTCGGCAACGACCGACTGTGCCATGCAGGCGATGATTGCGATGACCGAAATTGATGTGGCAGCGTTGGAGCGCGCTGCAAGGTAGGGCGCGCCATCGCAGCGTGCTCCTTGGTGGTCTTCCCACCACAGGGCCGCTTGGTATACCGCTGTGACGCGATCACGGCGGGATCAGCTTGGGTTTGATTGAATCCACGCGATGCAACGAAATCCCCGCGCAGCAAATCCGCCGATTGCTACAAAATGACCAGATCAAAGCTCACCGCCGCTGTCGCAGGCATTAAAAAACTGAATGGATCAAAGCCAACTCAAATGGATTGCCGATTTCATCTGGAACATTGCTGATGATCGCCTGCGTGACGTCTACGTTCGCGGCAAATATCGCGACGTTATCCTGCCTTTCACCGTATTGCGTCGTCTGGATGCAGTGCTGGAATCCACCAAAACTGCGGTGTTGGCACAGAAGCTTTTTTTAGATCAAAACGGAATTCACGATCAGGATGGCTCGCTGCGCGATGCCGCGGATCAAGCGTTCTACAACACCTCAGAATTCACGCTCTCCCGGCTCGCTGCGAGTGGTCAGAGCCAACGATTGCGCGACGACTTCACCCATTATCTTGACGGTTTTTCGCCTAATGTTCAGGAGATACTGAACAAATTTTCCTTTCGCGACCAGATTCAAAAAATGGTCGACGCGGACATCCTCGGCCACTTGATTGCTGACTTTCTCAATCCTGAGGTCAATCTTTCCCCGCAACCGGTCAAGGACAGCGAAGGGCGCATCAAATTGCCTGCGCTTGATAACCACGGCATGGGCACCGCGTTTGAAGAGTTGATCCGCCGCTTCAACGAAGAAAACAACGAAGAGGCGGGCGAGCACTTCACGCCGCGAGACGTAGTGACACTGATGGCGAAACTCCTCTTTCTGCCGGTGGCTGAACAGATTGAGTCCAGCACTTACTCGCTGTACGACGGCGCTTGCGGCACCGGCGGCATGCTGACTGTGGCGGAAGAAGCGTTGCGCGAGTTAGCCGCTGCGCGTGGCAAGGAGGTGTCCATTCACCTGTTTGGTCAAGAGATCAACCCCGAAACCTACGCCATCTGCAAAGCCGATTTGCTGCTGAAGGGCGAAGGCGAGGAGGCAGAAAACATTCTCGGCGGAGCCGATAAATCCACGCTTTCCGCTGATCAGTTTCCATCGCGTGAGTTCGACTTCATGCTCTCCAATCCGCCCTACGGCAAGAGCTGGAAGACTGATCTTGAGCGCATGGGCGGCAAGGCTAATTTCAGCGACCCACGTTTCATTGTGAGCCATGCGGGTGACGCCGAATACAAACTCATCACCCGTTCCAGCGATGGGCAGCTGTTGTTTCTGGTGAACAAGCTGCAGAAGATGAAGCGCAGCTCAAAGCTAGGCAGTCGCATTGCGCTCGTACACAACGGCTCTGCGCTATTCACCGGCGACGCCGGACAGGGCGAGAGCAACATCCGCCGCTGGTTAGTTGAGAACGATTGGCTGGAGGCTATCGTCGCTCTGCCGCTCAATATCTTCTACAACACTGGCATCGCCACCTACATCTGGGTGCTCACCAACCGCAAAGCCGCGCATCGGCGCGGTAAAGTGCAATTGATTGATGCCACGCTTTGGTTTCAGCCGCTGCGCCGCAACCTTGGCAAGAAAAACTGCGAGCTGGGAGACGCCGATGTCGCCCGGATTCTTGATCGCTATCTCAGCCAGCCGCACGACACAACCGAGTGCAAGTGGTTCGACAACGCCGATTTCGGATACTGGAAAGTCACAGTGGATCGTCCGCTGCGGTTGAAGAGTCAGCTCAAAATGAGCTTGATAGAAGCACTGCGTTTTGCCTCGGGCGACGAAGCGTTGCGTCGCGAAATGTATGCGCGATGGGGCGACAAGCTGTACAGCCAGTTCAACAAGCACCGCGCTGAAATTGAGCTATGGCTGAAAGGTGACGACGACCGCGACAGCGACGACGATGCTGCGGGTGATGCCGATGAAGATGCGCAGCCCACGCGCAAAGGCGTGCCCGAAAAGCGCCGCAAAAAATTGCTTGATGTCACCACCTGGTTGCGCGACAAGTCGCTGGTGGATTCAGCTTGTCTAGCGCAGCAGGAACTCGGCGACGGCGCGTTTGAAGACCACAACGATTTCCGTGCGCGCTTCGATAACGCCATGAAGCTGCATGAAAAAAAGCTGAGTCCACCGGACAAGAAAGCCATTTTCAAAGCGGTAAGCTGGCGCGATGAGACAGCGCTCCCGGTGGTCGCAAAGCGCAGCAAACTCAAAGCGAGTGAAAAATTCGACCCTGATTTGCACGGTCAGCGGCTGGAGAAATCTGGCAAAGATCGCTACGTCGTCGAATACGAGGCAGACAGTGATCTGCGCGACACCGAGCAGGTGCCGTTGACCGAGGTGGGTGGCATCGAAGCCTTTTTTCGGCGTGAGGTGTTGCCGCACACGCCCGACGCGTGGATTGCGGCGGATGCCACCAAAATTGGCTACGAAATTTCGTTCGCACGCTATTTTTATCGCCCTGCACCGCTGCGTACGCTGGAGCAGATTCGCGAGGATATTCTCGCGCTTGAGCAGCAGACCGAGGGCTTGTTGCACAAGATTATCGGAGTGACAACGTGACCGAAAAACGCCGATCACCAGCGAGCGCGGCGAGTACCAAGTTGAACGCGCCAGTGCCAGCGCCCGAATTGACCAGTGACATTCGGCTCCTGATTGCACAGGCGAAGCTCGGACTCGCGGCCACCGTTAATTCAGCACTGACGCTGCTCTACTGGCGGATTGGTGAGCGCATTCACACCGAGGTGCTCAAAGGCGAGCGGGCTGGTTATGGTGAGCAGATTGTGGCGTCTTTGGCGCGCCAGCTTGAGGCCGAGCAAGGACGTGGTTTTAGCAGCAAAAATTTGCGCCACATGCTGCGCTTTGCCGAAGCGTTTCCTCGCTTTGACATTGTCTCGACACTGTCGAGACAATTGGCGTGGAGCCATTTTCTGGAAATCATCTATCTCAAAGATGACCTCAAGCGCGATTTTTATGCCGAAATGTGCCGCCTTGAGCGCTGGAGCGTGCGCACGCTGCGCCAGCGCGTGGGCTCGCTGTTGTTCGAGCGTACGGCCTTGTCGCGCAAGCCTAGCGAGCTGATTGAGCATGAACTGGCGGCATTGCGTGAGTCCGACCGCGTATCACCCGATCTGGTGCTGAAAGACCCCTACATCCTTGATTTTCTGGGCCTGCAGGATCGGTACTTGGAGAAGGACATTGAAGACGCCATTCTGCGCGAGCTGGAAAATTTTCTGCTGGAGCTGGGCGCAGGCTTCACCTTTGTCGCCCGTCAAAAGCGGCTGCAAATCGATCATGATGATTTCTACATTGACCTTTTGTTATACAACCGCCGCCTTAAACGTTTGGTCGCAATCGAGCTCAAGCTTGGCGAATTCAAGGCCGCTGACAAAGGCCAAATGGAGCTCTATCTGCGCTGGCTCGCCAAATACGAGCAAGAGCCCGGCGAAGCGCCCCCGCTCGGCATCATTCTTTGCACCGGCAAAAATCGCGAGCAGATTGAACTCTTGGAACTCGATCAAACCGGCATTCACGTTGCCGAATATTTGACCGAATTGCCACCACGTCACCTGCTGGAGCAAAAGCTCCACGAGGCCGTAGCGCTGTCAAAAGCGCGGCTGGAGAATCGTGGGGCGGACGCCGCTGAGGTTGATGCTTGATGATGCCGTCTCGCTATTCCGAATATCGCAAATCAAAGATGCCTTGGCTTTCGCAAGTACCGCAGCACTGGGGAGAGGAGCGTGCGAAAGTCTTCTTTCGTGAAATAGACGAACGCTCGGTCACTGGCGGAGAAGAGTTGCTGTCGGTGTCACACCTGACAGGGGTGACGCCGCGCAGCCAAAAGAACGTTACGATGTTTAAGGCAGAAAGCTACGTGGGCCATAAACTTTGCCGACCCGGTGACATTGTCGTCAACACGTTGTGGGCATGGATGTCTGCCTTGGGCGCGGCGCGCCACAACGGACTTGTCAGCCCCGCATACGGCATATACCGCCCGCACCACCCAGACACTTTCAATCCCACTTACGTGGACTACCTGCTGCGCACGCGCGCCTACGTCTCGGAGTACAACTGTCGCTCGACGGGTATCCGTTCATCCCGGCTGCGGCTGTACCCAAACCAGTTTCTGAACATTCCGGTGATTCAACCACCGCGCACCGAACAGGATCAAATCGTTGCGTATCTGCGAGCGCAGGACGCACACATCGCGCGATTCATCAAGGCCAAGCGTGACCTGATTGCTTTGCTCAACGAGCAGAAACTTCAGATCATTGATCGCGCAGTCACGCGCGGACTTGATCCTTCAGTCAAAACGAAACCCTCTGGTGTCGACTGGCTTGGGGAGATTCCCGTGCATTGGGAGGCAGTGCAGCTAAAGCATGTTGCTGAAGTGCGCTTCAGCGGTGTAGACAAACACGCGCATGATCACGAGTTGCCGATTCGATTGTGCAATTACACCGACGTTTATAAGCACGACACCATCACGGGCGAACTGGAGTTGATGCGTGCAACAGCTACTGCTGTGGAGATTTCTCGACTGACGTTACAAGCGGGCGACGTGATCATTACCAAGGATTCTGAAACACCCGATGACATTGCCGTACCTGCTTGGGTGCCGAAAGCGCTTCCCGGTGTTGTGTGCGGATATCACCTCGGTTTGCTGCGACCGACACCGCAACGAATTTGTGGCGAATTCCTCTTCCGTGCTCTGGGCGCGGCACGCGTGGCTGAGCAATTTCATGTTTTGGCGACCGGCGTCACACGATTCGCGTTGTCGAAACATGATGTGAAAAACGCGATACTTCCCCTGCCGTCTGTAGCCGAGCAACAGGCGATTTGCCGTTGGATAGAAGCGACCAGTATGCCGCTCGATGGTGCTATTAGTCGCGCCAATGACGAAATCAAACTCATCCGCGAATACCGCGACCGCCTGATTGCCGACGTTGTTACAGGCCAGCTTGACGTGCGCAGCTGGGTGCCGGGCCCCTATGACGTCACAGGCGGTGATGAAGTTTTGACGCTGGCCGCATTGGGCGATGACACGGAGTCCGACACTGAAATTGAGGTGGATGATGGCGACGACTGACACCAGCGAAAAGGGGCTGGAATCCTTGATCGTGAGGCACCTCACCGATGCCGACGATCAGAGCACGCAGGCTGTGCCGCCGAACACGCTGCAATCGTTGCGTGGTCGTTACGTGATTGGCGGCTATGTGCTGGGCGGGGCGACGGACTACAACCGTGATGTGGCGCTGGATGTGCCCAAGCTGCTGGCCTTTTTGCAGGCGACGCAGCCTGATGCTGCGGCTACGCTGGAGCTGTCGCAGGACGGCATCAAGCGCACCCAGTTCTTGCATCGCCTGCAAGGCGAGATCACGCGGCGTGGCGTGGTGGATGTGTTGCGTAAGGGCGTGAGCCACGGCCCGGCCCATGTTGATCTGTATAAGGCGTTGCCAACACCGGGCAATGCCACGGCTGCGGAAAATTTCCGCAAGAATATTTTTAGCGTGACGCGACAGTTGCGCTACAGCATTGATGATGCAGCGCGTTCGCTCGACATGGTGATTTTTATCAACGGCCTGCCGGTGGCGACGTTCGAGCTCAAAAATTCGCTGACTCGACAAACCGTTGCCGATGCGATCACGCAGTACCAGACAGATCGTGATCCGCGCGAACTGATATTTCAGCCAGGCCGGTGCATGGTTCACTTTGCGCTCGACGACAGCGAGGTGCAGTTCTGCGCGCAATTGAGCGGAAAAACATCATGGTTCTTGCCGTTCAATCAGGGCTGGAATCACGGCGCAGGCAATCCGCCGAACCCGAACGGTTTGAAGACGGCTTACCTGTGGAAGCAGGTGCTGACCAAAGCGTCGCTCGCCAACATCATCGAAAATTTTGCGCAGGTGGTGGAGGAGGAAGACGAACGCGGTCGGAAGCGGCGCAGGCAGGTGTTTCCCCGCTTTCACCAGTTGCGCACCGTGCGGGAACTGCTCGCACGCTGTGCGGATGAAGGGGTTGGGCGACGCTATCTGATCCAGCATTCGGCAGGCAGCGGCAAGAGCAACACCATCGCGTGGCTCGCCCATCAGTTGGTGGAACTAAAGCTCGCGCAGGACGCCAACACGGCGCAGTTTGACTCAGTGATTGTGATCACAGACCGGCGCGCACTGGACTCGGCCATTGCGCGAACCATCAAGGCGTATGACCATGTGGCGTCGATCTTTGGGCACTCCGAAAATGCGGAGGAGTTGCGTGGTTTTTTGCGTAAGGGCAAAAAGATCATCGTCACCACGGTGCAGAAGTTTCCGTTCATCCTTGATGAGCTGGGCGACTTAGGCGGTCGTAGGTTCGCGCTGTTGATTGATGAGGCGCACTCCAGTCAGGGCGGCAAAACAACCGCCAAAATGCACATGGCGCTCTCTTCTGAGCGTCGCTCCGACCCCGGCGATGATGAGGGTGACGACAGTGGGATTGAAGAAAAGGTCAATCGCCTGATTGAGTCGCGCAAGATGTTGACCAACGCGAGCTATTTCGCGTTCACGGCCACACCAAAAAACAGGACGCTGGAGTTGTTCGGTGAGCGCGTTGAGGAGGGCGATGAAGTTCGTTTTCGTTCGCCCGAGGCGCTGACTTACACCACCAAACAGGCCATTGATGAAGGATTCATTCGCGATGTGATCAAGAACTACACGCCAGTGGATAGCTTCTATCGCGTAGCGAAAACGGTGACGGATGATCCGGATTTTGATCGGGTGCGGGCGCTCAAAAAAATTCGCAATTATGTGGAATCGAACGACAAAGCGATAGCGGCGAAGGCTGAGATCATGGTCGATGATTTTGTGGTTCGGGTGGTGGGAAAAAGGAAGGTTGGTGGGCATGCGCGGGCGATGATAGTGTGCAACGGAATTGCCCGAGCTGTCGATTACTACGGAGAAGTGACGGCGTATTTGCGCGAGATCAAGAGCCCGTTCAAGGCGATTGTGGCGTTCTCAGGCAAGCATGAGGTGGACGGCGTGCAGCGCACTGAGGCTGACCTTAATGGATTTCCCGGCAAGGACATTCCGGCAAGGCTACGCACCGATCCGTATCGCTTTTTGATTGTGGCGAACAAATATGTGACCGGCTTTGACGAGCCGCTGCTACACACGATGTATGTGGACAAGCCGCTGGCGGGCGTGCAGGCAGTGCAAACGCTGTCGCGCCTGAATCGTGGCCACCCGCAAAAGTACGACACCTTCGTGCTCGACTTCGCTGACAACGCGGAGGCAGTGCGAGAGGCGTTTCAGGATTATTACCAAGCTACGGTGCAGGTGGGTGAAACCGATCCGAATAAGTTGCACGACCTGAAGCATGATCTTGATTCGCATCAGGTGTATGCGTGGTCGCAGGTCGAAGCGCTGGTGTCGCGCTTTGTGCAAGGGGCTGACCGCGACGCGCTTGACACGATTCTTGACGTCTGCGTGGCCGCGTATGTGACGCAGCTCAACGAAGTTCAGCAGGTGGCATTTAAGGGCAAGGCCAAAGCGTTTGTGCGCACCTATGGTTTCCTTGGCGCGATCCTGAGCTACGGCCACCCGGTGTGGGAAAAGCTTTCGATCTTTCTGAACTTCCTGATTCCGAAATTGCCAGCTCCGAAGGAGGAGGATTTGTCGAAGGGCGTGCTCGACGCCATCGACATGGACAGTTATCGCCCGGAGGTCAAAGCGTCGCTGAGCCTATCGATGCTAGATGAGGATGGTGAACTGGAACCCGCGCCCACCGGCGAGAGCGGCGGCGGTGGTGAGGCCGAGATTGATCGGCTGTCGAACATCATTAAGGCGTTCAATGACCTGTTCGGAAACATCGAATGGAAAGATGCCGACAAGATTCGGAAAGTCATCACCGAGGAAATTCCGGCGCGCGTGTTGCAGAGTCGCGCTTATCAAAACGCGGTGCAGAACTCTGACCGTGGCAACGCCAAGCTTGAACACGATCTGGTGTTGAATCGCGTGGTGCGGGAACTGCTGACTGATCACACCGAGCTGTTCAAGCAATTCACCGACAACCCCAACTTCAAACGCTGGCTGACCGACACGGTGTTTGATGTGACCTATCAACCAGGCCGTGCCGATGCGCAAACGCAAATGGGCAGACTCAAGACGCGCGCGCTGACACTGGTGCGGTCGTCGTTCGGCAACGCACCGGTGTGGAATGTTGCGGTTGATGCCCTGTTTTCCCGTCTTGCTGAAAACGACGAGCGCCGACTGGGGCTGGCTGATCTTGCGAGTATTGAAATGGCGCAGAATTTATCGGTGACTAACCTATTGTTTCCGGTGCTGAATTTGCTTTCAGCCAGTGACGTGGGCATTCTGCGTCGCGAGTTTCTTCGCACTGACGCGCAACTTGGCGACGGTGCGCTGAGCTTTGATGAAGTGCGGCAAGAGGCGCTTGGTGCTACAGAATCCAGCGTCGTTGATTGGGCGGACCAAGTGTCGATGCGCTGGATTGCCAACGACACGCTGTCGATGGATCGCGGAGGCTTGCGTGCGTAGCCTCAGCATGTTGTTCACGTGGTTCCCGCAGCTGCGAATGCTCTTCGAGGCGAAGTCGGACGGTGAGTTTGATGCGTTTCTCGATAGGCATTTTGAGCAATGCGTGCAGCGTATGGAGGCGGAGGCTCATCACCTCGCGAGCGATAACGAAGAAAAGCTGTCCGCCTTTCTGGCTGCGGCGTTGAGTATTCCCGGGCTGTCTGTGATGCGTGAGGGATACAGCAATGGTCGTGTCGATTTGACCATTCGCTCCGAGAGCGTCCTGAGCACGCAACACCGACTAGCCGAGGCGAAAATTTATGGCGGGCACGCTTATCATGCTCAGGCCATCACGCAGTTGCTCGCGCGCTACTCGACCGGCAGGCAACCCACGGGCTACGTCATCGAGTACGTGAAGAAGCCCGAAATTGAGAAGATTGTTGCGCGATTGCGCAAACAATCAGACGTGGATTTGCCTGAAAATCAGCAAGGCCAGACCGCTGATCATGCGATGCAATGGGCGTATGTCAGTGCCCATTTGCATAGCAGCGCGCGCGTGTTGAAGGTGGTGCATATCAACGTGAATTTGCATCGTTGACGCACCAAGCTTCTCGTTCGGCAATATTTCAAGGCTACGGAATCACACGCATCGTCGACGCCACCGGCAACTTCCATCCGTTCGCGGCGGTTTTTGAATAGTCCACGTTGAGCACCAGCGCCCGCAATTGCGCAGTAGCCGGGTTGTTGCCGCCGATGTCGAATCGATCTTTCAGGTAGTACGGCGGAATCGATTGGTAGTGCAACACCGCGCGCACCTGTTTCACGCGTGACCCGATCACGGCGGGCATGCGGTACGTGACCAGGTCGTTGCCTGCGCCGTTGTAATAGCCGGGGCTTGCGTTCATGGGCACTGCCACCGGCGTGGTCCAGCTGGCGTAGGGGCCGTTGGCGTTCCAGCCGCCGGGCATCAGGCGGTTGTCCTTGACGGGCTTCGCGAGACCCAAAAAACTGGTGGTCAGCAGGCCCTGCAAATCCTTGGTGCGCGATTCGTAAATCTGCGCGTATTTGCTGCCCGTGATGATGCGCCAATGCGGCTGCCAATTGGTCTTGCTGAACTCGGTGACCAGTGGCGTGCCGCTGTCGTCAATCAACACACCTTGGTCGGTGCTGCGACCGGATGACCAGATGATGTTGCCGGTTACGTCCATCGCAGTGAACTCGATGAAGGCGCGCCGGAAGCCGACGCCGGACGGAAATTTGTGGCCAGTTTTATTGACGACTTGGACATCAACATCGAGGCCATTTGCCGATTTGCGCACCGCGCGAATCGCGACCGACGCCGAGTCGCTTTGCACTTGCTTGGTCGTCTCGGCAATGGCCAAGTCAAACCGTGGCAGCACTGAAAAATTGCTGGTGTCGTAGTTCGGATCGCCCGATTTTTGATCGACCGTGAGCCCGAGCTGCGTGTTGAATTGCTTGAGCATTTCGAGCACGAACACGTTGGCACCAACGAACGTGTGGCGACCATATTCACTGCGCGGTTTCATGGTGATGTCAGCGGCAGGCGCGGTGTTCGGGAATGGTTTGCCGCTGGCGTCAACGTAGGTGTTGTCCTCGATATTGGCAATCTTGGTGGTGATCGGCTGGCCGTTCACGGTGCGCGGCATGTGGCAGTTCTGGCAGGTCTGCGGCGTGGCACCTGGGCCCGGTGCAGCCTTGGTTTGAAAGCGGCTGTTGAGCCATTCGAGATACGTGGTTTGCTCGTGCGATTTGGGTTGTTTGCCGAAGGTGCTGCGGTTGTAGGTGACGTTCTTGTTGAGGATTTCGGTCTCGACGACGTGACACGATCCGCACATGGCCGGGTCACTGACTGCGTCGCCATGTTTCGGCGTCATTCCGACTGCGTTCTGCATCGGAAAAGTGACGACATCTTTGAACGGCCCGAATACCGTTTGCGGGCCGGTGACTTTGAAATTGCCGGTGAAGCTGGCCTGCGTGCCGAGGCCATCAGGCGTCATGCGATGGCAGGCGAGACACGAGATGCCGTCCCTCGCGAGGCCACCGTAAATCGCGTCGGGCCCGCTGGTCGCGAGGAAGTGTTTATGCGTGAACAGCGTGCCGGGTTTGTCGATGTCGAGCTGGCGTTTGCCCATCACACCGTGGCAGGTGTAGCAGGTGTTGTCGATCTCATCTTTGACCGATGGGTAGGTCAGCGTCTCCGATTCGCGCTGCGCCTGAAACACCGGATCGCGGCCAGCCAGACCCATCAATGACGCGCCCCATTCGCCGAACGGCGAGATGTTTTTGAGCGTGGTCGTGGGTGGATTTTTGGCGGGTGTGTTTTGCGGCCACGACATGTTTGATTGCACGCTGAACGCGAGATTGCTCGCGTCGTGGCAACCGGAGCACACCTCGCTGGTGTAGAAACTGGTCGCGCCGTTCGGCCCGACGATGACGCGGCTGGATGCTTGCGAGGGAATGCCGTTGGGAATGATGGGCGGCAGCGTGGGTGCCGCAGCGGCAGCGCTGGCGGCGAGCGTGGAGTTCGGACTCAACATCGACAGCAGCCCGAGCTTCGCGTGCAGCGAGCCGCCTTTGAGCCCGTTGGCGACCGGCATTGCGGTGCCGCCAAAGTTGGTGGCAATGTTTTCGAGCGAGGAGAAGGTCAACTCGCGGGTGCTGGCCGAGCCGTGGCAGGCCACGCAGTTCGGGTCATAAAACTGGCCGCCGTAGCCGCCATCTGCGCCGCCCGGTTTGGCCGGATCGGCATAGCCCCAGAACCAGCCGTCGAAGGACGCGGACTTTTGCTTGACCACCAGCGCCCAGCCGCTCGGCGCGCCGATCTGGCCTCCGTTATCGGCATACATCTGTTTGAGGATCACTGCGCCATCGGGAATGCCGCCTGCGGGTCGCCCGACCTTGAGCCATGCGTACACCGACGGTGAGTAGTAGTTGAGCACATAGCCGTGAACCGAGGCCGTGCCCGACGGCGCGGGGCCGCTCATGCGCACCGCTTTGTCGTGCGGCCACCGGAGCAATTGCGGGCAGCCTGCCCAGATGAAAGCGGCGACGTTGGCCATCTTGTCAGCGGCCAGCGGCAGCGAGCAGGCGGGCGGCAGGACTGCTACGGCGTCGGGCGAGACCGCCTTGCTTTCTTGAGGCGTCGATGTGCTGAGCGGACTCTGCGCGGCGCAGATTGAAGTAGCGGTCAAGGCGAGCGCGGAGAGCCACGGTCGCGCCGCATGGCTGACACGACGAAGCGCTGACTGATGGTCGTTCTGCATTTTTCGCACCCCCTTGAGCGCCCAAAACGGGCACGTGCCACGCCATTGTCATTGAACTTACGGTTAAGATCAATCTTATTTTAACGGTTGTACGAAGTTACAGCTTTAGACAAACAAATCGATTGAATATGGCGTAGGCGGCTATTAGGTCATATGTCGAGATTTGCCCATATAGCGCTTTAGCCCTTTTATAATAAGGCGTCGCTAAAAAAGCTATTGACTTGGCGCAGACTCAGGGGGCGGAAGCAAATAACTTGGTCATTTGGCCGCTGGATTGGGATGCAATGCTAGGCGCGAATCACGCCGTGTGGCGGGCCACACAAGTGATTCGCAACGACGCAGTGCGCCCAAGCCCAGCCGGGTAAATGGCCAAGTTATTCCATTTCTAAATCAATACGATACGTCGTTGCTCCTCCTTGCCGTGCTAACGCACTGTCTGCGTCGTCGCGCCTAGTCTCCTATTGATTTAGAAACGGAATTATTTGTTTACGAGCCCTTACGCGCAGGGTTGATCCGGCGCTGCTGAAAGCCGGTGATGTACGTTCGCGGACAAGCCCTGAGCGTCAATCTATGTTGGCTCGACCAAGCCGCCGCGCAGCGACACCGTTGCACGCGAGGCCAGCTTAGTCGGTACAGCGGTTGTCGACCCCACGCAAGATTCTGTTTATCCGAGATTTCCATTAAGTATTTTTACTCGTCGCCCCTGCGAAGCATGTCCTGAGCCTGCCGAAGGGGCAGGGGCCTAGCGTCTTTCGAGCTAGTCAGAAGTGCCACGAAACCGCCAAAGTCGCTGGGTTCCCGCCCGGCCAAAGGCCGGTTTATCCTGAGCTTGCCGAAGGGCAGGAACGACGAAGTACCTAAATTTTCCAATGAATGATCTTTGTTTATTGCGAGCCGGCAAAACGTCCCGGATGCACGGCACCGCAATGCGGGCAGGTTCGCATTGATTCGCTGCCATAAAACGCCTCGAACAACGGCGGCAAATCATCGACGATGCTTTTAAGTTGCACCTCAACGCGATGCACCAGTCCATCGCATTTCAGGCAGTACCACTCAAAGCCATCAACGACCCCTTCCGGTCGGGAGCGCTCGATGACGAGGCATCGCGAATCGGGCTCCGGGCGCTGCGGCGAGTGGCGCAGATGGGGCGGCATCAGATACATCGTACCTTCTTTGAGCTCGATGCGATCACGCTGGCCACGATCCATGATGTTCAGGAATGCATTGCCCTGAAACTGCCAGAAATATTCTTCATACGGATCGTCATGAAAGTCGGTGCGCGCGTTTGGCCCCCCGACTATCGTGACGATGAGATCGGTGTTAAGCCATAACTGCTGATTGCCGACTGGCGGCTTGAGCAGGTGCGCGTTGTCGATGAGCCAGCGCGGAAAATCAATGGGCGAATTCATGACGCAGCTTTCGGGAGGTAGGCCACCGCTTTCATCTCAATTCGCAGATGTGGATGCGGTAGTTGATGCACGGCGACACTCGTTCTGGTTAGTCCGGTGTGATCAAAATATTCGGCCCACACTTCGTTGTAGCCCGCAAAGTCGTTCATATCGATGAGGTAACTGGTGATCTCAACGCAGTCGGCAAGGGTCGCGCCCTCAGCGGCGAGGATGTCGCGAATGTTTTCGATGACGGCGCGGGTCTGCACGCGGATGTCGAGGTGGGTCGCGCCAAGTGCATCCACCTCGACACCTGCGAATGAATTGTCCTTGCGGCGCGAACTGGTGCCCGACACAAATAGGAAGTCGCCCGCACGGCGCATGTGCGGAAATTTTCCGCGTGGAGTGGCTTTATGTTCGAGCGTGGTGGAGGTCATGGTGGTGCTATCGAGTTCATTGCAAGCGTTTATCGGATTCGCAAATATCTTGGTTTTGAGCGACAGTTGGTCAGTTTATTGTGCGGGATCGTGAAGCAAAGCATCTTTCACCATTTCCTCATCAATGGCGCGAAGCGATTGGCGCATGGCTATTGTGAGCGCGCCATCGCACGACGCTTCGACGATGTTGCCATTAAGCGAGCGTCCGGCGGTTAATGGCCTCGTCCGCCTCGTCCTAGTGTCGTGTCACGCCTGAAAGACGCATCTCGCTTGCCCTCGCTGCGCACGGCGTCGTTGCAAAACTGGCACATGCCCCGGCATGAGCTGCGTTTTGCGCCTAGGCCTGCCCGCCGATAGCGGCGCGATATATCGTCATTTCAAACGTGACACGACACTAGCGCTCATCGCGAATGTGCAGCTGGCCCGCCCACCCTTGTTCGGTTTGGTCAACCTCTGCGCAAAGGATGTGCATCACCGTTGCCTGCTGGCGTCGTGCATCGACAGCACGGTGAACATCTTTGTGCGCGGTATCTGTCGCGAGCGAGGTCGCTTGGGTTAAGTCGACCACCTCAAGCGCAATCAACAGCTTGTCTGCAAATGCATCCACGAGCCCCGCCGGTTCGGTGTGGCTTGCGCTGCTGCGCTGCGCTTCAAACCGTGCAAGCTCGGCCTGCTCTGCGCGCTTGCTGCGAATCGTGGCGGCCTGCTGCTCGCGCAGATATCGTGACTGCGCATCGATGCTGGCGCGCTGGGCGCTTTCGGCTTCGTTGTGGCGTGCCTGAGCGTCGCGATCAGCTTGCTCCAATCGATTGGCGTCTTGCATTGCTGGATCGGATTGCTGGGCTTCCTGTCGCGTGTGGTTGGCTAATCGGCCAGCCAGAAATCAGCGCCGCTTGTTCAGCGCTCACGTGCCGGAACAGTTCAGCAGAATGACTGATGGGATTCCTCAGTGCGGATGTTGGGCTGTTAAATCGAGATGATTTATTGGAAAAAATTTATGCACTTGTCGTGCTTGCGAAGCGTGTCCTGAGCCTGCCGAAGGGGCAGACTCAGGACATGCTTCGCAGGGGGACGAGTCAAAAAGATCCAGTGCAAAATTTCGGTTAGATCACGGCACCCAAAAGCTTAGCCGATAGCTAGCATTTTGCTGAATCCCCTATTTTGTGTCACTAGTGTCCGGTCAATAGTCGAACAAATTTAATTGGTTAGCGAGCTCTGGGGTGGGTGTTCTGCAGTGATCGGGCTGCAAGGCGCGTGTGAGTGTGGTTTTCTCGAAGATCGACACGGACAATATCTGTAGACAATTGAACAACGAAGCATCAAGTCTCAGCTCTTTCTTGATGATCGCGATGAGCACTTAGCTTGCCATCGCGTACTATATTTGCGTCTTCACTGCGTTCTCGCTTTCGCCCATAAAGCGCTTGATTCGCAGGTGTTGCTTGATCCATCCTTCGACAAGCTCAGGACAGGATTAAAAAACAACTCCACCTGCCAACGCGCTTTGTAGAGCGCAGCAATGGTTGTGGCGGGAAGGCTCATGTTGTTGCTCAGAAAGATGAGGGTCTTGCCGGTCTCAGGGTATGTGAAGCGGATGCGCCGTATCAGCTCCGGATAGTCGTCTCGGATGCGCACGCCGTCCTCGCGGTTATTCGGGGCGGAATACACCCGGCGCGCATTCATATCGCGCTTGGCGCGGGTGATGAAGAACGCCCCCGCCCGATGCGGCGCATAGAGGCGCGAATAGTCCAAGTACCCGCGATCCATCACGTAGAAGGCCCCCGTCTCGATGGTGAGTAGTCAAGCGCGCTCACGTCGCCCATCTTGGCATCAATGATGTGAATGAAACTTGGTATGGCCCCACGCAGATCAAGCGGCGTGTGCAGCTTCACCGCCGCTTTGGTGGATCGAAAGGGCACGCAGTTGAACACGCTCAAACACAGATCGATAGTGGTGGCGTCCAGCGCATACACCGTCGCATCAAGATCGAGATCATTGGGCAGGGGCTCATTGATGTGTAGCGCACGGGCGCGCACAATGAGTTTCATGGCCAGCGCGTGATAGATGCGCCAATCTCGCCGATTCAGCGCGTCGGAGAGCGTGGAGCGAGCCGGGGGTGCCTTCAGGCCCATGTGAAAGAGCTTGCCACTCATTGCACGAAGGCAGACGTGGACACCCCGGATTGAGTCAAGACCTGTGAGCTGGGCGAAGGCCATCGCGCGAAACACGTCCGCGCACGACAGCTCGCTGACGCCTGCGTCGCCGTGGTGGCGATCAATGATGCGCGAGAAGCTCTTCCATGGCACGAATTCCATGACTTGAGCGAACAGGGTCTTGCCAGCATTCATGCGTCACGCTCGGTATTTGAAAACCGAGAGCATCGCAAAACAGTCAACCGCGATTCAAATCGTGGACACCCCCTGATCGCTTGAATGCCCAATCCGCATTAGCTTCCAGCCGGGTACACCTCAACACTACCGGACACTAGTGCAGTCAAATAAGGCTTTCACCAACAAGCTGATAGCGACGAGCGTCACTTAATACGTCGCTCGTCCGCCAGAAATATCAAACACGCCGCCGGTGGTGAACGAGCATTCATCAGACGACAACCATGCAATCATCGCGGCGATTTCTTCGACCAGCACGAAGCGGTTCATCGGGATTTTTGACTTCATGTAGGCGATATGTTCGGCGGACATTTGCGCGAACATTTCGGTTTGCGCAGCGGCGGGCGTGATGCAATTGCAGGCCACACCCGTCGTCGCCAATTCCTTGCCCAATGACTTGGTGAGCCCAATCAAACCGGCCTTCGCGGCGCTGTAAGCCGGTGCGTTTGGGTTGCCTTCTTTGCCCGCCACACTCGCAATATTCACGATTCGACCATAAGCCGCCTTGATCATGTGCGGCACCACGGCCCGGCACACCAGATACGGCGCAACGAGATCGACATCAATCACTTTGCGGAAGTCAGCGGGGGTGTATTCCCATGTCTTCAAATTTGGTCCGGTGATGCCCGCGCTGTTGATCAGGATGTCGATGCGGCTGAACGCTTCCAGCGTGGTAAGTGTCGCCGCATTGACCGCGCCCTCTTGCGTGAGATCAACAACGATGCCCAGCGTCTTGTTTCCGAGTTTGCCGGCCGCCGCCTGCGTCACGGTCGGATCGATATCCCAGATCACCACCGTCGCGCCGCTCACGATAAATCGCTCGGCGACCGCGTAGCCAATGCCGCGCGCGCCGCCGGTGATGACAGCCACACGTCCTTTGAGATCAATTGCATTCATGGTTTCCCCCTTTTGATGCACCATTATGTGCTGTCACAATTCGGTCGTAACGTTGGAGAACAATTTCCCGAACGTGGCATCCGCCGTCGCTTGTCCAGAAACCGAGGAGAGTCCCATGCGACCCGAAACCGTGCTCCTGATCACGCTGTGCGCCGTGATGCTGATTTTCGGTATCGTCGGCTGGATTGCTTTTCGCGTGGATAAAAGACTGCGCCAACGCGCGGCTGGAATTGTGTCTAGCGGCGATTCTGGCGGCGGCACCAGCGTTGTCGTTGGTGTCAGTTGTGGTGACGGTGGTGCGGGCTGCGCCAGCTAGTCGGGGCGGCGTCGGGTAAACCCCGATAGTGCATTGAGGCAGCGGATGACTACAATGTTGTCATGCTGTCTGACAACTTTGTTTTTTCTGCGGGACTCGCTCATGCTGCCAATGCGCTAGATGCGTCACTGAACACGCTCGCGCGTCCGTTGTCGCTGGCGGACGAAGCGCATCGCCAATTGTTGTTGCAGCTTGAGCTGAATCTGTGGCGTGCGGGAGACAAATTGCCGCCCGAGAAAGCGCTTGCCGCGTCGCTTGGCGTTTCGCGCCCTGTCATTCGTGAAGCTCTCGCGCGACTCAAAGCTGATGGGCGCATTGAGTCCCGCCAGGGTTCGGGTGCCTACGTAGCCGATCGCAACAAGATCGCCGCCTTTCGTTTCGCCGATTCGCGAACGGCAAGCGCTACCGGCAATTCGACCGCCTTTGATGCCGATCAGACCGACACTGCCGAGCGCGAAATGCTGGAGCTGCGCCAGATCGTTGAATCGGGCGCTGCCGAACTAGCCGCCACGCGACGCAACGAAGCGGACGTCGCGAACATCCGCGCCGCCGTCGCAGCGATGGACGTGGCGCTTGAAAGCCGCAGCGACGGTTCCGACGCCGACGATGCCTTCCACAATGCGATTGCCGTGGCCACACACAACGGGCAGATCAGCAAGTTTGTTGAGTTTCTCGGCGCGCAGTTTTCCGCGTCGCGCAAAGTAACGTGGGACCACGCGGGGTATGGCGTTGGCATCACCGAAGTCGGGCACGCCGATCACCGCGCGATTTTGGTGGCCATCGCGGATGGCGATGCGTCGTTGGCCAAACGACTCGCGCATTCGCACGTACAACGCGCGATTGATCGTGTGATTGATCGCATGCAGCTACGCCAACGCGACGTTAATAACCCGCCGCAGTTTGCGCCGAAATCGAAAGCAGCCTAACCATGCAATCCGCCACGTTTTTTGAAGCGCTCGCTCTTTTACTCCCACCAGAAAGTCTGAAGCTGGCGGACGAAGACATGCGCCCTTACGAATGCGACGGACTGTCGATGTATCGCGCCCTGCCCAAGTGCGTGGCGCTGCCCGCAGACGAAGCGCAGCTCGCCGCCGTGATGAAGCTCTGCCATGCTCACGGCGTACCCGTCGTTGCCCGCGGCGCAGGCACGGGTTTGTCGGGTGGCGCGATGCCGAGTCCTGACGCCCTGTTGCTGTCTACCGCGAAGATGATGCGCATGCTCGACATCGACGCGCTCGCTTGCACGGCGCGTGTGCAGCCCGGTGTGAGGAACCTTGCGATCAGCGAAGCGGTGTCGCAGTACGGTCTCTACTACGCGCCCGATCCGTCATCGCAAATCGCCTGCTCAATTGGCGGCAACGTCGCCGAAAATTCCGGCGGCGTGCATTGTTTGAAGTATGGGCTGACGGTTCATAACATTCGCAAATTGCGTGTTGTTTTGATGACGGGCGAAATTGTTGAACTAGGTTCCGACGCGTTAGATGCGCCGGGTTACGACCTGCTGGCGCTGATGATCGGCTCGGAAGGCTTGCTCGGCATCGTCACCGAAGTCACGGTCAAGCTCACGCCAAAACCGCAGCTCGCGCAAGTCGCGATGGCGTCCTTTGCGAGCGTCGAAACCGCGGGCGCGGCGGTCGGCCACATCATCGCCGCAGGGATCATTCCAGCAGGTCTGGAAATGATGGACAAGATCGCGACGGAGGCTGTGGAAGGCTTTGTACATGCGGGCTACGACTTGAATGCCGCGGCCATTCTGCTCTGCGAAAGTGACGGTACACCAGAGGAAGTCGCCGACGAAATGGCGCGCGTGTCTGAGGTGCTGCGCAACGCCGGCGCGACCGACATCAAGGTGTCGCAGAACGAAGCGGAGCGTTTGCGTTACTGGAGTGGCCGCAAAAATGCCTTCCCGGCGACGGGCCGAATTTCACCCGACTATTACTGCATGGATGGCACCATTCCGCGTGCGCAATTGCCGCGCGTGTTGAACGTGATTGCCGAGCTGTCGAGCAAATACAACCTGCGCTGCGCGAACGTATTTCACGCAGGCGACGGCAATCTGCATCCGCTGATCATGTTCGACGCCAATATTCCCGGAGAGCTGGAACGCGCTGAAGAATTCGGTGCCGAGATTCTTGAACTTTGTGTCGAGGTGGGTGGAACGATTACCGGCGAACACGGTGTCGGTGTCGAAAAAATCAATCAGATGTGCGTGCAGTTTTCGCCCAAAGAACTCACGCGCATGCACGAGATCAAGCATGCATTTGATGAGCATGGATTGCTGAATCCGGGCAAAGCGGTGCCCACGCTGCATCGCTGCGCCGAGTTTGGCAAGATGCGGATTGGACAAGGCAAGCCGATGCCGTTTGCGGATTTGCCGAGGTTTTAAAACTCCCTCTCCCGCCAGCGGGAGAGGGTTTGGGTGAGGGTGGTCTTGGCATAGCAAAATAGCTCTTCAGCCGCGACACCCTCACCCGCCCTTCGGGCACCCTCTCCCGCACGCGGGAGAGGCGTTACGCAGAGGAAACAACATGACACTAACGTTTGAACGCCCCACAGAAACCGCCGTAGCCGCCACGGTCAACTCCCTGCGTGCCTCCTACGGCGACCGCACCGTAACAACACATGCCGTGCGCGAACATCACAGTCACGGCGAAGGCATGCAAGATGCAGGCTTGCCGGACGTCGTTGTGTTCCCGGAGACCAACGAAGAGATTGCCAGCATCCTGAAACTCTGCAATCAGGCGCGCATTCCAGTCATTGCGTATGGCACCGGCACTTCTCTGGAAGGGCATCTGAAAGCGCTGTACGGCGGCGTGTGCCTCGATCTGTCGCGCATGGCGAAGGTGCTGGAGATCAACGCCGAAGATCTGGATTGCCGCGTGCAGGCGGGCGTCACACGCGAGCAATTGAACGCAGACATTCGTCACACCGGACTGTTCTTCCCAATTGATCCAGGCGCGAACGCCAGCATCGGCGGCATGACCGCCACACGCGCCAGCGGAACCAACGCCGTGCGCTACGGCACGATGCGTGAAAATATCCTCGGCCTGACCGTCGTCACTCCCGACGGACGCATCATCCGCACCGGTACGCGTGCGCGGAAATCGAGTGCAGGCTACGACCTCACGCGCCTCTACGTCGGCTCCGAAGGCACGCTCGGTATCGTCACCGAAATTCAGCTCAAGCTCTACGGTGTGCCCGAGCGCATCAGCGCGGCGGTGTGCCAGTTCGATGACCTTCGCGAAGCGGTCAACGCCGTGATCACCGCGATGCAATTGGGCATCCCGATGGCGCGAATTGAACTGCTTGATGAAGTGCAGATGAAAGCCAGCATTCAATACAGCAAGCTTGAAGGTTTCGAGCCCAAGCCCACGTTGTTCATGGAATTTCACGGTACCGACGCATATGTCGCCGAGCAGATCGAGCAGATGAAATCGATCACGGCTGATTTTGGCGGCAGCGATTACCGCTTCGCCGATAAGCAGGAAGACCGCACCAAGCTGTGGAAAGCCCGGCATGATGCGTACTGGGCGGGCATGAATTACATCCCTGGCAAACAGGCATTTTCCACCGACACCTGCGTGCCGATTTCGCGACTCGCAGACAGCGTGATGGCCGCAAAAGAAGAGGTTGCAAAAAGTAATCTGGTGTGCATGATCGTTGGCCACGTCGGCGACGGAAACTTTCATGTGTTGATTACGTTTGACCCGAACAGTGCTGACGAACGAAGCCGCGCAGAACTCGCCGCAGATCGCATCGCACACATCGCAATCGGTATGGGCGGCACTTGCACCGGCGAGCACGGCATCGGCATTCACAAACTCGATGCGCTGAAGGCCGAGCACGGCGAGGGCGTGGACGTGATGCGCACCATCAAGCAGGCGCTCGATCCCAACAACATCATGAATCCGGGGAAGACGATTCCGATGAAATAAGTATTTGGTCGTAGGGTGGGCACCCCGTGCCCACCAATCCTCGACAAGAGAACCATTTCAGCAGCGCGAAGCCGCGGTGGGCACGGGCTGCCCATCCTACAGCCTACCCAGCAAATTTTGCAATCACAAGAGTCGCAGAGCCTTTACAGTTGTAGCCCCGATCAATTAAACAAACACCGCCATGTCCTACACCCTTTTAATCGGCAATAAAAACTACTCCTCCTGGTCGCTGCGTCCGTGGCTTCTGCTGCACTCGGTTGGTATTCCATTCACCGAGGAACGCCACGTGTTTGACACGCCAGAATTCGCCGCAGAAATTACCTCGCGCAAACGTTCACCGAATGCGCGAGTGCCGGTGCTTGTCGATGGCGACGTGAAAGTGTGGGACTCACTCGCCATTGCCGAATATCTCGCCGAGCGTCACGCAGCTATGTGGCCCACCGATGCGGTCGCCCGCGCTCACGCGCGCTGCGCTTGCGCCGAAATGCACTCTGGTTTTCAGGCAATCCGCCACTGGATGCCGATGAACGTGCGGCGCAGTTACCCAATCGCAATACCGCGTGAAGATGTCCAGAAAGACATTGATCGTTTGCAGGCGCTGTGGACTGACGCACGCAGCAAGTTCGGTAATGACGGCCCGTTTCTATACGGCAAATTCAGTGTGGCGGATGCGTACTTTGCTCCGGTAGTTTTTCGCTTCAACACGTATGGCGTGAAACTTAACGCGGTGGGCGCCGAGTACGTGAAAGCAATGCTCGCGCATCCCTCAATGCAGCAGTGGATTGCCGATTCAAAAGCAGAAAAAGAAGTCGTTGATCATGAAGAGCCAGAGCATATTTATGCGGCGAAGTGACTTAGGCTGCCGCGATGATTGACGACTGGCAATCCCAAATCAAAGCCGCAGCCGCAAAGGGGGCGAAACTCACCATTCGCGGGAGTGGCAGCAAAACGTTCTGTTCTCCAGCAGCAACGGGTGACGTCATCGATACCCGTGAGCATGGTGGCATCGTTGAGTACGAGCCCAATGAACTGGTGATCGTCGTTCGCTGTGGCACGCGCATCGCTGACGTTGAAAAAGCGATGGCGGACGCGGGTCAGATGCTTGCATTCGAGCCCCCGCATTTCGGCGAGGGTGCCACCATCGGCGGCATGGTCGCCAGTGGTCTGTCCGGCCCGCGTCGCCCGTATGCCGGTGCGCTGCGCGACTTCGTGCTCGGCTGCAAAGTGCTGGATGGCAAGGGCGATCACCTGAGCTTTGGCGGCAAGGTCATGAAAAACGTCGCGGGATTTGACGTGTCACGCCTGCTTACGGGATCGCAGGGCACGCTGGGCGTGATTACCGAAGCCGCGTTCAAATGTCTACCGCTGCCGAAGGCGCAGCAGACACAGGTGTTTGAGCTTGACGCGGAGACGGCCATTCAACGCATGAACCGTTGGTACGCCGAAGCCAATCCGATCACCGCCACCACTTGGGTGGGCGGCAAGCTCCACGTTCGGCTCGCGGGAGCTGAACCTGCGGTGAAGTCTGCCACATCAAACCTCGGCGGCGAGTCGCTCGCGAACGAAGCCGACTGGTGGCGCGATTGGCGTGAGCAAAAGCATGCGTTCTTCGCCAGTGAGCTGGCTGTGATTCGTGTGTCCTGCAAATCCACCGCAGCGTGGTGCGATCTTGCCAACGGCGCTGACACGCAAGCCATCGAATGGGGAGGTGCGCAGCGCTGGCTGCGCTGCTCATCCATCGCGCTTCCCGCAATTCGTGAATGGGCGCGCGCGCAGGGCGGCTACGCAAGCGTGTTTCGTGGTGCCGCATCTGAGGTAGAGCGCCCCGAGGTGCTGCAACCCGCGCTCATTGATGTTCAAGCGAAGATCAAGACGAGCTTTGAT
This sequence comes from Burkholderiales bacterium, assembly GCA_031409935.1. Taxonomy (GTDB): domain Bacteria; phylum Pseudomonadota; class Gammaproteobacteria; order Burkholderiales; family Casimicrobiaceae; genus Casimicrobium. The sequence goes on along the minus strand of JANNYE010000124.1, from coordinate 30,178 downwards.
CCGTATAACGTTTTTCCGCAACTGTAGGAGCGGCTTGCCGCGACCCACTTCGAATTTAGCAACCCTTTGGTCGCGGCAAGCCGCTCCTACAAAGTTACCGCACGCATGCAAACCAATCTCGCCGATTTCATCAAATACACGCCCGAAGGCATCGAGGCGGACGCCATCCTTCGCTCTTGCGTGCATTGCGGTTTTTGCACGGCGACCTGCCCGACCTATCAAATTCTAGGTGACGAGCTCGATGGCCCGCGTGGCCGCATCTACTTGATCAAACAGGTGCTCGAAGGTGTCGAGCCGACAGCAAAAACGCAGCAGCATCTGGATCGCTGCCTGACCTGCCGCAGCTGCGAGAGCACCTGTCCGAGCGGCGTCGAATACGGTCGCCTCGTTGATATTGGTCGCTCGGTCGTGGAGAAAAAAGTTGGCCGAACAGCGGTCGAATCGTTCAAGCGTCGCGCGCTGCGTAAAGGACTACTTAGCAAGAAAACGTTTGCTGCCGCGCTCGCGCTGGGCCGCGCAGCGCGACCTTTGTTGCCCGCTTCTCTCAGGGCAAAAATTCAGCCACGTCGCGCGCCGGGTGTCTGGCCGACCACGCAGCACGCGCGCACCATGCTGCTGCTCGACAACTGCGTGCAGGATGCACTTGCGCCTTCGATTGATGCAGCTGCCGCACGTGTGCTGGACGCCGCAGGCATCACGCTGAAACGGGTGTCCGCGGGCGGCTGTTGCGGTGCGTTGAGCCATCATTTGAATGCGCATGACGAAGCGGTCGAAAAAGTGCGCGTCAACATTGATGCGTGGTGGCCGCACGTTGCGTCGGGCGCAGAGGCGATTGTCGTGACTGCATCGGGTTGCTCGGTGATGGTCAAGGACTACGGCCACTTCATGAAGCACGACGCGGCTTACGCGGTCAAGGCTGAAAAAATTGCTGCGGTCGCAAAAGACGTTTCAGAGGTCATCGCAGCGGAGTGGTTGACGCTGAAAAGCAAAGTCAAATCCTCGTCGGAAAAAATTGCCTACCATCCGCCCTGCACGATGCAGCACGGCATGAAGCTGAAAGGTGGCGTTGAAGCGCTGCTAAAGGACATGGGTTTTGCGCTATCTCCCGTTGCCGATAGCCACCTTTGCTGCGGCTCGGCGGGCACCTACTCGGTGTTGCAACCAGCGATCAGTACCGAGCTCAAATCACGCAAGCTGAAATCGCTCACGGCGGGAGCGCCGACTCAGATTGCGACGGCAAATATTGGCTGTATGACGCATCTGCAAAGCGGCACTGACCTTCGGGTGGTGCATTGGATCGAGCTGCTGGACGAGCGACTGTCGTAGCGTCGTTGCGCCGCGCAGCAAGCGCTTTCGTGATAATCAGACGTTCCGTGCAACGCGTCGCAGCGATTTTCAGACTATGAATTCAGACCCGACGATGCCGCTATCTCTTGAAATCGTGATCATTAGTTACCGCCCCAAGCCGGGCGAAATCGAGCGCTTGCTGCGCAGTATTTGCGAACAGCACGCGCACGTTTTTGCGATCACTGTTTCGGTGCTCGACAACAGCGCGGAAGCCGCAGTTACGCGACACGTGCGCGACGTACTGCTCACGTTTGCGCCGCGCCTAAGCATTGCGCCACTCGTTGTCTCGCCCACCAATGTGGGATTTGGGCGCGGCGTGAACGGCTTGCTCGCGCATGCCGCCGCTGACTTCGTGCTCACCATCAATCAGGACGCGTATTTGGCAGACAGTGCGCTGGCATTGTTAGGCGAAAAAATTCTGATCTCCGCGCCGGATATCGCGGCATGGGAGCTGCGGCAGGTGCCCTATGAGCACCCCAAGGATTACAACCCGGTCACGCAGGAGACGCTCTGGTTGTCCGGTGCCGCCTGCATGTTCAGACGTTCGGCGTTGCAGGAGGTTGGCGGATTTGAGCCGCGCATATTCATGTATGGCGAGGACGTTGATTTGTCGTGGCGACTGCGGCGCAGAAACTGGCGGATTCTCTATGTGGCGCGCGCCGTTTGTGCGCACAGTTCCTACGCTTATGCGCACGAAATCAAGCCGGTGCAATTTGCAGGCAGCATCGTTGCCAATCTTTACTTGCGAGCCCGCTTTGGGTCTCGACGTGATGTGGTGATTGGGCTTGCCATGTTGGCGCATGAATGGCTTGTGCCAGAGGAGTTTCCGGGGCGCCGACGAATGCTGAGTAACGCGCTGCTGAAGTCCATTACCGAAATGCGCGCCTTTCGACGAGGCGGCTGGCGCGACAATGCGGCTGTGTCGTTGCCGCACTTCAATCACTGGGACTATGGTTCGCGTCGAGAGGGTGATTTCTACGAATTTCCGGCACCGGAAACGGTCGAGCCCGCGCCGCTGGTGTCCATCCTGATCCGTACCCATCGTCGGCCATGGTGGCTGCGTGAAGCGCTCACCTCGGTCATGAATCAGACCTACGGCAACGTCGAAGTCATTGTGGTTGAGGACGGTGCGGCAGGCGAAGCAGAGACAATTTGCAACAGCGAGAACTGGCGCTTTCCGGTGCGTTATTCTGCAACGGGCGAGGCTGTCGGGCGCTCTCGTGCTGGCAACATCGCGATGACCAATGCGCACGGCGAATGGCTCAATTTTCTCGACGACGATGACGTGTTGTTTGCCGATCACGTTGAAGTGCTGGTGCGTGAAGTTCTGCGCCGTAGGGCCAATGTGGCCTACAGTTTTGCATGGGAAGTGCCGACGACTGTGCGCAGTACCGATCCACTCGCGTATGACGAAGCGCTCCCGTTTTCACGATATCGTGAGTTGTTTTCGAGATATGCCCTGTGGCACCACGACTTTCTACCGATTCAATCGGTGCTGTTCCACCGATCGCTGTTTGCACGGACCGGAGGCTTTGCCGAAGACATGGAACAACTGGAAGATTGGAATCTGTGGACGCGCTTTGCCGCGTTACACGATTTTGTGATGGTAAGCAAGACCACCTCAAAATACCGCGTTCCCGCGAACGCAGCGTTGGCGAGCAGGCGTCAAGACGCACTGGATCTTGCCTATGCGGACGCGGTGGCGAGGCAGGCGCACATTCACATGGACGCGACTCCTGCGGCAGTGTTGAGCTGGCGCAAAGTTCACCTTGCGCATCTCGCCAACGAGCAGCGGCACGGCGCCGTGGAGTACGCCGAAAACGCTTGGCGGCGGCGCTGGTTTGTGCGCTGGCCGTATGCGCTTCTGCAGCGACTACGCGGTACGGAAAAAGTCTAGCACCGCGTCCGCGACCGTATGTACGTCGGCCTCAGTTAGCAGGCTGTGGCACGGCAAATTCAACGTGGTGTCTGCCGCGTGATTGGCCCCAGGCAGTCGGGCGGCGCTTGCAAAGAGCGTTGTTCGGTGCAGAGGAAAGTAGCGAAAGGACGTGTAGATGCCGCGAGAACGGAGATAGAGGGCCAGCGCGTCGCGACGACCGCCGCCTATCTGTATCCAGTAAAAATAGTGTGAGTCCTGCCCGTGTAGCACCCGCGACTGAGGTGGGGGCGGTAGCGTGATTGACTCTACATCGCGCAATCGCTCTCCATAAAGTTTCACAATGCGTTGTCGTTTGCCCAGCATCTCAGGTAGACGTGCCAATTGTGTCAGCCCAAGTGCAGCGGAAAAATCGTTGAATTGACTGCGGCGGGCGGGTGCTGAAACATCAAATTCCCACCAGCGCTCCGATGCCGTGGAGGCGTGTCCGGCGGTGGTCGACATGCCGAGAGCGCAAAAACGTCGCAGAGCCGTCATCAACGCGCGATCTTTGACGTAGATGGCGCCGCCTTCAACGGTGGACAACATTTTCATCGAGTCAAACGACCACACCGAAAAATCGCCGAAGGTACCGCAGGCCTGACCCTGCAGCCGCGTCGCGGGCGAGCACGCGCTGTCCTCGATCACCGTAATGTCGTGAAAGTTGGCCCAGGCCATGATGGCGACCATCTCACAGGGTGCGCCGCCGTAGTGAATGAGAATGACAGCTTTGGTCTTGTCGGTTCGCACGGCATCCAAGCTGTCGACAGTCGGGTTAAGGCTGTGTGGATCGACGTCGGCAAGCCGCACCGTGGCCCCGACCGCGACGACCGCCTGCGCAGCGCCTATGAAGCTGATACTCGGCAGAATGACCTCATCGCTAGCCTTTAACCCGAGCATTGCGGTGATGTGGAACAGCCCGTCTGTGGCTGAAGGCAGCATCAACACCTGCTCTGCAGCCACGCCGATGTGGGTTGCGAACGCTCGCTCGAAATCGTTGGTCAGCGCGCCCCGGCCCACCCAACCGCTCGCGATTACGCGCTGCGTGGCGGCCTGCTCCGCAACCCCAAAATCAGGGCGGAAAAGTTGTATTTGAATCGATGACATCCGGTCTGCAATAATATTCTTGTACGCTGAGACTAACTCGAACCCGCTTTGGTTGCTATTGGTGTTATCGCGTATGGAGGATTTGTGGAGCAGTTGCACGCTTTCGCCGCCGAATCCGTAGCTATAAACCATCCTTCATGTCTGTTTCAGATAGCGCTGTTCTATGAATAAAACGGGCCTTCCCGAAGCTGTCGTTCAACGTCAATTGGAGGCGTACAACGCGCGTGACATTGATGCGTTGATGGCGACCTACACCGATGACGTTGAGCACTTTGAATTCCCCGCAACGCTCTTCGCCAGCGGCGCTAAGCAGGTGCGCGAGCGCCTTGCTGTGCGCTTGCAGGAGCCCAATCTTCACGCGAAACTGGTCAACCGCATTGTGATGGGGAATCTCGTGATTGACCACGAACAGATCACGCGAACTTTTCCTGAAGGCACTGGTAGTGTCGAAATGGTTGCAATGTACGAGGTGCGCGGCGACACGATTGCGAAAGCGTGGATTCGGGTAGGAGAAAAGACACTCGACCCTGCCTCCCCTGCGCAGTAGGCGAGGTGCCCGAAGTGCGGAGGGGTAGAGGGCGCGACCTGACCCAATACTGTTAGTTTAAGCGCGCCTTTTTGGATTCCGTTCGGGCTGAGCTCGTCGAAGCCTCGGTGCTTTACCGCGTGCCCTTCGACAGGCTCAGGGCGAACGGAAAGCTAAACGAACAGTATTGCGACCTGACCCCTGTCTTGGCTACGCCGATATCGGCCCTACTGCGCAGCGGAGACGGTTTTGTCCAGCTCCGCGACCATCCGCGCCACGCGCTGCTCAATCTGCTCGGTCGAGAGCTTCTCGCGCAGTCGCTCGACCATCAATGGGAATGAAAACGGCGTGGGTCGCTCGCACTTCATCATGAGTGCTTTGCTGCCACGCAACCGCAGCAGCGCGGACGCAAGTCGTGAGGCCTCTAGCTGCCGCTCCATGACCTCGCGCACTGCTTGTTTTAGCAGCAGATTGTCGCTGTCGTACGTGGTGAATACCTCAAACAGCAGGCCACTGGATGCCTGCAATTGGCGGCTTGATTTGTTCTGCCCCGGATAGCCCTGATCGATTAACCCAGCGACACGAGCGATCTCGCGGAACTGGCGCTTGCTGAGTTCCGCAGCGTTGAGGCCTGCCAGTATGTCCGCCTCGACATGACGTGAATCGAGCAACTCGCGTAACTCTTTTGCGGTCAATGAGACCTCTGTCGGCGACAACAATTCAAAGCCGTAATCGTTGATCGCGATAGAGAATGTCTTGCCCAAATCTGGGTGAGCTTTTGCGAGGCGATAACTGAACAACGTTGCCAGCCCCAAATGCACCAAACGCCCTTCAAACGGAAAGAAGAAGAGGTGCCAGCCTTCGCTGGACTTGAGCGATTCAAACAGCCATTCCTTTTGATCGGGCAGGGCAGAGAGTCTCGACTGCAGGGCGAAGATTGGCTCACAGAGCCGCATTTCTGGCGTCAAGTAAACGCCATGTTTTGCTTCTGCAATCAGATCACGCGTTGCGCCTGCGAGCTGCGTGGATAACGGCATCTTGCCACCCGCCCAACGCGGCACAAGATTCTTGCGTTTCGCGGCGCGGCGAACATACGCCGTCATCTCACGAACGCGAATGAACTCCACCACGCGCCCCGCGAAGATGAACGCATCGCCCGGATTTAGCCGCGCGATAAAGTCCTCTTCAACATGCCCCAACCGCGCGCCACCGAGGAATTGCACTGTGATCGACGCCTCCGACACGATGGTGCCGATGTTGGTGCGGTGTCTCGTGGCGATGCGACGATCCGTGACAACGTAGAGCCCGGTTTCAGGATCAATCACCACCTTGTGAAAGTCCGGATACGCCTGCAACGATGCGCCGCCGCGTGTCACGAAGTCGAGGCACCATCGCCATTCGGCGTCCGTGAGTTGCATGTAGGTGAAACAGCTCTCGACCTCTGCGCGCAGCTCATCGGGGTTGAAGCCGCCACCCAGTGCTGCGCTCACCATGTGCTGCGTGAGCACATCTAGTGGACGCCACTGTGTTTTGCCAAACGCCGCTCCCAGCGGCATGCGTGACTCGATGTGTTTGGCAAGCGCTGCCTGCCTTGCCGCCGCCGCTTCAACCAACTCCAACGCGTGCGTCGGCACAACCGTCACACGGCTCTTCGCGCCCGGTTGATGGCCGCTGCGCCCTGCGCGTTGCAACAGGCGCGCAACACCCTTTGGCGAGCCAATCTGAAGCACCTGTTCAACCGGCCGAAAGTCCACGCCAAGATCAAGCGAACTGGTGCACACCACCGCATGCAGCAGGCCGTTGCGAATGCCGTCTTCGACGTACTCACGCGTCGCTTTATCGAGCGATCCATGATGTAGCGCGATCACACCCGCCCATTCCGGTTTTGCGTTGAGCAGCGCCTGATACCAAAGCTCGGTTTGCGACCGGGTGTTGGTGAAAATCAGCGTGCTTTTGCACTGTTCAATCTTCGCGATAACTTCAGGCAAAAGCTTCAAACCCAGATGTCCACCCCACGGAAAACGCTCGATGGTCTCAGGCATCAGTGAGTCGATCACGATGTCCTTTTCGATCTTGCCACCAATCAGCACACCGTCTCCTGCAAGCGCCGCGTCCGGGCCGATCAGCACGCGCATCGCTTCATCAAGATTGCCGAGCGTGGCGCTCATGCCCCAGGTTTGCAGCTGCTTCTTGCCTCGCCCTGATGCGCCACGCAAGCGCGTAAGCGTCAGCTCCAGCAGCGTGCCGCGCTTTGACGACATCAGCTCATGCCACTCGTCCACGATGACGCAACGCAAGCTTGACAACCGTTCGCGCCAGTCCGCTTTGGTCAGCATCAGCGCGAGCGATTCGGGTGTCGTGACGAGCACGGTGGGCAGACGCCGATCCTGCTTCGTGCGTTCGCTGCTGGACACGTCGCCAGTGCGCAGGCTGACCGTCCATGTGGGCTGCATGGACGCAGCCGCATCTTTCAGGCTAAGTGTTGTGTCTGCAGCCAGCGCTTTTAGCGGCGTGATCCACAGGACAGAGATCGGAGGCGCGACTGGCTCCCTCTCTCGCAGTGCGGGAGAGGGTTGAGGTGAGGGCGGTTGCTTGGCGAACATCGCACACGGCCCGCAAAATGCCGCATAAGTTTTTCCGAAACCTGTCGGCGCGTGAATCAGTCCACTCTTGCCAGCGGCATACGCCTCCCACGCATCGCGTTGAAACTGAAATGGCGTCCAACCGCGCTCGGCAAAAAAATGCTCAGCGAGCGTCAAAACAGGTTTTCTTACCGACTTCATATCAAAAGTATATACGGTGTATACTTTTGCCAAATCGTTGACCCAATCTGTGGTGACACCATGCAAACTAAAGCCTTCAAAAGCGGCAACTCGCTCGCCGTGCGAATCCCCAAAGACCTCGCGATTTTCGAGCCTTCGCAGGACGTGATTATCGAGCGCAAAGGCGACACGTTGGTGTTGCGCGCAGTCGAGCGCAAATCGTTGGCGGATGTAATGGACATCTTCGCGCAATTCAGCCCGGATTTCATGGCTGATGGGCGTGGGCCTGAGGGCTGGCAGGATCAAAAAGAGCGAGACTGGAGCGCGTGGGATGACAACGCGGTGCATCAAGACCGACTGCCTTATCCGGCCGCACCTCGTTCACCGACAGCGTCGGCGACCGATGCGATGGCTGTTACTCCAAAGCGCAAGCGCAAATAGCGATGCGCTACATGCTCGACACCAACATCTGCATCTATCTCGCCAAACATCACCCTCCCGGGGTACGCGCCAAGTTCGCAACACTTTCGTTGGGTGACGCTGTGATGAGCGCGCTGACGCTCGGCGAGATGCTGCATGGAATCGAGCGCAGGCCAGCGACATATGCGACGAATATGCGCGTGCTAGACGCGCTGCGCGAGCGGGTTCACGTCGTTGAATTTGGAGAAGAGGCCGCTAGCGCGTACGCGCGGGTAGCGGCAAAGCTCCCGCGTAGCGAACGCAATGCGGTGGACTGTCTTATTGCCTCGCACGCGCTCTCGCTTGACGTCACGCTGGTGACCAATAACGAGCGCGATTTCGTCGCGTATGCGGAGGCCGGTGGATTGCGGGTAGAGAACTGGGTTGCTGGATAATTTTGTGGCGAGATTTTTCGCGACGGCGTACGTAGCGTACGCCACGCACCAAAAGGTCATCTGCGTCAAAACCGAAATGTCATGATCGTGAAATTGCTAGTCGAGTTTCGCGAACAAGGCCTTCCAAGGCGCTCTGGATCGTAGCGAACTCGTGATGAACAAATGAGTTTTGCTGATCAGACACGCGCAACGAATCCAAATCGAAGCAGCCATTGCGCCAAACGCTGATCAGCGAGACACACACGTTTCCGGCAATACCTACTGTCAATTTACTGAGTCCGTCCGTGTTAATTTCGATATGTGCGCGGTCCGAATTCGAAAGCGCAGCTAGCAACCCTGAAACCAAATCCGCTATCGAAATCTCCGCTAGTTGGCTCACACCGCCACCGGAGCCTTGATCGTCGCATGACTCTGGTAACCCGATATCTCAAAATCCTCAAACTCGTAGTCGAAGATTGACGCGGGTTTGCGTTTGATGATGAGGCGTGGCGGGGGCATTGGCGTACGTGAAAGCTGCGTCTCGACTTGCTCGGTGTGGTTGTCGTAGATGTGGCAGTCGCCGCCGGTCCAGATGAAGTCACCCACGTCGAGGTTGCATTGCTGCGCGATCATGTGCGTGAGCAGCGCGTAGCTGGCGATGTTGAACGGGACGCCGAGGAACAGGTCGGCGCTTCGTTGGTAGAGTTGGCAGGAGAGCTTCCCGTTTGCGACATAAAACTGAAAAAACGCATGACAAGGCATGAGCGCCATCTTCGGCAAGTCCGCCACGTTCCAGGCGCTGACGATGATGCGGCGTGAATTCGGATCGCGCTTGATGAGGTCAACGGCTTGCTGGATTTGGTCAATCGTGCCGCCGCCGTCCGCTTCACGCTTGGGCCACGAGCGCCATTGGACGCCGTAGACCGGGCCAAGATCACCGTCGCTTTTTGCCCACTCGTCCCAGATGGTGACGCCGCGTTCTTGCAGCCATTTCGCGTTGCTATCACCGCGCAAAAACCACAGCAGTTCGTAGGCGATGGCTTTCCAGAAGACCTTTTTTGTAGTCAGCAGCGGGAAGCCGCGTTGCAGGTCAAAGCGCAATTGCGCGCCGAACACCGAGCGGGTGCCGGTGCCGGTACGGTCGCCCTTGATTGCGCCGCGCTCGCTCACGTGTCGCAACAAGTCGAGGTACGGCTGCTCAAGCGCAGGCAGGTCAGGCGCTGCGGGAGAGTTAACGGGAGCGAAAACGGATTGCATGTGACGAGTTTAGCTATTTGGCAGCGCCTGCAAAAAGCGCGACGATTGCTTACGGCTCATCAGCGTATCGTCAAACTGGCTGCATAGTAAGCGCGCACTAAATGCGGTCGCGGCTACCCGGTGAGCACTACGCTCGTCTGTCAAGCAACAAAACCGCAGCGCCGGACGCCACGAACAAGCCGGCGCTGCCACGATTGACGCCGCGTAGATACGCTGGATGCGCTGCCAGCCAGCGACTCACGCCACCCGCGACCGCGCCGAGCGCGCCGTACGCGATCACCGTCAGTATCGAGAAGATCGCGCCGAGCAACAGCATCTGCACCAGCGGGCTCGATGCGTCGCTGCCGGACTGCACAAACTGCGGCACGAAGGCGAGTACGAACAGCGCCACTTTCGGGTTCAGCAGATTGCTCAAAATGCCGCGCCAGAAAATCACTTTCAGCGGTGCTTTGGGCGCTTTCGTTCCGTTCGGCAGCGTTGCGGAAGTCACGCTGCGCCACTGCTGCACGCCGAGATAAATCAGGTATGCACCACCAACCAGCTTCATCACCCAGAACGCCGTCTCGCTCGCGGTCAACAGCGCGCTCACGCCGAACGCGGCCAGCAGCGAATGCGCCATGATGCCCAGGCCCACGCCAAACGCATGCGCAAAGCCAGCGCCCCGCCCCTGCGTGAGCCCACGCGAAAGCGACAACAACATATCCGGCCCCGGAATAGCAATGATGATCGCCACAGCGGGGAGGTAGAGGAGGGTTTGGTCCAGGGTGAGCATGGGGGAAGTTTAGCAAGCGTTTATGTCGTAAGCCACTCTGCGTTTGGTGCCTTATCAAGTTGGAAACCCTAGCCACGCTGTCGCTCGCGCCTTCGCAGGAATGACAGCAGACGTGACTTTGGCACAGTCAACGAATGAGACGGCAGGATTACGAGCAAGCAAATACACTGGAGCTTCTGGAGCCACGCTCAGATTACTGCCGCCGAACTACTTTCGATGTACAACCGGACTGAGGTTTGACTTTATGGTGATTTATGAGTGAGCCTGCAGGCGAATTGCGAATTCCAGAGCACCTCCTAACCTCCGTGACGCGGAGCCAGTTCCATGTAATCGAAAACGCCGACATTTCAGATCAGGAGACGGCGAATCATTTGCTGAACCTGCTTTTTGATTATCCGGAGCGGTCGTTCTATGTTTACGTCCAGAAGAATGCGTCAGTAGGTTTGTACCTTCGGCAAGCAATTGATGCTGAGGATATTCTCGTCGTCCAAACCGACCTTGAGTACTTTAGAAATCCAAGTGCTCCGAAGAACTTTAAGAAAATTCACCGCAGCTTAGATGCCTCCCTTACGCCGTGCGAAAGTACCCCTGAACAGACTGAGTACGTCCGTTTGTCGATCACTCTTTCCGCGCGAAAACGTCGTGCAATGGGCGTCGATCAGATACTTGAGGCGCAGTCTCAAAAATCGACGAATCCGCTTAAACTTGAACCCAACCTTTGGGGCATAGGTGTTGATCTTCGAAAGCTTTGGACTTGGGTCAAGTTGAAATTGCCGCATCGGTAACAAAACATTTGGTTAAGCAATGAATTGATTCATCGGCAGCGTTAATGTTGTTGATTCGGCTCCACTGTTTACTTTAAACCTCGTACATCTGCTGCCAATTTCAAACGCTCGAAGGTCTTGAACTATGTCTATCACCTTCACCATAACCCCCCACACCAAAGAACTCTCCCAAGGTTTCAACGTCCGCCGCCTGCTGCCTTCCGCGCAGACGCAGGGCGTCGGGCCGTTCCTGTTTTTCGACCACTTTGGCCCGGTTGAAGTTGCGCCCGGTGCGAACCATGATGTGCGACCGCATCCGCACATTGGGCTGGCGACGGTGACGTATTTGTTTGAGGGCGCCATGATGCATCGCGATAGCTTGGGCGAGGTGCAGCGCATTGAGCCGGGAGCTGTGAATTTGATGACGGCGGGGCGCGGCATTGTGCATTCCGAACGCATTCCTGATGACCTGAAACAGACCACCTATCGCAGCCACGGTTTGCAGTTGCGGATGGCGTTGCCCGCTGCGCATGAAGAGAGCGAGCCGATGTTTTCGCACACGCCCGCGCGCGAAATTCCGCAGGACCGGATTGGCTCGGCGAAGCTGCGCGTGCTGATGGGCAACGCGTTCGGGTTGCAGTCATCCGTGCCGCTGTTGACGCCGACGATTTATGTGGACGTGCAGATGCCTGCGTGCGAAACGCTGACGGTGCCGCGCATGGCGCAAGAGCTGGGCATTTATCTGCTGAGCGGCGCGTTGACAGTGGACGGCGTGGAGGTTGCAGTCAATACGATGGCGGTGCTTGATGCGAGTGTTGAGAGCGTCGTGCGTGCCAGCACCGACGCACATTTCGTGCTGATCGGTGGTGACGCGATTGACGGTCATCGCATCATGAGCTGGAATTTTGTCGCCACACGCAAGGAGCTGATCTCGCAGGCCGCAGCAGATTGGGACGCTGATCGTTTCGCCAAAGTCCCCGGTGAAACGGAGCGCATTCCGCTGCCGGATTCGTTGCGGGCTTTGTGACGTTGAGTGAGACTAAAAACATGAATCGCGCAATTATTGCCAGCGTTTGTTTCGCCCTCGCATTTCCCGCTGCGGCTGAAATCGAAAAGATTGCGATTCCGGGCGAAAACGGTCTCGCGTTTCGCTGGTGGCCAAAGCTCACGCCGCCGAAAGGCTGGAAGCAGGATATGGCGACCAGTTTTGAAAACAGCGTCAACGCACTGACCCCGGTCGGTAAAACGTTTGCCGATGCGCCGACCGTGATGTACGCCAAGGCCGTGTTCAAGCGGCGCGTGCCGGACGTCAGCTCACTCGCCGAAATGATCGTGCGCGACAAGAAAGATTTTTTGAACAACGTTCCGGACGTGTCGATCCGACCGACGCACACGCTGGTGGCGGCTGACGGTCGCATGTTGCTGTCGTTCACGTACTCGCCGAAGCCCGAGGCGAAGGACGGATCGGGCGGCAACTGGGAGCGCGTGTCGTATCTGGAAGAGGGCGAGTTTTATCTCGTATTCACGGTGAGTTCGCGCACGCAGAAAGACTTTAAAGCGTCGGAGACAGAGTACGAAAGAATGGTGCGGGCGTATCGCGAGAAGCCGTGAACGGCTGCCTTGACTGATATGCGCTCAGTTTCTTTGAAGTGAACGTAGCAGTGCTCGTTATTGGGACTACGCTTCGCTGCCTCTGGGTTACGGACTGCACTAATTCCCTGCAAACGAAATTCAGCTTTTAGCTGAAAGCCATATTTAAATTGACATAGCGCTAGTTTTGTCTTGAAGTCGATATTTACTGATAATTGTTGCTGCGCCCCCATAAAACGGCGTTCTAAGAGAAAAGCTGTACGTAATAAATTCGCGAATTTCGCGCGAAATGGGCAACTTTAGAATTTACCCGGATTAAATTAACTTGCGATTTATATCCGGGTATAATTTGCTTTGAGTAATTAAATCCGGGTAATTTATGAGTTGGGCAAAAACGTTGTGTACCGCTTTCGAAGGCGGTCGCTGCATCGCCACGGGCGAGTTGCAACAGGTTGCGTTGATCGCCAAGGCGGCGGTTGATCGAAGCGCGAGTCAGCTCAGGCCGACGCCAGTATTGATTTTCAATGACGCTACGAGCGAGGTAATCGAGCTGGACTGGCGCGGCACGACGGAGGAATTCGCGGCTCGATTGGCGTACGCCGCGTCGGACGCAGTGCCTGAAGCGGTCACGTTGCCGGAAGTGGGTGGCGAGCTCGAAACGAGTGCGGAAACGCCACGCGGTCCCGGTCGCCCGCGTCTCGGCGTTGTTGCTCGCGAGGTCACCTTGTTGCCGCGCCATTGGGAGTGGCTTGGGACTCAGTCCGGCGGAGCTTCGGTGGCGTTGCGGAAGTTGGTTGAGGTGGCGCGACGTTCTTCGGAGGTGAGGGATCGGGTGCGGCAGGCGAGCGCGGTGGGCTACCAATTTATGTCGACGATGGCGGGGCATGAGCCGAGTTTTGAGGAGGCGAGTCGCGCGTTGTTTGCGGGCGATCAGGCGCGGTTCGAGGCATTGATCTCAGGATGGCCAATGGACGTACAAACGCATTTGAAAAAGATACTGGTTGATGCGTTTTTAGCGTGATCGAAAAGCTCGCACAGGCGCATACTTTTGTACCGCACCGTTAATCGGTGCAGCGGTGTCACTAACGTTGCTCAGCGAATCTGCAACGCCGTTGTTCTGGGTCGCAGCGGCGCTCATGTCGGTTGGCTTTTGGTCAGGCCGAAAATAAAAAAGCCCGCATCGCGGGCTTTTTTGATGTGTCGACGGACTACAAATCCAGCGAGATTTTCTTCGCATCAACCACGCGTTTCCACTTGGTGATTTCGCGTTTGATTTGCTCGGTGAATTGCTCCGGCGTGCTGCCGATGACGAACGCGCCGTTATCGTCAAACTTCTTGATGGTGTCCAGATCTTTCAGAACGACCATCGACACGTCGTAGAACTTCTTGACGATGTCTTTTGGCATGTTGGCTGGGCCGACCAGGCCGAACCAAGTGTCGGCTTCGTAGTTTTTCAAACCTAGCTCAGCAAAGGTCGGTACGTTGGGCAATTGGGGAATGCGATTGGGGAAGGCCAGACCGATCGGGATGAAGTTACCGGCCTTGATTTGTGCGAGCGAGGAGGTTAGGTTGTCCCACATGATCGGCACGTTGCCCGCGAGCACGTCAGTGACCGCAGGTCCTGCGCCTTTATACGCGATGTGCTGCGCATCAGTGCCAGTTTCCACGAGGAACAATTCCATCGCGAGGTGACCGACGCCGCCCGCGCCAGAGCTGGCGTAGCTGTGCTTGCTTGGGTTGGCTTTAAGTTCTGCCACCAGCGATTTGTAATCTTTCTGGGGGAAGTTTTTGTTGACGATGATGATGCCGGGCACCGACGCGAGATTGGTGATGTGTGTGAACTGCGTCAACGGGTCGAGCTTGTTGTTTTTGTAGGCAACGATATTGGTGCCCATCGTTGACACCGATCCCATGCCGATGGTGTAGCCATCCGGCGCGGCCTTGGCGATCTCGGCGGCTCCAATGGAGCCGCCTGCGCCCGCACGATTCTCAACGATCACCGGCTGCCCCATAAGCGGCGTCATCTTCGCGGCCATGATGCGCGCCACGATGTCGGTGGTGCCGCCCGGTGCAAACGGGATGATCAGTTTGATGGGTTTGTTCGGGAAGGCTTGCGCGAACGTGGCACTGGCAGCCAGCACAGCGGCGACCGCTGTAACGATTTTGATGAGACGCATTATGAGTGTCCTCTGAGGAAATTACTGCGAAGTGTACGGTTAGAACGGCAAAACCAAATCGGGGTTCACCCGAGCGAACTGAGCGCGAAAGTCATTCTGAATTCGTGTGAGCGCAGCAGGCGTATCGGCCTCAAAACGCAATACGATCACGGGCGTAGTGTTAGACGGACGTGCCAGACCAAAGCCGTCGGCGTAATCAACGCGCAGCCCGTCAATCATGTTGACGCGGGTGCCGCTCGGAAATCGCGCTGCGGCTTTAAGCTGATTCATCAGGTTGAAATGTTCGCCTTCCGCGCAGTTCAAATTCAGCTCGGGCGTGGACGGCGCATTGGGCAAATCCGTTAGCACCTTGCTAGCGTCGACCGCTTTTGAGACGATCTCCATTAACCGCGCGCCACAATAAATGGCATCATCAAATCCAAACCAGCGCTCTTTGAAAAAGATGTGCCCGCTCATCTCGCCGGCCAATGGGGAGCCGGTTTCCTTGAGTTTGGCTTTGATCAGCGAATGCCCGGTCTTCCACATAAGCGGCACGCCGCCGTGATCGACGATGTACTTATCTAGCAGGCGTGAAGATTTCACGTCGTAAATGATCGTTGCACCGGGGTTGCGTGAGAGCACGTCGGCTGCGAACAGCATCATCTGGCGATCTGGGAAAATCACTTCGCCAGATTTCGTCACCACGCCCAGACGATCTCCGTCGCCGTCAAACGCCAGTCCGAGTTCGACGTCGGTTTCTTTGACGACTCTGATCAGGTCTTCGAGGTTTTCAAGCTTCGAGGGATCGGGATGGTGATTGGGAAACGTGCCATCGATTTCGCAGAACAACTCGGTTACCTCGCAGCCCATTGCGCGGAATATTTTCGGGGCCAATTCACCCGCTGCACCGTTGCCGCAATCCACCGCAATCTTCATTGGACGCGCCAATTTGGCGTCACCCACCACGCGGTGAAAGTACGCGTCTTTCACGTCCACGGTGTTGTGCGTGCCGGTGCCCTTAAGTACATCACCTGACTCAGCGCGCGACTTCACCGCCTGAATTGATTCGCCCCAAATGGCCTCGCCGGCAATCACCATTTTGATGCCGTTGTAATCGGGCGGATTGTGGCTGCCGGTGACGCTGATGCAGGAGCCTGTGCCCAGCGCATGACCGGCGAAATACGACACGGGCGAAGGCACCAGTCCGAGATCAATCGCGTTGCATCCCGTGGACACGATGCCGTCGCGCAGCGCCTGCGAAAGTTCAGGCCCGGACAGGCGACCGTCGCGGCCCACCGAGATTGTCGGTGCGCCGCGCTCGATCGACATCGATCCCAGCGATTGACCGATCGCAAAGCAAATATCTGGCGTAAGCGTTTTGCCCACGATGCCGCGAATGTCGTATGCCTTAAAGATTTCTGAGGGGAGTTGCATGCTTTTTGGAGTGGCCAATGTGGGAGCGGCTTGCCGCGACCTTTCCTGTCGGCAGGTCGCGGCAAGCCGCTCCTACAGGGAAAACGAAGTTATTATTTTGCCTTGTTCACGGTGCTGAAGAATTCACACAACCGCTCAGGTAACCAGCCGAGCCGCCCCGGAAACGGTCCCGTGACGAAGCCGACATGACCGCCATCAGTCGGTTGCTCAAGCAACACGTTATCGGGAACTTCGGGAGCATTGGGAAACAACGACGGCGGCACGAACGGATCGTTCATCGCATTGAGCAGCAAAAACGGCACCTGAATTTGCGCTATAAAACCGCGCGAAGAGGCCCGATGGTAATAGTCCCAGGCGCTGCTGTAGCCGTGGGTGGGCGCGGTGTAATGCTCGTCGAATTGCGGGAAGCTTTTTGGGTTGGTCAGAAATGCTTTGCTGCGCAATGCGGGATGCAGCGCCATGCGCGCTTCATAGCTTTCGCCCATCGCGCGCATGAAATAGCGATTGAATATCCAGTTTTTTCCGTGCAGGATGGCTTCCGCCGAAATGCCTAGATCGAGCGGGTTGGATACTGATGCAGCCGCAGCAATAACGGAGCTTGCCGCCTCGCCTTGCTCGCCGCACCATTTAGTCAATGCGTTGCCACCCAGCGAGACGCCGACTGCGAAAATTGCACGAATAGGAAAGCGGCTTCGCATCGCGGTGAGCACGATTTGGCAATGCTCGCTATCGCCAGAGTGATAAGAGCGCGGTAAGCGGTTTGGCTCACCGGAGCAACCGCGAAAGTGTGCCACCATGCCAGCCCAGCCACGCAAGTTGGCCGCCGCCATGGTGGTGCGGCAGTATTGTGAATTGCTTGAGCCTTCCAGGCCGTGAAAGAAAACAAGCAGCGGTGCCGAGTCGGCGGCCACGTCCCGACCGTTGCAATCGGCCCAATCAAGATCAATGAAATCGCCGTCATCGAGCTCAAGCCGTTCGCGGCGATAGGTGATGTTGGGGCGGGTGAGCCATTGCGCGTAAATGCTCTGCAGGTGGCCCGTCGGGAGCCACCAGGGGCTGCGATAAGTTGATTCGAGTCGTGGCATGAAAAGAGTTTAGCGGTGTATTCTTTCGGTTATGTTTATTGATCTCTTTCCCGCTTGGTCGCTGTTTAGCGTTTTTTTGCTGGCGAGCTTTGTTTTGGCGGTAACACCCGGCCCCGGCGTGTTCTACATTGTGGCTCGCAGCGTGGCGCAGGGGCGGCGTTCTGGGCTGGCATCGGCCGCAGGCGTGATGCTCGGAAATCTGGGCAATGCCGTGGCGGCGTCTCTCGGTCTGGCGGCGTTGTTTGCTGCATCAGCGCTTGCATTCTCGATTGTCAAGTATGCGGGCGGGGCGTATTTGATTTATCTCGGCATCAGGGCGCTACTTGCCAAATCTGTCGCGACCGCTCCTGTCGCGCCCGAGAGTGTGCCGCTGTGGCCGGCCTTTCGCGATGGGTGCGTTGTGGCGTTGCTTAATCCAAAGACTGCGATCTTTTTCACCGCGTTTTTGCCGCAGTTCATGTCGCCCGAATTAGGCGGGAGTGCAGCATTGATGCAGGCATTGGCATTGAGTGTTGTGTTCGTTTTGATAGCTGCGGTGACAGACGCGAGCTACGCCGTTTTGGCTGGTTTGATTGCACCGCGACTATTGCGCCACAACTCGGTCGCGGGCGTCGCACAGTCGATGATCGGTGTGTCTTTCATTGCGCTGGGTGTGTTCGCCGCGCTGTCTGGTCGCAGAACATAGGCTGCATAGGCTGCATAGGGGCAAGGTCGGCTTTGACCGGAAAAAAATAAGCAACCCGCCCGATAGAATCCTCTTATGGCTCTTGATCCTGAATTCGAAAAACTCCGTACGCCGCCTCACTCGATAGAGGCTGAGCAATCTGTCCTGGGTGCGCTGATTATTGACAACAACGCGATTGACAAGGTCGCTGATTTGTTACACGCGAGCGACTTTTACAACGAAGCACACCGCCTGATTTATGAGCACATCAACCGGCTCGCGGCCGACAACACCGCAGCCGATGCGGTGACCTTGTCGGAGAGTTTGCGCTCGATTGGTAAGCTTGACTATGTCGGAGGTCTCGCCTATATCGGTGCGATAGCCAACGCCGTGCCCACAGCGGCCAACGTGCGTCGCTACGCCGAGATCGTGCGTGATCGCTCGGTGATGCGCCGCCTCGCGGGCGTGGCCACCAGCATCGCCGAGGCCGCCTTCAACCCGATGGGTAAATCAGCCGAGCAATTGCTCGACGAGGCCGAAGGCAAGGTGTTTGAAATCGCTGAATCCGGTGATCGCACCAAAGCTAATTTTGTTTCACTGTCCGATTTGACCGCACAAGCGATCGACCGCGTGGAAGAGCTTTATCGTCGTGATAATCCGAGTGACGTGACCGGCCTCGCGACTGGTTACAAAGATCTCGATACTATGACCGCTGGCTTGCAGCCCGGCGACTTGGTGATCGTGGCCGGACGCCCGTCAATGGGCAAAACCGCGTTCGCGTTGAACATCGGCGAGCACGTGGCGATTCGTTTAAAGAAGCCGGTGGCCGTGTTCTCCATGGAGATGGGCGCGCTACAACTGGCGATGCGTTTGATCGGCTCGGTCGGCAAGCTTGACCAGCATCGCCTGCGTACCGGGCGCTTGACTGAAGGCGATTGGCAGCGCTTCACCGATGCGCTATCACTGCTTGATTCCGCACCGATGTACATCGACGAAACGGCGGGCCTCAACCCCTTCGAGCTGCGCGCGCGGGCTCGGCGATTGGCGCGACAGGTCGGTGGCCTCGGCATGATCATCGTCGACTACATCCAGCTCATGAGCTCCTCCGGCACCGGTGAAAATCGCGCGACCGAAGTGTCAGAAATTTCGCGCTCGTTGAAGTCACTGGCGAAGGAACTGCAGGTTCCGGTGGTAGCACTTTCGCAGTTGAACCGCTCGCTGGAGCAGCGCCCGAACAAACGCCCAGTGATGAGCGATCTGCGTGAATCCGGTGCCATCGAGCAGGACGCCGACGTGATTTTCTTCATCTATCGCGACGAGGTTTACAATCAGGAATCCGCGCAAAAAGGTATTGCCGAAATCATCATTGGCAAGCAGAGGAACGGCCCGATCGGCACCGTGAACCTCACCTTTCGCGGCGAGTTCACGCGGTTCGAAAATTATGCAGCGACGGATTCGTACATGTCGTCGGGCTCAATTCAGCCGGTGCGCGGATCAACGGCACCGCCCAAGTTCGGCGGAGATAGTCCCTTCTAAACTCGTCGCCGTTCGGGTTCGGCGCTCCGCGCTCCGTGATTCGGGCACGCAGCAAGTGAGCTAAAACGTCCCCGGATAAGCGCCGCCGTCCATTAACACATTTTGCCCGGTGATGAAGCTTGCGTGGACGCTGCACAAAAAGGCGCAGGTGGCACCGAATTCGTCCTGATTGCCCATGCGCTGGGCGGGTACTGATTTCACGCGTGAAGCGGCCACCTCGTCGTACGATTTGCCGTCGCGCTTAGCCCAATTTGAGAGCATGGTTTTCATGCGGTCGGTATCGAATGGCCCCGGCAGCAAACCGTTGATAGTGACGTTGCGGCTGGCGACCGCAGGCTGGCGCGCCAGGCCTGCGACAAATCCCGTGAGCCCCGAGCGCGCGCCATTGCTAAGCCCCAATGCGTCAATGGGCGCCTTCACCGCACCGGAAGTGATATTCACAATGCGCCCGAAGCCGCGCTCGCACATGCCGTCAATCACCGATTTGATGAGCTCGATGGGCGTGAGCATGTTGGCGTCCACCGCCTTGATCCAGTCGTCACGCGTCCAATTGCGGAAGTCACCCGGCGGCGGGCCACCTGCATTGTTGACTAGGATGTCGATCTGAGGTGCGCCAGCCAGAGCGGCGGCACGAGCGTCGGGCGTGGTGATGTCGCCTGCTACGGCAACAACGCTCACCGACGGGTTTAACGCGCGCAATTCAGCTGCAGTTGCCTCAAGCGCCTCGGTACCGCGTGCGGTGATGACCACGTTTACCCCTTCCATGACCAGCGCCTTTGCGCAGCCCTTGCCGAGCCCCTTGCTGGCCGCGCAGACCAACGCCCATTTACCTTCGATTCCAAGATTCATCGCCCCTGCTCCTTCGCTAGTACCCAATCGTAGCGGTTACCGATGATGATCCTGTCAACATTTCGTTGATCGATGAAATCACGCATGCTTAACGACGTGATATCGCCGTTGCCCGTGGAAACGGTGATGGCCATTCGCGTTCGCAGCTCGGTCATTCGATCCGACGATTACGAAATTAATCATTAGAAAAATTCACACACCTCGTCGCTCTTGGAAAGGCAGGAATCCCGTGACTTTAGGTGTCGCATGCCAATTTGGCGTGCTCGAAAAGCGCTTGGCCCCTGCCGTCGCACGGGCAACAAAGGGATAACCCTGATGAAACATCTCGGATTATTGCGAGAGACGTCCGATGGGGCATTGCGATACCCCGGAGGACACGGCCAATGACATTTGCCTGATATGCAGCGACAGCGCTAGTTTCATCAATGGGCAAGTCACCCCCGTTGATGATGGCGGCTTTGATGCGGCTGGCGGTGGTCTGCCGACACTCCCGCAGGTGTTGTCGGGCTGATGCCGTTGTAGGGGCGGGAGTAAATGCGCACCGACAAAAGTCGCGACGCGCGACTCATATCGCGCGAAAAATGACGTTTGTGCTGGGTATCACCACAACAAGTTGGGACAAGTGCACGCAAAACGTGACAACAGCATGGTCGCTAGTGTTCATCAATGGTAAAAACACATGAATCCGGATAAATCTCATTCCAGCGCCCATCGCGTGATCCAAGCAGATTGTCAGCCTTGATAATTCGAAGAGAATCGCCGCCCGCTCAGACGCTGGCGCCTATCGCGCTGCCCGAGCGGGCGGCGGCTCCGCCACGTGGCTTACTGGCGCGTTTCCCCCCGGCGACAGCGTTGCTGCTGCTGATTGTTGTGCTGGCGAGTGATGCTGCATGGGCACACGTCAAATGGTTTGCTCCCTACGACTTGCTGTGTCCGCCGCGCCCCTTGTTCTCGATGATGACGGGTAAATATTTTGTGACGTTTTGTGGCATCATGGTCGCTGTTATGTTCATCACCGCTTACGTGGATGTGCTGCTCACGCATCGTGCAGTGGGTTTGAATAGTTTGGTGCTACGCAGCTCCGTATGGTTCGCACCGAATGTGTACCTATTTATGCGCGTGGGCGTATTCGGCTTTTTGGTCGCCGTTGCGATCTATGGCAATGTGCTGCTCACCCCGGAGCTGAAGACCGACTGGGTATGGGTGCCGTGGCTACAAATGCTGATGGCGTTGCTGGTGATTCATCCGCGAACGGCGTGGCTGACGGCGCTCGGAATCTGTGTGCTTTATGGCTGTGCCATCTATTCCTATGGCTGGTTTCACCTGCTCGACTACCCAATCTTTCTTGGCGTTGCGTTCTACCTGTTCACGATGTCGCGCTTTGGCGAGGCTAAGGCGGTGCTCGCGTTACTGGTGCTGCGCGTGTTCACGGGAGTGACGCTACTCTGGGCGGGCATGGAGAAATTTGCCTACCCCGATTGGAGCTTTCCATTGCTCGTTCAGCGGCCCAATCTGTCGTTTGGTTTCGACCCGGAATTTTTCATGGTTGCTGCGGGGTTCGTTGAATTCACGGCTGCGTTCTTGCTGATCACCGTTTCGCTCGCCGCCCGCGTTGCGTCGGCGCTGTTGTTGCTGATTTTTTCATCCGCGATACCGGAGTTTGGCGTGGTGGATGCGGTGGGTCACGCAGTGATCATCGTGGTATTGATCGCGCTGATTTTTAGCCACAATCCGATTGCAGCAAAACTGGAAACTAGCAAAGGCACCGCAGCCACCGCGACGGTGAGCGTCAGCCTCTACTTTCTCGCATTAGCCGCCGTAGCCGGTTCTTTTTACGGCACTCACTGGCTGGCTTACGGAAGATAGCAGCGGCAGTAGGCGAGCGCGCGCCGCGACGTCAGCGGCTGCCGCGCTACTCGCGAATAAACGCGAATCGGCCACGCAGCGCGCGCAGGCCGTTCATGATGGAGTTCTTAAGTGAGTGGGTGTGCGGCGTCTCCGCGATCGCCTGCACGGCGAGACGCGCCAGCAAAGCTGGATTATTTTTGTAGATGACGTTCTGATTAATCGCGGCTTTCACGCTGAGTTGCAACGCGCCACGACGGATCGGCTTGTTGGCATAGCGAAAGATTTGCACCTGATTGATCAACTTGATCACCGTTTCCGCATCCTGCGCTTCGGTGAGCAAAATGGCGAGTATCAGCGGATACTGCGTCTTCAGGATCCGAAGTAACTGCGTGGTGTCTTCGTTGTTAACGTGAGTGTCGGTAATGATCACCGAAATGTCGTGCTTTTCAAGTATCTGGATGGCTTGCGCAATGTTGCTCGCACCGTGCACGCCATACACGTTTTGAAACATTCCTGAAATTGAATTGATCACATCCCGGTTATCGTCAATCACCAAAATGGCCGCTGCGGACGCCTCATTTGCCGATTTGTCCGCCAGCGCAGCTAACGGTACAACGACCGGAACTAAAGCGGTTGCACGCGCGATCTCGGACGCCTGCGAAATAATCTCCTTGATTTCGCTGTGTTCCCACGGTTTGTTGATGTAGCGAAACACCTCGCCGTCATTCACCGAGCCGACAATGGCTGCCAGATCAGAGTAACCGGTCAGCAATATTCGCATGGTGTTCGGCGAGAGCAAGCGAACCTTTGACAGCAACTCAATGCCCAACATTCCTGGCATGCGCTGATCGCTCACGATGACGTGGATATGCATCGCCGCGATGATTTTCAGTGCCTCGTCGGCACTGGTCGCGATGTGCACCTCATAGCTCTGACGAAAAATGGTGCGCAACAAACTGACGATTCGTTCCTCGTCATCGACAAACAGCAGGCGTACAGGCGTTTCGTTCATGGCTTCGGGGATCCGGTCGTTAGGTCGCAACGTTTAAAGTGACTAGTGTTTCGCGTCATAAATTTCGATACATAAAAGCACCGCCTTTCCGCGCCATGCGTCGTTGCAAATGCTCACAATAGCTAGCTATTGTTGTGCTTTGCGCCTAGCCTGACACGAAAATTCGGCACTTTTCTTGTGCCGAAATTTACGAGTCGAGACACTAGTCGCCGCGTTCCCGCAGACAAAAAAGGGGCACGCTGGGGCAGGAGGCAAGAGGCGAGTGGTGCCGTAGAAAAATCACTAAATTGTGATGCCAATAGCATTACAGCAGCATTATTGCATCAGCGTGCGCAAGTCAGGATCGCTTTCATCAAGAAATAATGGCGTGTCACGCACTTGTGTTGTCGGCAGCAGAATCGAGAACGTGGTGCCAATTCCCGGCTCAGTATCGACTACGATTTTGCCGCCATGCGCCTCAATGATTTTGTACGAAATCGACAGGCCCATACCCGTGCCTTCACCAATCGGTTTTGTCGTGAAGAAGGGATCAAAAATTTTAGGCAGTGCGCTGGCGGGAATGCCGCCGCCATCATCCTGAATTTCGATACGCACAGTTTTCGCGTCGTGCAATTCGGTGCGAAGAATCAGGTTGCCGTTCTCGCCCATGGCATGCGCCGCGTTGGTGATGATGTTCAAAAACACCTGGTTGATCTGCGACGGCGAACACATGATCTCGGGCACCTGAAGGTATTCAGTGATGACGGTAACCCGGTGTTTGAGCAGGTTTTTGGCCAGCAGCAAGGTGCTATCGAGCCCCTTGCGCACATCAAAATTTGCGATGTTCGCGCGATCTAGCCGACTAAAGTTTTTCAGATTCAACACAATCTCGGAAATCTGCCCTATGCCGTGTGAGCCATCGTTCAGCATTGAGTCCATCTCTTCAAAACGTTTGTTTTCAACCACGTCCCGAGATAGCGAGGCGACCTTCAGGTACTGCGCGTTTAATGCCTTGCGGTCGATGCCTTTGTCGCGTAGTGACACCGCAAAAAGGTGGCTACTATTGGCCAGATCATGCGCCTTGCCCAGATGCTCTTTCATCACGTCGAGCGTGCCTTTAACGTAGGCCAGCGGCGTGTTAATTTCATGGGCGATGCCGGCCACCAACTGGCCAAGCGCTGACATTTTTTCTGATTGCACCAGCTGAATTTGCGACTCTTTAAGTTCAACGTTGGCGCTGCGCAGAGCAAGGTTTGCGTTGCCTAATTGCCGAAAGCTTCGAAACAACCGCCAGGCTAGGTAGGCCAGCAACATCAATAAACACACCGAATACGCAATCAGCAACTGCCGGTAGAACTGCTGATCAAGCAGGCGCTGCTCGTGCGACTTGCTGTACGCATCGCTCAGCTCATCAATTTTTTTCGACGTTGGCAACGATGACAACTCGTTCAATAGGTTGGCACCCACCTCCTGCTGTTTAAGGGTCGTGCCGATGTGCGCGAGCAACACGTCGACCGATTCTTTAGCCTCGGCGGGATACAGCTCGCTGCGCTGCCGAACAGCCACAATTTCTTGCGCAATCTTCTCTTTAAGCGCGGTATCGGGCGTCAGGTTGTAGGTTAGCGTTTGCGAAAAAATGCTGCTGACTAGCGCCTCTAACTCGGCCAACTTTGCGCCTGTTACACCCACGCGTCGGGCGGTTGCGATCACGTCCTCAGCGGAAGTCGGCAAAAAATTGGTGGAATTACGATAGATTGAGTTTTGTGACTTGAAGCGCTCGATCAGGGAAACTTTGTTGGCCATCGTGGCCTGAAACTCCTTCAGCATCGTTAACAGCGCGGTCGAATCAGCAGACCGCTGCGTTTTTTGCGCCAGTCCGGATTCGAGATCGCGGATCAGCGGCAACGGTTGCGCCACCGGGTCGTAGTTGTTGTTGATGCCCATCTTCGACTTGAACACGTCGATGTTCCACTCCGCATCAATCTGTTTCAGCTGCCGCAGGTTGCCGATGATTTCATTGTGCTCGTCGAAATCAACGGCCCGCGTCTTGTTAAACAAAAATGCCAGCACGCCAATCAGCACCACGGCTGCCAAAATATTGATGTCGCGCTGCCGACTTTGTGTGCTGCCGTTGTTAGCCGTCGGTAGAGTAATCATTGCAGGGGCTTTCCACGGAACTCGCCAGTTAAGGTGCGCAAAAATTTCACAATCAATTCCTTGTCGCCCTTGGGCGCCGGGCGACCCAGCTGATATAGAAACATCACATCTACCGCATCGTCAAGCGTTGCTGCCGAGCCGTCGTGGAAGTAGGGCGGCGTGATCGCCACGTTACGCAGGCTGGGAACTCGAAACACGTGCTTGTCTGCCTCGTTTTTGGTGGCGTTAAAGCGGCCCAGATCGGCGGGCGTTATGTTGCCGCGCTTTTTGAAGTAATCGCCCATCACGCCAAACACCTGAAACATGTTGCCGCCTACGTTTACGCCTTGATGGCAGGCAATGCAGCCATAGTTTTTGAACAGCTGATAGCCGCGCAGTTCTTCTGGAGTAATAGCCGCCTTATCGCCACGCAAATAGCGATCAAATTTGGCATTGGGCGTAATCAGCGAGCGCTCAAACGTGGCCACGGATTCCGACACGTTTTTGGCGTTAGGTGAATCATTAAAAATCTCTTTGAACGCTTTGACGTAGTCGGGATCCGCTTTGAGTTTGTCAATCAGCTCATCCCAATTGGTGCCCATCACCACCGGGTTATGCAGCGGCCCGCGAAACTGAGACTCAAGCGATGCGTCGCGACCATCCCAAGACAGGCGGAAATTGAACGCCATATTGAAAATGGTAGGCGCGTTGATCGGCCCTTTTTTGCCGCCAATGCCGATCGACACCGGCGTGCGATCTGCGCCCCCGTTTTGGTACTGATGGCACTGGATGCAGGCGATTGAATTGTCCTTCGACACCCGTTTGTCAAAGAACAGCTTTTCACCCAGTTCCACCTTTCTCGCGTCGAGCTTCATGTCAAGCGGAATCGGCTTGATAGGCTCGCTTGTTTGCGCAACTGCGGCACCTATCCCTAACGTCGCCGTAACAACCGCGAGCACAGTAAACCACCATTTGCGCATAGAGCCCCCGAAAATCTGATGTGTTGCATGCGCGAACTGCGAAGCGCAGCAAGGCAAGATTTATCCGGCATTATCGGGGTATCACTGCGTGAAGGCAACCAACGCGGACGTTTTGCAGAATACTCGTGGGTCGCGGTTGGCAGATTAGCTACGCATGCCGTAGAGCGTAGTGGGCATAGGCGGTTTAACGTGCCATAGTGCCGATGGCTTAGCGGTAGCAATGACAGACCGGTCGTAAGAATGGCTTGTTTTTGACGCGTTCATCCAGCCGACAAACAGCCGGTCGCCGCACTATGACTCAGCAGTCGTGGCGATTTTTAACTTGCGTGCGCTTCGCTTGCCGACCAACAATTAATTTAACCGAAATTGTTTATTAGGCTTTTTCTCGTCGCCCCGCGAAGGCAGGGAACCAGCGTCTTTCGAGTGCACCAAAACTGCCACGAAACACCCAAAGTCATTGGGTTCATGCCTTCACATGGGCGACGAAGTGTGGGATTTTTTGCGATAAGAAATTTGGTTTAACGTTGACCAGAACACTCGAAGCGGCGCGGGCGCGATATGCGACGCGCGCTTTCGTGCTCTTCTAAGATGAAAGGACGCAGGCCTGATTTGTCAAGTCAACGGTTGCGGCGTCGAGCCGTGACAGGCCGGACGAAGCGGCAATACCTTGCTCGGAGATTTAACCCTTGCTGCCCGGAATTTTGATTGGTGGCAATCCGCCTTTTGTCGTTGCCGCGCCCGTTGCAGGCGTCTTTGCGGCCTTCGGCTTTTTCTTCTCTTTGTTGCTGCGTATCTGACCCTTAGACATGATGATTTCCTTTGCTGTGGGTGACTGGAATTTGATGTTAGGTTTATAGCACTTCGCAGCCTTCATGTAGCTGCGAACCTCCCCTGTGGGAGCGATGTCATCGCGACCGCCTGTGACCGGCACACAGGTCGCGGTGGCACCGCTCCTACAATGGCCCTAGCTCCACCTCGCCTTCATCTCGTGCCCCAACCGAACGCAGCACTTCAAGTCCTAAACACCACCTTCGGCTATCCGAGCTTTCGCGGCCCGCAGGCCGACATCATTGAGCACATTGAATCCGGCAACGACGCGCTCGTGCTCATGCCGACCGGCGGCGGCAAATCGCTCTGTTACCAAATCCCGGCGCTGACGAGGAACGGCGTCGGCATCGTCGTCTCGCCGCTCATCGCCCTGATGCAGGATCAGGTTGATGCGCTGCACACGCTGGGCGTCACCGCTGCATTCCTGAATTCATCACTCACCGGCCTTCAAGCCAACGAAACCGAACGCCGAGTGCGCAATGGCGAAATAAAGCTGCTCTACGTCGCACCGGAGCGCCTGCTGACCGAGCGCTTTCTCGAACTGCTCGACGAGCTAAAAGACAACAACCAGTTAGCCCTATTTGCTATTGACGAAGCACACTGCGTGTCGCAATGGGGTCACGATTTCCGTTCGGACTATCTGGCGCTGGCGGTGCTCGCGGAGCGCTTTCCCGGCGTACCACGCGTTGCCCTCACGGCCACGGCCGACGCGCTCACGCGCACCGAGATTCGCCTTCGTTTGCACATGCAGGACGCGCGTGAATTCGTCTCCAGTTTTGATCGCCCGAACATTCGTTATCTCATCGCCGAACGCGTGGACGAGCGCGAGCAGTTGCGCGCCTTCCTGCGTGAGCACGCGGGGGAGGCGGGCATCGTCTATTGCTTGTCGCGCAAAAAAGTGGACGCCACGGCTGAATGGCTCAACGCCGAGATGACCAAGGCGCTGCCGTATCACGCGGGCATGGATCAGGACGTGCGTCGCCGCAACCAGTCGCGTTTTTTGCGTGAAGAGGGCATCGTCATGGTCGCCACCATCGCTTTCGGCATGGGCATCGACAAACCCGACGTGCGCTTCGTCGTGCATCTCGATCTGCCGAAAAGTGTCGAAGGTTATTACCAGGAGACGGGCCGCGCCGGTCGCGATGGCGACGACTCCGAAGCCATGATGATTTACGGCCTGACCGACGTGGTGCAGCAGCGCCGCTTCATTGAGATGAGTGAGGCCAACGACGACTTCAAGCGCGCGGGCCGGGCAAAGCTTGAGGCGCTACTCGGCCTCTGCGAAACCACCGCCTGCCGTCGCGGGCGACTGCTCTCGTACTTCGGCGAGTTGCAACCCGAGGGCTACACCTGCGGCAACTGCGACACCTGCCTGAGCCCGCCAAAAATGTGGGACGCAACGGAGCTGGTGCGCATGGCGCTCTCCGCGATTTATCGCACCGGACAGCGATTCGGTGCGACCTACGTCATCGAAGTGCTGCAAGGCAAAACGACCACCCAAATCAAGGAGCGCGGCCACGACACCTCACCCGTCCACGGCATCGGCAAAGAACACGACGAAGCCGCATGGCGCAACGTGTTCCGCCAAATCGTCACCCACGGCTGGGCCGAAATCGACGTCACCGCGTACGGAGCCCTGCACCTAACCCCTGCCGCCCGCCCCGTGCTGCGCGGCGAAGTCCCCGCCATGCTGCGCCAGCAACTCGCGGTCACCGCAACGACAAAGGCCGCAAAGGCCAAGCGCGGCGCGAAGGGGAGCAGCGGCGCCGGCTGGACTAGCGGCGTTAGTGGCGTTAGCGGAGCCAGCGCGGTCGGCGGAAAAGTAGCAGCAGAACTCACGCCTGCCGACGAAGTGCTCTACGAATCGTTAAAAGCGTGGCGATTAGAAGCCGCACGCGAAGCCAACGTCCCCGCGTTCGTAATCCTGCACGACAGCGTGCTGCGAGAAATCGCCGCCTCAAGGCCGAAGAACAAAACGGCGCTGGCGGCGATCAGCGGGATTGGCGAGAGCAAACTTGCACGTTTTGGGGACGGGATATTGGAGCGCGTCGGAGCTTGACGTTCTCCCATCGAGAGGTTTTGCGATAGGCTAAATTTGTGGAGATTATTAGCAATGTCGTTGATGCGGAAACCATTGCCAGAGGGCGCGGCATCAGCGAATACGCGCTGCTGATAACGCGCTTCGGCGGCGAGAACTGGATTAAACGAAATGGTATTGCGACGGACGAAATGGATGGCATGGTCGGTCGTGCCGAAGTTCACTGGTACGAATGCCACGGCATCGGCCGAGTCAAAATGAAAGTGAGGCAATGGCTATGAAACACTTTGCACTGTGTCTGAGCAACGATTTTGGCGAAGAGTTCTCGGGCGACGACGTGTTGCCGGGACTGGTCTACGAATCGCTAGGCGCAGAGCGTGGCGCGCTGCGCATAGTCGATGAGTCTGGCGAGGATTTTCTTTATCCCGCAAAGCACTTTTTGTTGCTCAGCGACGCGCAGTCAGCGCAGTTGGAAAGAAGCTTGCTGGTGGCGGCTTAAATCAACCAGGCTCCTTTTTTGCCCTAGGAGTGAGTTGACAATGCCGCATCTGCCAACTGTGGGCAGTGGTATTTTCCATAGATCGTGGCGCGTTTTCTCATTACGCGCACGGTGAGCACCGCAGCCGCTCTCGAAATTCCGGTATTCGACAACAACGCCTCCATCGCGTCACCATCGTAAACGTGCAGACCTACTTGATGTTGCCCGGCATCTCGGTATTGTCTACGAACAATTTCTACGAACGGAAATGCCTTGGCCAAC
>JANNYE010000123.1:0-133880 GCA_031409935.1 Burkholderiales bacterium | reverse complement strand
GGCGATAGCTTGTCAGCAGCAGCCCGATTGTTGATTGAGCATTTGCGGCGGGATTGACGAATAAGCTTTTTTTTCGCCATTGCGAAAAGACTACTTCTAGCAACGCCGTCCGCGCCACGCCAATCCTTACACGTCGAAATCACGTCGAAATCACGTCGAAATCGCGCTCGCTTTCACGATGCTCATCCTCTGCGGGCGAGCGACAGCACAGATGCACGCGTTGTCGTCGACGGACGTGGCGGTCGTTGGCGTGATGGGTGCGTGTCGCTGCCGCGCTGTTACCCTTCGCGTTTTAGTGGCGTGAGGCGACGTAAAAACCATGTCGAAATCCCTAACGGTGGTGATGCTTGGAGCCAGCGGTGCCGTCGGAGGGCAGGTTCTATCGACGCTGCTCACGTTGCCGGAACTCAAAAAGTTGACATTGCTCGGTCGCCGAAAAATCACGCTGCCGCCATCGGCGAAAAGCAAAAGTGTGTCGCAGCATCTGATTGATGTTGATGCGAGCGCTACGTGGGCTCCACTTGTTGCAGGTCACGAAAGCGCCGTGTGTACGTTCGGCGTGGGCGAGTCGTCCAAGGTGAGTAAGGCCGAGCTCGCGCACATTGACAAAGACGTGGTCATTGCCTTCGCGACGATCTGCAAGCAGGCGGGTGTGAAGCACTTTGAACTGCTTGGCGCGGTGGGTGCGGACGCGCAATCGCGCTCGTTTTATTTGCGGGTAAAAGGCGAATTGCGTGATGCGCTCATCGCGCTTAATTTCGAGCGACTGAGCTTGTTTCAGCCGTCGATGATTTTGACGCCCAGCAATCGCTACGGTGTGTCGCAGGCCCTGACATTGGCGCTGTGGCCAACGGTGTCGCATCTGCTGATCGGGTCGCTGCGCAAATATCGCGGTGTTCGTGTAGAGACGCTGGGCGCTGCGATGGCGAAAAATTTGACGACGGTGGGCCGCGGCGTGGAGACGCTGCAATGGGAGCGTTTTGAGGCGTTGTCGGGCATCTAAACTACATTGATAGCTTTAAGCTCAAAGCGCCGTTCAACTGGGCATAACGCGATTTTTCGTGCTATGTCGACTATTGCCAATTAAAACCGTTAGCCCCAGTGTAGTGGGGCTTTCGGCTAAAAGCTGATGTGTGCCGCGAAGCTCGCAGTGCCGCTCAAAGGCACGCGCTTCTGAGGTTTTAAAACGGAATATCGTCGTCGAAATCGTCTAGCTTGGCTTTTTTCGGCGCGCTTGCGCCGGATGATCCTGAACCCATCGGTTGACCGGTTGAGCGAGGTGTCGAGCCGCCGCGGTCGTTGCTGCGTTCGTTGTCATCAAAGGACGCGTCGCCACCACCACCGCCGCCGCCACCACCACCACCCACAGCACCATCACGGCTGCCGAGCAAGGTGAGCTTGTCGCCTTTGATTTTAGTGAGCAATTTTTCGACGCCTTCTTTGTCGGTCCATTTGTCGTAGCGCACACTGCCCTCGACATAGACCTGACGGCCCTTTTTGACGTATTCGCCGACGATTTCAGCAGTGCGACCGATGAATTCAACGCGGTGCCAGTCGGTGCGTTCCTGTTTGCCGCCTGCCTTGTCTTTCCAAGTTTCCGTGGTGGCGATGGAAAATTTTGCGACCGCTTCGCCGCTTGGCAGGTAGCGCATTTCCGGGTCTTGTCCGACGTTACCCAATAAGGTGACACGATTTACTGAAGCCAAAGCTTTCTCCTCTAATTTTTACTTGGCGGATTCACTTTGCTCCAGAAAGGCTGACTTTGCGGTCACCCTCGCCGGAGGCTTCATATTCCAGGCCGCCACGAACCACAGCGCAGTTAAACCCGCGCAGACATAAAACACTGCATTATCGCCAAATCGCTTGGCCAGCGTTCCGCCGAGGATGCCGCCGAGAAAAAGCCCGAACGCTTGCGTGGTGTTGTACACGCCCATGGCAAAGCCCTTCAGGTGTGGTGGCGCGAGGCGCGACACGAGCGACGGTTGCAGCGCCTCAAGCAGGTTAAGTGCGATAAAAAACAGTAGCAAAAAGACCACGAGGCCGGTCAGCGCGGCGTTGATCGCGAACGGCGCGGCCATCATCGCGACGAACAATGTGGCGACTGCGCCGAGGAATACTTCGCGCGTTTTGCCGCGTTTTTCGGCAGCGAGCATCGGCGGAATCATCACCGCAAACGACAGCAACAATACCGGTGCGTAAACCATCCAGTGCTGCGGCGACGGCAACATGCCGCGCTCCACCAACAGCGTTGGCACCACGACAAAAATTGCGGTCTGGCAAACAAACAGGATGAACACGCCTAAGTTCAAGCGCAGCAGTTGCGGGTTGAACAACACGTCGCCATGACGGAGTGGCTCGGCGGGCACGGGCTTGATCGGAGCGGCCGGCACCACCCACATCACCACAGCCATGCCACACAGCGAAAAGAAAGCGGTGATCCAGAACAAGCCCGACAAGCCAACCACGGCAACCAGCGGCGGCGCGCCGATCAACGAGACCGCAAAGGTGATGCCCACCATGCCGCCGACCATCGCCATCGCCTTGGTGCGTACTTCGTCGCGCGTGGAGTCGGCGATGAAGGCTGACACCGCCGCGCTTACCGCACCCGCACCCTGCAACGCACGGCCGACGACGACGCCCGTGATGGTGGTGGACATCGCGGCCACCACGCTGCCAATCACCAATACGGCAAGGCCAAGCAAGATCACAGGCTTTCGGCCAAAGCGATCAGAGGCCGCGCCAAAGGGTAGTTGAAACAAGCCCTGCGTGAGGCCGTAGATTGAGATGGCAAGCCCAATCAGATACGCCTCTTCGCCGCCGGGCAGATCACGCCCATAGATGGCAAACACCGGCAAAATCAGGAATAGGCCAAAGAGGCGGAGCGCTACGATGCTCGCGAGCCAGCCGCTCGCACGGCGTTCGAGCGGGGTCATTCGTGTGGAGGACTGCAAGGTTTTCGCTAAGATTTTGTCAAGTCGCCAAGTGTAGTGTGCCGTCGCGGCGACCTAGTGTGCGCCGCAAGGAGCGTGACGGTACAGCTGGGCTACGCCGCTTTCTTCACGTATGCGCTGCACCAACCGTTAGCAGCGACCTGCTTACCGGGGAACAGCGGACAGCCACCGGCGGCTGAGCCCGCCGTGCCCTGATAGAGCGAGCAATTGCCGCACTTCGTACCCGCCACGTGCGCTGCATATTTGACCTTGTCGACCTTAGTTTCGTCGTTAACGTAGCCGAGCGATACAGCGGTGGCGTCATCAGCTGCAACCATCGGCAGATTGCCAGTGGGGGCGGCCGCTGGTGCGGCAGCTGCAGGTGTAGGCGCAGCGGGCGTTGGTGCAGCAGCGGGTGCCGGCGTGGGGGCTGGCGCGGGCGCGGGCGCTGGCGTAGCGGCAACCGTAGCGGGCTTTTTATCGCCGCAACCGAAAGCCAAGCCGACAACGACGAGCGGAAAAATTTGAACAAACTGACGACGAGTTTTAGCAACCATGAGGCACTCCTGATTTTTTTGTGGAACTGAATTTGGCGCGCGCCATGCACATTGCTCCAAGGCGCGTTTACTCAGGGCTTGTCGGTGAATAACTTTGACATTTGCCCGCTGTCCAGTTGGGAATTTTTTCAAGTTATTTGCGGACAAGCCCTAACCATATGGGGATGATAAATCGACTCCGGCTAAAGTCGTTGCAACAACTCCACATTGGCGCGATCAGCGCGGCCGTCGGGCTGTTGTTTGGTATTTCTGCTCGACAGCACCGCGCTCCATAGCCGCTCCATCGGGATTGGCAGCACTAAGAAGAAGTGCTCGATCACCGCTAAGCTCAGCAGCGCGGCCAAAAGCGTCGCGCCAGTTTGAGTAAATACGCTGGATGCGCCGACCGCGACCCACCACCAGAGTGCGGCGGTGAGCGTTGCCGCGAATACGATTGAGCAAAAGAAAAACGTGGACACAGTGTTGCGTTGTCGGAAGAAGCTGCCAAGGTAGGCCATGTGCGCGGGCAGCAAATGAGCGTAGGTGTTGCGCACACCGACAAACAAATTGAGCTTGGCCGAAAGCCGCATGAGCCAAAGCAGCGCGTACGTTGCGCTCCCCACTTGGTTGGGCGCGCCCCAAGTCAGTACAAGCAGCAAAACTCCAACACTGAACAGGGCCAGTTCGTGATGAATTACGGCGCGCGCTGCGAGCTTGAACCGGGTCTGTTCCGTCACACCGCCGGGAAGTTCGGCCTTTGAAGGGCCAGCGAGAATGCCCATCAAAAACAGCATTTCCTGCCACCCCCAAATGAGCACCGCGCAGGTAAACGCGACGTACGCGGCCGCCGCCATTTGCGTGCGGCTAGCGGCTATCACGCCGATAATGGCGCACGTGGCGACAAACGTCGCAACACCAATGCTTGTCCAATAAGTACGCTTGGGCAGGCCGTCCAGATAGAAAATCACACCCGTACAAAACCACCACACAAAGAGGGTGTAGGTCGCAGCGCACACGATGTCGATGACGGTCATACTTAGCCGCTTGTAGCTACCAAATCGGCGCCAGGCGCATCGCCTCAGGCAGTGGCTGGGACTTCGCAGGCAATAGGTAAAGTCGCACAAACGTAGCGCCTGCACAGAGCCCAAGTCCCAACCGTTTGATGCCGCCGATCAACCCACCCTGCATCTTGGCATCGTCAATGGCGATAGCGAGTTTGCGGATGCGCTCCAGCCCTGCGGCAAAACGCGGATCATCCAAGTTCAGGCCTACCGGGAACACCTGCTTGCAGATTTCGGAGGTGATGCGGAACACGGTGAAATCGTACGCCGTCGGATCGAGATTCAGCGCTTTGTGAAACTCCACACGGGCATGGTCACGCACGTACATGGTGGCGAAAACGGCAAGCAGAAAGAAGCGAATCCAATATTTATTCGCGCCTTTAAGTAGCGCCGGGTTGGCCCGCATCAACAGCGCAAAGCCCTCACCGTGACGGAACTCATCGTTGCACCATTTTTCGAACCATTTGAAGATCGGGTGAAAGCACAACTCCGGGTGTTTCTCAATTTGGCGATAGATGGTGATATAGCGCGCGTAGCCGATTTTTTCTGAAAGATACGTGGCGTAAAAAATGAATTTGGGGCGGAAGAATGTGTACTTCTTCGCTTTGGTCAAAAAGCCCAAGTCGACGCCGATGTTGAAGTCTTTCAGCCATTGATTGATGAACCCGGCGTGCCGCGATTCGTCGCGTGCCATGTAGCCGAAAAGCTTGCGCATTTCGGGGTTTTTCACACGCCGCTTTATCTCGGCATAGAGCACGCAACCAGAAAATTCAGCGGTCACGGAGCTGATCATGAAGTCGCTGAATTCGCGGTATAACGCATCGGGCAGCTCGGCGAAGCTGCGGTCCATATCGGCAGGACGCACGAAGTGGCCATTGTTCAAATCTGCTTCAAACTCGGCCATGAGTTTGTCCCATTCCACCTGCACTGATGAGATGTCCAAACGATCCATCGCATCGAAATCAGTGGTGTAGAAACGGGGTGACAACACCGTGTTTTCAAGGGCTCGTTCGGTCGCCTCAGATGACGATGTAGGTGCTGCTGGGTCGAGAACGGTGGAATTCATAACTTGCGACTCCGTGATAATGCGGTGAGCCTGTCGGGGGAAAAGCTGACTTCGTAAAGGGTAGTGAGTTCAAAGCGCGACGACAGTCGCACCCAAAGCTTGTCGAACCACGACGCGCGGGACACGGTTGCACGGCGATCACAGGACAGTGATTCGCCGAACGCCACCTCGGTCGGCGCGTTGTGCACGAGCACCGAGTCACCCGCTTCGACTTCAAGACCATTGAGAAAAACGTGGGCATGCAGCGCCTCAGCGGTGTTGGCAATTTCGACATTGCACGACACGTTGACCGAACGGCGTTTCCATAACTCGGTGAGATTGTGCGACATCATGGCTTGCTTCCAGCGGCCGTTGCGGGGACGGGTAACAAACGTGCAAAAACTTCAACGTTGGTCGAGCCAAACGTTGCCAGATCAATTTCTCGCGCAGTCGCCGCGTCGCGCAACACTACACGTCCGCTCGCGAGCGCAGCGATGGTGAACGGCACTTCAGGCCCGATGGATTGCCGTTTGCGTTCACGAACCAATCCACGCACGGCACCGCGCAAAAAGCCGTTGCTCGCGGGCGCGATGATCTCGACTTGTTGCTTCAGTTTTGCATCCATAACGCGCACGCTGCCATCCGCTTGATCCTCAAAATACACATCGCGCGCGGCGAGCACCGGCAAGCGCTCAGTATCGGCGGTTGGGGAAGGCTCCGGTGTGCCGGTCCAGAAGACGAGTGCAAGGGTTGCAACCAGCGTCACTGCGATGGCAAACAGTGGCAAAGCCAGCGGCATATTACGACTGGTTTGAGGCAGGTCGTTCGCCGAAGCGTTTGCTGGCATGGTGGTCGTGACGCTGTGAGTGGTCATGAAAATTGATTAGGCCGCGACAGTCGACTGATCGTGCGACGCATCGTTGATGGGTAGTGGCGAATTTGCTGCGCTGGCTGTCGTTGCCATCACCGGCTTAACGTTGGCTACTGCCTCCGTAAGTAACGCACCTACGCGAGCCGCGTGAGGCACGCAACGCAACATGGGCTGTGTCCGCTTGATCTGCCACGGGCGTGCATGCGGCCACAAGTGTGGGTAAGCAATGTTGTCCTCTCCACTCAGCGCCAGCGGAATGTCACCTGTGCCGTCTTTGAACATCTTCAAGCCCGCTGAACTCACCACTGACAACGGCAGGTTAAATGTGATGTTGAGCACAATGCCAATGCGCATAACCAAGCGTCGATTGGTCAGCGTGTACACCGCTGAACGTGCCGCCAGCCACGCCAGCAACGTGACGAGGCCTACTGCAATCACCGCTAGAGGAAACAATATGGCAACTGAACTCAACGCAGCAGCCAACCCCAATCCGTCAGAAATGACTAGCGACCCACGCAGAATCAGCAGAACCGCAAAGTACGCGGCGAGGGTAGGCACGTGAAACGCATGTCGAGCCAGCGACGCGAAATCGGGCGAGCCCTGCCACAGTATGTGCTCGCCTTTCGGCAGCGCCGCTGGCAGGCCGTGCGACGCTTCAAATTCATGCTCGGGTGCAGCGTAAATCATGCCAACGGTTCCATGCGTGATGGGTCGGCGTAAAGCGTGCCACCACCGTAATACGCCATCACTTTTTCTTCTTCGAGCAGCGTGATCGACTCGGCGGCTTTGGTGCGCGGCACGTTAATAAATTGGTGTCCGTGAATAGCGTTCACTGTCACCCGACCGCTGGCGATTCGCGCGAAAGTCATCGGCAGTAAGATGCGCTCAATGCCGCCTTTCGACTTGATTTCAAGTTCGAGGTAACGCAGGATGGTTTCTGCGCGATCAACCCACAGGTCTTTGACTGTTGCGCCCACCACGCCGTCCGCGCCGACCACTGGCATGCCACGCGGATCAGGATCAGCGGCTTCAAGATGGAAGTCGGTGGCGACACGCAGGGGCACCAGTTTTGGATGGCCGTCAAAGGTCAGATCAGGCACGTCGGCGCGCATGGCATACGAGCCAGGCCCGACGGCTGCCAACATCGGGTCACCTTTGGGATCAAGCGGTGTACCAAGCGAGCGGTTTGATGCGGTCGCGTTTAGCGGCGGCTCGACGCTTGCCTCGGGCGGTGAACTGCGAGTTGTACCATCACGCAGATGAAAGATTTTTGCCTTCGGAACAGCGGGCCAGCCCTGCACCACTTTTCGGCTGCCGTTGTCGTGTTCAAGCGGATAGCCTTCGCGTTTATTCTCGCGATGCAAGTAATAAATCAGCCCAGCAAAAAATATCCAGAACATATAAAGCACAACCTGTGCGACATCAATGTAGTTTCCGAGAGCTCCAGATTTCATGGCGTAAGTCTCCTTGGCAAATGATCTATTTTGGAAATTCGGCAAGACCGAAAGTGGTTGGGCGGGGTGTTGTGCGTACATGACCGCGCCGAACCAATGGGCCCAGCACAATCAAAGTCAAAAAAAGTAGCGCAATTTCAACGTGGTATACGGCGCTGTAACCCGCCGCGGGCGTCGTGAGCGCGTCGCCTAGCGCGCCGGAGGTAGCGAGATAGCTGACGGTGTCGCGCAACACGCCACCCGCCGCAATGGCCAAGCCGCCCGCCGTTGCCTGAACTGCTCCCCAAGCGCCGAGCGTCAGTCCCGCTTCAGCGGCAGAGTCCATGCTCATCGCGGCGATCAGCGTTCCCACAGCGAATACACCACCTCCAAAACCCACCATCGCTGCGCCAATGCGAAACAAAAGCGGCGAGCCGAGAGGATCGGAAAAAATGATGGCCGAGAACGCGGCGACGCCGACGACAATACCGGCAGCACATAAGCGATAAGGATCACGACCCTTTTGTAATCCGCTCGCAGCCCAAATTAACCCGAGCAAAGCACCCATCGCAATCAACGCGGTGAGCACGGTCGTTGCGCTAACCGAGAGTTTGAGAACCTCACCGCCGTAGGGTTCTAGGATCACGTCCTGCATGCTGAAGGCGGCCGTGCCGAGCGCAACCACCAGCAAAAATCGACGAGTCTTGCCGAACGCTGCAAACTGAGCCCAGGAGGATTTGAACTTTGGACGGGCGGGCATTTCGGAGGGCTTTTGTGCACGACGCGCCTCCTGTTTCCAGAGCGCAATCGAATTCAGAACGAGCGATACAAAGCCCGCGCCCTGCACCACTTGGATCAGGCGCACCGGCGTGAAGCCCTGCAGCAGCAGACCAAACATCGCACTGCTCACCAGCATGCCCAGCAACAACATGACGTACATCATCGCGACAACACGTGGCCGTGACTCAACGGGAGCCAGATCTGTCGCTAGCGCAAGGCCAGCGGTCTGCGTGATTTGCATGCCCGCGCCCACCACCAGAAACGCAAACGCGGCACCGACTTGGCCGATCCACATCGGCGAACTGTGATCACCGCCCAGCAATATCAGAGCGAATGGCAACATGCCGAAGCCACAGAACTGCAGCATGGTGCCCAGCCATAAAAACGGGACGCGACGCCAGCCAAAGGCTGAACGATGGGTATCAGAGCGAAAGCCAATCAATGCGCGGAATGGGGCAAACAACAGTGGCATCGCGATCATCAACGCCACCAGCGAAGCGGACACACCCAGCTCAACAATCATCACGCGATTGAGCGTGCCGACCAGCAACCCAGTTGACATGCCGACGGTGACCTGAAATAGCGAAAGACGCAGCAAACGTGACAACGGCAAATCAGTGGTCGCAGCATCTGCGAACGGCAAATATTGCGTGCCGATCTTGCGCCACTGATTAACCATCACAGCTTCTGCGCGATTCAAAACGCTGCTCATTGCAGATTTAGCTCCATCGCTTGCGAGGTGTAAAAGCCGCTCGAAATGCGCTCGGTGTTGGCCACTTTCCAAGCGCTGAGCGCGGGCGCGATTGCCAGTTGTTGTCGCAGCTTGTTAGGCGAGATTGGCACAATCGAAGGCGCTCGATTGCCGCGCGGAAAGAGAAGGCCGAGGCCATGCATCACTTCGAGGGCCGGGTTACTCGGAGCAAAGGTGAAGGCAATGCTTTTGGAGGTTCGCTCGGCGAGTGACGAAATCACACGCACTGCATCTTCAGCTTGATAATGAATCAGCGAATCCATCGCAACCACGTGGTGGAATTTGCCAAGTGCTGCGTCCAGCATGTCACCTGAACACCACTCAATCTGGCCGCGCAGTTCGCCTGGCATGCGCTCGCGTGCAAGCTCAACCAGCGTGGGCGAAAGATCAATCGCCAAGACCTGCGCACCGCGACGAGCCACCTCAACAGCGAATGCGCCCGTGCCACAACCAGCGTCGAGAATGCGACGACCACTCAGGTCTTCAGGCAGCCAGTCGAGCAGCGTTTGCCGCATGCGATCACGACCAGCTCGCACCGTCGCACGGATTCGCCCGACCGGGACAGTTGACGTCAATCGCGCCCAGGCATCTGCGGCGGTGCGATCAAAATAGTTCTCGATCTGACCGCGCCGATGTTCATAACGGCTCGGCTTTGGGTCGCTGTTGTTTACGGACATGGCTTGTGTCGAATTCATCAATCAAATCCCAACAAATCGAAGATGTCACGGTCTTTCATCGGCATGGCTGAGAGTGGCTCGGTGCCTGCATAAAGCTTCGCGGCGAGCCGCATGTACTCTTCCTGAACCGCGCGAAGCTCTGGCGAGTCTTCCATCTCAAACAGCGTTGCCTTTTTAAGGCGACTGCGTCGGACTACGTCAAGGTCTGGGAAAACCGCCATCGTTTTCAGCCCAATAACGTTATTGAATTTGTCGATTTGGTCGGTGCCAGCGCAGCGGTTGGCAATGACGCCGCCCAAGCGCACGTTGTAGTTTTTTGACTTGGCTTGTATCGCTGCAACGATTCGGTTCATGGCAAATATCGAGTCAAAATCATTGGCGGTAACGATCAGCGCCCGATCTGCATGTTGTAGTGGTGCTGCAAAACCACCGCACACCACGTCGCCCAATACGTCGAAAATAACGACGTCGGTGTCTTCAAGAAGATGATGTTCCTTCAACAGTTTCACCGTCTGACCCACGACGTATCCACCACATCCGGTGCCTGCCGGTGGGCCACCTGCCTCAACGCACATCACGCCGTTGTAGCCCTCGTACACGAAGTCCTCAACGCGCAGTTCTTCCGAGTGAAAATCTACGGATTCCAGCACGTCGATGACGGTCGGCATCAGCTTCTTGGTCAACGTAAACGTGGAGTCGTGTTTGGGGTCGCAGCCGATCTGCAAAACGCGTTTACCGAGCTTGCTGAACGCCACGGAGAGATTCGATGAAGTGGTGCTCTTGCCGATACCGCCCTTGCCATAGACGGCGAAGACTTTGGCGTTACCAATTTTGAGATCGGGATCGAGCTGCACCTGCACGCTGCCCGCGCCATCAGCGCGCCCTGAGCCGCCGTCCGTTCGCCTCGCGATGCCGGCAGCGGCGGCTAGCGTGCCACGCTTGATTTCTGCCAAGGGGACGGTGGATACATTCATGCGACTGCTTTCTGTGGTGTGGAGTAAACGCCTTCAACGCGATCTTCGAGCTCTTCGCCCGCTTCTCGCAGCGCCTTTAAAACGTCGGCATCAGGCGTCCAGTATTGGCGACGCTGTGCTTCTAATAATCGATTGGCCACTCGCGCCGACGCAGTGGGATTGAGTTCGGCCATGCGGTTGCGCATGGTCTCGTCAAGCACGAAGGTTTGTGCGAGCTGTTGATAAACCCAAGGCTCCACTTCGCCGGTAGTCGCTGACCAACCCATCGTGTTGGTCACATGCACTTCGATCTGACGCACGCCCTCATAGCCATGCTTGAGCATGCCTTCATACCACTTTGGGTTCAACATGCGGGTGCGGGTTTCGAGCGATACCTGTTCGCTCAACGTGCGCACCATGCCGCCGCCGGTGCTGTCGCGAGTTTGGTCGCCGATATAGACCGGCGCGATAGCCGCATCTGCGCCTTTAGCGCGCTTGATGGCACGGCTCACTCCGCCCAACGTGTCGAAGTAGGTGTCAATGGTGGTGACACCCAGTTCGACGGAATCAAGGTTTTGATAGGCGAGATCGACTTTCGACAACACGCTTTGCAACAGCTTTGATTGCTGCATCGGACGACCGCTACGACCGTAGGCAAATCCCTTGCGACGACTGTAGGTTTCGGCCAGTTCATCGCCATCTTCCCAGCGACCGTTGTCAACTAAGCTGTTGATGTTTGAGCCATACGTCCCTTCGGCGTTACCGAACACGCGGAGTGACGCGGTCTCCATGTCGCCGCCGTGTTCTGCTTGATAGGCGAGCGCATGTTTGCGAATAAAGTTCTTCTCTATAGGTTCATCTGCACTCGCAGCCATGAACGCAGCTTCAGCGAGCAGCTTCACTTGCAGCGGCAACAGGTCACGGAAGATGCCTGACAGCGTAATGACCGTGTCAACGCGGGGACGGCCCAGCAGATCAAGTGGGAGAAGTTCGGCGCCAGCTAGGCGGCCGTAACTATCAAAACGTGGCTTGGCACCCATCAGTGCGAGGGCCTGCGCAATAGGGCCACCCTCACTCTTTAGATTGTCAGTACCCCACAACACAATTGCGATAGATTCAGGGAACGGATTGCCATCCGCCATGTGCCTCGCCAGAACCCGCTCGGCTTGACGCGCACCGTCTTTAACCGCGTAATTGCTCGGGATACGGAATGGATCAAAGCCGTGCAGGTTACGTCCGGTCGGCAAGATTGATGGTGTACGCAGCAGGTCGCCGCCCGGAGCTGGTCGCAGGAACTTGCCGTCGAGTGCATGCAAAATTCCGCCAATTTCGTGATCTTCCGACATCAACTTGTCGGCAATAGCCAATTCACGCAGCATTGTCAGCGTCTTGGCAAGCGCGTCGGGATTTGGATAGTGGGTCGTGTCTACCGCCAATGCGGCCTCAGCGCTGCGTCCAGCTACTAGTGCTTCGATTACTGCGCGTTGTGGCCGCATATCGTGAGCTGCTTCAGCGCAGGAAAGCAACAGGTCTACTCGCTCCGTAGGTGTCGGCACCTGACCTACAACGTGCAAACCGTGCGGAATCAGTGTGTACTCGACTTCAAGAACTGCCTCGTTAAGGCGTGTGATTTTTGCCTCCGACGTGTCGCCCCACGCCGGTACAACCTTAATCAGATCAAGCTCCATGGCTTGCGCCTGAATCATTACCGACAGCTCATCACGCTCGCGCTGAGCTTCCGGCTCTAGGCTGCGATAGCGTTCCAGCGATGCTTTCAAATCAACAAGGCCTTTGTACAGCCCAGCCTGCGCGACTGGTGGTGTCAGGTAGCTAATCAGCGTTGCAGCGGCGCGGCGTTTGGCGATGGTGCCTTCGGACGGATTATTGGACGCGTACAGGTAGAAGTTCGGCAAGTCACCAATCAGCCGATCTGGCCAGCAGGTAGCGGACATGCCGCTCTGCTTGCCCGGCATAAATTCAAGTGCGCCGTGCGTGCCGAAGTGCAACACCGCATTCGCGCCAAAGTCTTCGCGCAGCCAGCGATAA
Organism: Burkholderiales bacterium; assembly: GCA_031409935.1. GTDB lineage: Bacteria > Pseudomonadota > Gammaproteobacteria > Burkholderiales > Casimicrobiaceae > Casimicrobium. Next base: position 120,797 of record JANNYE010000123.1, on the reverse strand, counting down.
AACGCGGAGAAAGCATGCGTCGGTGCAAAACCACCTTCAAACAACAGGCGCATGGGGTCGCCCTCGTAGCCGAAGGAAGGTTGGATGCCGACAAACACGTTGCCGAAGCGCTCACCCAACACAAAAATATTGCTGCCATCGCTTTGCAGTTTGCCGGGTGCTGTGCCCCATTGCGCTTCGATTTCCTTGAGAAAGCGCTCGCGCTTCACGTGGTCATTCGCAGCAATGCGGGTGAATACATTAGCGGGCGCACCAAACCGCGTTGCATTGCCGTTGATGATGCTGTTGCGCAGGTCATCAACGGTCGCTGGCAGCTCAACGGTATAGCCCTCGCGTTTCATTGCGACTAACGTGTTGAACAGCGATTCGAAGACCGACAAAAAGGCCGCCGTTCCGGTGTTGCCTGCGTTAGGCGGGAAGTTGAAGATGACCGCTGCCACTTTTCGAGCTGCACGCTCGGAACGACGCAAATCGATGAGCTTAGCGGTACGCGCCGACAACATATCGGCACGTTCAATGCAGCTATGCATGTCGTGTGACTCGGCGATATTGGTGAACTTGCAGGCGTGCGCACAACCCGTGCAGGCAATCTGCGTTGAACTACCACGTCCGCCAAACACCATTGGGCCCGCCGCGCCGTCCAGTTCAGGGATGGCTACCATCATGGTTGACTCAACGGGCAACAATCCGCGTGATGAGCCACCCCATTGATCGAGTGTTTGAAATTCGACCGGTGTTACGGCCAGATAGGGTACATCCAGTCTGGCGAGAATATCTTCGGCCGCCTTTGCGTCGTTGTAAGCGGGGCCGCCAACCAGCGAGAAGCCAGTTAATGACACCAACGCATCAATGGTCGCGCGACCGTCCTTCAGGAAGTAGGCCTCAATCGCCGGGCGACCGTCGAGCCCTGTGGCGAATGCGGGTATGACGCGGAGGCCACGCGCTTCCATTGCGGCAATCACGCCACGATAGTGGTCGGCGTTGCCCGCCAACAGATACGAGCGCATCAACAAGATGCCTACGGTGCCGCACTTTCCAGCGGTAGCAACCAAAGGTAGCGCCTCGAGTTTTTCGGACATGCCCGCAACCGCCGCCGCATGCTTCATTTGCGGGTGGTAGACGCCCACGTCGGGATAGGTCACCGGCTCGTGGGTCTTGGCTGCGCCGCGCAAGCCCTTGCGTGCACCGTCGGCATAACGGTCTACCAAATACTCGATCATGTTGGCGATGTTTTGCTCAGAGCCTGCCAAGAAATATTGCAACGTCAGAAAGTAGGCGCGCACGTCTTGGGCGGTGCCAGGAATGAAGCGCAAAATCTTGGGCAACGCGCGCAACATTTTCATTTGCTGCGCGCCGGCTGTGCCCTTGCTCGGGGCTGCACCCTCGGTTGGCGGCTTCGGGCGCATTTTTTTTAGAAATGCCATCGCACCGGTGGTAGGCCCCTGCATGTCAAATTTACCCATGCGGGTGAGTTTGGTCACCTCTCCCGCAGACATCGCGCAAACCATCGCGTCACAATGATCGCGTCGAGCCTTCAATGCGGGTAACACCGGTAAAAAATGATCCTCAAGAAACAACATTGACGCGATGATGATGTCGCCACGTGCGATGTCGGCCTGACAACGGGCGAGCGCTGCCGGGTTGTCGCTCCACTCCGCCGCCGCGTGAATGTTGACTTGCAATCCGGGCATAGATTTCAAGAGCGTCCGGGTGGCGCGTTCGGTGGCTCCAGCCAAATGGCTGTCCATTGTGACCATGACCACTCGCATCGTCGGGCGCAGGGCGTGCGCCGTCTGAGCCACATGAACATCAGCGGCTGTAATGTGCTTTTGCATCGTATAAAGTCTCGATGGTGATTACGGGCACGCCATGCTCCTGAGCGTATCGTTCAGTGTTGCGGCGGGCCTTCCCGCGAACAAAAAAAGGAATCTTGCGCAGCTCTTTTTCGGCGTCAGTTGCCCAGGGCGCGATGCTGCTCGCGGCTGCGACGGTTAATGCCTCCGTAGTGGCAACGACGGCTACCTGAATTTGCTCAGGCGTTGCGTTTTCAACGACCGCGTCAAGGCTCGCCTCAATCGGCGTGGCATCGGCCACCGTTTTTCGTCCTCCGCCCAAATGCGATGGCGCGGCGTCTTCGTGAAATTCAAAATCCCCACGGAACATGCCAAGCAGGTGTTCTTCGAGGCCCATCATCAGTGGATGTACCCATGTATCGAAGAGCACATTTGCACCCTCAAAACCCATCTGCGGTGAGTAGCGCGCGGGATAGTCTTGCACATGTACTGGTGCAGAAATCACAGCGCAAGGCACGCCGAGTCGCTTCGAGATATGGCGCTCCATCTGGGTGCCGAGCACCAGCTCGGGCTGCAAAGCTTGCACACGTTCTTCGACATCTAGATAGTCATCGGTGATGAGAGCTTCTACGTCATATTTAGCGGCGGCCTCACGCACCTCACGAGCAAACTCGCGGCTGTAGGTGCCTAAACCGACGACCTTGAAACCAAGCTCATCCTGTGCGATTCGAGCAGCAGCAATCACGTGCGTCGCGTCACCAAAAATAAATACTCGTTTGCCGGTGAGATAAGTCGAATCAACTGATTTTGCATACCAAGTTGACCGTGAACCAGACGCACGTGCCAACAAATCGGCGGCATCCACGTTTGCCAGCGCTGCCACTTCGTTGATGAAGTCGCGGGTAGCACCTACACCGATGGGCACGGTTTTGGTGGCTGGAAGTTTGAAGTTGCGTAATAACCACGATGCAGCCTGACCACCGATCTCGGGGTAAAGCACCACGTTGAAGTCGGCGTCCCCGAGACGCGCAATGTCGTCGACTGTTGCATCAAGCGGTGCGACCACGTTGATGTCAATACCTATCTCGCGCAGCAGATTTGAGATCTCGCGAACGTCATCGCGATGACGAAAGCCCAGCGCGCTGGGGCCGAGAATATTGCAGGAGGGCCGCGCGCCAACTGCCTTGTCCGTCGTACGCGGTTTGGCGAGCGTGCGCACGATTTGGTAGAAGGTTTCTGCCGCGCCCCAGTTTTCTTTCTTCTGATACGAGGGGAGTTCTAGGGGGACGACTGGAATCGGCAGATTCAACGCCTTGGCAAGACCACCTGGATCGTCCTGAATTAGTTCGGCAGTGCAGGAAGAGCCAACCAACATGGCCTTCGGCTGAAAACGCTCGTATGCTTCCTTCGCGGCGGTCTTGAACAACTCGGCCGTATCGCCGCCCAAATCACGCGCCTGAAACGTGGTGTAGGTGACCGGTGGACGAGCCGGGCGGCGCTCAATCATCGTGAACAGAAGGTCGGCATAGGTGTCGCCTTGCGGTGCGTGCAATACGTAATGCACGTCTTTCATTGCGGTGGCAACGCGCATCGCGCCAACATGTGGCGGGCCTTCGTAGGTCCAGACGGTGAGTTGCATGACTAGAGATTCCTCATGCTGCAAGCCGCATACGACGGATCAGCGGCCGAGCGAATAATTCGGCTAAATCCGCTGCTTGCTCATAGCCTTGAATGGGTGTGAAAACCAGTTCGATAGACCACTTGGTAGTGGTGCCTTCTGCCTCCAGCGGGTTAGCGAGACCGAGGCCACAAACGACGATATCGGGCTTGGCAGCACGACAACGGTCTAGCTGGTTTTCGACGTGTTGACCTTCCGAAATGGCGGTGTCGGAGGGCAGCATCGCCAACTCTTCAGCGAGATGTTGGCGATGTAGAAACGGTGTGCCTACTTCAATCAGGTGCATGCCCAATTCACGCGACAAAAATCGAGCAATAGGAATTTCTAGTTGCGAATCTGGGAAGAAAAATATGCGTTTGCCTGCGAGTTCAGCCTTGTAGCGGGCGACAGCTCCGATGGCGCGCTCGCGTGACGTCTGCGTCGCGGCTTCAAACGTGTCCTGGTCAATACCGAACTCATCCGCAGCAGCCCGTAGCCACGCTGTGGTGCCTTCAACACCCAGCGGGAAGGGGGCTGCGATACGCGCCGCGCCGCGTTCCTCTAGCGCACGAGCGGTATCAGCGAGGAACGGTTGCGCAAGCAGGTATTTAGTATTTGGGCCAACTGTTGGTAACGCCGTGGAGCGACGAGGTGGGAAGAAGCTGACAGGTCCCAAGCCCATTTGCGCAAAAGTGCGCATGAATTGGTCTTCGACGACATCGGCGAGCGAGCCGACAACCATCAGCGAAACCGGCGCGTCGTGCGGCGCTTGCGGCAATGGAGGTACTAATGAGGCTAGACAGGCATCTTCACCCTGCGTGAACGTGGTTTCAATGCCGCTGCCTGAATAGTTCAGCACGCGCACATCAGGGTTGAATCGGTTCGAAAGCCTTGCTGCTGCGCGCGACAAATCTAGCTTGATAACTTCTGACGGGCACGAGCCGACCAAGAAAAGTAACTTTATGTCTGGCCGACGATCAAGCAGTCGTGTGACTACGCGATCCAACTCTACGTTTGCATCTGCGAGCCCTGCGAGATCGCGCTCGTCAATGATGGCGGTTGCGAAGCGCGGCTCGGCAAAAATCATCACGCCCGCTGCGGACTGAATCAGGTGCGCGCAGGTTCGCGAGCCTACGACCAAAAAGAATGCGTCCTGAATCTTCCGATGCAACCAGATGATGCCGGTGAGGCCGCAAAATACTTCGCGTTGACCACGCTCTTTGCGTACCGTGCGGATCGGTACAACCCTAGCGGGTGCGTTATCGCGAGTCGCAATATCGACAGGGTCTGTGTGGGTGCTCATGCGGCTAGACCCGGGCTGCCTTGTAGCTCGGCAACGTCATCAGCGGCGCTTTGCAAGCGTGCGCGACGTAGTTTCAAAATAAACTGCGTAGCGTTGATCGCGTAGGCGGCGTAGGCAGCCAAGGCGAGCCACATCTGGCTGCGCGTCGGGATCGCATCGGTGATCAACACTAAAACGTAAGCAGCGTGCAACGCAAGCACCAGCATGCTGAACACGTCTTCCCAGAAAAATGCGTGGGCAAACAGGTAAACGCCGTAAACCTCTTTTTCCCAGATGCAACCAGTGATCATGATCAGGTAGAGTAGAAATGTCTTGACCAAGACGGAACCTGTCGCCAGCGCCAGACCTTCGCCATTCACCAAAAAGCGAATGACAAGCACCGCGCTAATCAAAAAGCCGACGAACTGGATCGGTGCAAGGATGCCTTGCACCAGCGTCCACTTGGACTCATCCCGGCGAATTCGCTCTGCGGGACTGTAGAGTGGCGATTGACGACTGGCTGAACGCTGCACGAGGGTTCCGTAAATATTTACTACTGTGCTTCGAGTTTTAGACCCGTTATGAAAAACTGTCAAGTGAACTAGACGTAAATATAAGTTGACACTTCTTCGGCTCAGGCGTCTAATCCGTTTATGGTCGTTGCATAATGTGTTGATTCCAGATCAAAGGCACGGATGGGAGTTAGGCGTCGTGACACTTCAATCTGTATTTTGTCTCTGTAATAGCTCGCTTGACAACGCTTCAGCAGTGTCGTCTACTCGCCTTAGCTCGTGGTTAAGCGTACCGATGAGCTGCCATCCGGCGCTGCCATCCGCAGCGTCATGGCGCAATCGGCTAGCAGTTCAGCGCAAGAAGGAAACGAGCGCTGAACTGTCCAGCGGTGTGACACTCGAACTGTCACGTTGCGGTAAAAAGGGGGAGGGAAGGTATGGGAGTGGGTCATCAACCACCGAGAATGCTTACGCCTAATACGGCGGCAGATGTCGGCGATTCATCGAATCTGACGACACGACTTCGTGCCGCATCGGCGACCGTTTCTCGGCAACCGCAGCGCGTTGCCGACGGTACATCGCGCGAGGCGCAACTGATTCAGTTTATTCGCAAGCAGGTGATACCGCAGCTTGCCAGCGCTCACGGTTTGGCGCAAGTTAAGCAGCGTGACGCACCGAATCCGTTCAAGCCGTCGCATGAGGCACTGGTCGCGCTGGCTAATCTAGCGGTTCGTGATGGCGCTTCAGCGGTCGTTGCTTACGTTGATGCGTTGTTGGCACGAGGTGTGCCTATTGAGACGGCGTATTTGGAGTGGTTAGCACCTGCGGCGCGGCAGATGGGGTGCGATTGGGAGACTGATCGTTGTAACTTCAGCGACGTGACTATCGGTATGTGGACTTTGCAGCAGGCGCTGCATTTGCTAAGCCCAGTTTTTTTGCGGAACTGCGCTATCACCAAGTCGCCAAGGCGCGTCTTGCTAGTGTCAGTGCCCGGTGAGCAACATACGATGGGCCTCTACATGATGTCTGAGTTTTTCCGTCGAGCCGGCTGGGATGTGTGGAGCGAGTTGCCCTCAGACTATGACGAGGTAGTTAGCAAAGCGCGTAGCGATTGGTTTGATGTGATCGGACTGTCAGTCGGTAGTGAGCACAAAATTGCAGCGCTGACTGAAGCGGTTGCTGCATTGAGGCAAGCGTCGCGCAATGCAGAGGTGTCGATAATGGCGGGCGGCCCTATCTTGGTGAGTAACCCAGAGTTTGCGATCACGTTAGGTATCGATTTCACCGCTACGGACGCAAGGCAAGCAGTGTCGCGAGCTGAGCAGACGGTGTCAGCGCGAATATCAGAGCAATTTAGGCGATAAGTCTTCTGGAGATATGAGTTGAGTAGCGAACACGGTCTAGCGAGTTTCGGATTGGGCGGTCTTTCGACTGAGGAGGGTTCGCTCGCACCGGACATCGCCTTGTTGTTGGGCGATATTGACGGCGATGCGGCGCTTGAGGCGTTAGCCGCAGCCACGGATGTGACTTTGCTTTTGGACAAGCAGGGTATCGTGCGCGACGTATCGTTCAGTGATGATTCGCTGCTCGACAATGGCGGTAAGCATTGGATTGGCAAGCCGTGGAGCTCGACCGTCACCAAAGAAACCGTGCCCAAACTTGAGGCATTGCTACGCGAAGCTGAGCACGGCGGCCCGACTGTTTGGCGGCAGGTGAATCACCCGTCAACCCGCGGTACGGACGTGCCCATTTCTTACGCGGTGCGCCGATTTGGTTCGCGCGGCACGTTGGTTGCGATGGGCCGCGATCTGAGAGCGAATTCGGCGTTGCAACAGCGATTGGTTGAGGCGCAACAGTCCGTTGAGCGCGACTACTGGCGACTGCGCCACGCGCAATCTCTTTACCGTGTTGCCTTGCAATTGTCCTCAGACGCCATGCTGATCATTGATGCCAGCACGCTTACCGTGATTGAGGCCAACCCGGCGGCGGGTCGTTTGCTGTCTTCGCCCGCATCAGAAATGGTGGGGCGTGTGTTTCCGAGTGGCTTTGACGCCGAAGGCAGCAAGGCCATCGCAAATCAGCTCAACAAGGCTCGTGTGACCACTGTCGTGGATGAAGTTCAAGTGCGCTTGATTGACGGTGGTCGTGAGTTTTTTGTTGCGTGCTCGTTCGTACGCCAGGAGGGTAGCGCGTTGTTCATGGTGCGGTTAACGCCGTTACGTGGAGATGATTCGGCGCACGGTTTGATGAACCGACTGGTCGAGGTTGCGCCTGACGGTTTCTTGATGACGGATCGCGATGGTCGCGTTCTCGCCGCTAATCAGACCTTTGTTGATCTGGCGCAGTTGGCCTCTGAGGAAGAGGTGTGCGGGCATTTGCTTGAGCGATGGTTAGGTCGCACGACCGTCGATGCAGACGTGTTGCTCACCAACATGCGCCAGTACGGCTCCGTCCGTTTATTTGGCACGACGCTGCGTGGCGCGCTGGGCAGTGTGGTGGATGTGGAGGTATCCGCAGTCAGCGTTACGGCGGGGCGTGACCGGGCGTTTGGATTTGTTGTGCGTGATATCGGGCGCCGATTGGGTGGCGGCAATGTGCAGTCCTCTAATGCTGAGCGTCCACAGCCGCGCACCGTCGAGCAGCTCACCGAGTTGGTCGGTCGCGTGCCATTGAAGGATTTGGTTGGTGAGACGACAGACATCATCGAGCGACTGTGTATAGAAGCTGCGCTTGAGTTGACCCAAGACAATCGTGCCGCCGCAGCCGAAATGTTAGGCCTCAGCCGTCAAAGCCTTTATGTCAAGTTGCGTAGGCACGGTTTGGGTGATCTCCCTGCTGATGAAGGACTCAACCGCGAGTCGCTCAACGACTAGACGACTGGAAGTTTTTCACGTGGACTCGACCAAGGCTTCACCTGTCCTCGTAGCTGTTTCTCCGCGCACGGTGCCTCAGGCATCTGCGGTTCTGGAGTTACTCAAACCTGTGACTTGGTTCCCACCGATGTGGGCGTTTGCGTGCGGCGCGATTTCGTCGGGCGTTAGCGCTCAGGGCCGTTGGGGTCTGATCGCAATTGGCGTGTTGCTCGCTGGTCCTTTCGTGTGCGCTAGCAGTCAAGCCGTGAACGATTGGTTTGATCGGCATGTTGATGCTATTAACGAACCTCATCGCCCAATCCCATCTGGACGTATGCCGGGACGTTGGGGGCTCTACATTGCCTGCATGTGGACGGCGCTCTCGCTGTGCGTCGCCTATTTTTTGGGGCCTTGGGGTTTCGCAGCTGGTGCGGCAGGCTTGGTGCTCGCATGGGCATACAGTGCACCTCCACTGCGCTTAAAAAAGAACGGCTGGTGGGGCAACGCCGCCTGTGGTCTTTGTTATGAGGGCTTGGCGTGGGTGACGGGCGCTGCTGTAATGCTCGGTGGCGCGATGCCACGACCAGAGATTTTGTCAATCGCGTTGATGTACAGCATCGGTGCGCACGGCATCATGACGCTGAACGACTTCAAGGCGATTGAAGGGGATCGACGCATGGGCATCGCTTCTTTGCCAGTGCAGTTGGGCGTTCAGGGCGCTGCGCGTTGCGCGTGTCTGATTATGTTGGCTGCACAGGTTGCCGTGATCGTCATGTTGTTTGCATGGGGCCGTGGCGTCCATGCTGGTTGCGTATTGGCGCTAGTGATCGTGCAGGCAGCGCTCATGCTGCGGTTTTTGCAGGATCCGCTCGCTCGCGCAATTTGGTACAGCGCACTGGGCGTTACGATTTTTGTCGCGGGCATGATGGTAAGCGCGTTCGCATTACGCGGTATGGCGGTGGCCTCGTGAGCATGAACGAGGCCGTGGTTGCAACGACGGTGGTCATGGCCCCGCTTGGCTGGTTCAGCATCATTCGTCTGGGCTTAGTTCAGGCTTCACTGGGAGCAGTGGTTGTGCTCACCACATCGGTTCTGAATCGCGTCATGGTGGTTGAACTGGCCTTGCCCGCGATGTTGCCGGGTGCGCTCGTGGCCCTGCATTATGTCGTGCAACTTATGCGTCCAAAGATCGGCCACAGCTCGGACGCAGGTGGTCGGCGCACGCCTTGGATAGTGGGTGGCATGGCGACGCTTGCGCTGGGTGGATTTCTTGCCGCGTGCGGGACGGTGTTGATGGGAACCCATTTTTTGCTGGGTGTGATGCTTGCGGTCGCGGCTTTTATTTTGATTGGTTTGGGTGTTGGTGCCGCGGGAACATCACTACTCGTCTTGCTAGCTAAGCGCGTGGAGCCGTCGCGTCGCGCCCCTGCGGCAACCATCTTGTGGATGATGATGATTTTTGGCTTTGCCGTCACGGCGGGCGTCGTAGGCAAACTACTTGATCCCTTCTCGTCGACTCGGCTGTTGGTGGTGAGTGCTGCGGTTTCGGTCTTTGCTTTTGCGCTTGCGACGGTGGCGATTCGCGGTGTTGAAAGTCGACACTCAACTGCAGATCGAGCGATGGAGATCAAGCGACCCAGCGCTAGTTTTCGCAGTGCGTTGACGGAGGTGTGGAGCGAACCTGATGCGCGTCGCTTCACGATATTTGTGTTCGTGTCCATGCTCGCCTACAGCGCGCAAGACTTGATCCTTGAGCCGTTCGCCGGCGCGGTTCACCAGTTCACACCCGGTGAGTCGACCAAGCTATCCGGCCTGCAACATGGTGGCGTTCTGGCGGGCATGATCCTGGTCGCCATCGCAGGCTGCCTATTCAAAGTGCGGGCGCTGGGTTCCTTGCGCTTGTGGACGATTGGCGGCTGCATTGCCTCGGCGCTGGCGATGACTGCACTTGCTTTTTCTGCCACCGGTTCGCTGCCGTTCTCATTGGGCGTCGCGGTATTTGCGTTAGGTGTTGCCAACGGCGCGTTTTCAATAGCGGCCATTGGATCGATGATGCGGCTTGCAAGCAGTGGTTCGGATGCCGAAGGCTCGGGCCGCGAGGGTATACGCATGGGTTTGTGGGGCGCAGCTCAGGCCATTGCGTTCGGCCTCGGTGGATTCTTGGGCACAGCCACGAGCGATCTGGCGCGCTATCTGTCTGGCTCCGCTGCGGTCGGCTACGGTGCGGTTTTCACGGGCGAGGCGGTGCTGTTTCTGATAGCCGCCGCACTTGCGGCAAGCGTAAGTAGTCATCGTCGAAGCTGGGCTTCGGTCAATGTCTCGGCTATTGGCGCACAACAAGTCGCTCATTTGCATCAAAGGTAGTTTCAATGAACCCGCAAGAAATTTTTGACGTCGTAGTAGTGGGCGGTGGTCCTTCAGGCGCGACGGCGGCCAATGATCTGGCACGTAGAGGTCGCAAAGTGGCGATGCTTGATCGCGCCGGTCGTATCAAACCCTGCGGAGGCGCAGTGCCGCCCATATTGGTTCGCGAATTTGATATCCCCGACGAACTCATCGTCGCCAAAGTGAGATCAGCCCGCATGATCTCGCCCAAAGGCCGCGCCGTCGACATGCCGATTGAAGGCGGTTTTGTCGGCATGGTGGATCGCGAACATTTCGATGAATGGCTGCGCTGTCGGGCCGTGAGCTCGGGCACGACTCGTGTCACTGGCAACTATGCGCGATTGACCCGAGAGGATGGCATCGTCACTGTGCATTACGAAGAACGAGCAACCGACGGCAGTACGGCGTCGCGCGCTATTAAAACACGTAACGTGATTGGTGCTGACGGTGCGCTATCAACGGTTGCGAGGCAGGAAATCAAAGGCGCTGAACTCATCAAATTTGTCTACGCCTATCACGAGATCGTTCGTTCTCCAATCGCCGCAGCGGAGTCGACAAAAACGTTTGACGCAACGCGTTGTGATGTTTACTACCAAGGCCCTGTGTCGCCTGATTTTTATGGTTGGATATTTCCGCACGGCGCGACCACGAGCATTGGCACTGGTAGCGCGAGCAAGGGTTTTGCGCTGCGCCCCTCGGTGGCAACACTGCGCGAGAAATGCGGCCTAGGTGATGCCGAAACACTTCGTCACGAAGGTGCGCCGATCCCCATGAAGCCGCTTAAATGTTGGGATAACGGGCGTGACGTGGTGTTGGCAGGCGATGCTGCGGGTGTCGTCGCACCTGCGTCAGGTGAGGGGATTTATTACGCGATGTTGGGCGGCCAATTGGCTGCCGACGCGGTTGAGCTGGCGCTCGTGACCGGCGACGCACGCTCGCTTGCGACTGCGCGAAAGCATTTCATGCGTGCCCACGGCAAAGTGTTTTGGGTGCTAGGCATCATGCAAAGGTTCTGGTACTCAAGCGACAAGCGCCGCGAGCGATTTGTGACCATGTGTAGCGACAAGGATGTGCAGCATTTAACGTGGCAGGCTTATATGCACAAGAAGCTCGTGAAGGCGAAACCCGTGGCACATGTGCGCATCTTCCTCAAAGACATGGCCCATCTGACCGGGCTCGTTCGACCGTGACACGCGGGCGTCTATGGGTGCAATCGCTGGTCGCCTCGTCGGCGGCGGTGGTGGTCGCGACTGCGGGTGCTAGGTTGACGCAGCTCGGGCCGTGGTACTTCGGGTTGAAAAAGCCATGGTTTCAACCGCCTGACTGGTTGTTTGGCCCTGCGTGGACGACCATTTTCATTTGCTGTGTGATCTCCGGCGTGTGGGCGTGGAGAACATCGACCACAGCATCGCAGCGAGGGGTAATACTCGCGCTGTTTGCCCTCAACGCCGTTTGCAATGTGTTGTGGAGCACCTTATTTTTCTTCGTGCAGCGTCCTGACTGGGCGCTTTGGGAGGTGGGGTTTCTTTGGCTGTCTGTTCTCCTTCTCGTTGTTTATATGTGGCCGTGGGCACGACGCTCTGCCCACCTGTTATTGCCCTACCTCGCATGGGTGTCGTTTGCTTCAATTCTCAATGTCGCAATCGTGCAACTAAACGCCCCATTTGTTGGACGTTGATAGCTACTTTTATCTATCGCATCGCACATGAGTTTTCTGCCTCCCAACCACCCGGAACGCTTCGCGCTGGCCAACGAAATTCACGCGCGCCCACCCAGTGCGATGTCGACGCCTGGACGCATTACCTATGCGGCGGTGATTGTCGCGGTTGAAGAACGTGGCAGAGAACTCGCGCACGTGGCTGCGTTATGCGAACGCTTTGGCGTGCAGCCACCCGAGCCTAGTAGCGCTCATTTCAGCGCCGATCTCGGCCCGTTGAGCATCAAGTGGGAAAGGCACACCGAGTTCTCCAGCTACACGTTTTTTCGTCCTGGAAAGAGCGAGGTGCCGTTTGAAGAGCAAGCTTCCGATGCGCTGCCGATTGGGTGGATGTCAGGCATTCCGGGCGAGACGATAGTGGCGACTCAAGCGTTGCTGTTGGACGACGCAGGCCCGACTCCGACCGCCGACAATTTGCATATCCTATTCACGGGTAACTCGTTGGTTGGTGCCGAGGTCGCCGACGGTCAGGGCCTGCTCTACACGGACTTTCGCGTGCACAAGGATGGATGCGGGCGCTTCGTGCTGTTTAATCGTGGACTGGGCTCACGCCACACCGGGCGAATCGCGCAACGCATGTTCGAGATTGAGGCGTACCGCATGATGGCGCTGCTCGCGTTGCCAATCACGCGACAACATGGCCCGCGCATCGCCGCCATCGAAAATTCGCTCGCGAGCATTACTGCAAACATTTCGCAAGAACGAGGCACCGACGAATCGTTGCTGCACGAACTCTCCACCCTTGCCGTGGAAGTTGAGAGCACACGGGCGAACAGTCAAATGCGCTTTGGCGCGAGTCGTGCGTATCACGAATTAGTGCGCTCGCGGATCGCGGAGTTGCGTGAAGGCCGCGTTGCAGGTGTGCAGACAGTTGATGAATTCATGTCACGAAGGCTCACGCCAGCCATGGCGACTTGTGTCACAGTGGCCAGTCGTTTGCACGACGTGTCCGAGCGTATTGCCCAAGCCAGCAATCTGCTGTCGACGCGCACCGATGTCGTTCGTGAAAAACAGAATCAGGCGCTGCTGGCGTCGATGGATCGGCGGGCCAAAATGCAACTTCGAATGCAGCAAACCGTCGAGGGACTCTCGATCGCAGCGATTTCCTACTATGTCGTAGGTTTGTTCGCGTTTTTGTTTAAATCATTGTCCATGCTCGTGCCGACGTTGGATCCTCACATTGCAACCGGCGCGGCGGTGCCTCTCGTAGTCATCATGATCGCGTGGGCGGTGAATCGCGCACATCGCAAGATCAGCAACGAGCCCAAACTCTAGACGATGGATGTCTTAAGCAAACTATTTCTTGACGGGCGAATTGCGGATGTCGTGTTGGCTGTGATGGTTGTCGAGGCATTCGCGTTGTCGTGGTACTCGCGTCAACGCGTCGGTGGTCTGACTATCAAGATAATATTGTTGTCGCTATTGCCAGGTGCGTTTCTCGCCTTGGCGCTGCGGTCGGCGCTTGTTCACGCCGAATGGTTCTGGATTGCACTGGCACTAGTCGGAGCGCTGGTTACTCACGTCATGGACATGCGCCTGCGCTTGCAGCCTCCCACTTCGTCGTCTGTAAATAATTAAGGTTTTGCCCAGTATGTCGTCCCCGTTTCCGTTTTCCGCCATCGTCGCTCAAGATGCGATGAAGCTTGCCATGCTGATCGCGGCCGTTGATTCGAGCGTGGGCGGCGTATTGGTTTTGGGGGATCGCGGAACCGGCAAATCGACGGCAGTGCGTGCGCTGGCTGCATTGCTGCCAAAAATGCGTGCGACGGTAGGTTGCAAGTACGGCTGTGATCCCGCGAGTAGCAGTTCGACTTGCGCCGAATGTGCCACGCTAAAAGCATCGGGCGCAACGGTGAAAAGTCACTTGATTCCAGTGCCCGTAGTTGACCTGCCGCTCGGTGCGACGGAAGATCGCGTGGTAGGCGCGCTTGATCTTGAGAGCGCGCTGGCCCGCGGCGTAAAAACGTTCGAACCGGGTCTGCTTGCAAAAGCCAATCGTGGTTTTCTCTACATTGATGAAGTGAATTTGCTGGAAGATCATCTGGTTGATTTGCTGATCGACGTTGCCGCCTCGGGTGAAAACGTGGTCGAACGGGAAGGCTTGAGTATTCGCCATCCGGCAAAGTTTGTGTTGATTGGAAGTGGCAATCCAGAAGAGGGCGAGTTGCGCCCTCAACTGCTGGATCGCTTTGGACTTTCGGTTGATGTGACGACGCCAAAAAACATCGAAGAGCGCGTTGCCGTGATCAGACGTCGCGATCAATTTGAGCGTGATACCGAAGCATTCACTGCTACGTGGAAACGCGCTGAAGACAAATTGCGCAAACAAATTGGTGCAGCACGCGTACGGGTTAAAACAGTTGAAGTCACCGATGCAGCGCTGACTCGCGCTGCGCAAATTTGCATGGCACTCGGCACTGATGGCTTGCGTGGTGAGCTCACGCTGATTCGCGCTGCTCGCTCGCTTGCAGCGTTGGAGGATGTAGCGACGGTCGGTGACGATCAGCTTCGACGCGTCGCACCGATGGCGCTCGCACATCGTCTGCGCCGCGACCCGCTTGATGATTCGGGTTCGGCGATTCGTGTCGAGCGCGCCATCGCGGAAATTTTCACCGATGCGGTGTCTGCGGCGGCGTAGTCTGATCGACGAACCAGACGTATGTCAACGCCACAAATCGACATCAACAAAGCGCACGAGCGAGCCCTAGTTCAGTGGCAACGCGCGCTGTTGATCGCAGATTTTTTGGCGAGCAATCCGGCGGCGCTGCACGGTGTCAGCATTCGTGCCGGTGCCGGGCCGGTGCGCGATGCGTGGCTCGTCCATTTCACTTCGCGACTTCAACATCGGAGCGGTCAAGCGCCCAAGGTGCATCGCCTGCCGCTGAATGCTAGCGATGATCGTTTGCTCGGTGGACTTGATCTGGTTACGACGCTGGCGATGGGGCGACCCGTCGCTGAATCGGGCCTGCTGGCACGTGCCCACGGTGGCGTATTGTTGGCCACGATGGCTGAGCGAATGACCGTGTCGACAAGCTCGCGTCTCTGCGCTGCGATTGACACGGGTCGCGTGCGGTTTGCGCGCGACGGACTTCAGGGGCAAGACGATGCTCGCTTCGTTTTGATCGCGTTTGATGAGGGTGTGGCAGATGACGAACGACCACCCGCAGCGCTGCTTGATCGCCTAGCGTTTCGCCTCGATTTGCGTGAGATTTCTTCGCGCATTCTTGGTGAGTTAGATGCAGCTTCAACCGAAGCATTGAGCGATGCAGACGATTCGTCCGCGCTCTCGGATGCTACGATTGACGAAGAGCAAATCGCCGCGCTTTGCAATGTTGCGCTTGCGTTTGGCATCACGTCCTTACGCTCAGCGCAGCTAGCCGTTCTCGCAGCGAGAACCTCGGCCATGGTGTTTGGTCGCGAGCAGGTCACTGAGGAAGACATCACCATGGCTGCTGAACTCGTGCTCGCACCACAGGCCCAATCGTTGCCGAATCCAGAGCCGCAACCTTACGATAGCGAACCAGCGGCGGACGAGGCAGACGACGACGCAGCAGACGAAGACAAGCCACATCCAGACAACGAGCAACAGCCGCAGTCCAACCCGCAAGACACGCCTCCCCCCGAAGAAAACAATGCGAACGACGAACCGACAAAACATGCTGCAAAAGACGAACAGCAGCCGATGGAAGATCGCGTGCTCAACGCAGCGCAAGCAGCGATTCCCGCCGACCTGCTCGCACAGCTCCAAGCCGCGATGTCGCCCTCGTCTGCGATAGCAGGACAGCGCAGCGGTGGCAGCGCGGGGCGGCAACAGCTATCTAATCTGCGCGGTCGCCCACTAACGTCGCGACGCGGTGACCCGAAGAGCGGCGCGCGCCTCGATGTGCTCGCCACACTCCGTGCAGCCGCACCTTGGCAGACGATTCGGCGCGCTGACCGAGCGCGAACTCAAACCGCGTCCACAGTTAAGCAGCCACCCATACTCATTCGTCGCGACGACTGGCACGTCTCGCGTCGCGCGCATCGCAGCGAAACGCTTACGGTGTTTGCGGTTGACGCATCGGGTTCTGCCGCATTGCATCGTCTCGCGGAAGCCAAGGGCGCCGCGGAGTTATTGCTCGCTGAATGCTATGTGCGTCGCGATCAGGTGGCGGTCGTCAGTTTTCGGGGCAAAGTAGCCGAGACGTTGCTCGCGCCCACGCGTTCGCTCGTTCACGCCAAACGCAGCTTGGCGTCATTGCCCGGTGGTGGCGGCACACCGCTCGCTGCGGGCATCGATATGGCGTTTCTGGTTGCTGATGCCGCGCAGCGGCGGGGCATGACACCAACGCTGGTGTTCCTCACCGATGGTCGCGCCAACATTGCGCGTGACGGCACGCCGGGACGACCGCAGGCGGCTACCGACGCGCTGGCTGCTGCGAAGCGTTTACGCAACGGCGGATTCAATGTGTTGATGATTGACACCTCGCCTGAACCGCAAGCCTCCGCCAAGGCGCTGGCAGATGCAATGCGGGGGCGCTATCTGGGTCTGCCGTATGCGGGTGCGCAGGTTATCTCGGCGGCAGTGCTGGCGCAAACGAAAAACAGCAGGGCAGCGCGATGAGTGGCGTGATGCGGTGGGATGTTAGTGGTTTGACGTGGCCAAATCGCGAGGCAAGCTCGTTCGTTGAAGCGGGTGGATTGCGCTGGCATGTGCAGCAAGCGGGTTCAGGCCCAACGTTGTTGCTGCTGCATGGCACCGGTGCTGCGACTCACTCATGGCGCGGCCTGTTTCCGTGGCTCGCAAAATTTTTTACCGTCATTGCACCGGACTTGCCCGGTCACGGATTCACCTCTGCGCCGCTGCCCGCTGAGCACGCATTGCCCTCGTTCGCGGCGCTAATCACTGCATTGCTCACCAAACTTCGCGCGAAACCCACGCTCGCCATCGGTCATTCGGCGGGCGCTGCGATTGCTACACGCATGTGCCTCGACGACGCAATTTCGCCCACAGGTATCGTCGCGATCAACGGTGCGATGCTGCCGTTGCAAGGGCTACCCGGCACCGTGTTTTCGCCGCTTGCCAAGTTGCTTGCTGCAAACTCACTGGTGCCGAAATTATTTTCGTGGCGCGCGGGTGATCGCGCTGTGACTGAGCGACTGTTGCAGGGCACCGGATCGAAAATCGACGCAGACGGCGTGGCGCTTTATGGCGAACTAATGCGTCATTCATCACATGCTGCCGCCGCCCTCAACATGATGGCGCATTGGGATTTGCCTGCGCTGGAACGAGACATTGCGCGGTTGGTCACGCCGATGCTGCTGATCGTTGCCGACAATGATCGCACCGTGCCGCCGAATGATGCGGCGCGTTTGCAACGCTATCTGCCGAAGGCTACGGTGAAGCATTTGCTCCATCTCGGGCATCTTGTGCATGAAGAAGCGCCGCAGCAGGTTGGCGAAATAATTTTTGATTTTGCAGCACAACTTGGCGTGTTGCAGAACTTCCATGAAACAGAAATGTCCGCAGCATGAAGCTCCCCTCAACCAACGAACTCATGCCGATCGAAGCCACCAGCAATCTGCATCGTCCGCATGCGGTGGTCATCGGCAGCGGCTTCGGCGGCCTCGCGGCAGCGGTGCGTTTGGGCGCGCGAGGCTACCGCGTGACGGTGCTCGAAAAACTCGATGCACCGGGCGGTCGCGCCTATGTTTACCGTCAGGACGGCTTCACGTTTGATGCGGGGCCAACGATCGTGACCGCGCCGTTTTTGTTTGAAGAGCTGTGGCAACTGTGCGGAAAACGCCTGTCGGATTACGTTGAGTTGCGTGCCGTCACGCCGTTTTATCGCATCCGTTTTGACGACGGCGATGTGTTTGATTACACCGGCGACGCTGCGCAAATGCGCGCGGAAGTGACGCGTTTTTCGCCACAAGATGTGACCGGCTATGAGCGCTACATGTCGGTGTCGGAGGAAACGTACAAAATTGGTTTTGAGCAGTTAGGGCACGTCTCGTTTAATACGTTTGGCAATATGGCGAAGATCATTCCGCAGATGATCAAGCTGCAAAGTTATCGGACGGTGTATGGGCTGGTGTCCAAGTACGTCAAGAACGAAAAGCTGCGCACCGTGCTGTCGTTCCATCCGCTGCTGGTCGGTGGCAATCCGTTTGCGACGACCTCAATTTATTGCCTGATCGCGCATTTGGAGCGCAAGGGCGGCGTGCATTTTGCGATGGGCGGTACGGGCGCCTTGGTGCAGGGGCTGGCGCGATTGATTGAAGGGCAAGGTAATACGCTGCGCTGCAATGCTGAGGTCGATTCGATTACGCTTAAGGGGCGTCGGGCGACCGGCGTAAAGCTCAAGTCTGGCGCGATGATTGCCGCCGATATTGTGGTGTCCAATGCCGATTCCGCGTGGACGTACAAGCATCTATTGCCGTCGCATGCGCGCAAGCGTTGGACAGACAAAAAGCTCGACAACGCGCGCTATTCGATGAGTTTGTTCGTCTGGTATTTCGGCACGCGTCGTCAATATCCTGATGTGGCTCATCACACCATTCTGCTCGGGCCACGCTACCGCGAATTACTGCAAGATATTTTTGAAAGGAAAATTCTCGCTGATGATTTCAGCCTGTATTTGCATCGGCCCACGGCTACCGATCCGTCACTAGCACCACCCGATTGTGATGCGTTTTACGTGCTCTCGCCGGTGCCACATTTAGCCAGCGGCACGGACTGGGCGGCCGTTGCGCCGCGCTATCAACAGGCGCTGTGCGATGCACTTGAAAAATCGCTGTTACCGAATCTCAGCAAAGAAATTGTGACTTCACATCGCCTGACGCCGCAAGACTTCCAGGATCGCCTGAACAGCGTGCAGGGTGCTGCGTTTGGGCTGGAGCCGGTGCTCACGCAAAGCGCGTGGTTTCGTCCGCATAACAAGAGTGAAGACATTGATAATTTGTTTCTCGTCGGCGCGGGCACGCACCCCGGTGCGGGGCTTCCGGGCGTGCTGTCCTCGGCGCGCGTGCTTGATAGTTTGATTCCCGATGTTAGATATGTCACAACACCACGCTAATTATCGTCGTCCACAAAGCGCCGAAGCGCGTTCTGAGGCCGCGTCTGACATCGTCGCATGCCGCGCCATGCTGCAAGAAAATTCGCGCACTTTTTTTGCTGCATCACTGCTGCTGCCGAAGCCTGTACGCGAGCCCGCATTAGCGCTCTACGCGTTTTGTCGGGTGGCCGATGATGCGGTAGATTTGCACGACAGAAAAGCTGAGGCGGTCATCGATTTGCGTGATCGGTTGGCGCGTTTGTACTCGGGGCAGCCGAGTGATGCGTCGGCGGATCGTGCCTTCGCCGACATCGCCACTCGCTTCGCCATTCCCCGCGACATTCCCGAGGCGTTGATCGGAGGTTTTGCGTGGGACGCTGAATTTCGTCGCTACGAAACGATCAACGATGTGTATGCCTATGGCACGCGTGTGGCGGGCACGGTGGGTGTGATGATGGCGTTGCTCATGGGCGCGCGCGGCGCGTCCGCACTCGCTCGCGCATGCGACCTAGGCGTGGCGATGCAACTGTCAAATATTGCCCGTGACGTTGGCGAGGATGCACGTGAGAGACGACTTTATCTGCCGATGGCGTGGATGCGCGAGGCGGGCATTGACCCGGATCGATGGTTAGAAGCGCCTGTGTTTACGCCCGCGTTGGGTGGTGTCGTGCAGCGCTTGCTCGCAGCCGCCGATGCGCTGTACGAGCGTGTGGGGCAGGGAGTGGCGCAGCTACCCGCAGCCTGCCGCCCTGGTATTAACGCGGCGCGCGTGCTGTATCAAGAAATCGGCAAACAAGTCGAGCGTAACGGTTTTGATTCGGTGTCGCAACGCGCGGTGGTGGGGGCGAAGCGGAAGGCCGCGCTGCTGAGCAAAGTGTTGATGATGCCGGTTGAACGCGCTGCCGGCAGTTTGGCGCAACCGCTGCCGGAAGCACGCTTGCTGATCGACGCCGTGCTCCGCGTGGATCGCGAAACTGAACACTTAAGTGCTGTGCTGGACGCAACCGGAAGCCGTACGCCAGCATGGTGGAACGTGCGCGACCGCGCGTTGTGGTTGATCGAACTATTTGAACGGCTAGAGCGCGTAGAGCGCCAAGATCAGCATCAACGCATCCCCGGATAGCCGGTAAGAACGGAGCACAACGTGATGGATTCCAAGTACTACGCCCTCATCGAAATCATCGCCTTCGCAGCACTTGCGCTGGGCTTTTGTGGCTACCAAATTTGGACCGTGCGGCGGAAGTCGGATGATCCAAAGCAAATGACCGACAAGGCGTCGGACGCAACCCACAAGGGTGATGCGCCGAAAATGCGCTGAACGGTGTGATCAAACTCGTCTCTCAGGCGAACGAGTTTGGTCGCTAAGCGTCCAGTATTTCTGCGTATCTGCATCTATCTACAACGGAGACATGGCGGATGGCTCAATCCAAAACCAAACCAACCGACGCCAGCATTGATGCCTACCTCGCCTCGCGCGCGTCCGCTGCGCAGCTCGACGATGCGCACGCGCTGATGGCCATGTTGGCGAAGGTCACGGGCGAGCAGCCGACGATGTGGGGCCCGAGCATTGTGGGTTATGGCGCGTACAACTATCGGTATGAAAGCGGTCACACAGGCTCGTCCTGCCTCGCGGGTTTCGCCATTCGCGGCAAAGAATTTGTGGTGTACCTGGCGGGTGAAAGCGAAGATCAAGCGGCGCTGCTGGTGCGGTTGGGCAAGTACAAAATGGGCAAAGCTTGTCTTTACTTCAAGCAGTTGACGGACTTGGATGCGGCTGCGCTTTCTCAGCTTGTTGCGAACTCGGTGACATCGCTTAAGCTGCGATACCCGAGCACGATTGATACGTAGCGACGGCCTGTGCGGGACGCGTTCACACATGCGCAATTTGACATGGAGACTCTCGATTGAACGCGATCAACGCGCCGCTCATTCGCGACGTAACGGCTGGTTATTTCACGCAGATTCTTGCGTTGAACGAGGCTTCCGTTCAGCTATCGAGTCCGATGGACGAGACACTGCTCGCTTCGCTGCGTGCGTCGGCGGCATACCACCGTGTTGTTGAAATCGACGGCGTGGTGCGGGCGTTTTTGTTGGCGCTACGTGAGGGCGCGAAATATGGCAGCGTGAATTGCCGGTGGTTTTGCGAGCATTACACGCAGTTTTTGTACATTGATCGCGTGGCGGTTGCAGCGTCGGCGCAAAGCGCGGGGCTCGGCGCAATTCTGTATGTCGATCTGATGATCGTCGCCGAAAAGGCAGGCGTGTCGCGCGTCACTTGCGAATTTGACTTTGTCGAAGTGGGCTCGCAGCACGTTGGCCCACAACAAAAAAAGGTGTCACTACAGGCGGTGACATTGCCGAGATCGCTCGGTGTGGCGTGACCAGCTCCACGCTTTTGCGCGCAACCGCTCCATGCTTAACGTCAAGCTTTAAAGGGGCTAAACGTTGCTTTCACTAGAAACCGACTACGTGCTAATCGTGTACTACTGCCCGGTAAAAACTTGAACAAATTCAATTGGTTAACGGAAGGTGTGTCGTTTTCGTAGGGCTTAGCCCCGTGCAGTGCTTCTTGCAATGTGGTTTTCTCGAACAGCGTGAGCGAGAGCACCTGCAGCAAGCTGTACAGTGACGGGACGAGCTTCAAGCGCTTGTTGATGATCGCGATGAGTTCGTACATCGACATCGCGATCCAAATTGGCGTCTTCACCGCCTTCTCGGTGGTGCCGTAGAAATTCTTGATCCGCAGATGTTGCTTGATCCATCCATCGACTGGTTTAGGACAGTAATGAAGAACAACTCCGCCCGCCAGCGCGCCTTGTCGAGCGCGGCAATCGTGATGGCGGCCAGCTTGAGTTTGTTGGTCAACCACACAAGCGCTTTGCCCGTCACGGGCAGGCGATTCCATTTCTAAATCAATACGATCCGTCGTTGCTCCTCCTTGCCGTGCTAACGCACTGTCTGCGTCGTCGCGCCTAGTGTCGTGTCACGTTTGAAATGACGATATATCGCGCCGCCATCGGTGGGCTAGGCTAGGCGAAAAGCGCAGCGCATGCCGGGGCATGTGCAAGTTTTGCAACAACGCCCTGCACAGCGAGGGCAAGCGAGATGCGTCATTTCAGGCGTGACACGACACTAGTCTCCTATTGATTTAGAAACGGAGTTACCGCTTGGTGCCTGTGGTTTTAACCGGTCGCTTATGCTAATTGTGCCGCTAGCCCCGGCGTATAGGGCGTTTACATAAAAAGCTATTTGATAGGCGCAGCCCAGCGCGGCATGCGAAACGGCAGCATCGCCTGCACGGTGGGCTGCGTAAATCGAGTGAGGGACAGGCTCTCATGCACGGCGGTGACCGGTTCGCCGAGCCAATGCGCAGCGACGAGCGAGCGGGCGTAAAACGGGCCGCTCTCTAGGGTAGCTGTGATGCTGGGTGCGGATTCCAACGTGCTCTGGCATGCGCGGTGGATACCCCAGCGGGTCGTCGGTAACGCCACTGTTACCGACGGCGTGAACGGTTCGCAATCACCGTTGGCGCGGTAGCGCCGTGCGACGTTTAGCGAGCCGCCGTCAGCCAACGTCACGTCGTAGCTCACCGCCGTGCTGCCATCGGCGAGCGTTGCCCTTGCCCATTGCCAATCGCGAAACGTCGCCTCCAGCGGCACGTGGCCGTAGTTGCTGTCGATGTAGGCATGGCCGCTCCAACGCAGCGCGGGCTCGGCGAATGCAACGCTGATGCGTGCGGTGGGGGCGAGTGGTTGCCAAAAGTGAGCACCTTCGCCGTCGATGGCGATAGTGTGATTTTGCGCATGAACATCGACGCTTGGCGTGATGCGAAACTGTCCGCTCACGCGGCGCGGAATCGGTGCTGCGAACTCGTGAACATCGGCAACCAGCACGCCGTTTTCCCAGCGCAGCGCGCTTGGGCCGATCTGCAATTGGTGTGCATCGCGCTTCGTCGAGGCGGCGTTGCGCTCGGTCATCGTCCAGTGATTTGCCGTGCGCTTTTGGTGCGACAAATCGTAGAGCGCCACGTTGATAGCGCAGTGCGCGTTAGGATCGGTGTTGCCCGCGCCGTGCCGCCGCCGCTGCCACGCGTAGTACGGCGAAAAAACGCTGCCGATAAAGGCGATGACGCTAAGCGCATGCTTTCCGTCATCGCTCACCGCGTCGATGTACCACCACGCGTAGCCGCCCGGTGTCACCTGATTGTTGAAACGCGTCATCACGGTCACGAAAAGTCCTTCAACACTTCGATGGCTGCGTGATGACCTGAGAGCGCGGCCGTCGCCACACCAGGGCCGGGGTGCGTGCTGCCGCCGGCGAGGTAGAGGCCATGGACTTTGCTCCGTACGCCAGGGCGTTGAAACGAGCTCAACCAGCCGTGCGGCGCGCGGCCATACAGTGCGCCACCGGTGCCGGGAAAGCGTTGCGCGAACTCGTTAGGCGTTGCGGCAATGAGGTTCTCCGGCTGAAAATCAACGTGCAATCGGTGCTTTGCGAACAGCGCGAAAACCGCAGCTTCACAACGTGCCGTTTCGTCCTCCGTGAACGCATGCGAATCGCCGTTGGCAGGCGCGTTAACGATGCAAAACAATCGTTCTGGCGCACCGGGTGCCGCGCACGTGTCGTCACGATCCTGGGCGCAGACATACACCGTCGGCGATGCGGGCAGGCGCGCACGCTCGCGGATGTCCGCGAACTCGCGTGCGTAATCATCGCAGAAAAACACATTGTGTCGATGCAACGGAAAGCCGCTGACGTTGCCGATTAACGCCAGCGTGAATGCGGACAGCGAACGCTGCGATCTTGCTACGCGCGGTGTCGCCGTCGATACACTTTTTCCAAGCAACCCCGACGAGAGCGCGGCAACATCTGCGTTCGAAATCACCACATCCGCCGCAATCACCTCGCCGCTGTCGAGCACGATGCCGGTCGCCGCGCCGCCGTGGGTGACGATCTCCTTTACAGCACAGCCGTAACGAAACTCAGCGCCTTGCGCCACAGCGCGCGCAGCCACTGCGAGCGCCACACTGTGCATGCCACTGCGCACGCTCCACACACCCGATTGCTCCACATGCGCGACCAACATCAAGGTGCCCGGCGACAACCAAGGCGAGCCACCACAGTACGTGGCGTAGCGGCCAAACAATTGACGCAATCGCGGATCGTGAAAGTAGTCTCCGAGGGTCGACCAAAGGCTACGAAACGGTGCGATCCGTGAAAGGTCGAGCATTCCTCCGGGCAGTGCGCTGGCAATTAGCCGCGACATGCTGGGTTGCGCCGATTGTATGAACGGCAAGTTGAGCGTGTCGTAAATTCGCTTTGCTCGCGCGCAAAATGCGACGAAGCGCGTGGCCTCAGCCGCTCCTGAAAACTGCGCGACAGCCGCAGCCGATTGCTCAACATCCGCAAACAAATCAAAGCGCTCGGTTTCGCTCCACGAGTGGCGCGCGAGCATCGTCAGAGGCGCGAGCGCAACGTGCTCGTCAAACCGCTCGCCAATGGCGGTGAACAGCGCGTCAAACACCCAGCGCATCGTAAACACGGTGGGGCCAACGTCGAGCGTTGCCCCGTTAATGTTTACGGTGGCGAGCTTGCCACCCGGCTGCGACGCCCGTTCAAGCACCGTCACGCGCATGCCCGCATGCGCCAGGCGCGCCGCCGCAGCAAGACCACCGATGCCAGCACCGATGACTATCGCGTGTTTGGATTGCCTCGTCATCACAGAGCGTAGCACCTCGGGGAGGCGTGAAAATTCAGGTTTACGTTGACGGCGGGATGCATGCGTGTATATGATAGATGACAGATGTGTCAATTTAAATGGACAGTCGTCCGCCGTTGCTGCATCCAAGGAGGCCTGCCATGTCCGCTCACGCCAAAGATGCTCTGTATGCCAGTGACCGGATCGAAGCGGCCTTGGAGCGTGCGCTGCTGCTAGCAACCACCACCAACGACGCCCTCGGTGCGCGTCTCGAATGCCCGCCGAAGCTTGCCGCCGCGCTGCGCTATTCGCTGTTTCCCGGTGGCGGTAGGTTTCGTCCGCGACTGTGTCTGGCGGTGGCTATGGCCTGTGGCGAGGATCAGCGGGAATGTACCGATGCGGCTGCGGCTGCCATTGAAATATTGCATTGCGCCTCGCTCGTGCATGACGACTTGCCCTGCTTCGACAACGCCGCCACGCGCCGTGGCAAGGCCTCGGTGCATCGCGCGTTTGGCGAGCGGCTTGCCGTGTTGAGCGGCGACGCGCTGATCGTGCTGGCCTTTCAGGTGGCCGCGCGCGGCGCGATTGCCGTGCCGCAACGACTGCCCGCACTGCTCGGCATCGTCGGCGAATCGGTCGGCGCTCCGGGCGGCATCTGTGCCGGACAAGCGTGGGAATGCGAATCCACCGTCTCGCTTGCGGCGTACCAACAATCAAAGACCGGCGCACTGTTCGCTGCGGCCACGATGGCAGGCGCGGCGTCCACCGGCACTGACCCTGCGCCGTGGCGCGCGGTGGGCTTGGGTCTTGGCGAGGCGTATCAAGTGGCCGACGATTTGCATGACGCCGTGGATTCCGAAGAAGACATCGGCAAACCCGTCGGTCGCGACGCAGCTCTAGGCCGACCGAGTGCGGCCATTGAGCTCGGCATCGACGGCGCGGTGCTGCGGCTCAATCGCTTGCTCTCGCTCGCGGCCGACGCGATTCCGGCGTGTCGCGGTGCCGACAGTTTGCGCGCCCTGATCGCCGCTGAGGCGTCGCGTTTGCTGCCGAAAAAACTGCGGCTTGCAGCGTAGTCTTTCCGCACGTCGTCCGCGAATATCGTGACGATGACGCTGCTAGATCGTTGGTGGCGGCAGCGTGATGCGTGGCTCACCAGCCCCGCGTTCCAACGCTGGTCATCCGGCATACCCGGTATCCGTTGGATCGCACGGCGACGGGCTCGCGCGGTGTTCGATTTGGTGGCCGGTTTTGTCTATTCGCAGGTGCTTCATGCCTGCATTGAGCTGGGCATTTTTGAGCGTGTCGCAGCTAACGCACTCGCTATTGACGAGCTAGCAGCGCAGACCAAATTGCCCGTTGCAGCTTGCGAGCAATTGGTGGCCGCCGCCGTGGCGCTGCGCTTGCTCGAATGGCGCGGCGCACGCCGGGTGGGACTGGGGGCGCTCGGCGCGCCGCTGGTGGGCAATGCAGGGCTGCAAAATTTAGTGCGCCATCACGCGTTGCTCTATGCCGATTTGAGCGATCCGGTGGCCTTGCTGCGCGGCGAAATCAGTAACACGAAAATGGCCGCCTACTGGCCCTACGCCAATACGGATGCACCACGCAGCGTCGGCGCGGAACCCGCCGCCACTTACAGCACACTCATGTCCAGCACGCAGACCTTGATCGCTGACGAAGTGCTTGATGCGTACCCATTTGCGCGGCATCAATGTCTGCTCGATGTAGGCGGAGGTGAGGGGACTTTTTTGGCAGCAGTCGGCGCACGGCACAGCGCGTTGCAACTACAGTTGTTCGATCTGCCTAGGGTGGCCGAGCGAGCCGCCGAGCGCTTCGCTGCGTGCGGCTTGACTGCGCGAACACAGGCGCACGGCGGCGACTTTTTCAACGACACGTTGCCGCAGGGCGCGGACATAGTGAGCTTAGTGCGCGTAATGCACGACCACGATGATGCGCGCGTCGCGCGGCTGCTGCGCAGCATTGCCGCTGCGCTGCCCGCAGGCGGCACGCTGCTTGTCGCCGAGCCGATGGCCAACACGCCGGGGGCCGAGCCGGTGGGTGACGCATATTTCGGCTTGTATTTTCTAGCCATGGGGCGTGGCAAGGCGCGCACCTTCGCGCAGGTATCCGCGCTGCTTACGGTCGCCGGATTTGGCGACATAAAAGCGTGGCCAACGCGTATGCCGCTCCAGACCAGCGTGCTGACTGCGGTCAAGCGTGATTGACCATGCTGCGACGCGTCAAGAAATAGTTTCGAATAAGTGTAAATAACACTTGACACAATAAAGTGTCTCCATAGAATGACACTCAGACCTCGTTAGAAGTTGATGTGATCAACCCGAACGATGGTGAAGTTGCAAACGATGGCGGCGCAGGTAGTCCCTGCGACGTTCTGGCTAGGAGGAGCGAAGTTGGACAGTATTGCAGTGGTGTTTCAGGAGCCGGGGCAGTTGGCGCTGAAAGCACTTTGCTTGTCCGAACTCGCGCCCGACGATGTGCTGGTCGATGTTGCCCACAGCGGCATCAGCACTGGCACCGAGCGCCTCCTGTGGACTGGTCGCATGCCGCAGTTTCCCGGAATGGGCTATCCGTTAGTGCCGGGGTATGAGTCGGTGGGTCGCGTGGTGAATGCCGGTGCCAATGCCCGTGCCCGCGTTGGCGATTTTGTTTTTGTGCCTGGCGCGAAGTGCTACGGCGAGGTCAAAGGATTGTTCGGTGGCAGTGCATCACGCGTGGTGTTGCCCTCCAATCGAGCGATGACGATTGCTCAGTCACTTGCTGATCGCGGCGTGTTGCTCGCGCTTGCGGCCACGGCGTATCACGTGGCCCCGGGCGCCACGGTGCAGCCCGATCTCATCATTGGTCATGGCGTACTCGGTCGCTTGGTCGCTCGCTTGGCGGTCGCCGCAGGTGCCAAACCCACGGTGTGGGAAACCAATGCAGCGCGTCGCATCGGTGCCGAGGGCTACGCCGTTATTGACCCCGCCGAGGACGACTGTTCACGTCGCTATCACTCGATTTGTGATGTCAGCGGCGACGCGCGTTTGATTGACACATTGATCGCACGACTGGCCCCCGGGGGTGAGGTAGTGCTTGCTGGTTTTTATGAGAGCTCGATTAGTTTTGTCTTCGCGCAGGCCTTCATGCGCGAGGCACGTATTCGCATCGCGGCGCAGTGGCAGCCGAGCGATTTGATGGCCGTAAAAGACATGGCTGAGTCGGGGCGTCTATCGCTCGATGGATTGATAACGCATCGCGCGGAGTCCACGGATTCAGCGATGGTTGCTAGCGCATACGACACAGCATTTACCGATCCTCATTGCCTAAAAATGATTCTTAACTGGAGCGCTCGCGCATGAGCCAAACCCACACCCTACCCGCGTCTTCGCCGCTCACTTTTATGAAGCAGGCGTTGCGCGACGAGGCGGCTGTTGAGCCAGACAAAGTGGTCACCACCGCTGTCACCAAAGAGACGCAAATCATCGCCATTTACGGCAAGGGTGGCATCGGCAAAAGCTTCACACTGGCGAATCTTTCGTACATGATGGCGCAGCAAGGCAAAAAAGTCTTGCTCATCGGCTGCGACCCAAAAAGCGACACCACGTCGCTGTTGTTTGGAGGCCGCGCCTGCCCCACCATTATCGAAACCTCCGCCAAGAAAAAACTCGCTGGTGAGCCGGTCGTGATTGGCGATGTGTGCTTCAAGCGCGACGGTGTGTTCGCCATGGAATTGGGTGGGCCTGAGGTCGGTCGCGGTTGCGGCGGGCGCGGCATCATTCACGGCTTTGAACTGCTTGAAAAATTGGGCTTCCATGAGTGGGGCTTCGACTACGTGCTGCTCGACTTTTTGGGTGACGTGGTGTGTGGCGGTTTCGGCTTGCCGATCGCCCGTGACATGTGCCAAAAAGTGATCGTGGTCGGATCAAACGACTTGCAGTCGTTGTACGTGGCTAACAACGTGTGCTCAGCGGTTGAATACTTTCGCAAACTCGGTGGCAACGTCGGCGTGGCCGGTATGGTCATCAACAAAGACGATCATTCGGGTGAGGCGCAAGCCTTCGCCGCGAAGGCAGGCATTCCGGTGCTGGCAGCCATTCCGGCAGACGACGACATTCGCAAAAAGAGCGCCAATTACGAAATTATTGGCACCCACGATTCGCAGTGGGGCCCGCTGTTTGCAAGCCTTGCTGAGGCTGTTGGTTTGGCCCCGCCAGTGCGTCCAAATCCACTCACTCAAGATCAATTGCTCGGCTTGTTTTCAAGCGAGTTGACCGGCAGAAACGTAGTGCTGCAACCGGCCACTCAATTCGATATGTGCGGCAAAACCGACACCTCCAAAGCGTCCCTCGAAGTCGTTTACGACACGGTTTGAAAAGTATTCAATGAGTGCAGTTGCAGAAGTTCCAATCACCAGAGTGCCAGTGCCCGAGGCTCTGAACGCTGACGGCTTGGGCTGCCACTCTGGCAAAGAGCAAATGCTGGTTGCCGCCAAGGCTGCAGGCAAAACAGACGTGCTCTCGCAGTACGCTAAAGACTATCCACTCAAGGCCGATGCCGGCCCGCACGACCAGCCGCAATCCATGTGCCCCGCGTTCGGCAGCCTGCGGGTGGGATTGCGCATGCGACGCACGGCAACGGTGCTTTCCGGCTCCGCGTGCTGCGTGTATGGTTTGACCTTTACGTCGCACTTTTACGGCGCTCGGCGCACTGTCGGCTACGTGCCGTTCAACTCAGAAAGCCTCGTCACCGGCAAACTATTCGAGGACATTCGGGAGGCCACGTACAAGCTCGCTGATCCTGAAAAATACGACGCGATTGTGCTCATCAATTTGTGCGTACCCACTGCTTCTGGCGTGCCGCTGCAACTGTTGCCAAAAGCGATCAACGGCGTGCGCATCATCGGCATTGACGTGCCCGGATTTGGCGTGCCGACCCATGCTGAGGCAAAAGATGTGTTGGCGGGTGCAATGCTCAAATACGCACGGGCCGAGGCCGAGGCCGGCCCAGTGCTCGCGCCTAAAGGTGGCCGTTCTGAGAAGCCCACCGTCGCGCTGCTCGGTGAAATTTTCCCTGCGGATCCTGTTGGCATCGGCATGATGCTAGAGCCGATGGGCTTGGCCGCTGGCCCCGTTGTTCCAACGCGCGAATGGCGCGAGCTCTACGCTGCGCTTGACTGCTCAGTCGTAGCGGCGCTGCATCCTTTCTACATCGCCAGCGTGCGCGAATTTGAGGCTGCGGGTCGTGGCGTTGTGGGCTCGGCACCGGTAGGTTACGAGGGTACCGAGGCGTGGCTGCAAGCCATCGGCCAAGCCACCAACACATCGCAAGAAAAAATTGATGCGGCGAAAAATAAAGTTCTGCCCGCCATCAAAGGCGCGCTCGCCAAAATGCCGATCAAAGGTCGCATTACGCTGTCCGGCTATGAAGGCTCTGAGTTACTCGTTGCCCGTCTCTTAATCGAGAGCGGTGCGGATGTTCGCTACGTTGGCACGGCGTGCCCAAAGACCGCATGGAACGAAGCGGATCGCCAGTGGCTCGCGAGCAAAAACGTGTATGTGCAGTTTCGCGCGTCACTTGAGCAGGACCTCGCCGCGATGCGCGAGTTTCAACCTGATCTCGCCATCGGCACCACGCCCGTAGTTCAGGCGGCGAAACAGGCCACCATTCCTTCGCTGTATTTCACCAACTTGATTTCTGCACGCCCGCTGATGGGGCCTGCGGGCGCAGGTTCGTTGGCGCAAGTCGTCAATGCCGCGCTCGCCAATAAAGCCCGTTTTGTCGACATGGAAGCGTTCTTCAACGGCGTGGGCGAAGGTCACGCAGCTGGCGTGTGGCACGACGTGCCCAAAGACCGGCCCGAATTCCGCGAACACTACAAGCGTCAGGTGATCAAAATCGCCAAGCAGCTCAAATCTCAGGAGATGATCTGATGTTGGTACTCGATCATGATCGCGCAGGCGGCTATTGGGGTGCGGTGTATGTGTTCACCGCCGTCAAAGGCTTGCAGGTCATCATCGACGGCCCTGTTGGCTGCGAGAATTTACCAGTCACCTCGGTGCTGCATTACACCGATGGCCTGCCGCCGCACGAACTACCGATTGTGGTCACTGGTTTGGCTGAAGAGCACCTTGGCCGCGAAGGCACCGAAGGTGCCATGAAGCAGGCGCATAAGGTGCTTGATCCAGACATGCCTGCGGTGGTCGTCACCGGCTCCATCGCTGAGATGATTGGCGGTGGCGTGACACCGCAGGGCACCAACATTCAACGCTTCTTGCCGCGCACCATTGACGAAGATCAATGGCAGTGCGCCAATCGCGCGATGTCGTGGGTGTTTGCTGAGTACGGCTACAAGCGCGGCGTGCCGCCACCCCGTGAGCGCCCCGCTGGATCGAAGCCGCTGGTAAACATTATCGGGCCCTGTTACGGCACCTTCAATATGCCGAGCGATTTGGCCGAGATTCGTCGGTTGGTTGAAGGCATCGGCGCAGAAATTAATCTGGTGTTTCCGCTGGGGACGCATCTGGCCGATGTCCGAAACCTTGCCGATGCGCAGGTGAATATTTGCATGTATCGCGAGTTCGGTCGGCTGCTGTGCGAAACGCTGGAGCGTCCTTATTTGCAAGCGCCAATTGGCTTGCACAGCACCACCAAATTTTTGCGCAGCCTTGGTGGACTACTCGGCATTGATCCTGAGCCGTTCATCGAACGCGAGAAGCACACCACGATCAAACCGATTTGGGACTTGTGGCGCTCGGTCACGCAAGACTTTTTCGGCACCGCGAGCTTTGCTGTGGTCGCCAATGAAACCTATACCCGGGGCCTGCGCCATTTCCTCGAAGACGAAATGGGGCTGCCTTGCAACTTCGCCGTGCCACGCCTGCCCGGTGCCAAGACCGATAACGAAGCGGTGCGCAAACTGGTCAAAGAAAAGCCTCCGTTAATCCTGTTCGGCAGCTTTAACGAGCGCATGTATTCGGCTGAGGCAGGTGGGCGCTGTTGCTACATCCCGGCCTCATTCCCCGGCGCGGTAATTCGTCGTCATACGGGTACGCCATTTATGGGCTACTCGGGCGCAACGTACGTGATTCAGGAAGTGTGCAACGCGTTGTTCGATGCGCTGTTCCACATCATTCCGCTCGCGACCGAAATGGATCGCGTTGAGGCGACACCCGCCAAGAGTCATCGCGAAATGCTGTGGCTTGATGACGCGAAGGCAGCGCTTGACGAATTAGTGGATGCGCAGCCCGTGTTGGTGCGTATTTCTGCCGCCAAACGCTTGCGCGATCAGGCGGAACGTAACGCTCGCGCAGCGGGTGTTGAGGTGGTTACCGCTGAGCGCGTGGCCGCCGCAGGACGCATCGTATTTGAAGGGGCGCTCGTATGAGCTACCCCAATGCAAAAAATTTCGTTGAAGCAATTCAGCAACCTGTTTTCCAAGTGACGCATTGGCTGTCGCGTGACTTGGTTAATCCCGGCCGTGTGGGGTTCGCGCGGTGTTGGCCGAGAGGCCTTTTTTGGAGATGCTAAACATGGCAGACAGAAGCAATGGGTCGCTATCGGGCCTAACTGAAGGTGAAGCAAAAGAGTTTCATGGGGTCTTTATGACCAGCATGCTCGGCTTCGTTGCAGCAACGGTTGTCGCGCACATTCTCGTGTGGATGTGGCGTCCGTTTTATTGATTCGTAGTCCTCGCAACTAGAACACTCACGTCAAGATTACGAAAGGCCACCATGGTCAAGATTCCAGTAAACACCAACCCAGGTTTTTCAGCGATTTACCTCGCGAGCTTTTTCGTAATTCTTACGATCGCCGTGATGGGGCAGCTGCTGCACCTAAGCTGGCGGACGTGGTTTCCGGGTGCGGAGGGCGACAAGTCAGTCATTCACGCCGTAAAGGATTCCGTCTACACCTTTATGTCGTATCTCACCTAAATTCAGGAGAAAAGTTATGTGGAAAATTTGGTTACTGTTCGACCCACGTCGAGCCCTCATCGCAGTACTGATGTTCGCGTTTGGTATGGCGCTGCTGATTCACTTCATCGTGCTCAGCTCACCACGCTACTCAGATCATCTCGGCTGGGGTGCCACCACCCAAGCCGCAACTAAGGCACCTGTCCCGGCTAAGCCCTGACGGTTCGCTGACCGCCGTCGCGAATGCGCCTAATTTTTGGCGCGCATTCGCGACGTGGTTACCGAGAACCCATTGGCAAGTCCGGCCACACGCGCCATGAAGACGATTTGCCGCTGAGTTTTGAATCAATATTCTTAAATTAACGACAGTAACGACAGGAGATGACCGCTATGGCTCTGCTCAGCTTTGAGAAGAAATACCGTGTGCGCGGGGGCACGCTACTCGGCGGTGACCTGTTTGATTTTTGGATCGGTCCGTTCTACGTGGGATTCTTTGGCGTGACGGCGGCGTTCTTCGCGCTTTTCGGAACGGCATTGATTGTGTACGGCGCAGCCATCGGCCCAACGTGGAATATCTGGCAAATTAGCATTGCTCCGCCAGACCTGAAGTATGGACTTGCGTTAGCCCCGATGCGCGAGGGTGGCCTGTGGCAGATCATCACAATATGCGCGCTAGGTTCGTTTGTTTCTTGGGCATTACGCGAGGTCGAAATCTGCCGCAAACTCGGCATGGGCTATCACGTACCGGTTGCGTTTTCGTTTGCGATCTTTGCGTACTTTTCATTGGTTGTCATTCGTCCTGTGCTGATGGGCGCTTGGGGGCACGGCTTTCCTTACGGCATCTTCAGCCACTTGGATTGGGTGTCCAACGTCGGCTACCAGAATTTGCATTTTCACTACAACCCAGCGCATATGCTGGCGGTGAGTGGGTTCTTCGCAACTACCTTTGCACTGTCGTTGCACGGAGGATTGGTGTTGTCTGCAACCAATCCTAAAAAGGGCGAAACCGTAAAAACAGCTGAGGATGAAAACGCGTTCTTCCGCGACACCATCGGTTACTCAATTGGCACGCTAGGCATTCATCGTCTTGGGTTATTCCTCGCATTGTCAGCGGTTGTGTGGGCCGCCATTTGCATCATCATCAGCGGTCCTTTTTGGACGCGTGGTTGGCCTGAGTGGTGGACCTGGTGGTTAAACATGCCGATCTGGGCGAGATAGAGAAAAAGGGGGAAACGCATCATGGCTATGGAATATCAAAACCTCTTCACCACCGTGCAAGTTCACGGCCCCGCGCAACTGGGCACGCCTGTGCTTCCGGGCGGCGAATGGAGTCGTGGCAATGCAACCATGCTCAATCGCTGGTTGGGCAAGTTGGGTGACGCGCAGATTGGCCCGGTTTATCTCGGCACCACAGGGCTCGCCTCGTTGCTTTGCGGTCTGCTAGCTTTCGAGATCATCGGGCTCAACATGTGGGCCTCGGTGAACTGGAGTTTGAGCGAATTTGTCCGCCAACTGTTTTGGCTGGGGCTAGAGCCGCCGCCACCATCGTACGGGCTTCGAATTCCTGCGATGAATCAGGGCGGTTGGTGGATCGTTGCGGGATTTTTCCTGACGCTGTCGTTGTGTTTGTGGTGGGTGCGCACCTATCGTCGTGCACGAGCATTGGGCATGGGATTGCACATTCCCATCGCGTTTGGTGCGGCGATTTGGTTGTATTTGGTGTTGGGCTTTATTCGACCGCTGGCCATGGGCAGCTGGTCGGAGGCGGTGCCGTTTGGCATATTTCCGCATCTTGATTGGACGGCGGCGTTTTCCCTACGCTACGGTAATCTTTTCTATAACCCGTTCCATTGCCTGTCAATTGCGTTTTTGTATGGCTCGGTACTGTTGTTTGCGATGCACGGTGCGACGATTTTGGCGGTGAGTCGCTTTGGCGGCGAGCGCGAGATTGAGCAGATTGTTGATCGTGGCACAGCGTCTGAACGTGCTGCGTTGTTCTGGCGCTGGACGATGGGCTTCAACGCAACGATGGAGTCGATCCATCGTTGGGCGTGGTGGTTTGCGATCCTGACACCCATCACCGGCGGTATCGGCATTTTGTTGACCGGTACGGTGGTAGACAACTGGTACCTATGGGCCGTGAAGCATGGCGTCGCGCCTATGTATCCAGCGTTCACGGTGCCTGTGCTTGATCCGAGCTTGATGCCAGGAGCGATGAAGTGATTAACACTAAAAATATTCTCGCCGGCATGTTGTTGCTTGCAGCGTCTGTTTTCATGGCCGCCTGTGAGCGACCGCCGATTGCCGCTCAGCAAGTGGGCTACCGTGGCACCGGCATGGTGGAGATGGACAACCCACGTATGAAGGCAACGTTAGTTAAAGCCAACGCGCTGCCCGAGGCAACGCCCAAGGCTGATCCGAACGGTCCGACCGCAGGAAGCCTGTACAAAAACGTGCAGGTGCTCGGCAATCAGAGTGTCGGTGAATTCACCCGCACCATGGTGGCGATGACCAATTGGGTATCGCCGAAAGAAGGCTGCAACTACTGCCACAAAGCCGGCGAAGATTTCTCGGCCGACACGATGTACACCAAAGTCGTCGCACGAAAAATGCTCTCTATGACGGCAAAGATTAACGCTGATTGGGGCACCCACGTCGGCAACACGGGCGTCACCTGCTACACCTGTCACCGCGGCAACCACATCCCCACCGAGGTCTGGTATTCGGCGGCTGACCCCGGCAAAGTCAAAGGTTTCACGGGTTGGAAATACGGTCAGAACACACCGGTTTCAGCCAACGGTTACTCATCGCTGCCGCTCGATTCGCTCAGCAGTTATCTGAGTAACGACGGACAGGTGCGCGTGCAAGGCGATCACGCATTGCCGACGTTGCCGAAAGGCCCCAGCGGCACCGGCGCGAGCATTGCGCACACCGAATGGAACTACAGCCTGATGATGCACATGTCTAATTCGTTAGGCGTGAACTGCACGTTCTGTCACAACAGCCGCGCGTTCTCCAATTGGAACGAAAGTACGCCGCAACGCGCCACCGCGTGGCACGGCCTGCGCATGGTGCGCGACATCAACAACGGCTACATGACGCCGCTGGAAAATGTGTTCCCTGACTATCGTAAGGGGGCTGCAATGGGCGACGTGGCGAAGGTCGGCTGCTCGACGTGTCATCAAGGCGCGAGTAAACCGATGCTCGGTGCGAGCATGTTGGCGGACTACCCGGAGCTCAAGAAAATCGGCGCGACAGTGGCCCCAGCGCCTGCACCGGCTGCTGCCAATCCGATTGCCGCAGTGCTGAACGTGCTCGGAAAAATATTCTTTGCATCGGGCAAGTCAGACATTGATGCAGCGGGTAACGACGCGATCAAGACAGCCGCGAAAGCGCTGGCAACCAACGCTGCGGCAAAGCTCGATATTTCAGGTTTCGCTGACAGCAACGGCAACCAAGACCAGAATGCGGAGCTTGCCAAGCAGCGCGCCTTCGCAGTCCGCGACGCGCTCAAAGCGGCGGGCGTGGCCGAAGACCGTCTCAACCTAAGGAAGCCCGAGTTCGTGGTGGGTGCCGCGACCGCTGAATCGCGACGCGTGGACTTGGTGGGTATTGGTTTGTAAGCCGCAACGGACGGCTCGACGCTGGCCGTCGGAGCGCCGAAGAAAAAGCGATCCTGCAATCTGGGTCGCTTTTTTTTATGCGCTGAGATTACACGCTTTTTGGGCGATGCGTGGTTCGCGTTACGAGGCAACGGAAGGTCAGATGCTCCGCACAGCTTTTTCACGAAACGGCGGCGACATTGGGTCTGACTGCCATTTGAGCAATAAGTCGATATAAACGTTAAAACGCCATTAGCCCACGATGGGTAAGCGTTTCAGCGAAAAGCTGTAGGCAAGTATCACCGGCGATTGCGCGCGCCAGCGAACTATTTGATGCTTCGACTAGAACCGTAGGAAGGGCCCTTCGCTCACCTAAAATTTCGATTGCATGGCGTTCAGGGAGATCAATCGCGCCCTGAAACGCATATCGGCGGCTACGCAGCCTCAGCCACGTACTCGGCTTCGCGCAGCGGTAAACCCAGCGCCTGAAAAGATGACACCATGGCGCCTACGAGATCGTCAATCATCGTGTCGGTGTGCAGCGGCCCCGGCGTGATGCGCAGGCGCTCGGTGCCCATCGGCACGGTCGGGTAGTTGATCGGCTGTAGATAAATCGCGTGACGTTGCAGCAAGTGATCGCTCAGGCGTTTCGCCTTGACCGCGTCGCCGACCAGTACGGGCACAATGTGGCTCATGCTCGGCATCACCGGAATACCGGCCTGACTCATCAGCCGCTTCACTCGGGCCACACGATCTCGTTGCGCCAAGCGTTCCACCTGCGAGCGCATCAGTTGCGTGACACTTGCAATCGCACCCGCCGCCAACACGGGCGCGAGCGAGGTCGAAAAGATAAACGCGTTTCCGAAACTGCGAATGCAGTCGACCGCTTCCACGCTGCCCGCCACATAGCCGCCCTGCATGCCGTAGGCTTTGCCGAGTGTGCCTTGAATCACATCGATGTGATCGGACAAACCCAGCTCCTGGCACACGCCGCCCCCCTTGGCACCGTACATGCCCACCGCGTGAACTTCATCAATGTAGGTGAATGCGTTGTAGCGCTTGGCCAGCTCTATGAAGTCAGCGATGGGCGAGATGTTGCCGCTCATCGAATACACGCTTTCAAACGCGATGAGTTTCGGTTGATCGATGGGGATGGTTTTGAGGTGTGCCTCAAGGTCGCGCGCATCGTTGTGCTTGAACACACGGCGTTCCGCGCCGGAGCGACGAATGCCTTCGATCATTGAATTGTGATTGTCGCCATCGGACAAAATCACGGTGTTCGGTAAGACCGAACCGAGCACCGAAAGGCAGGCAAGGTTTGCCGCGTAGCCGGATGAAAAAGTGAGTGCGGAAGGCTTATTGTGCAACTCCGCCAACAGCGTTTCCAGTTCCACATGACGACTGTTGGTGCCCGCTATGTTTCGCGTGCCGCCAGCACCCGTGGCGCCCTCATCAATGGCCGCCCGCATGGCGCGGCGCACGCTGGGATGATGGCCCATGCCCATGTAGTCGTTGGAACACCACACGACCACTTGCCGATTGCCCTGTGATGAATGCCAGCGCACGCGTGGAAACTCACCAGCGGGTCGATCCAGCTCGGTGAAGACGCGATAGCGACCTTCGCGCTTCAGATCGTCCAGCCGCGCGCCGAGGCGCGCACCGTAGTTAAGCCCAGGTTTCGAACTGTTCAGCGTCGGCTGCATGCGGGTGCTCCTTGTTTGGCGCAGTCTGCGTGCCTCGCACGCATTTGTACGCCCTCGAATTCCAATTGTACGAACGGAAAACTAAGTGTCAATATAAATTTACACTAAAGTGTCTCAGAAGATATACATCTTGATTTTGGCGGGTTGCAGCGATTTCCGCTTTACCGGATAGCTTTGCCGTCACCGAACAACGATAATCGCGGGTTGTCCCCAATATTGACAGCATGGATTTCCTCCGAGTTCGCGGCGCGCGTACCCACAATCTCAAAAACATCAACTTAGACATCCCCAAGCACAAGCTGGTGGTGATCACGGGGTTGTCCGGTTCCGGCAAAAGCTCGCTCGCGTTTGACACGCTGTATGCCGAAGGGCAGCGTCGCTACGTCGAATCGCTCTCGTCATACGCGCGGCAGTTTTTGCAGATGATGGACAAGCCGGATGTGGACCTGATCGAAGGGCTCGCCCCGGCCATTGCTATTGAGCAAAAAGCGACCAGTCACAACCCGCGTTCCACCGTCGGCACCGTCACCGAAATTCACGATTATTTGCGGCTACTTTACGCCCGCGTCGGCGATCCGTACTGTCCCAATCATCCGGAAATAA
Organism: Burkholderiales bacterium; assembly: GCA_031409935.1. GTDB lineage: Bacteria > Pseudomonadota > Gammaproteobacteria > Burkholderiales > Casimicrobiaceae > Casimicrobium. Next base: position 82,046 of record JANNYE010000123.1, on the reverse strand, counting down.
AACTATCGTCTCAAACCATTTCGCAGATGGTCGACACCGTTCTCGCGTACCCCGCCGACACGCGCGTGATGCTGCTGTCGCCGGTGCTCGCGGATCGCAAGGGCGAGCATGCCGAATTGTTCATCGAGCTCAAAGCCAAGGGCTTCACCAAGGTGCGCATTGACGGCGAAGTGACAGAGCTTGAGCCGTCGCCGAAGCTCGCCAAAAATCACAAACATACGATTGACGTGGTGATTGACCGGCTCAAGGTTCGGCCTGATGTGAAGCAGCGCTTAGCCGAGAGCTTCGAGACCGCCTGCCGCATGGGTAATGGCCGTGCGTTGGTGGTGATGATGGACAGTGAGCCGCCCGCGTCGCAGCTTTTCTCGTCGAAGTTCGCGTGCCCGATTTGTGACTATTCGCTGGCTGAGCTTGAGCCGCGACTGTTCTCGTTCAACTCGCCGATGGGTGCGTGTCCGACCTGCGACGGCCTCGGTGAGATTGACGAATTCGAGCCGAATCGAATCGTTGCACACCCCGAGCTGTCGCTCGCCAGCGGCGCAATCAAGGGCTGGGATCGGCGTACGATTTTTTACTTTCAACTGCTGCAGGGACTCGCTGCGCATTACGGCTTTAATGTCGAATCACCGTTCAAGGATTTGCCGGAAGAGGCTCGTAATGCGGTGGTGTTCGGCAGCGGCGAGGACGTGATCGAGTTTGACTACGTCAGCGAAAAGGGCGTGATTCAAAAACGTAAACATGCCTTCGAAGGCGTGCTGCCGAACTTCAAACGCCGCTATCACGAGACTGAATCGTCCGCGGTGCGCGAAGAGCTGTCGAAGTACATGAGCCGTCGCGATTGCCCGGATTGCAACGGTGCGCGACTGCGTAAAGAGGCACGATTTGTGAAGGTCGGTGACGCGCCCATTTACGAGATTAGCGCGTTGCCGTTGTTCGATACCGCGAAGTTTTTCGAGACGCTCAAGCTCACAGGTGCCAAGCAAAAAATCGCAGAGCGCATCATTTACGAAATCAAAAATCGCGTCGGCTTTTTGAACAATGTTGGCCTCGAATATCTGTCGCTGGATCGCAGCGCAGAGACGCTTTCCGGCGGCGAATCGCAGCGCATTCGGCTCGCCTCGCAAATCGGCTCTGGCCTCACCGGCGTGATGTACGTGCTCGATGAGCCGTCCATCGGCTTGCATCAGCGCGACAATGATCGCCTGCTCGCCATGCTCAAACATTTGCGTGACTTGGGCAACACCGTGATCGTCGTCGAGCATGACGAAGACGCGATCATGGCGGCCGATTATGTGGTTGATCTCGGCCCCGCAGCGGGCATCCACGGCGGCGAAATTATCGCGCAAGGCAAGCCCGCCGACATCAAAAAAAGCAAGACTTCGCTCACCGGTTTGTACCTATCCGGCGTCAAGCAAATCGCGTTGCCGAAAAAGCGCATCACGCCGAATCCCGAGAAGCAGATCGTGATTCGCGGCGCGCGTGGCAACAACCTCAAGAACGTGGACGCAGCAATCCCGATGGGACTGCTCACCTGTGTCACGGGTGTGTCCGGCTCCGGAAAATCGACGCTGGTGAACGACACGTTGTATCGCGCCGCCGCCAAGAAAATTTACGGCAGCCTCGCCGAACCCGCGCCGCACGCGGGCATCGACGGGCTGGAGCTTTTCGACAAAGTCATCGACGTCGATCAAAGCCCGATTGGCCGCACGCCACGCTCCAATCCGGCCACCTACACGGGCCTGTTCACGCCGATCCGCGAGCTGTTCGCGCAGACGCCGCAAGCACGTGAGCGTGGCTACGAGCCCGGCCGCTTTTCGTTCAACGTCAAGGGCGGGCGCTGCGAGGCGTGCGAGGGCGACGGCGTGATCAAAGTGGAGATGCACTTTTTGCCCGACGTGTACGTGGCCTGCGACGTGTGTCACGGCAAACGCTACAACCGCGAAACGCTCGACGTGCAGTATCGCGGGCAAAATATTTCCGAAGTGCTCGGCATGACGGTCGAGGCCGCGCGCGACTTTTTTCAACCGGTGCCCGCGATTGCCGCGAAGGTGAACTTGCTGTTTGAGGTCGGGCTCGGCTACATCCGCTTGGGCCAGTCTGCAACGACGCTCTCAGGCGGCGAAGCGCAACGCGTGAAGCTCGCGCTGGAACTGTCCAAACGCGACACCGGCAACACGCTGTACATCCTTGATGAGCCCACAACCGGCCTGCATTTCGCCGACATTGATCTGCTGCTGAAAGTGCTGTACCGACTGCGCGATCACGGCAACACGGTGGTCGTGATTGAACACAATCTGGACGTGATCAAGACCGCCGACTGGGTGATCGACATGGGGCCGGAAGGCGGCGATGGCGGCGGGATGGTGGTGGCCAGCGGCACACCGGAAGCGGTGGCGAAAGCCGAAGGCTCGCACACCGCAGGATTCCTCGCGCAAGTGTTGGCGCGAACAAGGAAACGTTAGCAGTTTTGGCTAGGCGGAAGGTTCGTGGGGTGGAACGCTTGCGGTTCCGCCTCGTTCACCCGCCAATGGCAAGTCACGGCTGGGTTAAGACCCGCCACCCCGTTTGGCGGCACCACAAGCGTGCCGCCTTACCCCACGCGGCTCGTTTGCTCAATGAAGCTCCATATAAGCCGCATTCACTGCATTGCCCAATCGTTCCATATCCAGCAAAAAGTCGGCAAGGTATCGCTTCAATCCGTAGGCGAGCACTTCGTCAATCGTGCCGTAACGTAAACGGGCATTGATTTCTGCGGCGATGCGGCGCGGGATTCTGCCGCTTTGTTCTGGAAGCTCATCGAGCACGAGCGTAGCCTCGTCCAAGCAGTAGCGCAGTGAACGAGGCAGCTTGGCGTCAAAGATCATGATCTCGGCCACGCGGCGGGCGTCGATCACATCGCGGTACGTGTCGCGATAGGCTTCCAACGCAGAAACGGAGCGCAGCACAGCCGAGAGCCGGTAGTAATCGGTTTCGTTGTCTTCTTCTTTTTCGTCAAACGTGTCGGGTGCTTCTTGCGCGTACTTAACGTTGAGAATACGCGCGGTGTTGTCGGCGCGTTCGATGAAGGTGCCGAGGCGCGTGAAGTGATACGGCTGATCGCGACGGGCGGTGGCGAAGGTCACCCCACGGAACAGGTGCGAGCGCTCTTTCGCCCATTCAAAAAATTCGTTGCCAGTCATCAGCGGATCAATGGTGCGCACTTTGTCCTGAAGTTGCAGCCACGTGTCGTTGACGTTTTCCCACATCTCGCTGGTGATGGAGCCGCGCACCGCGCGGGCGTTCTCGCGCATCGATTCAAAACAGTTGCGGATTGACGATGGATGTTTGGTGTCCCACACGAGAAACGCGATTACGTTCACATAAGTTGCAGGCAGGTCGGTTTCGGCGAATGCGGTTTGCGCTTCGGTAATCACAATCGGCGTCATTGCGCCGCCGGAATCTGCGGCGCGGTCAAGCATGGCGAGCGATTGCGTGACGTCGAGGATACGCGCCATATTCTCCGCACGTTCAAGATAGCGGCTCATCCAGTACAGGTGGGAGGCAACGCGGCTTAGCATTACTTGCCCTCCGCTTCGGTTTCACCCAACACCCAAGTGTCTTTGGTGCCACCACCTTGAGAGGAATTCACCACCAGTGAGCCTTCGCGTAGCGCCACGCGCGTGAGCCCGCCGGGCACCATGCGCACCTCGCGTCCGGTGAGCACAAATGGCCGTAGATCGATATGTCTCGGCGCGATGCCAGCCTCCACGAACGTGGGACAACTGGACAGCGAGAGCGTGGGTTGCGCGATGTAATTACTGGGGTTTGCTTTGACAATCGTTGCGAACGCTTCGACTTCTTTCGCGGTCGCAGCCGGGCCAACGAGCATGCCGTAACCGCCTGCACCGTGAACTTCCTTCACCACCAAATCTTTCATGTTGGCCAGCACATACGAAAGGTCAGCAGGCTTCCTGCATTGATAGGTCAGCACGTTGTTCAAAATCGGCTCTTCGTTGAGATAGAACTTGATCATGTCCGGCACATACGGATAGATCGATTTGTCATCGGCGACACCGGTGCCAATCGCGTTGCAAATCACGATATTTCCCTTGGCATAGCACTGGAACAAACCGGGTACGCCGAGCGCTGAATCTTCACGGAATGCGAGCGGATCGAGGAACACATCATCAAGGCGCCGATACATCACATCCACGCGCTGAGGGCCGCGCGTGGTGCGCATGTAGACGTAATCGTCCTTGACGAACAAGTCAGAACCTTCGACCAGTTCCACGCCCATTTGCTGCGCGAGGAACGTGTGCTCAAAGTACGCGCTGTTGAAACGACCGGGGGTCAGCAGCACGACCGTCGGGTTGTCGATGTCAGTCGATTCGCGCAGCGTTTGCAGCAGCATCGCCGGGTAATGCTCAACCGGGCGCACCGTTTGTTTTAGGAACAATTCGGGGAACAGCCGCATCATCATTTTGCGGTTCATCAGCATGTATGACACGCCGGAGGGTACGCGCAGATTGTCTTCCAGCACGTAATACTTGCCGTCGTTGTTACGCACGATGTCCACGCCGGCCATCGAGGCGTAGGTGTCATGCGGCAATTTCACGCCGACCATTTTGGTCTGAAATTGCGCGTTGCCCTCGATCTGCTCACGCGGAATCAGGCCCGCTTTGAGGATAGCCTGATCGTGATAAATGTCGGCGAGAAATTTGTTGATGGCGGTCACGCGTTGCGTGAGACCCTTCTCAAGATACGTCCACTCATCGGCGGTGATGATGCGCGGAATCACGTCCGATGGAATCAGCCGTTCGGTGCCGCCTTCGTCGCCATACACGGTGAACGTAATGCCGATGCGCCGAAACAACAAATCGGCCTGCGCGCGGCGCTGGGTGAGCGCCTGCTCGGGAGTTTTCTCCAGCCACTGGTTGTAGGCCTGATAGTGATCGCGCGGGCCGAACTTCAATGGTGGCATGGGCTCCATCGGCTTGGCTTTTGTCAACAGCGCTGAGGATTGCAGTTGCGACTGAAATTGCCCCTGGCCTTGAGATTGCGTAAGCGAAGCAAGCATCTCGTCGAAATGGCTAGCGGGCGGAGGCGTAATGGTGTGCATGATCATGGCGGCGCGGCAACTGAACGTTGGTAATAGTAAGCAAACCGTGTGCCGTTGTCTTTTGGCGCGTTATTCGGTGCATGACTCATGCATATTTGTCGTATAGCTTTTCGCTGAAAACTATCATTAGCAAGGCCTAAATGACCAAATTATGTAATATCGACTTTAGGCTAAATAGCTGCCAGTGCCAGATAAATTGGGTGTTTCAGAAAATAGCTGATAAGCCCACGCGAACCATGCAACGCCAACCGCACAGCTCGCCGCGTAAAATTTGCGGCAATGTCCTTCCCCTCTCGCTACGAGTTGGAGCTCGGTGTGCGCTATGTGCGCGCCAAGCGTCGCAACAGTTTCATCTCCTTCATTTCGCTCATCTCAATGCTCGGCATTGCGCTGGGTGTTGCGGCGCTCATCATCGTCATTTCGGTCATGAATGGGTTTCAGAGTGAGCTGCGCGAACGCATGCTGGCTGCCACCGCGCACATCGAAGTAAAGGGCTTTGAGAGCCCGCTGAACAATTGGCAATCGGTTGCCGCCACGCTCAAAAAAAATCCCGACGTGGTCGCCATCGCGCCGTACGTGCAGGGCGAGGGTTTGTGGATCAACGGCGAAGTGAACAAACCATCGCTGGTGCGCGGCATCGATCCGGCCACCGAAGTGCTCGTGGCCACTGTGCAGCAGCACATGAAAGTCGGCACGCTCGACATGCTCAAACCGGGCGAATGGGGCGTGATTCTCGGCATCGATCTGGCGCGCAGCCTCGGTGTTCGGGTTGGCGAAAAAGTTGCGCTGGTGACGCCGCAAGGCACGGTGACGCCTGCGGGAACCGTGCCCCGCGTGAAGAGCTTCACCGTCACGGGATTGTTTGAAATTGGCTGGATCGAAGCGGATTCGCGCGTTGCGCTGATTCACATGAGCGACGCACAGCGCCTCTATCAATTGGGCGATACGGTGACCGGCCTTCGCGTGAAAGTCAAAGATTTGATGCAAGCGCATGACATCGCGAACGCCTGGCTGCGCACGCTTCCGCCGGGACTCGGTGTGTCCGACTGGACGACGCAGAATGCGAGCTTTTTCAAGGCGGTTCAGCTTGAGAAAAAAGTCATGTTCATCATCCTCACGCTGATCGTCGCAGTCGCTACATTCAACCTAGTGAGCACGTTGGTGATGGTGGTCACCGACAAAGAATCCGACATCGCGATTCTGCGCACGCTCGGCGCGCGGCCGTTCAGCATCATGCAAATTTTTGTGATTCAGGGCGCGATTATTGGTGTAATCGGCACGTTGATTGGCCTGACGCTCGGGCTCGCCGTCGCGTTCAATATTGACATCGTGGTGGGCACGATCGAGAAAATATTCGGCGTGACCTTCATCGACAAAGCGGTGTATTTGATTTCTGAATTACCGTCGAAAGTGATCTTCTCGGATGTCGCGTTTATCACCCTGATGAGTCTCGGTTTGTCGCTGCTCGCCACGCTGTACCCAAGCTGGCACGCCAGTCGCGTCAATCCAGCCGAGGCGCTGCGCTATGAATAATCTCGTACTCAGCGCGCAAGGTTTGGGCAAACGCTACGAAAGCGGCCCGGCGACCACACAGGTGTTGACCGATGTCACATTCACCGTGGCGGCGGGCGAATCGGTCGCTATCGTCGGCGCATCCGGCTCGGGCAAAAGCACCTTGCTGCACTTGCTCGGCGGACTGGACACGCCGAGCATCGGCAGCGTTAGCTTGCAAGGTCAAGCGCTTGCTGGAATGTCCGATGCGGCGCGCGGTGATCTGAGAAATTTTGCGCTCGGATTTGTCTATCAGTTTCATCACCTGCTGGCTGAACTCACCGCCTTGCAAAACGTGGCGCTCGCGTTGCGCATTCGTCGCACGCCAGTGGCCGCGGCGAATGCAAAAGCGATCACGTTGCTCACCACCATGGGCATGGATCATCGGCTGCACCATTTACCGTCCGAATTGTCCGGCGGCGAACGGCAACGCGTGGCAATCGCACGAGCACTGGTGACCGAGCCTGCCTGCGTGTTGGCCGATGAGCCGACCGGTAATTTGGATCGCGAAAATGGCAACCGCGTGTTCGAGCTGCTGCTCGGCACCACCCGCAGTCGCAATGCGTCGTTGGTGCTGGTCACGCATGACCGCTCGCTCGCGGCGCGCTGCGACCGCGTGCTGGAGCTCACCGCCGGACAATTGCAAGGCACTCACGTTGCCGCCTAATCAACGTGCGGCCATCGGCTGGCTGTTCGTCGGCATCACGCTGTTTGCCACGATGGATGCCGCCGCAAAATGGGTCGGCCGTAGCTACCCACTCACCGCTGCGGTGTGGCTGCGCTATCTGGTTCCAACGTTACTGGTGGGCAGCTATCTGGTGGTAACACGCGGGCTTAAATTTGCCCACGCAGCACGCCCCGGCGTTCAAGTTTTGCGCGGCATCACGCTGGTCATCAGCACGTTATGTTTCTGGACGGCACTGTCGCATCTGCCTTTGGTCGAGGCGGTTACCGTGTCGTTTATTTGCCCGACGATGGTGGTTATTTTCTCCGCGCTTTTGCTAGGCGAGCGTCCCCAGCGCACCCACTGGATTGCGCTGGCCATCGGCTTTATCGGCGTGCTGATTGCACTGCGCCCTGGCCTCACACACACCGGCATCGGCGCGATTGCGGCGCTCGCGTCCGCCGCGTTTTATGCGCTGTACTTGGTGCTCACGCGAAAGGTCGCCGATCAGGCCGATTCGTTGGTGCTGTTGTTTCACGCCAACGCGATTGGTGCGCTAGCGCTGACCGTGCTGGCACCGACCACCGCGCGGATGCCCAACATCGCCGCTGAGTGGCTGATCTTGCCCGCGCTCGGCATCTTCGGCGCATTTGGCCACTGGTGCATGATCAAGGCGTATTCAAACGCTGATGCAACGACGCTCGCGCCCTTCATGTACGCACAACTACTGGTCGCCACTTTTTATGGCTGGTTAATTTACGATAATCTGCCCGACGGATTCACGCTACTTGGCATGATGGTGATTCTCGCCAGTGGCTTGTATGTGTTAAACGTTGGTCGAAAGTCGGCGCGTTCCGGTCGCGCCAATGAGGTGGCCGCTACTCCCGAGTAGCCTGTGTCACCGTGACCGAGTAGCCCGCGAGCAGCGCTTTCAGCCAAGCGCAAAACTCGGCGGCCGGCATCGGGCGCGCGAACAAAAAGCCTTGCATGGCGCGGCAACCCAAAGCCTCCAGACATTGCCGCTGTGCCTCGGTTTCGACGCCCTCCGCGACCACGGTCAACTCCAGACCTCGCGCCAACTCAAAAATCGAATTCACGATGGCCGCTGCGCTTAGAGTGCCGGGCAGCTCAACGATGAAGCTGCGATCAATTTTGAGTTTTTCAATTGGCAGTTTGCGCAGCCGCGACAACGATGAGAATCCAGTGCCAAAGTCATCAACGGCGAGCGTGACATTTTCCGCGCGCAAGGTGTTGAGCATTTGCGGTATCGATGAATCGTCGTGCATCAACATGCGCTCTGTGAATTCGAGTTCAAGGCAGTCGCCACGCAGACCCTGACGCGCCAGCGCGCGCAGCACGCCGTCGGCGAAATCGGGCAATCGGACTTGACTGCCCGACAAATTCACCGACACTCGGGCGTTCTTCCAGCCAAGCTCCCGCCAGCGTGGCACCTCGGCCAGCGCGGTGTCGAGCACCCATTGGCTGATAGGCAAAATCAGATACAGCCCCTCGGCAATGGGGATGAACTCTTCCGGGCCAAGCAATCCGCGTGTTTGGTGACGCCAGCGAATCAGCGCCTCAACCCCGACAATGCGGGTGCCATCGCTCGATACTTCTGGCTGGTAGAAAAGCTCGAACTCGTTGTGCTGTAACGCGTGGTCAAGTTCGTGTTCGACGATCAGCGCATGGTCGGCGCGAATGGCGAGTAAAGGATCAAAGAAGCGCGTGGTGTCGCGGCCAGCATCCTTGGCCAAATACATCGCCGCATCCGCGTTTTTAAGCAGCTCGGAGGGCGTGCTGCCGTGATGCGGAAATATCGCGACTCCCACCGACGCAGTGACCCGGATTTTTCGCCCCTGAATGTCAATCGGATGCTGAAATGTGGCTTGCAAATCGCGGCTAATTGCGTCGGTCTGCGGCTGCCCTGCTTGACGCAAGATGATTACAAATTCGTCACCGCCTAGTCGGGCGAGCCACGGCTCGTGCTGAACGTGGCCGAGCCGCTCGCAAAACTCACGCAGGCGTTCAGCCACGCCGATCAGTAGCAAGTCTCCGACGCTGTGCCCCAACGAGTCATTGACCCGTTTTAGTTGGTCGAGATCGATGAAGAAAACCGACAGGGGCGTGCTGGTTTTCGACGCTTCGTCCACGCTCAGACGCAATTGGTCATCAAGCTGGGCGCGGTTGGGCAAACCGGTTAGCACGTCATGCATAGCCAAAAAGCGAATGCGCGCCTCGGCCGCGCGGCGTTCAGACAGATCGCGAACGTTGATCAGTCGTTGCTTCCTACCATTCCACTCGAAATTGCGAGCGCTGTACTCCACCGGCAATTCGTGGCCACTTTTGTGAATGGCAAAACTCTCGTAGGTGACCTCGCCGTCCTTAGCCATCGCCCGGTGGGCCTGTGGGTGTTGATGGGCTGGCACAAACTCAAGTGTTTGGTGGCCCACCATCTCTTCAAGCGTGTAACCGAGCAATTTCAGCAGCGGCGGATTGACATCAGTAATAGTGCCTTTTACGTGAAAAGCTAATCCTTCCTGGCTTGCCTGCATGAATTTTCCAAGCCGTTCACTGCTATCGCGGCTGCGCAGCTCGGCGACTCGATTTGGGGTGATGTCAAACACCATCACAAACGCCCGATCAATCAACGGCGAGCCGCAGGGCACCAGTCGCACTTCGATCCAGTGCGGGGCGTCGCCAGCGGCGTTGGTAGAGCGCGTGTAGGTCACCGTCCGCCGCTCCGCAAGCATCAATGCCAACTGCGGCGTGACCCGATCAGCCGCATCCCTGCCGATGATTTGCTCGATGGTTTTGCCCAGCACCTCATCAGAGCTCATGCGACCGAGGGCTGCGTACTCGGCGTTGGCGTAAACGCAACGGCGGGAAGCGATGTCAAAGCAGGCGAGCATCACCGGCACTGCGTCGGTCAGGGCTCGTAGCTCGGGAAAGGTGATGTGCGGATGGTCGTCGGACACGAGGGCGCTGATAGGTGAGGGGCGATTGGGGCTTCGCTCCAATATTAGTCTGGTTCGGCACGCGCTAAGCGCCGTGGCACAAATGTGCGCCAGTTTTCTGGCTAAAGCGTACGACCACCGGTAAACCGAAAAATGCTGCACCGCGATAGAATTTGGCTACCGCTGTGGTCAGGCGCGTGGGTTGCGATCCGATCCGGTGCGCGTTGACTGCAAACAGCCACTGCACAACCCATAACGCCCAACGATTAACCCGAGTGCTGCTGCCATGATGCATGCGTACCAGCAGCGCTCTTCACGCCATTTCCTCCCATGAGCACTCCGACCTACGCCCCCGGTATAGAAATTACCGCGCCAATTTCCGCCGAATTTGCAGCAATTCTTACGTCCGAAGCGATGGCGTTGGTCGCCAAGCTGCATCGCGCTTTCGAGCCGCGCCGTCAGGAATTGCTGGCCGCACGCGTCGTGCTCGCGAAGCGCCTCGACGCTGGCGAAAAACTCGATTTCCTCGCCGAAACCAAACACATTCGTGACGACACATCGTGGAAGATTGCGCCACTGCCGAAGGCCTTGGAATGCCGCCGCGTAGAAATCACCGGCCCGGTTGAAGCCAAGATGGTCATCAACGCGTTCAACTCAGGTGCGGACAGCTACATGACCGATTTCGAAGATTCGAATTCGCCGTCGTGGGACAACCAGATACAAGGTCAGATCAATCTCGGTAAGGCAATTCGCCGCACGCTGACGCTTGAGCAAAAGGGCAAGACTTATAAGCTCAACGACAAGATCGCGACGCTGCAAGTGCGACCACGTGGTTGGCATCTTGAAGAGAAGCATGTGCTGATCGACGGCAAGCGCGTTCATGGCGGTATTTTTGACTTTGCGCTGTTCATGTTTCACAACGCGAAAGAGCAGATCGCGCGCGGCTACGGACCGTTCTTCTACCTGCCAAAACTGGAGTCGCACCTCGAAGCGCGCCTTTGGAACGACGTGTTCGTGATGACGCAAAACGAGTTGGGACTCCCGCAGGGCACGATCAAGGCGACGGTGCTGGTCGAGACGATCAACGCTGCGTTTGAGATGGAAGAAATGCTTTATGAGTTGCGTGAGCACAGTTCTGGTCTGAATGCCGGCCGTTGGGATTACATCTTCTCGTGCATCAAGAAGTTCAAACTCGACAAAAGCTTCTGCCTCGCCGACCGCGCCAAGGTCACGATGACCGCGCCGTTCATGCGCTCCTACGCGCTGCTGCTGCTGGAAACCTGCCACCGTCGCGGCGCACCGGCCATTGGCGGGATGAGCGCGTTGATTCCGATCAAAAACGATCCTGAGAAAAACGCGATCGCCATGGGCGGCATCATCGCTGACAAAAAGCGTGATGCAACGGATGGCTATGACGGCGGCTGGGTCGCGCATCCGGGGCTGGTTGAAGCGTCGATGAAAGAGTTTGTTGATGTGCTCGGCGACAAACCGAATCAGTGGGAAAAACAGCGGCCTGATGTCAAGGTAACTGCGGCAAACCTGCTTGATTTCAAGCCGGAAGCGCCGATCACCGAAGCCGGTTTGCGCATGAACATCAACGTCGGTATTCACTACCTCGGCGCGTGGCTCGCAGGCAACGGCTGCGTGCCGATTCACAACCTGATGGAGGACGCGGCAACCGCCGAGATTTCGCGCTCACAGGTGTGGCAGTGGATTCGCACGCCGAAGGGCGTGCTTGATGATGGCCGCAAGGTGACCGCCGAGATGGTGAAAACGATGGTTCCAGAAGAACTCGCCAAGATCAAGGCAGGTGGTTTTGAGGGAAAATTTGATCGAGCGGCGGTGATTTTTACTGAGATGAGCACGCAGGACTCATTTGAGGAATTCCTGACTTTGCCGCTGTACGAGGAAATTTAGGGCCGCGTGTTGCGTCGCAGCATGCTCGCTAAAAATTTCGCACGATTTAAGTAGGAATCATCTTAAAATGCACCTGCATGGTGCATTTTGTTTGTTCTAGAGCGAAATCCCTGTCGCGAAACTATGGCTTTTCTGGAACTAGCCACCTAAAATTAATGTCTACCGACAATATGAGTGCGCGCAGGAGAGGGCTTCAAGATTAACTATTTTGAAGCAGCGTAGCGCCAAATTCGGTATATCGTGCTGGGAGCCAAATGAGAAGCAAACCCGCCGATAGGATGTATCGAACACACACGGATTGGATTATGGCTAAGAAGTCAACGCCTGTATTGTCACGGGCAAATTTATGGTCACTCGAAGAGTACGCGAAACGTCGTCCGACGTTTCGTCCTGAGGTGATCGCGCACAAGAAAAACCGCACGGTTCACTTGGGCAACCACCTCGCGCTTCAGTTTGAAGACGAAATGACGGTGCGTTATCAGATTCAGGAAATGCTGCGTGTTGAGGCGGAAGACGAAGGCCAGATGAGCGAGCGCGACGGCGTGCAAGGCGAGCTTGATGCCTATCTGCCGTTAATTCCCGATGGCAGCAATCTCAAAGCCACGATGATGCTCGAATACACCGACGAGATTGAACGTAAGCGCCAATTGCCGCAGTTGATCGGCATTGAAGACCGCGTCTGGATTCAGGTGGAAGGCAGCTCCAAGCTGTATTCCATCGCCGATGAAGATCAGGGCGAGAGCGACTACAAAGCGTCGTCAGTGCACTTTTTGCGCTTTGAATTGACCAAGGAAATGAAGGCCGCGCTCAAGTACGGCGTCGGGCTCGCCGTCGGCGTTGATCATCCGCGCTACAAGGCAGCGATCAATCCGATTCCGCAGACGGTGCGTAATGCGCTGGTGGCTGACCTTAAATAGTTGGCGTTCCCAGCACATAAAAAGCGGCCTTCGAGCCGCTTTTTTGGGCTCTGAAAATTTACATCTTTTAGCCAAAATCTTTATAGCTGTGAGGCTACACGCGGTTTTAGGCATATATCGACTTTTTGCTTTTATTGAGCTTAGCCCAGATAAAACGGCGGTTTGAGAGAAAAGTTGTTTACGATTATCGTATCCGCACCAAGGTCTTTCTTCGCCGCCCCCTGCGCAGGCAGGGGCCCAGCGTCTTTCGATCACGCCGAAACCGCTGCGAAATACCCAAAGTCACTGGGTTCCTGCCTGCGCAGGAACGACGACGCGTGTAACTTTTTTCAGTGATTGGTTTTGGGAGAATCTCACGCCGGTCGAGGCGCGGCGGCACCCCGAACCAGCAGCCACATCGCCGCCACCAGCGCTACGGTCACAAACGGTATCGCCGCGTAATTCACAATCTCCCAGCCCTTGGCGTTCACCAGCACACCGGCACTTGATGACGAAACGGCCATGGTTGCGAACACCAGCATGTCATTAAAACCCTGCACGCGACTTTTTTCGTGCGGCTGATAGGTTTCGGTAAGCAGCGCCGTGCCGCCGATGAACATGAAGTTCCAGCCGACCCCGAGCACCACCAGCGCAAACCAAAAGTGCGCCACCGTGACGCCAGAGAGCGCAATGCCGATGGCCACAAAGTTGAGCAGCGCACCGGTGACGATCACCTTCATTGCGCCGAATCGCTTGATCAAATCACCTGTGAAAAAGCTTGGCAAAAACATGCCCACCACGTGCCACTCCAAAACGAACACGCCTTCCTTGAACGGATGCCCACAGAAATTCATTGCAAGCGGTGTGGCCACCATCAGCAGATTCATCACGCCGTAGCCCAGCGCCGCTGCCATCACCGCTACGATGAACTTGGGCTGCCGGGCGATTTCGGCGAGCGGACGTGCTGGTTGGTCGTAGCTTTCGGCGGCAATCGGCGGCAATTTCAGAAGCGATTGCACGGCCATGGCCACCACGGCAAACGCCACCAACGAGAGGTAGGTGCCCGCGTAGGTCACGCTGAGAAAGTCCTTGGTGAGCTTTGCGCTCTCGGGGCCAATCAAGCCGCCGATAATGCCGCCCGCGAGCACCAGCGAGATGGCGCGCGCCTTGTCGCTGCCGGTCACCGCGTCGGCCGCTGCAAAGCGATAAAAGCCGCCAGTCGCGTTGTAGCAACCAATGAAAAAGGTGCCGAGACAAACGCCCCAAAAGCTCTTTGCTATCACCGCTGAGGCACAGATGCAGGCCCCGATCATCGCCAGCACGCTGCCCGACAAAAAGCCCAGTCGGCGGCCCCGCTGGCGCATGAATGCAGACATCGGCATGGCCGTCAATGCCGAGCCAATCACGTAAGTCATGGACGGCAGTGTGGCGAGCATTTTGTTGTCTGCCAGCATGAAACCGGTGAGCGCGTTCACCGCCATCAAAATCACGGTGTTGGTGAGCAGTAAACCCTGACAGAGGGCAAGCAAAAAGACGGTGCGGCGGTGGTCGGCGGTGAAGCTCATGCCTCAATCTCGAACACCTGCTTCAAGTAAGCCAGATACGACGCGTCATCGCACATCGTCTTGGCCGGCGTGTCGGACAGCTTGGCGACCGGCTGCCCGTTACAGCGCACCATTTTCAGCACGATTTGCAGCGGCGTGTAGCCCAGATCATTGGTCAGATTGGTGCCGATACCGAACGCCGTTTTGGCGCGACCCTGAAAGTGCTTCGCGATTTCAACGGCACGCGGAAAGCTCAAGCCATCGCTGAACACCAGCGACTTGCTGCGCGGGTCAACGCGGTTATTGATGTAGTGATTGATGATCGCCTCGCCCCATGCAATCGGCTCGCCGCTGTCGTGACGAGCACCGTCGAACAGCTTGCAAAAATACATGTCAAAGTCGCCCATGAACGCCTTGAGTCCCGCCACGTCCGACAGCGCAATGCCCAGATCGCCGCGATACTCGTCAGCCCACTTCTGAAACGCCCAGCGTTGCGAGTCACGGAGCCTCGGGCCCAATGCCTGCGCGGCTTGCAGCCATTCATGCGCCATTGTGCCCACCGCCAGCAAACCTAGTTCTTTGGCGAAAAACACATTGCTGGTGCCCACAAAATGACCGCTGCTGCTCGCCTGGATGGTGGCCAGTACCTCGCGTTGCCATGCGTGTGAAAAACGCCGTCGCGTGCCGTAATCTGCAAACGAAAACGCAAGCTCGGCTGGCTGTGCGTTCACCAGCGCCAGCTTGTCAGCCAGCCGGGCGCGACCGGTGGCGAAATCCGGTTGCGGGTGCAAATTGCGAAAGTAGACCTCGTTGACAATCGAGAGCACCGGCACCTCAAACAAAATCGTGTGCAGCCACGGCCCTTTAATCGAGATCGAGAGGTCATCGGCGTTGTGCGGATCGGGCCGAATGTCGATATGCGTGCGGTTGAAGTGGAACAGCGCCAAAAAATCCACGAAGTCGCTTTTCACGTAACGAAGTGCGCGCAGGTAATCAAGTTCGTCGTCGGCAAAGCGCAACTCGCACAGCGCATCGACCTCGCGGTTGATTTCAGCGGCGTGCGCGGCAAGCGAAAAGCCGGGGTTTCGGCACTTGAAGCGATATTCCACCTCCGCGCCTGGAAACTGATGCAGCACCGCCTGCATCATGGTGAATTTGTACAAATCGGTGTCGAGGAGCGAGGCAATGATCACGGGGCGTGGCGTACTGAATGAAGCGTGCTGGCAGTTTAGCCGGGTGCGTGCTGAGCAGGCGCAAAGAGCCCGAGTGAGCGCCGCTGCGTTAGCGGTATCCTACAATGCTATTTGCATATTTCAATAAGCCGCTTGAGCGAATACTAACCTTCATGCCATTCGTTTTTCTTGGATTGTTTTCACGTGTTTGGTGCGTGCCCGTTTCGCTGCTTTTGTTGCGATTTATTGTGTGCAGTTCGATGGCGACGGTGTTCGCAGCGACCAGCGCTTACGGGGTGCCACACTCATTAGATAAAGCTGTCGCCGAACCTGACGACATCGCGGCTAGCTCTCGTCCGAACGATTTCTTGGTCACTCGTCGAGTCTCCGATGGGACGTATCGAAAGTTTCTGACGTTTGGCGATTTGGGTTGGGCGGGCGGGCTGGTGCAGTGGCGCTATGACGATACCAACCGCCCTGCAGGCCTTGCGGCGGACGCGAACGTTGCCATCGCAAAAATTCAAACTGCGATGAACAAGTGGAGTGCAGTGTGCAATGTACAGTTTTCGTATTTAGGTGTTAGTTCTTTGGGCCCGAGCCTTGCGCCGCCAACGCTTAATATTGATTCGGCGAACGTTATTGGTTGGCGTGCGATGGGATTTAGTGGGATTACCGGGGTCACTGGCATCGGATCTAGCAGCAGCAACGGCGGGCCATTTCGAATAGTTGAGGGCGATATTGCCATCAACTACCAATTCAATCCCAACGTGGACGTGACCTTGCTGCATGAAATTGGTCATATGCTCGGGCTGCGACACTCCAACGTTGAAGGCACGGTGATGTCCGGGCCAAATGTCCAGCCGCTTCCGTCAACTGCATATACGTCCTTGAACACGCTGCAGCCAGATGACATTGCGGGCTGCGTCTCAATGTACCCGTGGACGATAAATGGCGTGGTGAGCGCGAGCCCCAGTGGGTTTGTGCCCGGAGTGCTGTTCCATGCACGTCCTGCTTCTGGCGTGACGTGCGATCCGTCAAACAGCGCTGGCGAGTACAGCTGCACCGTGCCGAATGGGTGGGCAGGTGTGCTGCACTCACCGAGCGTTTCGGGTCAACGCGTTCCCGCACAGATTTTTGCATCAGTCACGGTCGACACAACGCGCAACGTTGCGGCGCTCGCGGGTGTTCCAGCCTGCAACCTTGACGTCGACGACAACGGCTTGTTCGAGCCCGAAATCGACGGCGTTGCGATTCAGCGACGGATCGCAGGATTCAACGTCGGTGGGTTTTCTGGCCTATTCGGTGCTTTCGCAGCCAACACGACGGCGGCCAGCGTTTATGCTGCTACCAACAGCAATTACAACGTCACGCAGGCGGGTGGCGGGCCGCGTCTGCTTTCCGACGGTCTCATTATTGAACGTGCTATGAAAAAACTTACCGGTACAGCCGTCACCACGGGGGCCACCGCTATTCCATGGTTGACGCTACAAAGCTGGCTCAACACCAATTGCGGCACCACTTTTTGAGCGCGCGTCGTGACTGGATAACGGCGGTTGTTAGTGCCGCCATGCTTGCAGGCGCGGTGCATGCCGCGCCTCCACCGAGCAACGCAAAATTGAGCGCCGCTGCCGAGCCGCCCATCACCAGTCTGATCGTGCGCTTCGCAGCGGGCAAAGGTGTGGTGCCGTTTGCCGCGAGTGCGCGTGCCAGAGTGCTCGCCGACGCCGCGGGTGACGTGGGGGCGAAGGTGACTCATGCCCGCATACTGGCCTCGGGTGCCGATTTGATGCGACTGGATCGTGGCCTGACCCGCGCCGAGGCGGAAGGTTTGGCGGCTACCGTGTCGCGCTTGCCGGGGGTGCGCTATGCGGTGCCGAACCGCATCGTGCAAACGCAGGCCGTGCCCACCGACCCTGGCTTTGCGAGCGCCGGACAGTGGGGGTTTAAGTATTCACCGGGCACCATTGAGGGAGCTAACTTTGTCGGCGCGTGGGACTTAACCATCGGCTCGGCAGCGCAAACCATCGGCATTGTGGACAGCGGCATTGCCCGCTCGCATGAAGAGCTGGTGACGCAACTGCGGGTGAATGCGACGTTTCCTAATGGCGGCTACGACTTTGTGACCGAGCCGATGGTCGCCGCTGACGGTAATGGCCGTGACAGCGATCCGCAACAAGGCGCAAGCAGTTGCGGCCATGGCACGCATGTGGGGGGCACCATCGCCGCGCAAACCAGCTTTGCCGGAGGTGCCACCAGCATCGGCGTGGCCGGCGGGGCCTCGCTGTCAAAGCTGCTGATGGCGCGCGCGCTGGGCGACCAGTTTGGCAGTGATGCCGATGCTATTGACGCCATGCTATGGCTAGCAGGCGAGCCGGTGGCAGGCGTGGCCGTGAACCCAAACCCGGTGCGCATGATCAACATGAGCTTTGGTGGCGCGGGGGCTTGCGGCGGCGCGTATCAAGAAGCTTTTGACATGCTGCTGGCGCGCGGCGTGCTGCCGGTGGTGGCAGCGGGCAATAGTAATGGTGCCGATGTGTCAAGCTCAGCACCGGCCAATTGCCGTGGTGCGTTGGCCGTGGCCGCCAGCGATGTGTCCGGCTTGCTCGCTAGTTTCAGCAACATCGGCGCGGGCATTGCCATCACCGCGCCCGGCGCGGCCATTCTGTCGACCGGAACCACTCCCGCAACCCCCACCAGCGGCGCATGCACCAAGAGCGGCACCTCCATGGCGGCACCCCACGTCACTGCCGCAGCTGCACTTCTGCAGGCAGTGATGCCCAGCCTGACGGTCAGCCAAACCCGGTTGGCGCTGCGTGCCGGTGCGCGCGCTTTTCCGCCCACCAGCAACTGCACCACCGCCAAATGTGGCGCAGGCTTACTAGACGCCCGCGGCGCGCTTGACGCTGTCACCAGCGGCGGAACGCGAGTGGGCTGGAACGAACAGGCAGCCACGGTGCGAGAGAACGATGGCAACGTGCGCTTCACTGTAAGCCGCATAGGCGACGCCACCCAGACGGCGAGCGTCACCGTGGCAACCGTTGCTCCGGCAACCGGCATCAGCGCCGTGCTCGGTCAGGATTTCACGGCACCCAGCCCGGCTACCGTGAGCTGGGCCGCGAACGACGTAGCCGACAAAGTGGTGACCGTGCCCATCGTGTATCGGCCGGGCGAACAGACCGCACGCAGCCTCGCCCTGCAATTGGTGAGCAGCAGCCCGTCAGTGCAGGTGGCCTCTCCCGCCACGGTCACGGTGCGCATCATCGAGGTGGATTGCGCGATGGTCACCCCGATTAACTACGGCGACACCAAAACCGGCACGCTCGACGTGGCGCAGCCCACAAGCTTTTGCCACGGCGGCGTGCGCGGCCCGGAGTTCAATACCGTGCGCTATAGCTTCAACGGCACCGCGGGCGACGTCATCACGCTTGAGCTGAACAGCACCACCGCACCGCCCGCCGTACTCGATCCCTACGTGTACCTGCTCGACGCAAACCGCCGCGTGCTTGCCGAAAACGACGACATCGTTTCTGGCAGCCTGCGCAATTCACGCATTCAACTGTTTCGACTGCCCAGCACCGGCACGCACTACATCGACGTCACCACCTGGGGCATCAGCGACGACGCGACTGGCAGCTATGAGGTGAAGCTCACTCGATGCGGTTCCTACGCGGCAGGCGCGGCGTGTAATGTGGATGCCGACAATGACGCCATGTTTGACCTGCGTGACGCGCAGCTAATGATGCGGCGGTTGAATGGATTTGGTGGTGTCGCCGTGACCGATGGCTTGGCGGCACCGCGCGCCTGCGCCACCCGTCTGACAGCCACCGATATTGCCGCCTTCGTTGACGCGCAAACTGCGGCAACTCTCGCGAACAAGCCACTGGATATCGACGGCGACGGCACGGTGTTGGCAAGCACCGATGGGCTGATGCTGCTGCGCTTAGCGCTAGGTTTCACTGGCAATGCGGTGGTGGCAAACGCCACCGCGCCCGGTGCCCCCCGCAACACTTGGGCGCTGGTGCGACCGTATCTTGTTGATCAGTGTGGGCTGACGTTGCCGTAGCTTTGTCGGGTGGGCACCCTGTGCCCACCAAGCGCTGGCGATTCGACACATGCACATTCCCCGCGCCTTGGTGGGCAGAGGCTGCCCACCCTACAAAAACTACCACTTTTTTCGTCGCCCCTGCGAAGGCAGGGGCCTAGCGGCTTTTGGCCGCAGACGGCTCGCGGCACGGCACGCGAAGGCGCAGGGTTCCTGCCTTCGCAGGAACGACGAAGCGAGTTTTTACCTGAAAGCACAATCGCGAAAACGGATCCGAGCGCGTTGAATCGGCCCTAAGCCACCCGTGCCGCCCGCCGCGTGCGCCCTTGCCAACGATAGCCCTGGTCGGTTGCACGCTGATGTCGTGCCTGCTTCGGGTCGGCAATCAGCGGGCGATACTGCTCGATGCGGTCACCGTGTTGCAGGCGGGTGTGGAGCGGCATCTGTTTGCCCCACAGCCCAATGTTGCTGCCGTCGATCAATGGGCTTATTTCTGCCAAAGCAAGTGCGTCGTTAAGCGTTGCGCCATCGGTCATATTCAGCTCGCGTTTCACAACACGATTCGGCCACGCCTCAATCAGCGTCACCGTGATCATGCTGAGCCGTTCAGCGCGTCGGCGCGCTTCACAAACGAGTCGACAAACGTGGCCGCAATGCGGTCAAACACTGGCGAAATCACGACACCGATGATGCCGTCGAACGCGTAGTTCAATTCGAATTCCACTTTGCAACCCAAGTCTCCCAATTGAGTGAATCGCCACTGTCCCGACAGCCTTGAAAACGGCCCACTCACCAGCGCCAGATCAATGCGCTCATTCGGCGCCAGCGTGTTGCGTGTGGTGAACGTTTGGCGCACGCCAAGGTAGGCAATGTCTACCTCCGCCTGCATTTGCGTGTCGGTAAGCTCAATGATGCGCGCGCCTCCGCACCACGGCAAAAACTGCGGGTAGGACGCCACGTCGTTGACCAACGCGTACATGGTCGCAGCCGAATGTGCCACGAGGATGCTGCGCACAACGTGCTTCATGATCGTGGCCTGATCGGGGGCGACTCTAAAATCAGGGCAATGAGCATTGTCGACAATAAAAAAGCATTCTTCGATTATTTCATTGAAGATCGATACGAGGCCGGACTTGAGCTGCAAGGCTGGGAAGTGAAGGCCATCCGCGCGGGGAGGGCGCATGTCAAGGAGGCCTACGTCCGGGTGATCCGCCAGCAGGTGTATCTCGTAGGCGCAACCATCAGCCCACTGGGCAGTGCCTCCACCCACATCACCCCAGACTCCACCCGCCTGCGCCGCTGCCTGCTGCACCGCGAGCAGATCGACAAGCTAATCGGCAAAGTCAAAGAACGTGGCTATACCTTGGTGCCGATTAACCTGCACTTTTCAAAGGGTTTGGTGAAACTGGAAATTGGCCTCGCTAAAGGCAAGAAAGATCACGACAAACGCGCGACGATCAAGGAGCGTGAAGGCCAGCGCGATGCGCAGAACGCCATGAAGAAGGCCTCAAGGGATGGGGGAAGAGAGTAGGTTGGTTTGCCCCTCACGTAACGCAGGAGAGCGGTAACGTGTCCCGCAGCGCAGCATTCCAGTCTGAATGCAAAAGGCACACAATGTGCGCTAAAATAACAATGTGAAAACATTTGCTTGGGATGCCGCTAAGAACCTTCTGCTGCAACGTGAGCGGAGCGTTTCGTTCGAAGATGTTGTTTTTCACATTGAGGCGGGTCACGAGGTGGCAGTGTTGATGCACCCGAATCAACTTCGTTACCCCAATCAAAAGATATCCGTTGTGCTCATCGAAGAGTATGCGTATCTGGTGCCCTTTGTTGAGACCGATACCGAAATCTTCTTGAAAACGATCATTCCAAGTCGCAAGGCGACCAAACAATTCAAAGGTGATTTGAATGAAGAAACTTGATGCAGAAGAGAGCGAAATTCTCGCTGCGTTTGACGCGGGTACCTTGAAATCTGTGGCCAACGCAAAGGCGGAGATCAAGCGTCACCGTGAGGCGGCGGTCGCGACGTTTGCTAAAGACAGCCGTATCAACATTCGCATCTCGTCGAAAGATTTGCGGGCGTTGCAGAAAAAAGCGTTGGGCGAAGGTTTGCCTTACCAAACGTTAATTGCCAGCGTCCTCCACAAATACATCGAAGGACGGCTGCAGGAAGCGCGTTAAGGCGGATACAGCACGTCCGAAGCCTGTACGCATTGACAGTAAACGCCCCGGCAAGCGATAATGGCCGATGCGCGTTACCTTTCCAAATTCTCCTTATTCACTTGAACAATTGTTCGAACCTGCGGGTGATCAGCCTACGGCGATTGCCACGCTGGTCGACGGCATTGATTCGGGCTTGCAGTTTCAGACGTTACTAGGCGTAACCGGCTCCGGCAAGACGTTCACGATGGCGAACGTGATTGCGCGGACGGGGCGACCGGCCATTGTGATGGCACCGAACAAGACATTGGCGGCGCAGCTTTACAGCGAGTTCCGCGAGTTCTTTCCGGACAACGCGGTGGAGTATTTCGTCTCTTACTACGACTACTACCAGCCCGAGGCGTATGTGCCGTCGCGCGACCTGTTCATCGAGAAGGACAGCGCGATCAACGAACACATTGAGCAGATGCGACTGTCTGCCACCAAGAGCATCATGGAGCGGCAGGACTGCATCATCGTCGCGTCCGTTTCGTGCATTTACGGCATTGGTGATCCGGTCGATTACCACTCGATGATTCTGCATTTGCGCGAGGGAGACAAGCTCGATCAGCGCGCCGCCATCAGACGGTTAACGGAGATGCAGTACGACCGCAATGACATGGATTTTTCGCGCGGGCGCTTTCGCGTGCGCGGCGAAGTGCTGGATATTTTCCCAGCTGAACACGCCGAGACGGCGGTGCGCGTTACGTTCTTTGATGACGAGATCGAGGCGCTGCAGTTGTTCGATCCGCTCACCGGGCATATCAAGCAAAAAATCGGTCGCTTTACCGTGTTCCCTGGCTCGCATTACGCCAGCCCGCGCTCCAACGTGTTGCGCGCGGTAGATCTGATCAAGGCTGAGCTGCACGAACGCAAAAATCAGTTCGTGAGCGAGATGAAACTGCTGGAGGCGCAGCGCATTGAGCAGCGCACGCGTTTTGACTTGGAGATGATGAGCGAGATCGGTTTTTGCAAAGGTATCGAGAACTATTCGCGGCACATGAGCGGACGCCAGCCGGGTGAACCGCCACCCACGCTGATTGACTACATGCCGCGCAATTCGCTGATGTTTATCGACGAGTCGCACGTCACCGTGAGCCAGGTGGGTGGCATGTATCACGGTGATCGGTCACGCAAAGAAAATCTGGTGAATTACGGCTTCCGTTTACCGAGCGCGCTTGACAATCGGCCACTCAAATTTGAAGAGTTTGAGAAGCTCATGCCGCAGACGATTTTTGTGTCGGCCACGCCGCAAAAGTACGAGCAGGAGCATGCCGATCAGGTGGCCGAACAACTCGTGCGTCCCACCGGATTGGTTGATCCGGTATTGTTCGTGCGCCCGATTGCGACGCAGGTGGATGACCTGCTGGCGGAGGCAAACCTACGCGTGGCCAAAGGCGAGCGCGTGATCGTCACCACGCTGACCAAACGCATGGCCGAGGACTTGACGGATTACTTGAACGAGAACGGCATCAAGGCGCGCTATCTGCATTCAGATATCGACACGGTTGAGCGTGTAGAAATTATTCGTGATTTACGGCTGGGTGAGTTTGATGTCCTAGTTGGTATCAACCTTCTGCGCGAAGGCTTGGACATTCCTGAGGTGTCGCTGGTGGCGATTCTCGATGCCGATAAAGAAGGTTTTTTGCGCGCCGAGCGTTCGCTGATTCAAACCATTGGTCGCGCGGCGCGGCACATCAATGGCACCGCCATTTTGTACGGCGACAAGATCACCGACTCAATGCGCAAAGCCATTGATGAGACCGAGCGGCGCCGCAACCGGCAGATCGCACACAACCTTGAGCACGGAATCACGCCGCTGGGCGTGCAAAAAGCGATCAAGGACATGATCGACGGCGTTTACGATCCCGATGAAGAAAAACGCGTGATGAAGGACGCCAAGGCCAAGGCCGAGTTCGGTGCGATGGACGAAAAGTCGCGCGAGAAAACGCTCAAATCACTCGAAAAAGCGATGCTCGACGCCGCGCGCAATCTGGAGTTTGAAAAAGCCGCCGAGATGCGTGACCAGCTCACCAAACTCAAAGAAGAGCTGTTTGGCGTGGGGCACGCAGGGGCGGGGTAAGTTTCGCAGGGGCGACGATAATGACGGCATGGAACTCGCCGCCTACCTAAAGTCCTTCCTCGGTCTACTTGCCATCGTCGACCCATTCATCGCGGTGCCGATGTTCTTGGCGCTCACGCCATCTGCCACAGCGCAGGATCGATTTCGCATCGCACGCATCGCAGCAATCTCGGTGTTTTGTGTGTTGGCCATTGGCCTCGTCGCGGGTGGCCCGCTGCTTGATTTCTTCGGCATTTCGTTGCCCGCCTTTAAGGTCGCAGGCGCGCTGCTATTGCTGCTCTCCGCGATGGACAGCTTTAACGCCGCGCCGGGCCGGCAGCGCCAGACCCCTGAAGAAGAAGAAGAGGCGCGCCACAAGCACGCAGTCGCCGTGGTGCCCATCGCCATCCCGCTGCTCGCTGGGCCGGGTGCAATCTCCATGGTGATCGTCTTTGGGCAATCACACCCCGCGATCAAGCACCTCGGCACCATCGCCCATTTGGGCATGATGTTGTTGGTGATCGCGGTGGTGGCGCTGATCACGTGGGTCACGTTGCGCGCGGCGCAACGGGTGTCGGTGGCGCTGGGCATCACAGGCATGAACGTTGCCACACGGGTCGGCGGACTAATCACCGCCGCACTCGCCATCGAGATTCTGGCGTCCGGGCTGACTGGCCTTTTCCCTGGGCTCAAGTCGTAACAGCTTTTCCTCGAATGCCAAGCTTTATAAGGGCACGTTGTAGTAAATGGCATGTAATCGACTATTGAGAAAATCTGCGGCTAGCCTTTGTAAAATCTACTCCTCAACAAGTAATTTGTCTCGTCGCGCCTGCGACGACAGGGGCTCAGCGTCTTTCGAGCGAGCCAAAATTGCCAAGAAACTTCCAAAGTCACTGGGTTCCTGCCTTCGCAGGAACGACGACGTGTGTGAATCTTTTCTAATGCATAGTCTCGGTTTATCCCAATCAATATCTCGTGCTATGCGCTTAATCACCGAATGCGCAAAACTCCCACCCGAATAGGTAGGAGTATTTTCAGTCAAATTGCTCGACAATCAAGCTTCACTGCAAAAACAGGCGATTACGTTATGGAGTCGAAACAAGCTTTTCAGTTGAGGCAGCGCCGATTGAAACGCTACGCCTTTTATGATCGGGGCTCACGTCAGGCGCAGGGCATGGCTTTTGCCGCGTTCGTGAATACCGAGATCCAAGGTACGGCCAGAAATCAGCGATTCCCTAGTCTTGCCTTTTCGTTATGCCAACGACATAATTCGCCGTGTTTCCGAAGAAAACAAAGAAACACGCTCGTCAGTGTCGGGTTTTTGTCGCAAAACACGTCTTTCAAGGGTGTGGCATTCGCGCGCCAGTGGCCGCAAATAATTTAGTGTTGATCGCAACGTTTTCCCCACTTTTCTCGTCAGGTTGTGTAGCATGACTATAACAAGGGATTTTCTTAATATGAAAAAATCAATCGCTTTTGCTGTCAGCGCAGGTCTCATCGGATCTTGCCTAGTGGGTGCCTCCGCGTTTGCGGCGCAGGTGCTCACGCCGCGCAACGGGGCAACGGACATTTCAACGATTGGGTCACCCACCGGGGTGGCATTACCCGCTGGAACTGTGCTTCCCATAGACATGCAGTACAGCATCGTAAATGGCGTTGGGCAGACGCAAACTGCAAACGAGTCCGGGCTTGGCCTAAAGGTCCAGTACGATTCGACTAAGTTTGACCCAGTCGTTGTGTATGACATCAATGGCGTGCAGACCAGCACCTCCATTTCCAATCTGAACACCAAATGCATGATCGCCAGCCCAAGCGACCAGCTTGTCAGCGGCAACACGCGAGAAGTGGTCTTCGGCTGGATCGACACCTCAATTCGCGCAGGCGGTGCGGTAGGCTGGCTCGGTACCGCTGACCCGGCGGCTCCCGGCACCGCCGGTGGCTGCTTAAACCCAGGCTCACCCGGCATCGTTACGGAGCAGGGTGCGTTTGATGCGGTAGCCGCGCCAGTTACTTTGTTTCGCATGGGGCTCAGAAGCAAGCCCACGTTTAATGGCGGTGCCGGTAATGTTTCCACTAATGTGGTAATCACAACCGCAGGCAATATTTCATTCGCTAATACGGGAAACGTTGACACTAACAAAACGATTTTGATTAACGCGGCGCCAGCGCCTACCATCGCTTTGGCCTCAGTTGTTTCGCGCAAGACGCACACGGGTGTCGGTGACTTTGATCTTCCGCTTCCGAACTTTGGCGGCACGATTGGCGCAGCAATCGATGTTGAGCCCCGCGTGATCGGTACGGGGCACAGAATCATTTTCCGTTTCAACGCAACTGTCTCATCGACGGGCGCGCCTACCTTGGCGGCAGGAACCGGGTTGCTGGCGGTCAGCGGAGCCTCGGCCGTTGCATCCATAAGCGGCACAGACGTAACGGTCACGCTCACTGGCGTGCCGGACAATCAGAGGATACAAGTGGCCCTGCCAAATGTGAACGGCGTGTTGTCGGTCACGGCGAACGTAGGTTTCTTGGTGGGCGATGTGGTGAGTACTGGCACAAACTATCAGGCGACGGGCACGGATATCAACGCCGTCAAAGCAGCGGTTGGCGTGTCAAGCCCCGTCAGTAGCACTACGTTTAAGCTCGACGTGAACACCGATGGTTTACTAACTGGCAGTGACATCATCCGTGTGAAATCCGCCGCAGGCCTTTCGACTGGGCCCCTGTGATGACGCCCGCCTCCAATTTCCTTAACGTAATAAAAACTATGAACATCAAACTATTGAAGTACGCAGTAGTCGTCGTTGGAGCGTTTGCGGGTTTGTCTGCCGCAACCTCCGCACAGACGATCACCGTACATCCCGGACTATCGGGATGTACCGGTTCGACCGCTTTAAGTATCCCTGCGGGCGGGGGTACTGCGGATTTCCATGTCTGCGTTAACACGGCAGCACCTGCGACAAGGTCATGTGGGGTCGGATACCGGCTCACGGCCAGTGCCTCCAATGGTATGACGATCACGGCGCGCACTTTGGGTACCGCGTACTCCGACCCGATACAGTCAGCGGGCACTTTCTTGAATGGCACTAACAACGCTCTCACACCATCCACGGCGAACGCAGGTGCGGTCATTGGTGACGTCTCGACGTTTGTGGCCCCTGCCAACGGCATCTTGGCTGCGTCGTTTACGTTGACCGTGCCTGCATCCGTTCCCGGTGGAACTTACACGATTGGGCCATTGGCCGGTGCGCTAATCAATACAGCGGTCACGACGTGTGATGGGGTTGGAGCTACGGACTTCGCGCCGCCAGCGACGACGCCGCTAAACGTTGTCAAGGCTGCTGCTCCAGTTCCAATCGCCCCAACAGCCTCGCTGCCCGGTACCCTGAGTCTCACCGCCGCTGGCACTGGAACGCAGACCGTCAACATTCTCACCCAAGGTGCATTGACCGGATCGCTCGGACTCGCATGCTCCATCTTGCTACCTACGAATACGATTGCTATCACGTCCAACGCGAACCAAACAATCAATGCAACTCCTGCGCCCGGCGCTACTGGGGCTGGCATTGGATTGAGCTGCACACCAGCAGTGGGTGTCGCAACGACAGCAACATTGTCTTGTGCTCAGACTGCCACTCCAGCAGGCGCAGCGCTCCCGAACTTGACGTCGACCATCACCTGCCCGGCGGCACCGACGCCAGTGGCTCCAACGGTTAGCGCGCTTGCAGCGACGACCCTGACGGGTGGTGCTGGCACGGTACCGGTTACGGTCGCAACGGCGGGTGTGGCAACAGCATCGCTGGCGCTCGGTTGTACGATTCCTGTCACGGGTGCTTCTAACTTCTTGGTCACCACGGGTGGAGCTCGCACACTCACGGCTCCTGCAACAGTGGGTGCAAACGCCCCTGCGGTCGGATTGTCGTGCGTACCGCAGTTGTCCGGCCCGGTCATTGCGACATTGACTTGCACGCAGACAGCAACCCCCGGTGGCGTACTTGCGTCGCTGACGGCAGCCATCACCTGCCCAGTAGCGCCAACCGCAGTCATCAGCGCGGTTACCGCGCCGGGTGCAGTGACTCTGCCAGCCTACTCAGTGGGCGTGCCAAGCAGTTCCACCGCATTGAGCTTCCGTGTGGCTGGCGCAGCAGGCGCACTGGCGTGCGTAGCAACGGGTGCAGGCTACTCGGCAACGCCTAACCCACTGAACTTAGTGGTGGGCACAGACGGTATCGTAACTGTGCTCTACACCGGTTCGACGCCGGGTACGTTCCTCGGTACGTTGGTTTGTACCTCGACAGCACCTGCTGGCGGTGGTCCGTTCACTTACAACCTCAGCACCACCGTGTCTGCCGCGCCACCGGCGAACAATGCAGTGCCAACCATGGGCGCCGCCGGTCTCGGCTTGATGAGCTTGATGTTGATTGGCCTAGCCGCCTTCCAGCGTCGTCGTCGTCAGCTGTAACGCTGCTTGATACGCTCACTGCAAGGTGAGCAAAGCTACACAAAACCCGCTTCGGCGGGTTTTGTGTTTTCAAAGCCTCCGTTACCTCCATGCGCAGCCCGCTATTCGACACGATGTAGGCGACGACTCGGCGTCGCCCGGTGTGAAAGGCACGCGGTCGAGTCGGCGCCGACGGTACGCTAAACTTCGACGATGCAATTGGCCACCATAGCCACAGTAGCGTCTGTGCAAGTGCTTCACGAACTTCGGGCTCTATTCCCAACGCTATCGGCGGCGTATCTTTTCGGCAGCGCGGCACGCGATGCGCTCACCAGCGCGAGTGATTTGGATATCGCCGTGGATGTCGGGCAGACGATGACCGCGACTGAGCGATGGAACGGGGCGCAGACGCTTGCGGCCGTCTTTGCGCGTGATGTCGACCTGATCGACTTCCGGGTGGCCAGCGACGTGCTCCGCCACCAGATATTGACCACCGGGCAACGATTATTCGCTCGCGACCCTGCCGCACAGGCGAGCTACGAAGCTGCCGTTTTGTCCGACTATCTTGATTTCATAGCGCAACGCGCGCCGTTAATGCGCGACATCGCCGCGCGGGGCAGTGTGTATGTACGATGATGTGATTGCGGCTAAGGCGGCCAGCATTGAGCGCGCCGTGCAACGCGCCACCGAGGAGTACACCCTTGCGGGTGCCAGTTTTGCTACTGACCGCACGCGTCAGGATGCAGCCATTCTGAACGTGCAACGTGCCTGCGAAACGACCATTGATTTGGCCCAGCATTTGGTGCGAGTTCGCGCGCTTGGCCTACCTTCCAGCGCCCGGGATTTGTTTACGTTGCTCGAAACCGCCAACATCATCGACCCAGCGCTCGCAGATTCACTGCGGAAAATGGTCGGCTTTAGAAACGTCGCTGTGCACGAATATCAACGCCTCGACATGGCGATCGTCGCCTCCGTGATCAAACACGAACTCGCACAGATTCTCCGTTTCACAAACGTCGTGCTACGCCTGAATTAACCAAGATTACTCATTAGTTTTTCTCGTCGTCGCCCTGCGAAGACAGGCGTCTAGCGCCCTTCGAGCCTACCAAAACTGTCAAGAAACACCCACCGGTTCAGTGAGGCACTTTGCACGCAAACCAGGTTCGTTGCGCCACCACCCTCTCCCCGACCCTCTCCGCCTGCGACACGGAGGCAAGCCGTCTGCGATTCGTCAAACTTTCACTTGATTAGTTACGTGTCTCAGACCGGCGTCATTCTCGGCAAAGCCGGGAATCTAGAAAGTTAGCCGTCGCAATCGCGATGAATGACATCAAGGCATGGTCGAGTGCTGGATACCCGCCTGCGGCGAGTATGACGGCAATTTGGATGGGTAATCTGAGGCACGTAACTAATCAGGTATTTTCATGACTTGCTAGTAAGCCCGCACCTGCAGCGATAAAGTGGCGCGACAATGCGTCATCATCAGGGCAGAAACTGCTGTTTTACAACGGTTGGTGCTCAATCGCGGAAATACAGCTTTTCGCTTAGAGCCTTATTTTATATGGGCTACGTGTGATATTTTACATAAGTTGACTTAATAAAAATATCGCCGCATGCCCGATAGAAACAACGTTTTTAGAAGAAAGCTGCTGGTCATTTTGCATAAACCATATCGCGTAAAAACAGCGATATTCCCGGCACGTAGGTGATGATCATCAGGCAGGTGAGCACTACGCCGACGAACGGAACGAGCTGTGTGACGATGCGATCCAGCGATATTTTTGCAACGGTACACGCCGCGAATAAATTCACGCCAAACGGAGGTGTGATCATGCCAAGCGCTAAGTTCACCACCATCACAATGCCAAAGTGCACCGGGTCAATCCCGAAGTGAATCGCCACCGGGGCCAAGATCGGGGCGAGCACGATGATCGCCGCACTCGTCTCGATGAACATGCCAATGATGAACAGCGCCGCGTTCACGCCGAGCAAAAACAACATCGGGCTTTGCAGCCATTCCTTCAAAAAAAGCCCAATCGCGTCGGGCACGCCCGCACGCGTGATGAGGTAGGCAAACAGTCCGGCGTTGGCGATGATGAACATGATGACCGACGAGGACAACGTGCTCTTCTTGAAGATCGGCAACAGGTCTTTGAAACTGATTTCGCGATACACCACGCCGCCAACAAACAGTGCGTACACCACCGCCACGGCGGACGCCTCGGTCGGCGTAAACACACCACCATAAATGCCGCCCAAAATAATCACTGGCATCATCAACGCATAGGCAGCACGACCGTTCAGCGACGCGCGCAATTTGGGGATCAGTGAAAGCGTGATGAAGTAGGCAGTGAACAGCGTCACCCCGATCAAGTCGGTGTAGCGATCCATTGTTTGTTCGCTCAAGCCTCGACCCAAAAGCGCTGGCCCAATCACCCTATTACCGAGAAGCAACAACGCAATGCCGCCGCCAATAATTACCATGTCAAAAAACGCGGTGGATGCGGGCAATTTGCCCTCACCGTCCTGCTTGCCCCAGCCGCGCTTTTTGCAAAACAGGTAGACAAATAGCATGAGCGCGAAGCCAATCAGCAAGCCTGGCCCGAAGCCCGCGATGAACAGCTCCCCAATCGAAACCTCTGCCGAAACGCCGTACAAAATCATCGGGATGGATGGCGGAATAATCACGCCTAGTTCAGCGCTGGTGGCTTGCAACGCGGCTGCCCAGTTGGTTGGATATCCGTGCTTGATCAGCGCAGGAATCAGGATCGCACCGATGGCAAATGTGGTCGCAACACTTGAGCCCGACACCGCCGCAAAAATCATGCAGGTCAGCACGCAGGTCATCGGCAAGCCACCCTGCACGCCACCCACTAGGCTCTTGGCAAATTCCACCAGACGTTTTGAAATGCCGCCGGTCTCCATCAAATTGCCCGCGAGAATGAAGAACGGAATCGCCGCCAGCGGAAATTTATTGATCGATGAAAACATCTCCTTGACCGACACCAGCATGTTGACGTTGCCGACGTAAATTCCGAAGATTGCGGCGAGGCCGATTGACACCGCCACCGAGATGGTGAGCGCAAAGCACAGCACCATCGTCACCAGCATTACGATACTCATTGCGCCGTCTCCAGTTCCATGCGAATCGGATCGAAGAAATTGCCAACAATGCCAAACACGGAAAACAGCCCGCCAATCGGCATCGCGATGTACGCCCAGAACATGGAATATTCCTCAAGGCCAATAATGGTTTGCACTTTGCCGCGTTGTGAATAATCCCAACCGACCACGATGATGACCAGCACCAGCGCCAGCGACGCGACCATGACCACCGTTTCCAGCACTCGCTTCATGCGCGGGCTAGCCCAGCGATGCAACACATCTACGCTGACCATTGCACCCTGGCGAAACGCCATCGGAATGCCCATAAACACCATCCAGATCAGTGAAAAGCGAATCATCACCTCGGTCCATTCGGCGGGCTCTTCGAGCACAAATCGCGTGATGATTTGAAACAGGCCAAGCGCTGCGGCCATCGCCAGCATGGCGCAAGCGAAATACATCGACGCGTGCGTGGTGGCGCGCTCAATGCGCAGAAAAGTGTCTTTCATGTACTCCCCTTGTTCGCTGCATTCTAGGCACAAAAAAAAGCCCGCGCTGAGCGGGCTCTTTTAACTGTAGGAGCGGCTTGCCACGACTGGAGTCGCAGCATCCATGGTCGCGGCAAGCCGCTCCTACAAAAAATTAAACGTTATTTCACCGCCCGAATCTTGTCGAGATTGGCCTTGCCAAATTGCTTTTCAAATTCGACATTCACCGGGCCAAGGGCCGCGACAAATTTGGTTTTGTCAACATCAATCACCTGCATGCCCTTGGCTCGTAGTTCAGTCACGCCCTTGGCATCATCCTCGTCAACCCGAGCGCGATTGGCTTTCACCGCCTCCTTCGCCGAATCCACAAACACCTGTTTGTCAGCCGCCGAAAGTTTGTCGAACGTCGCTTTATTCATCAGGAAGATGGCGGGTGAATACACGTGGCCGGTGAGCGACATGTATTTTTGTACCTGCTCAAACTTGGCTGCCATGATCACCGACAACGGATTCTCCTGGCCGTCCACCGTGCCCTGTTGCAGGGCGGTGAATACCTCTGGGAACGCCATTGGCGTGGTCACAATGCCAAAGCCTTTGTACGCCGCAATATGCACCGGATTTTCCATGGTGCGCATCTTCAAGCCCTTCAGGTCTTCCGGCGCGTTCACGGCACGTTTGCTATTGGTCATGTGGCGCACGCCGTTCTCCGCCCAGGCCAGTGCCTTGAAACCCTTCGCCTCAAACTTCGTCAGCATCTCCTGACCAATCGGCCCATCCAGCACGGCGCGGGCATGAGCCTTGTCGCGGAACAGAAAGGGGATGTCAAGAATGCGCGCCTCCGGCACAAAGTTCGGCACCGGCCCGGTAGACGTAAGCGTCAGCTCCTGCGTGCCCAGTTGCACCGCTTCAATCGACTCGCGCTCGCCGCCTAGCGCGCCCGAATAAAACGACTGAATCTTGATGCGTCCGCCGGTGCGCTTCTCCACCTCCTTTGCTAGCGTGTCAATGCCAATTCCCTGATGCGAATTTTGCGCGATAGAGATACTGATTTTCATGCTCGCCTGCGCAAACGCAGTACCAGACAAGCCTACAACAGTAACGACTGCAAGTGCTGCGGCGATGGTTTTCAATTTCATAAATTCTCCTGATCCAATGCAAAGGTCTAACAACTAAGTATCCCTGCTGCCGCCTAAACTTGACACCGGAATTACCCTTTACATGCGCACGCGATTGTCGAGTTTGAGCGCGGTCGCTGTTGCGTTAAAAATCGGCAAAGCCGCGTCGCGCGTTGCTCGACGTGAATGTGCTCATCGCGCTAGTGGACCCGAAGCATGCGTCGTCCGCGCGAGCGCACGAATGGTTTGCGGCAAACCAGCGGGCGAAGGGCGGTGGAGCCACCTGCCCCATCGTGCAAAACGGCGTAGCGCGAATACTCAGCCAGCCCGCATATTCATCCGGCGCGCAATTCTAGGTGCAGAGCGTGGTGCAGGTGCTGCGCGACTTTTGCGTGGCGGTTGATCATGAATTTTGGGCGAACTCGGTAGCGTTGGTCAACGCAGAAACATTCGACGAGTCGCGTCTGATGGGCCACACAGCATGGCGGAAAAAGACGCGATTTCATGTCTCTGTTTTGGTGGAACGCACTACTAGTTACGTGCCTCAGATAGAAAGTTGTCATCCTGAGCATCACGAAGGATCAGTAGGCCTACAGAAACGGGCACCACGAGCTTTCGCGCGTCCCACGTGATGTTTCGCTTCGCTCAACATGACAGCGGCGGCTGTAGGGCTTCGGTCTGGGGCACGTAACTAATTAGGTTGTTTTATGTTCCGACCGAAGCCCCTACAACCCCAACCGCCGCTCAATCGTCGCCAATTTTTTCTGCATCAACGCGTTGGCTTTTTCCAGCGCACCGATCTTTGCGTCTTTATCTTTCACCAGTTGGTGCAAGCCCTGAATCGCCGCCAGTGCGACCCCGCCTGCGTCTACCGTGGCAATCGTTTTGTCATCCTGTCCTAGCCCAAACGCGGCACGAAAATCTTGCGCCATGGGGCCCAAATGCCAGCTTCGTTTTGCGTCGGCGGTGTACATCCACTGGCTGATCGGCAGCGTTGCCACCTTTGCCAAAATCGCTTGTGGATTGATGCTTTGGATGAGGGATTTCACGTTGCGGTCGCTGGTGTTGAGCAGCACCCCGCCGCTGACGCTGCCCTTCACAGACAAGTCTCCGTTGCTGGCCAGGCGCATCAGTTCTGCGCCGCCCACGCCCGGTGCATTTGCGCTGTCGAGATGCACGCCGCCGCGGTGCCACGAAAAACCATGCAGCGCGCTTGCTGCACCCGCGCCATCGGTGCGAAAGTATTGGGTGCCAGACTGCACGCCGATGCCATAGACGCCACCGCCCCACAGGTTAATGTTTTGCCGGGTGTTCGAGCCGAAATCGAGTGTGCCGTTGCCATCAATGGTCACCGTGCGCGTCGGCGCTCCGACCCCGTCAACGGCGGTCACGAATTGCGCGCCGCCGGTGGCGCGGATGCGAAATTGATGGGCGGCTGTTGACGAGAAGTCTGTGTCGGTTCGATCTGCCCAGACGAACGATCCATCGAGATTGGCTTTGGCGCGATATCCGCCCGCGAGGCTGTTTATGCCACTGGCCAAATTGTGTTGACCTCCGATCACGGTTGCGTAATTCGCGCTAGCACCGTTAGCGAAGCCGCCCAGCACGGAGGCGTAAAAAGCAGATGCATCGTTGCTTGCCCCACCGGCAATCGTGCTGCCGGTTGAGAGCGCCATATTGGACTTGCCTCCGCCAATCGCGCTCCATGCGCCGCCAGCGATATTGCTCTCGCCGCCACCGACCCGGCTCCATTGATTGGTAGCAGTGTTGAAGGTGCCCCCGCCGACCGAGCTGCGAAGCCCGCTGGCACTGTTGCCACGTCCACCGCTGACCACGCTATCGTCAGCACCTGCGGAGTTTGACGCACCACCCGCAATCAGGCCATACAGCCCGCCCACGGTATTGTTGGTCCCGCCTGAAATCGTGCTGTGCGGCCCATTTGCTGCGTTGGCAATTCCACCCCCAATCGTTGCGAAGTTAGCCGTTATCACGTTGGGTGCCGTAAAGATGCCGATAAGTCGATCATCGAGGGTCGCCAAGTAGCCACCCCCGCCGATCGTCGCGCCGATTACCCCACCGTTCACGGTGTTAACGGCACTGCCGCCGATTGTGTTGGTCGCGCGCGTTCCGGGCGTAGCGTCTTGAGTGATTCGGAGCCCGTCACCGCCGGGCAGCAGCACGCTCAACGCGGTGCCCCCACTGCGCACCGTCAAGTTCTGTGCATCAGTCGTGCCCATCACTCCCGGCGCACCAAACGCGTTGCCGCCTTGCGTCCATGCCGTGCCGGTACATCCCGCTAGCAAAAAGCTCTGTACCGCGGTCGGGTTGCTGCGGGTGCCGCTGCCGAGATTCAAGCCGTCGGTGAGCGCGCTACCGCGCAGTCCCGCGATTTTCCGCGAAATGATGGTCGCGTCGGCTACCGTCATCGTGGCGTTGCCAGTGATGCGCAAATCGTGCACTGGCGAGGTGATTGAATCCTGCACATCCCCCGCGCTCGCCGCAGCGATGCCGGTATTTGCCACTAACGGCGCGCCGGTGATGCCGAGGGCGTAGCGCGACAGGATCAGGCCGTCGACCGCGAGGGTTGAGCCGCCGTTGTCGAACGGGCAAATTTGTGCCAACGTTGGATCGCTAGCGGCAAAGGTCGCTACGGTCACGGCGGCGCTGAGTGCGGCGTTGCGGATGGAAAAATTGCGTGAAGACAGGGCCATTGGGGTTCTCCGATGTTGTTACAGCTCTACGCTGAAAGTGCCATTTGACGGGGGCCAAGTGGGTTAAATAGGCAATAACCGACTTTATGCATAAATTGGCTGTATGCCCAATTAGGGTGGACGTTGCAGCGTGGAGTTGATGCCCGGTAGGAGCCGCTCTGGCAGCGATCCCATATTGGAAGATGCACAGTATTTCGCGCCTGAGGCGCTCCAACAAAACGTCATCATGGCGACACACACATCTTCACGCCTTCACCGTCCCAGCCTGTGGTGACGAGCGAGTTGTAAAGCGCCAAATCAGTGGTGAATCGATGGTTCGGATCATCGGGAAATCGTGCCCCACGAAACGCGCGATAGAGCGGCGCAAGACCTGACACGCAGCTGCCGCCCAGTCCCTCAATCAATGGCGTAAAAGCAAACGAATCGACCCCTTCGTTGTAAGGCAATTTCGGGGCATCAGAGTTGCTTGGGTTCAGACCGTTCAGCACGTTTCTTTCACCATCCACTAACGTATAAAAATGCGATCCGCGTAACTCCGCTTTCGCCACCTTGTCAAAGTAGTATCGAGTGATGGGCTTGGTGCCCGCAAGGAGGTCTGTTGGGTACACGAAAAAACTTTTTCCGGTGACCTGAAAGTCAGGCACCACCGCCTTCAGCAGCAGCTTCTCAAAATAGCGGGATGTCAGGAAAAAATAGTCCAACGACGCATGCCGATACTCAGCCATGATCAGGCGCGTGTCGAGCGTCAAGCCACCCAGATGCGCCGTGGCGCGGGCCTCTTGCGCGGACGTGAGCGCGCTGGTCGGATGCCTGCCCCAGCACTCCACCGCACCACTGACCACCACCGCGCACGCGTACTGGTGACTCGCAGCGATTGACACCGCCGGTTGCGACAAACCGATCACCGTGACTGGCGTGCTTTGGCGCTGGTTAGCGTTGGTCCATTCGATGCCGTCGCCACCGCCCGCCTGCTGCCGATTGCCCCAGCATTTCACGCTGCCTGCAACGAGGCGCGCGCAACTGTAATCGCGTCCCACGGCGATGTTGACTGCGTCGGTGATGCCCACCACGTCAACGGGCGCCAATCCGCCCGTGAGCGAGCCGTTGCCCAACTGACCAAAGCTATTGTTGCCCCAACATTTGATGCCCCCGGATTCGAGCAATGCGCAGGTATGTTGAAAGCCCGCCTCAACGGCGCGCACGCCGGATGTGAGCCCGACCACCTGCGTTGGCGCGGGTCGACTGTTGCCGGTTCCATCGCCGTTGAGTCCGCCGAAGCCCCAGCATTTCACCGCGCCCGCAAGCGTGATCGCGCAGGTGTGGTCGGTGCCCGTTGCAATGGCACCCACCGCGCCCAGATTGGCAATTGCTTGCGGGATGTGGGTGGTGATGAAATTGCCGTTGCCCAATTGCCCCGACGAGTTGCGCCCCCAGCAACGCGCGTTGAAATCCGCCGTGATCGCACAGGTGTGATCGGCCCATGATCCCGCGCCAATGGCAATCGCCCCGCCGCCAAGTCCGCTGACGATTTGCGGCGCAAGAATGGTGCGGTTACCCAAGTTGGCGTCGCCCACCGCGCCATACAAATTGTCGCCCCAACACAGCACCGCCCCGTCGTTGCGCAGCGCGCAGACTGATCGAGTGCCCGCAGCCAGCGTCACAACACCTGTGATGTTGATGGCAGGGTAGGGCAGATTGCTGGTGGTCACGGTGCCCGGCACGCCGCTTTGCGTCTTCTGCCCCCAGCAGCGCACGCCGCCCTCCGTTTTGTCCAAGCTGCACATGAAGTTGAAGCCGCCGCTGAGCACTTGCTCGCCTTCGGCGTGTGCGGCGGACGGCGCGAGCACTGTCGCCACGCCCGTCAGTACGAGCACAAAGCGAAACGTCGAAAAAAGTGTTTTGAGCATACTGTCCATCCTTGAGGTCAAGAAGTCGAGGCCGGAAAAGCGGCTTGGCCTGCCTAATGCGTAATCGTGGCGAAAACGGCTCATCGGCGCGCTGCAATCGGTTCCGATTTCGTAATACCCCGTTAAACTGGGGTTCGCATAGCGCAAGGCGTAAGAACATTTTCATGACCGTTGTCACCACGGAAGCGACCGAAGTGCAGACAGTGCAGAGCCTGCATATGCTCACGCACCTCGTGGATCGTTATGCGGCGGGGGATGCCACCGTGTTGCCCGAGCTGACGCCCGCGCTCTATGCCGAGCTGCGCCGCATCGCCTACGGTCACATGCGCATTGAGTCGTCGGGGCACACCCTGCAACCCACGGCGGTGGTGCATGAGGCGTACCTGCGGCTCGCCGAGGGGGCGAACGTGGGCAACGCGCACTGGCAAAGCCGCATCCATTTTGTTCGCCTTGCCTCACGCGTCATGCGCAACTTGCTGGTCGATCACGCCCGCGCCAAGCAGGCGGACAAACGCGGCGGTGACGTCAACATCACCAGCCTTGACCGCACTGCCGTTGCGTTCCACACGCGCTGTGCAGGACGGTTGTTTGATGACGGGCAGAGTGATGAAACGCGGGCCGCTGTCGAGGTCGATTTCATCGCCTTGGATGCGGCAGTCGAGGCGCTACGAGCGCTCAATCCTCGGCAAGCCGAAGTCGTTGACCTGCGATTTTTCAGCGACCTGTCCAACGAAGACACCGCCGAGGCGCTGGGCGTATCGCTCGCCACCGTGAAGCGTGATTGGTCAGTGGCGCGATTGTTTTTGCAGCAGACCATGGCGCAGGCGGGTGCTCGTGAATAGTGTTGATCTAACCCCTGAACGCTGGATGCAAATCAGCGACATCGCCGCTGATTTTTTGGAGGCTACGGATCAATCGGAGGCTGCGAGAGACGCGTTTTTGAATGCGCGTTGTAGCGACGATCCAGCGCTGCGCGAGCGAGTTGCCTCGCTGTTGGCGGCGGATAAAAAGGGCAGCGCCGCATTCGGGCGCACCCGCATGGCGAACGCCGTGGGTGCCGCATTTGAGCGCGACGCGAGTCGCGCGTCGGCACACTGGATTGGCCGCACGCTTGGCACTTATCGCATCGAGTCCGAGATTGCGCAGGGCGGCATGGGCGCGGTGTTTCGCGCCGTTCGCGCTGACGCTGAATTTAAAAAACAGG
Organism: Burkholderiales bacterium; assembly: GCA_031409935.1. GTDB lineage: Bacteria > Pseudomonadota > Gammaproteobacteria > Burkholderiales > Casimicrobiaceae > Casimicrobium. The sequence continues at coordinate 42,979 of JANNYE010000123.1, read as the reverse complement.
TCGCGATAAAAATCGTTGGCGACGTTGCGGGACGATCCAATATTCAAGAGCGCTTTCGCGCCGAGCGACAAATTCTGGCGAGCCTTGAGCACCCGAACATCGCGCACTTGATCGACGGCGGAACCACCGAGGACGGCGTGCCGTATCTGGTGATGGAGTACGTCGACGGCGAGCCGATCACCACTTATTGCGCAAGCAAAAAGCTTGACGTTGCGGCGCGCCTTGACCTGTTTCGTTCGGTCTGCGGCGCGGTTCACTTTGCGCATCAGCGGCTGGTCGTGCATCGTGATTTGAAGCCGAACAATATTTTCGTCACGCGCGCGGACGAGGTGAAATTGCTCGATTTCGGCATTGCAAAAATGCTGGCGCCGACGACGCTCACCGAGGGGGCCGCAACCACGCCGATGACCACGATGCTCGCGATGACCCCGGCCTACGCCAGCCCCGAGCAAATCAAAAACGAAACCATCACTACGGCAAGTGATGTGTATGCGCTCGGCGTCGTGCTCTACGAATTGCTCACGGGGCAAAGCCCGTACAAAGCAAAGATTCCGCAACCGCTCGACCTCGCCAAAGAAATTTGCGGCACCGATCCGGAGCGACCGAGCACGGTGGTTGGTCGCGGCACACAAACGAGCGCCGATAGCGCTGCACCCGCCATGGATACGTTGAACGTAAAGCGCCTACAACGCGGCCTGCGCGGCGACCTAGACAATATCGTGCTGATGGCGCTGCGCAAAGACCCCGCACGTCGCTATGCGTCAGCGCAGCAACTTGCCGAGGATGTGAAGCGCTATCAAAACGATCAGCCTGTTTCAGCTCGGCCGGACACGATGGCGTATCGGGCGGCGAAGTTTTTCAGCCGTAACCGATGGGCGGTTACCGCTTGTGCGGTTGCGGCTACCGGATTGGTCGTGGCCACCGGAGTGGCCACGCATCAGGCAAGCGATGCGCAGCGCGCGAGGGGCGTCGCAGAGCTTCACGCGAGCGAGGCGCGCGAACTGGCCAACGATTCGCTGTTTGAAATTCATACGCTGATTCAGGATTTGCCGGGTTCGGAGGTCGCGCGTAAGCGCCTCATTGAAAAGGCGGTTAAACAACTGGAACGGCTCGAAGCGCAATCGGGGTTGGTCGCAAACACAAAGGCAAACGCAAGCACAACTGCTAGTGCAAGCGCCGACCTCGGCTGGGGATGGTTTCGCCTCGCCGAACTTCAAGGTGGATTTAGCGCGCGCAACATCGGTGACAAGGCGGGGGCCGAGCGAAACTATCCGCGCGCGATTGCTGCGCTGACGGGGGCGCTCGCCGCAGCGCCGGCCGACAGCGCGCTCGCTGCGCGTGTTGTTCTGGCGCGCCGAGCGTACGGCGTATTTTTGGCCATTCACGGCAAGGCCGACCAGTCGTTGACACAATTTGACGAAGCGATTCGCATCGCTGAGCCATTGATTGATCCGTCGGCGCAAACGCAGCGGTTGCGCCTGAATCTCGCCACCACGCTGATTTTTCGCTCGCAATATGGCGCAGGCGGAAAACGCGAACTCGCGCTGCGTTTGAACGACGGCGAACGCGCGCGGCTGTTGCTCGCCGTACTGGTAACGGAGGCAGGTGACAACGTCGAGCTGCGTGATGACGCAGAGGACGCGCTGATGACCTCCATGCAGCGACTCGCCTCGCTTGAGACCGACCGCTCAGGTACCTCGGGGCACGCGCAGGCGTTGATTTGGAGTGAGCAGGCGGTGGCACTGGCCGAGCAACGTTTGCTCAAGTCGCCGCACAATACGCGGCTCGCCTTCAACGCGGCCAAGGCGATTGGCGGCCTCGCCAACATCTACTTTGAAACGTCGCGACCGAAGCAGGCGCTACCCTACGCCAAGCGCTCGTTGGACTTGTCAAAGCTGGTCTCGGAGGCCTCGCCTGCGGACAATTCAGCGGCCATCAGCGTGTTGCTGCGGGCGAGCGTGCTGGCGATGGCGCAGGTCGATGCGAACGACGACGAAGGCGCGAAGATCACGACCGATGACTTCGCGCTGCGTTGGCAAAAGCTTCCGGAGGCTACGCGCAATGTGGGGCAGGCGCAGGCTGCGTTTAACTTTGCTCGCATTGCAACCATTCGCTTGTCAGCGCGCGGCAGCGCAGATTCGGCGCTGCCACGCGCAACGCGCTCGCTGATGTGCTTACAAGCGATTGACGAAACAAAAATCGTGCGCGCCTACGCAACCGCGCACCCAGAGATGATGTCCAGCCCCGAGCCGGGTGGCGACGTACTGAAAGATTTGCTGATCGATTTGGAGCGCTGCAACGCAGTGACCAAGGTGCCCAAAATTTAGGCAAGTGCGGATTTATGTCACCCTGAGCGAAGCCAAGGGGCGGTCTCTGCACAACGGTGGCTGTGCATCGTTGAAATCGCTGCTGCGGAGTGATGCCTCGCGTCAACCTAGTGTCGTGCCACGCCAAAACTGACGCATCTCGCTGGCCCTCGCTGCGCATGGCGTCGTTACAAAACTTGCGCGTGCCCCGGCACGAGCTGCGTTTTGCGCCTAGCCCTGCACACCGATGGCTGCGCGATATACCGACATTTTTAACGTGACGCGACACGAGGATGACAATTCGCCAGAATCTAGCTTTGTCCTGACAGCGTCCAACTTGGCGAATTCGTCCCAACGACTTTATCGCGTATCGCTTATCGCTTATCCCTTATTTTGCACGGGCTAAGCGGCGTTTAGGCGGATTCCCAATCGAAGTGCACAACGGCGGGGTGCAGTTGGGATAGTAGCTCGGCGGGGGTCAGCCGGTTGAGGCAGAGTCGGGGTCGATGATTGAGTTGATGCTCAATCTGTGCGACCTGCCCGGGGGTTAAGTCGCTGATGAGTTTGCCTTTTGGTACGTAGTGGCGGATGAAGCCATTGGTGTTCTCGACGGTGGGCTTCTGCCCGGGCCGGTGCGGTTGACGTGTTTCATCTGATTCGCGTCACGGTGACTGCGCAGACTTGGCAAAAGTGCATACAATCGAACGCTCGTATAAGCCACACCATCTAAGGGGAAATCATGTCAGTTGCCAGCATCGCGGTTCGCAGTATTGCCGCCGCCGTGGTCGCGATGTCGTTGGGCGGCGTTGCCGCTGCTGACGACCCGCGTTATATCGTCAAGTTTGCCAACGATGCGCCGGGTCGCGCGGCACTTTCCGCTGCCGGTGGGCGCGTGGTGCTTGAGCTCGGGGCGCAGGGTGCCGCAGCGGCGCACCTGCCGCCGCAGGCTCTGGAAGCGCTCAAGCGTAATCCGCACATCGAATACATCGAGGAAGACGTGCTGCGCGTGCCGTTCGCGCAAACCGTGCCCTACGGCATTACGATGGTGCAGGCAGATCAGCTGAGCGACGCGCTGGCGGGTAACCGCAAGGTGTGCATCATCGACTCTGGTTACTCGCTGCAACATGAAGACCTCGCGCCCAATTCATCAGTGGTGACCGGCACCAATGTCGCAGGCACAGGCAACTGGTTTGAAGACAGTTGCGGGCACGGCTCGCACGTGGCCGGCACCATAGCTGCGTACAACAACGGCACCGGCGTGATCGGCGTTGCGCCGAACGGCAAACTAAAAATGCACATCATCAAGGTGTTTGACGGCGCATCCTGCGCTTGGACTTATTCGTCAACGCTGGTGGCTGCGGCGAACCTGTGCCAGAGCGCGGGTGCCAACGTCATCAGCATGAGCTTGGGCGGTGGTAGTTCAAGTCGCACCGAGAAAAACGCATTCGCAGGCTATGAAAGTGCCGGCATCCTGTCGGTGGCCGCTGCTGGCAATGGTGGCACCTCGTCGGGCACCGTTGACACGCTTTCGTACCCTGCGTCGTATCCGTCCGTAGTGTCGGTAGCGGCAGTTGATGCCAGTAAAGTGCACGCTACTTTCTCGCAGGAAAACAGCTCGGTGGCGCTAGCCGCTCCTGGCGTCGGCGTGATCTCGACGGTGCCGTTTGGCGGCACGCATCAGCTCACGGTCAACGGCAACACGCTGGCCGGTTTCGCCGTAGAAGGCGCAGCTGGGACGACCATATCGGGCATCAATGGCACTGTCGTTAACGGCGGCATTTGCGATATCGTCGGCGCTTGGGGCGGTCAGGTCGTGCTCTGTCAGCGCGGCGTTGTATCGTTCGCGGTGAAGGTTGCCAACGTGCAATCCGGCGGCGGCGCAGCAGCGGTGATTTACAACAATGTGCCCGGTGATCTGAGCGCAACGCTGGGTACGGCCACAAGCACTATTCCTGCCATCACGCTGAGCGATACGCTCGGTGCCACTGCGGTTGCCAACGCGGGCAGCAGCGGCAATGTGGTGAACTTTGTTGCCTTCCCTGCCAGTGGTTACGAAGCTTACAACGGCACATCAATGGCAACACCTCACGTCGCCGCCGTGGCAGCCGTAGTGTGGAGCAGCAACCCGGCGTGGACTAACACACAGGTGCGTCAAGCGCTGCAAGCGACGGCTGAAGATCTGGGCGCACAGGGACGCGACATCAGCTACGGCTACGGCCTGATTCGCGGTGTCGATGCACGCAATTACGCACTCACCACATTCGGCGGCCCAGCAGCGCCCGACACCACGCCCCCGGTCATCTCAAACGTCGCGGCCACTGCCATCACCAGCGGCAAACCAGGACGCTTCACCGTGAGCTGGCAAACCAATGAGGCGTCCACCACGGTGGTTGCGCTCACGCCCGGTGGCGCCACCAGCAACGCCACGCTGGTGACCAGTCACAGCGTGACCATCAGCGGCACCAAAGGCCAGCTGTACAGCTACACAGTAAGCTCCACCGACGCGGCGGGCAATACGTCTACATCAGCCGTGAGGACGTTCCAGAACTAGCCGTAGCGCAGCAGCGCAATACAGCGGCAGCGCGTGATCTCGCGCTGCTGCCGTAAGGACTGCAGATTGCTGATGGCAGTAAATCTAGGTTCGGTGGCGCTATCTGAGACTGTAGGAGGTTCCCACTGTCACAAGATGAAGAGAACGATTTACCGCGCCCGCTCGAATTTCACGGACTCGCGCCCTATCGGGCCCGCGTCATCGCCTCAAAGAACTCTTAATTGTTCTTGGTATCGCGCATGTGCTTTTGCAGTTTTTCCATGGCTTCGATCTCGTCCATTTCGGAGAAGAGTTTGCGCAGAATCCAGGTTTTTTGCAGCACGCTTGGCTCAAGCAGCAGTTCTTCGCGACGGGTGCCCGAGCGACCGATGTTGATCGCGGGGTAGACGCGCTTTTCGGCCATACGGCGATCCATGTGGATCTCCATGTTGCCGGTGTCGGCAGGCGGCGCGCGCATCACTCGGCGCAGTTGCCCTGCGCCCGAGGCCTGGCACTTCGATCCGAAAATGAATTTCTAGAAGCATCCTCAAATTGTGCATGCAATGCGTCGCGACTGACACAAGCGTTGCGAATGCCGTTGAATTTCGCAACAGTTTCACCGTCGGCGCTGCCGCGACACAGCCCGCGCGTCGCTAATTTATGCCAGATGGATTAGAGTAGCGCGGTGTTATGGGTGCGCTAACCGGCGAGTTGATCGAGTCTGCGCATCCCTCTTCGGGGAGTTCGGGATATGAGCAGTCAATCGGCGTGGCGCGGGGTCGCCACGATGTACGTCGTTTTGTGTGTCGCGTTGATCGTCTGGACGTGGCGCGGCTTTGATTTGACCGCGACGGCGATCATGGCGGCGACGCTCCTGATGTTTGCTGGCTGCTTCTGGAGCGCATCAGTGTTGTTGGGACGGCGCGCGGCGTGGCGGTTTGCGGCGCTGGCGGTGCCGATTGGCTGGTTTGCCGAGCAGATGGGCTCGTCACACGGCTGGTTCTTCGGGAGCTACACCTACACCACCGTGTTGGGGCCAGCGGTCGGCAATGTGCCCATCGTGATTCCGCTGATGTGGTTTGCGCTGTGTTTCATGGGGTTGGTGCTGGCTAATCTGGCGCTCTGGCGGCAGCCGGTGGACACGTCGCCCGCGTGGGGTCGTGTGCTGTTTGGCGTGGTGGTCGCGGCGATGTTTGTCACGGCGTTTGATCTGGGCGCAGATCCTTATTTTGTATTTGTGCTCAAGGCTTGGATCATGGAGAAGACAGACGGCGGCTGGTTTGGCGAAACGTTGCAGGGATTTGTCGGCTGGATGTTTATCGGCTCGGTGATCCTGATTTTGTTTCGAGTGCTGTCGCGGCCGCTGGTCGCGCCAGCGGTGAACCGCGACACGATTTGGGCGACGCGGGTTCCGCTCCTGCTTTATGGGAGTGCGGTCGCGTTTCAGGTGTGTCTAGGGTTCCCGATTGAGATTCGCACGATTTCTATTTTTGCGATGGGTTTGCCGCTGTTGATAGCGGCCAACGCGTATCGACAGTGGGCGAGCGCAGCGGAAATTGGGGATGTGAAATGACGCCGACCGAAGTTGATCTCGACGCCTTCACCCGAATCGCCGATCCGCTCGCCGACGATACCGCGGCGGTGATTATCGGGCCGTGGACGGCGGACGCGCGGTTCGGTTGGGCCGAGCGCATGGCGCGCGTCGGAGCGGCCAATCGACTGATCGCGCAGTGGTCGAGCAACGGTGCGCTGGTGGACTGGCCAGCCGCTGAAGTAGCGGGCGACTCGGACATGCTCGCGGCGATGAAAACGTACGTGACCCATGCACGTGCTTTACCCGAGTGGGCGGACGCGGCAAAGATTGATCGAGCAGAGCAGTTGTTCATGGATTACGGACCGTTGTCGTGCGCGCTCCTATTTTGCGCCAGCTTGCCGGAGTGTTATTACCTGCCCGATCTCGCTGAGGTGTTGCATGTGACCGGGCAACTGGAAAGCAATACCGACTATCGCGTGCGGTCGACTGCGGCGATGGTGTTTCCGGTGATGATGAAGGGCGGGCTGACCACGCCCGACGGCGGCGGTATCGCGCAGGTACTCAAGGTGCGACTGATTCACGCAATGATTCGTAATCTGATCCTGCGCGGCAATCCAGCGGCTGCGTCCGAGCTGATTGCGGCATTGCCAGTGCTGCCGACAACAACCGACAGCGGCAACGAAACGCGCGGCATTTACGGTGCGCTTTTGCGACACGGTTGGAACGTTGGGCAACAAGGGCAGCCGTGCAGCCAGCTGCAATTAGCGTACACGCTGCTTACGTTTAGCTACGTGTACCTGAATGGCTTGCGCTCACTGCATTTGCCGCTGTCGGCAAGCGACGAGGAGGCGGTACTGCATGCGTGGAATGTGTCGGCGCATTCGCTGGGAGTGCAGCGTGAATTGATGGTGGACACGATGGACGATGCGCGTGCGCTGTTCGAGCGCATGCAGGAGCGGTATGAGCATTTGCGTGCGGGCGCGATTGATGCGCGTCCGGCACTGGGTGGCGCGTTGATGGACGCCATGGCGGCGGCAATCAAGTTGCCGGTAGTGCGGTTTTTTCCGATACCGATGGCGCGGTTGCTGTGCGGGGGCAAGACGGCGAGAGCGGTGGGTATCAGGACGCGCTCAACGTTGATAGCGGATATATTTTTCTGGATCACGCTGGGTGTTGCTTGGTTGATTGACAGTGTGGTGCGCGTGTTCTTTGCGCAGTTTTCGTTGACGCGGATGCTCACGCGCGTAGTGGGTTATCACTTGATGAGTGAGTTTTTGATGGATCAAACGCGGCCTCTGCGTTTGCCGGGCTCGCTCAATGTGCGCTTGCAGGAGACGATTCGGGCGTGGAGCGACGATGCAAAGGCCCCGTCGTGGATCAATCGCATCGAGGATAGCCTCACGACGCATGGCACTTGGGGCGGAGAGGCGCGCCCATGATGCGCGCCGCCGGCCCCGCGCCACAGCGAACTCACGCCTGCGCGGTGTTGACGTGGTTTCGGTTGGCCGTTGGGCTGGCGATTGCGCTATTGACTGCGCTCGCAGTGATGCCGGTTGCCGCGCGGAGTGCAGCGGCGCGGGTCGCGGGCAATGAATCAACGTTGCCGTTGTGGCCTGCGGTGGGTGTGCTGCGCCAGGCGGACGACCGAAAAACCATTGATGAAGTACTGCGGACACCTGACGCGTTTGTTGCACCGACGGGCGCGTACGCAACGCTCGGAACCACGTCGGGTGTGACGTGGTTGCGCATTCCCCTCTCGGTTGCGCCGGACGCGGCAGGCGAGTGGATTTTTGACATCGATTACCCGCCGTTGCAGCAGCTTGATATCTACGCCGTACGCAGGGACGCAGTGGTGCAGCGTTGGCAGTTGGGCAGTTTGCGTCCGTTTGCGGAGCGTCCGCTGCGTAGTCGCAGCCACGCGGTGCCGCTCACTCTACAAGCGGGCGACCAGCAGGTGTTGTATGTGCGCGCTGCGAGCGATGGTGCGCTGGTGTTGCCGGTGCGCTTGAGTCGTCCGGCGGCGTTCCATGCGGCGGCGTTGGACGAGCAAATGGTGCAGGGTGTGTTAGTCGGTGTGGCGCTGATGCTGTTTGCGTACAGCTTGATTCAGTGGTTTTTGCTGCGCGAGCGGGAGTACCTTTCGTACGCGATTTTGGTGCTCGGAAGCGCTGTGTTTTCGATGCTTCAGTTTGGCACGGGCACGCAATTTTTGTGGACGGACATGTTCTGGTTTCAACGCCATGCGCCGGGCATTAGCTCGCTGGTGGCGACGCTCGGGTCGTTTTTGTTCTTCTATCAAGTGCTGACCGACGCCAGCTCGCCGCGCTGGTTTACACGCCTGATGCCGGCGGGCGCTTGGCTGAGTGCGGCGCTGCTCGCCGTGTATTGCTTTGATGCGTTTGACAACCGCACGTTGACAGCAATCGTTGTCGTGCTCGGATTAGTACCGGCGGGGCTGGCGCTGCCGATCGCGATGCGGCGCGCTTGGCGGCGTGACGAGGTGGGCATCGCGTTGGTGCTGGCTTGGGTAATCTACACCTTGGGCACCTTCATCATCACTGGTGTGATTCGCGGTCAGATCGGCGCGAGCTTCTGGTCGCTGCATTCGTTTCAGATCGGCGCAACGCTCGACATGCTGATGTTTATGTACGTGCTCGGGCACCGCACGCGATCGATTCGGCTGGCAGCGCAGCGCGCGAGCTACGAGAAAGAGATACTGCTCTCGCTTGCCTACACCGATGCTTTGACCGGACTGGCCAATCGGCGCGGACTCAATGATGCGCTTAATGCCGCGATGAAAACGGCGCGGCCCGGCGCGCAAGTGGGCGTGTTTGTGCTCGACCTTGATCGCTTTAAGCCGGTGAATGATCGCTATGGCCATGACGTCGGTGACGATCTGCTGCGCGTCGCGGCCAAACGCTTACGCTCTGCGGTGCGCGAAACCGATACCGTGGCGCGCACCGGTGGCGACGAGTTTGCGGTCGTGGTTACGGAGCTGCAAGATGCTGCGGAGGCCTTCCGGATCGCCAACAAGCTGGAGTCGGAGCTTTCCAAACCGTTGTCACTGGCGACGGTCACCAGCGGGCCGTTGATCGTCGGTGTCACCGTGGGCTACGCGTTGGCTCCGACGCAGGCCACCGATCCGCACGCCCTGATGTTGATCGCAGATCGCGCGATGTACGAAGGCAAGCAAGGCGGACGTAACCGCGCGGTGAAAATAGTGGAGTTGGCGTGACCTGAAGCGCCGAATGCAGGTCGGGTCGTGGCGAACGCGGCGTCAGCATTTGCTCTGGTAGATGGGTTTGTTGGCGGTGACGCCGGAGCAATTAGCCTTGAATTTGTCAGACTGTTGCCCGCAGTTTGAGCAATTGCAGGCAACAAGCAGCCATACTTAATTCCATTTCTAAATCAATACGATACGTCGTTGCTCCTCCTTGCCGTGCTAACGCACTGTCTGCGTCGTCGCGCCTAGTCTCCTATTGATTTAGAAACGGAATAACAACGACCTGAATCTCGTTTCGGGGCGAAAGCTAAATTCACCGTTTGCGACCTTCAGAAAATGGGTATTTGAACGTTACGTCGGCCGCCGTACGCCTCAAAAGCCACGTGCGAATTCAGGCGAAAAAAGCCGCGCGTTGTAGCGGCCTCACGTCCACTACCGCGCCCGCGTCATCGCCTCAAAGAATTCTTTGTTGTTCTTGGTATCGCGCATGTGCTTTTGCAGTTTTTCCATGGCTTCGATCTCGTCCATTTCGGAGAAGAGTTTGCGCAGGATCCACGTCTTTTGCAGCACGCTGGGCTCAAGCAACAGCTCTTCGCGACGGGTGCCGGAGCGGCCGATGTTGATGGCCGGATAAACGCGTTTTTCGGCCATGCGGCGATCCATGTGGATCTCCATGTTGCCGGTGCCCTTGAATTCTTCGTAAATCACGTCGTCCATGCGGCTGCCGGTATCGATCAGCGCCGTGGCGATGATGGTCAGGCTGCCGCCTTCTTCGATGTTGCGTGCCGCGCCGAAGAAGCGCTTCGGGCGTTGCAGCGCGTTGGCTTCGACGCCGCCGGTCAACACTTTGCCGCTGGATGGCATCACCGTGTTGTAAGCGCGCGCTAACCGGGTAATCGAGTCGAGCAGGATTACCACGTCTTTTTTGTGTTCTACCAGACGTTTGGCTTTTTCGATCACCATTTCGGCAACCTGCACGTGGCGCGTGGCTGGTTCGTCGAAGGTGGAGGCGACCACTTCGCCGCGCACCGTGCGCTGCATATCGGTCACTTCTTCGGGGCGTTCGTAGATCAGCAGCACGATCAACACGACGTCTGGATGGTTGCTGGCGATGGCATGCGCGATGTGTTGCAGCATGACCGTTTTGCCGGATTTTGGCGGCGCGACCAGCAGCCCGCGCTGGCCTTTGCCGATGGGCGCGACGATGTCGATCACGCGGCCGGTGATGTTTTCTTCCGCCTTGATTTCGCGCTCAAGTTGCAGAATTTTGTTCGGAAACAGCGGCGTCAGGTTCTCAAACAAAACCTTGTTTTTGCCAGCCTCAGGCGGGAAGCCGTTGACCTCGTCCAGCTTGGTCAGCGCGAAGTAGCGTTCGCCTTCTTTCGGCGTGCGCACTTCGCCTTCAATCGAGTCACCGGTATGCAGATTGAAGCGGCGAATTTGCGATGGCGAGATGTAAATGTCATCGGTGCCCGCAAGATAACTCGCCTCGGGTGACCGCAGGAAGCCGAAGCCGTCAGGCAACACCTCCAGCACGCCAGAGCCGCGAATGCTCGCGCCGTTCTTGGCCTGCTGCTTGAGCAGAGCGAAGATCAGGTCGTGCTTCCTCAGGCGGTTGGCGTTTTCGAGCTCATTGGCGAGCGCGATTTCGAGGAGTTCAGCGGCAGATTTTGTTTTGAGTTCAGCTATGTTCATGCTGTGAGGTATTGATCCGAAAAGGAAATGTGCCGCGCCAGAAAAGAGTGAGATGGGCAGGCTGGGCGAGCGGCTCAACGCGGAAATTTGCGGAGCGGTCTCGGGAAAAATGTGTTTAAACAGATGCGCCGGAGCGCTAGATCGTGTTGTTTTTTTGGGGAAATTTGTCCCCGTCAGGACGACGGGGTACTTAACTAAGCCGAATTCTGACGGTGTTAGACGTTGCTGTCAACAAAGGCCGTCAATTGGGCTTTGGACAAAGCGCCCACTTTTTGCGCGGCCAGCTCGCCGTTTTTGAAGATCAGGAGTGTCGGAATGCCACGAATCCCGTACTTCGCAGCGATTTCGCGGTTCTCATCCACATCAACCTTGGCGATCTTCACCTTGCCTGCATGCGACACGGCTACTTCTTCCAGAATAGGGCCAATCATCTTGCACGGGCCGCACCATTCCGCCCAGAAATCCACCAAAACCGGGGTGGCAGATTTGAGAACGTCGGCGTCAAATGTGGCATCTGTGACGTGAGTAATGTTGTCGCTCATAGGGTGAGGCTCCGCAAACCGCAAAAATTGATGGTGAATAGTAAATGAAGTCGCTCACGACGATTGCAAGTACGCGCCGTTAACGGCGCGGCTAGATTCAACCTTATAATTGACGAGATTTCCCGAAACTTCTGCTAATTCCATGAAACGCATCGCGTTTATCGCCTCTGCTGTCGCAGGTTTGATCCTGTCAGCCGCATCCCCATCCATTTTTGCGCAAGCGCCAGCGGGCGATGCCAAAGCGGGCGCACAACTCGTTCAACGCTGCCAGGGCTGCCACGGCATCGTAGGCTTGCGCACCGCGTATCCCGAGGTCTACAAAGTGCCGAAGATTGCCGGTCAGCACACGGCTTATTTCGTCAGCGCGCTGAAGGCATACAAGGCGGGTGACCGAAAAAATGCAGGCATGCGCGCCATTGCGGTGTCTTTGTCTGAGAAAGACATGAACGATTTGGCTGCGTACTACGCAGAGGTCAAATAATGAAAACTATTCTCACTTTGCTGTCCTGCGCGCTGCTGATCATCGTTGCAAACGTGGCGGTGGCCGCCGACGTCGCTGCGGGCGCGGCAAAAGCCAAAGAAATTTGCTCCGCCTGCCACGGTGTCGATGGCAACAGCGCGGACGTGAACAATCCGCGACTCGCGGGGCAGCACGCCGACTACCTCGCTAAAGCATTGCGCGATTACAAATCGGGCGAGCGCAACAACGCCATCATGAAGGGCTTCGCAGCTGCGCTGTCAAAGAAAGACATTGAAAATCTGGCTGCGTATTTTTCATCTCAACCCTCGTCGCTCAGCGCCAAGTATTGAGCCGCTTGACCGTTGCGAAAAAGCGCCCTGTGCAAGCACGGCGCTTTTTTTATTCACGGGTTACGCGGCACCGCACCGAGCTGCTAATTTCCGCCTTTCTGAGCCATGTTTGAGCGACTGAAAACTCTGATCAACCGACCGAGCGGCAACCGGCGGGTGCGCGCATCACGCGTTAGCACGCCTGCGTCGGCGCGGCTTGCGTTGTTGCGGCGTTGGATCGTTTGGCTCATTGCAGCGCTGCTTTGGATGGCGGCAGCTGTGGCGTTTTTGAGTTTCAGCGCAGGTGACCCTGCATGGTCAACCACGGGTAAAAACGCGTACGTAAAAAACATGCTCGGTCTGCTCGGTGCGTGGGCCAGTGACATTGGCTTCTTCGTGTTGGGGGCAGCCTCAGGCTGGTTGTTCGTGTTTGCTGCGGTTGCCATCTGGCGCGCGCTGCCACGTCGAGCGACGGCAACTGACGCGGACGACAACCTTACCGATTGGGGCGGTTTGAGTTTGCCCTGGCGCGTGGGTGGGCTTGCCTTGCTGGCGGCGGCGGCTAGCGCGCTTGAGGCGTTGGCCATGCATCGCTGGTTTGCTGGGTTGCCACAGGGGGCGGGCGGCGCACTGGGACAGAGCTTGGGGTATCCGTTGCTGAAATGGATTGGTTTTGTGCCGAGCGCTTTGTTGTTGATAGTGCTGGTGTTTGTCGGACTCACGGTCGCCTTCGCCATTCCGTGGTTGCGCGTGAGTGAGCGTGTTGGCTCGCTGCTGCTGGACGGCCTCAGTAGCTGGCGCGAAAAGCGCGAAGAGGTGCGCGATCTCAAGCGTGACTTTGAGATTGCCGCGCCGGAAGTGGAGCTGCGCAATCTCTACATTCAAGAGGAAACCCGGCGCGTTGAAGAGCACGAGCCGATCAAGATCGTCGAGACGTTCGAGCCGGTGGTACTGTCGGAGCGCGTTGAGCGCGAGAAGCAGACGATGCTGTTCTCGGACATTCCCGATTCGATGTTGCCGCAGCTGTCGTTGCTGGAACCGTTGCCCAAAGAGCAGCCTGTCGTGTCGGCGGAAACGCTCGAATTCACCTCGCGCCTGATCGAGCGAAAACTCGCTGAATTTAATGTGCCGGTGAAGGTGCTCGCCGCCTACCCCGGCCCGGTGATTACGCGCTACGAAATCGAACCGGATGTGGGCGTCAAGGGCAATTCCATCGTCAATTTGGCGAAGGATCTGGCGCGCGCCATGAGCGTGATGAGCATTCGCGTGGTCGAGACCATTCCCGGCAAATCATGCATGGGGCTTGAAGTGCCCAATCCGCAGCGGCAAAGCGTCGCGTTGATCGAAATTCTCGGCAGCGCCGCGTACAACGACGCGTCGAGTCTGCTCACCATGGGGCTCGGCAAAGACATCGCTGGACGCCCGGTGGTGGCTGATTTGGGCCGTATGCCGCATTGCTTGGTGGCGGGCACCACAGGCTCCGGCAAGTCGGTGGGTATTAATCAAATGATCCTGTCGCTTTTGTACAAAGCGGAGCCGCGCGAAGTGCGCTTGGTGCTGATTGATCCGAAGATGTTGGAGCTGTCGATTTACGAGGGCATTCCGCATCTGTTGTGCCCGGTCGTCACCGACATGAAGCTCGCGGCCAACGCGCTCAATTGGTGCGTTAATGAGATGGAGCGGCGCTACCGGTTGCTCAGCCACATGGGCGTGCGCCAGCTCTCCAGCTACAACGTAAAAATTCGCGATGCGGTGGCCAAAGGCCAGCCCATCGGCAACCCGTTTTCGTTGACGCCAGATCAGCGTGAGCCGCTTGAGGAAATGCCGTTCATCGTGGTCGTCATCGACGAGCTGGCCGATCTGATGATGACGGCGGGCAAGAAGATTGAAGAGCTGATTGCGCGCTTGGCACAAAAAGCGCGCGCGGCGGGTATTCACCTGATTCTCGCCACGCAGCGACCGTCGGTCGACGTGATCACCGGGCTCATCAAGGCCAACGTGCCGACGCGCATTGCGTTTCAGGTGGCCAGCAAAATCGACTCGCGCACCATCCTTGACCAGATGGGGGCCGAGGCCCTTTTAGGTCGTGGCGACATGTTGTACATGCTGGGTGGCACCGGCATTCCAAACCGCGTGCACGGTGCCTTTGTGACCGATGACGAGGTGCATCGCGTGGTCGAGCACTGGAAGGCGCAGAGCCCGCCGCAGTACGTTGAAGGCGTGCTTGAAGGTACCGACGCTGACACGTTGAACGAAGTCAACAATGGCGGGTCGAACGAGGGCGAAAAAGACCCACGATACGACGAAGCCGTTGCCGCCGTCCTGGAAAGCCGACAGCCGACGATCAGCTATGTGCAACGCCGTTTGCGCATCGGCTACAACGGCGCGGCGCGGTTGATTGAAGCGATGGAAAACGCAGGTATCGTGACCCGTCCCAACGCGATGGGCAAGCGTGAAGTGATTGTGCCGAAGCGAGATGAGTAAGGATTTATGAAACGACTTTTAATGCTTGTTGCGGCGCTGATGTTGAGTGGCGTCACTGCTGCCCAAACCCCCGCCAACGCGCTCACCGATTTCAAAAGTTACACGCGTGATCTCGCGTCGCTGTCCGGCTCGTTCACGCAGGAAGTGCGAGATAAAAATGGTCGCGTGAGCCGCCAATCAGCCGGTACATTTGCGATTGCTCGTCCCGGCAAATTTCGCTTCGTTTACGAGAAACCTTACAAGCAAACTATCGTCAGCGACGGCACGACGGTGTGGCTGCACGACCAAGATTTGAATCAGGTGACGATTAAAAAGCTCGGCGACACTGTGACTGAGCAGCCGCTCGCGTTATTGCTTGACGCGTCAGCCGCCGACAAACTGTTCGACTTGAAAGCGGTGGAGTCGCAAGGCTCGATCGGATTCGTCGAGGCGAAATCGAAAAAAGCCGACGCGGCGTTCAGCGATTTGCGCGTAGCCATCGTCGCGCTGCAACCGCGCGAACTGACCTGGCGCGACGCGCTGCAAAACACCAATACGATCCGTTTTGAATCGCTGAACAAAAACGGAAAACTCGCCACCGACGCGTTTTCGTTCACGCCACCCAAGGGTGCGGACGTGCTCAATCAGTAGCCAAATTTGATGATCAGCTTTTGACTGAAAGCCTTATTTTATAAGGAAAAAGCGGCATAACCGTTAAAAGTCGATTTACGCGGATTTCTAGTTCTGCGCCCAAGCGAATCTGGCGTTGACCAAAAAAGCTGATCGCCGAAAATCAGCCTAACCCCGCGCCTTTTTTTCCTCAAACATTCGCGCATCGGCTACTTCCACCAGTTGCAACAGCGTGCTGCCGTCGCGCGGATAGAGCGCGCCGCCGCAGGAGGCTCCAGCGTGAATATGTTGTCCAGCCAAATCGATCGGCGCGTCGAGTCGCATCGCTATTTCTGCTAGCCGCTCGGCCGTGTCGCCGTCGGTGGTCACGCCGGACAGCAGCAATACGAATTCATCGCCGCCGTAGCGCGCAAGCAAATCGTCGCGGCGAAGCGCGGAGGCAATTCGCTGCGCCGACACGGCGAGCACAGCGTCACCGAGGGCATGGCCGTATTGGTCATTGACGCGCTTGAATTTGTCCATGTCGACGAAGCCGATCGCGAAATTTGCCACCGGCGGTGCGTGCAACAGGGTAGCTACGCGTTTTTCCAGCGTGTGCCGGGTCAATGCGCCAGTGAGCGGGTCGACCAGCAGCCCGGCCTTGAATTCCTCGACAGCGCGGGCGATGGTGCCCAGCTCGTCTTTGCGGTCAGAAAACAGCGGCTCGGGTGACTGGCCGCGTGCAAGCAGGCGCGTCGCCTCGGACAAGCGTCGCACGTCGCTGGTCACGCGGTGCATGACCCACAACCCGACGGCAAGCGCGACCGCGACCGCGAGCAAACCAATCGCGACGTTCTCCAGAATCGTGCGTCGCACATTGCCCATGTGATCCGAACGCGGAATCGCCACCACCATCGTCCAGTCGAGGCCCGCCGCGTCGCGTTGCGCGGTCGCGCTCATGTGAACGCGGCTCGCGTCGCCGTCGAACGAATAACGCGCAATGTCGACGCCGCGCACGACCGTGGTTCGTGCGTTGGCCCCACTTTGCAATTGGGCGTACGCCTGACGAATCAGCGGGTTCGCGCTTTGGTCGGCCCGTAGTCGCGTGGTTTGCTGTGCTGCGTTTGTGCCTCCCGCGCCGTCAGCGAACAGGGGCTCCTCGCTCGAAGTCGCGACCAGATTGCCGTTTTTTTCAATGATGAACGCGACGCCGGTTTCGCTGACTTTCAACGCGCGCACAAAATCGGTCAACGCCGTCAAGGGAATGTCGGTGGCGACCACGCCGCGTTGCTCGTTGGCCTTGGTAAACACCGGCTTGGCGAGCGTTACGGTCAGCGCTTTGGTGGTGTAATCGACGTACACCGACGACCACGTTAACGCCGCGCGTTTGCTGGCCTCGATAAACCACGGACGGGTGCGCGGATCGTAGGCGTCGGTGCGCACCAGATTGCCGCGTTCCCACGGCCCGCGTGTGGCGTAAATGGTTCGTTGTTCCGCCCCCAATTCGCGCAGCCGCACTTCCGCCTCCAGCCCCGCGCCGCGATTCACGCCGACGAATTCGCCCGCGTTCGAGCCGTAATAAATGTAGCTATTGCCTTCCGAATACAAGCCCGATGCGATCCACAACCGGCGCTCAAAATCCGGCAAACTGTCGGGCACCAGATCGATCAACGACATAGTGTTGCCGATGCTCGTTCCGGCGTCCGGCGCAATCGCACTGAGCACCAGTGAAGACGTGCCTAGATGTCGAGTGGTGGCTTGTGTGACGCGGTTTGATACGTCGAGCAGCAACTGTTCGGACAGCTCGTCGACCGCCTGGAGCCCGGTTTGATAGGACAACAGCGAAATGGCGATGGCGACCAGCACCACCACGCCGATAAAGGGAACGAGTAGAGCGGTGCGAAGGGAGGAGAACATGCGGGGCGTCTTGCGTGTCGAGAAAAGCGGGGCGCGTGAATGTTGCGCTTTTTGCTTGTTTTGGCGTGAGCGAAATGCTGCTCGCGTCGTATTTTTTTCAGTTATTTACTTGTATCAAATTTGCTGAGTGACATAGTTGGTTGGACGCGCGTGCCGATCAGGTTTTAGCGATCAGCTTTGCGCTGAAAGCGCCGTTGGCGATGGGCTTAGGACAAAAATTGAAAATCTCCAGCAGCAGCTGCTCCGATAACTGTTCAACAGCCTTGAGGCCCGTGAAATACGAGAGTGCTGATATCGATGTTGCAACCAGCACCACCACGCCAACAAACGGCACCAGCAGCGCTGCTCGCAGCGATATGAACCTCCGTAACATATCGACTGTTCGTCGGTGCTCAGTACAAGCTTCACTAACTAGCAGTTCCGACCACCTTCTTGATGTGCGATCAGGGCACCCACGGAAACCATGTTTAGTTCACTCTATCAAAATTCCAGAGCGAAAAGTATGTCAAAAGCATTCCATGTGACGGCGCGCGCCGCTCGACAGCGCCGTTAGCGGTTCAAGGTCGTGCGCATCAAAAATCTGCGTCGAGCGCCACGTCAAGCGGACTGTGGCTTGGCGCAAACCAGAAGCACATTGGTTGCGTAGACCATCTGCATGAAGCCTGCTCTCTTAATTCGCGCACTGACTGTCAAAACCAGATTAGTCGTAATGTCAGTGATCGTACTGGTAGCGCTCGGCACGCTGGCCGCCTGTGCGCCGGTGGTGTTGATTAACGCATTGACGCCGTCGTCGTCTTACAAGAAAACGACCCGCGTCGCCTACCTTCCGGGCAGCAACCCGCGCCAGCAACTCGACGTCTATCAGCCCACCGACCCAATATTTGCAGCCGAGGCGCGACCAGTGGTCGTGTTTTTTTACGGCGGCGCATGGCAGCAAGGTTCACGCAGTGATTATTTGTTTGTCGCTGAAGCGCTTACGCAACGCGGCTACGTCGTTGTGCTACCCGACTATCGCTTGTATCCCGAGGTGAAATATCCCGAGTTTCTGCACGACGGCGCAGCAGCCGTGGCGTGGGCCGCAGGCAACGCAGATCGCTACGGCGGCGACCCATCACGCATCTTCCTGATGGGCCATTCGGCGGGCGCGCACATCGCCGCGATGCTCGCGTTAGACAGCAAATTTTTGGACGCACAAAAGGTGTCGCGCACATCGATTAAAGGATTGATCGGGCTCGCCGGACCGTACGACTTTTTGCCGCTCACCGAGCCCAACGTCATCGCCTTGTTTGCGAGCGAGCCCAGGCTTGCACTGACGCAACCCATTCACTACGTTTCAACCGCAACCGCAAAATCAACGCCACCCGTGTTGCTGTTGCACGGCGATGATGACAAGCGGGTTTATCCAAAAAATTCAATCAACCTCGCGCGCGAATTGCGTGGTATCGGCGCGAAGGTCGAGTTTGATTTGCTACGTGGTCTGAACCACACCGACATCATCGGCAAATTCACGCGCCTGCTGCGCGGCGACGGCAAAGTGGTTGATCGCGTGGATCAGTTTATTCGCGACAACGCGGGATAACGTCGCCCGTAGGAGCGGCGAAAGCCGCGATCCCGCTGGCGTCCGCTATCGCGGCTTTTGCCGTTCCTACGAAAATTACGTTTTGCTCGCGCCGCGCCGCCGCGTCCCACTTGTTACGATTGCGTCATGTCACTCGCTACAAGCCAATCGACCCAGAACGCCAACGCCCCTCTAGCCGAGCGCCTGCGCCCGCAAACCATCAACGAGGTCGTTGGCCAACGGCACTTGCTGGGTGACGGCAAGCCACTGGCCAACGCCATCAAGGCGGGCGTTCCGCACTCCATGATTTTCTGGGGGCCACCCGGCGTCGGTAAGACCACGCTGGCACGGCTGCTCGCCGAAGCGTTCAACGCTGAAATGATTGGGCTCTCCGCCGTGATGGCCGGCATCAAGGACATTCGTGAAGCAGTCGAGCGCGCCCAGCTCACGCGTGACCAATTCGGTCGCCGAACCATCATGTTCGTTGACGAAGTCCACCGCTTCAACAAATCGCAGCAGGATGCGTTCTTGCCGCACGTCGAATCGGGCCTGTTCACCTTCATCGGCGCAACGACCGAGAACCCGTCGTTCGAGGTCATTTCCGCGCTGCTCTCGCGCGCGCAGGTGTACGTGCTCGAAGCGCTTGACACCGACGCGCTCGCTACGATGTTTACGCGCGCGATGGCTGCGCTAGATGCGAAATACTTGGTTGACGCTGACGCGCGACAACTGCTGATTGATTACGCGGATGGCGATGGTCGGCGCTTCCTGAATTCCATCGAACAGCTCGATGCGGCCATACGTTCAGCCGGTTCGGGCAAGGTCGAGCAGGTCACCGCCGAGTTCGTACAAAGCTCGCTAACCCGCGCCCGCGCCCGATTCGACAAAGGCGGGGAGCAGTTCTACGACCTCATCAGCGCGCTGCACAAAAGCGTACGCGGCTCCGATCCCGACGCGTCGCTGTACTGGTTTTGCCGCATTCTTGAAGGCGGCGCAGACCCGCTCTATCTCGGTCGCCGCATGATCCGCATGGCCTCGGAAGACATTGGCCTAGCCGATCCACGTGCGCTAGAAATCACACTCAGCGCGGTTGCTGCTTACGAACGCCTCGGCTCACCAGAGGGCGATTTGGCGCTGGCTGAAGCCTGCGTGTTTCTCGCAGTCGCGGCGAAGAGCAACGCGGTCTACACGGCCTACAAACAAGCCAGAAAAGCCGCAGCAGAAAGCGGTACGAGACCTGTTCCGCTGCGCTTACGCAATGCTCCCACCAAACTCATGAAAAATCTCGGCTACGGCGACGGCTACCGCTACGCGCACAACGAAGAGGACGGCTTCGCAGCGGGCGAAACCTATTTCCCGGACGATATGAAGTCGCAACGCTTTTATGAGCCTGTAGATCGCGGTATGGAAGCGAAGATCAAGGAGAAGCTCGACGCGCTTCGCGAGCGCAACAAAACGTAGCGTGGCCAACGGGTTCTGTCCCCTCTCCCCCGGCGGGAGAGGGTTAGGGAGAGGGGGAAGCCGAGCCGCGGCGTCTGTTGCGCGTTGCATCGCACCATCCCCCTCTCCCCCAGCCCCTCTCCCTCCGGGGAAGAGGGGAGCAGTCTGGCTGGTATAACCTCCCGCCGCGCGACCTACGCGCCTACTTGACTTCGAAACCAATGCCCCGATGTATCCCACGATAGGCGTTGTTGGCTGTGAAAAAGCAGCGCAACAGACAGATTAAACCCATAAGAATACGATCAATCATGAGCAAACAAACCCTAAGTTTTCAAGCCGAAGTCGCGCAACTGCTGCATCTCGTCACGCATTCGCTTTACTCCAACAAAGAAATCTTCCTTCGCGAACTCATTTCCAACGCGTCCGACGCTTGCGACAAGCTGCGGTTTGAGGCGCTGAACAACGGCCCGCTGTGGGAAGACGCACCAAATCTTGAGGTGCGCGTTTCGTTCGACAAAGATGCCAAAACGTTGACCATTAGCGATAACGGTATCGGTCTGAACGAGCAGGAAGCCATCGACAATCTGGGCACCATCGCCAAGAGCGGCACGCGTGATTTTTTGAGCAAGCTGGGTGCCGAGCAAAAAGAAAATGCCAAGGAGCAGGGATCGCTGATCGGCCAGTTTGGCGTAGGCTTTTATTCCGGCTTTATGGTCGCCGACAAGATCACCGTGGAGTCGCGTAAAGCTGGTTTGACGCCATCCGAGGCGGTGCGCTGGGTGAGCGGTGGCACGGGTGAGTTTGAGGTGGAAACAATCATCCGCTCAGCCCGCGGCACCAGCGTTACGTTGCACCTGCGTGACGACGCGATGGACTACGCAAACGCATGGCGACTCAAGTCCATCATCAATAAATATTCCGACCATATTTCGCTGCCTATTTTGATGGTGAAAGAAGAGTGGAAAGAGGGTTCCGACGGCAAAGACGGCGGCATGGTTGCTACCGGTGAGTGGGAAACCGTCAACAAGGCGAGCGCCCTGTGGACACGTCCGAAAAAAGACATCACGCCCGAGCAGTACATCGAGTTCTACAAGCAAATTGCGATGGACGGCGAGGCTCCACTCGCATGGAGCCACAACCGCGTTGAGGGCTCGACCGAATACACGCAACTGCTCTACCTCCCGGCCAAAGCGCCGCACGATTTGTGGAACCGCGACAAGAAGGCGGGCCTGAAGCTTTACGTGAAACGCGTATTCATCATGGACGACGCGGAAGCGCTGATGCCGTCGTATTTGCGCTTCGTCAAAGGCGTGGTGGATTCCGCCGACTTGCCGTTGAACGTATCGCGTGAACTGCTGCAAGAAAGCCGCGACGTGAAGTCAATCCGCGAAGGCAATACCCGCCGCGTGCTGACCATTCTGGAAGACTTGGCGACGAGCGGCGATGATGCAGAAAAGGCGAAGTTTGCAAGCTTTTATGGCGAGTTCGGTGCGGTGCTCAAAGAAGGCCTCGGTGAGGATTTCAGTAATCGTGAAAAGCTCGCGAAATTGCTGCGCTTTGCGTCGTCCAACCCACCCGTTCGCCCTGAGCTCGTCGAAGGGTCTGATGGAGACCCATCAAACCCTTCGCTCCGCTCAGGGCTAACGGAAAATGGATTGGTATCGCTGGCCGACTACAAGACCCGAATGAAGGAAGGTCAGGAGGCGATTTACTACATCACCGCTGACACCATCGCAGGCGCAAAAAACAGCCCGCAACTCGAAGTCTTCAAGAAGAAGGGCATCGAAGTATTGCTGATGACCGATCGCGTCGATGAGTGGGCGCTGAACTACCTTCACGAGTTCGACGGCACGCCGTTGCAATCGGTCGCCAAGGGCGCGGTTGACCTCGGCAAGCTGCAGGATGACGCGGAGAAAAAAGCGGCGGAAGAGGCAGCAGTTTCGTTCAAACCGATCCTCGAAAAATTAAAGGAAGCGTTGAAAGACAAAGCCGACGATGTACGCATCACAACACGCCTGGTTGACTCTGCCGCATGCTTAGTGGTGCAAGATCACGGCATGTCCACGCAGCTCGCTCGCATGCTCAAACAAGCCGGTCAAGAAGCCCCAGAAACCAAGCCGATTCTTGAGGTGAATGCCGAGCATGCGCTGGTGAAGAAACTTGAGGCATCGACGGCTAATGAGGCGCTGTTTGATGACCTCGCGCATATCCTGTTTGATCAGGCGCTGCTGGCTGAAGGCGGATTGCCTGATGATCCAGCGGCTTACGTTAAACGGGTAAATTCATTGCTGGTTTAGTAACGACGCGCGGCGCAGGGGACGACTTCGAGTTGTGCAACAGCTTTGCGTAAAAATCCGCATTCATGCTGGGCGTATCGCGCAATAAAAGCATTTATCGACTTACGGGCAATCACTCGTAAGACGCAGTAAAAAAAGGCATCTCAGCAAAAAGCCATTGACGCTAATGAGCTGCGTTGAGTCTGCCGGGTCGCCCGTACCACAAAACTTCCCGTATCCGGGCTATAATATTTGGCTCTGCTCCACGATACACACGCACTGCGACGACAACGCTCCTCACCGAGCCAAGTCATCAACAGGGTGAAACCTTCAAACGTCGGGAGTCAGTTAAGTGTGTGTTCTGCGGTTTTGCGGAGCGCACGTTTTCTGTCCATAGATCGAAACCGAAAAGGAAAATGACATGCGTCATTACGAGATCGTTTTTATCGTCCATCCGGACCAAAGCGAGCAAGTGCCTACGATGGTTGAGCGTTATCGCTCCCTCGTCACCGGCAAAGGCGGCAAGATCCATCGCTTAGAGGACTGGGGCCGTCGGCAGCTGGCCTACCCGATCAACAAAATCTACAAAGCGCACTACGTGTGCATGAACGTTGAGATTGATCGCGACACGCTGATCGAAATCGAAACCGCGTTCAAATTCAACGACGCCGTGCTGCGTCACCTGACGGTGAAAAAAGACGGCGCTGAAGTCGGCCCATCGCCCATGATGACCGGCGAAAAAGCCCGCAACATGAACTCACCTGAAGCCGCCGACGCGGTTGCAGCTTAAGGAGAATTTCCATGGCATTCGGCAAACCCAAATTCGGTCAAAAGCCCCGCAAGGCTCGCGAACCCAGCCTCTTCAAACGCAAAAAATTCTGCCGCTTCACCGCAGCAGGCGTTAAAGAAATCGACTACAAAGACATCGACACGCTCAAGGATTTCATCCAAGAGAACGGCAAGATCATGCCGGGTCGTGTAACGGGCACCAAGGCTCGTTATCAGCGTCAACTCACCACCGCAATCAACCGCGCGCGCTTTTTGGCGCTCGTGCCGTATTGCGATCTGCACCCATAACTAAAGGAAGGACCTCATCATGCAAATCATCCTTCTGGAAAAAGTATTGAACGTTGGCCTTCTGGGCGACATCGTTAAAGTTAAAGACGGTTACGCACGTAACTTTTTGATCCCGCAAGGCAAAGCCAAGCGCGCGACCGAAAAAAATATTGCCGACATGGCAGTGCGCCGCGCTGATCTCGAAAAGCTCGCTGGCGACAAGCTGGCCGTGCAAAACGCGCTGGGCGAAAAGCTCAACGGCGTTGAGCTGAAAATGGCGCAAAAAGCGGGCGTTGACGGTCGTTTGTTCGGCTCGGTTAACAACGTGGACATCGCTGAGGCGCTCAAAGCGCTGGGCTATGACATTACCAAAGCGATGGTGCAAATGCCAAACGGCCCGATCAAAATGATCGGCGAGTCGGCAGTTAAGCTCCAGTTGCACACCGATGTAACGACCGAAATCAAAGTTGTGATCGTTACAGAGAAAGACTAGTCGTCTTTAGCCGCAAATCAACCCGCCATGAGGTGACTCGGGCGGGTTTTTTGTTGCCTGTTTATTACCAAACTTTGATCTAGAGAAAAATCATCTTCGCCCCTGCGAAGGCAGGGGCCCAGCGTCTTGCGCTTGTGTACAGAGGCTAGTTCCACCGGCGAAGTCACTGGGTTCCTGCCCGGCCAAAGGTCGGTTCATGCTGAGCCTGTCGAAGCACAGGAACGACGAAGAGGGAACGGCGCGTTTGAAGGGTTCGCTCGACAAAGCAAACATAGCATCAATGTCATGCAAGTTTTAACGCTCACGTCAGCCACGCGATGAAGCCTGCGCTGCACATCACTTTCCTGCACGCCAACGGATATCCATCGGGCGTGTATCGGCAATTTTTTGCAGCGTTACGCGAACAAGCGACCGTGCATGCGCCCGCGATACTGGAAACCGCTGCCGACAGCGCCGCGCATCAGCGTTGGCCCATCATGCTCGATCAAGCGCTCGACGCGCTGCAAACGCTGCCAGCAACCAGCTCAAAAAAGCAGCTCCGACATGTCCTCGTCGGGCATTCGATGGGCGGCTACATCGCGTTGCAGGCAGCAGCGCGACACATGGACACAATTCGTGATGTGGTGCTGATTGATTCACCGATTCCGACTGGCTGGCGCGCCAACGTGCTGACCTTCGCGCAGCTCACCGGACTCGCCTACAAATCGGGCCCAGCGCCGATTGCGGCGCGACGTCGCGACGCGTGGCCGTCGCGCGAGGCAGCGCGCGACTTTTTCGCGGGCAAGCCGTTCGTGCAAGCGTGGGCCGAGGGCGTGCTGAGCGACTTCATCGAACACGCGATTGTCGGCAGCGCCGACGGCGTAACGCTCAAAGTGCCGCGCGACGCCGAGCGCGACATTTACGCGCACATCGTGCATCGCTCGGCACTCAAAGCGCTGCGCCGTTTGCAGCGCGGTGGCGTCAATGTGAGCTTCATCGCGGGCGAACGCTCGGAGGAGACGCGGCTGGCGGGGTTCGAAGATAACGAGCGCCTGTTTGCGCCACGATTTGTGCGTTTGGCAACAGGTCATCTGATTCCAATGGAAGCGCCACAAGCCTGTGCGGATGCGGTTTTCGCAGCGTTGAGCTTCACTGTGGGAGCGGTTCTACCGCGATAGGCGCATAGCGACCCGCCCGTCGCGGTGGAACCGCTCCCACAAAACACAGGGCATGCAAACCCACTACGAAGCACCGTCCTTCACTGGCTCCACCGCAGGTGGTACACGTAACTGCCACGCCGCCACCATCGCCAGCGCGCAGAGCGCCGCGAGCATCACAAACACTTCATCAAACGCGTCGAGTCGCGCCGCGCTGGTCGCCACATTGGTCAGCGAATCACCATGCGCACTGATCCGCCATTCAAGCATGATGCCGCACAAGCTCACACCCGTTGCGCCGCCCAGCATGCGCACAAAATTGATGACGCTGGAGCCTTGCGGAATCAGCACCTTATCAACGCCGCGCATTGATCCTAAATTCAGCGACGGCAAAATAAAACCGAGCCCAATACGCCCCAAAATCGCAAACACTACCAGCCACCACAGCGGCGTGCCGAGGTTCACCGCAATCATCAGTGCAAACGATGCGGCTAACAGTAAGAGGCCGATGCTCACCAGCCGATGCGTCGGTTGCCTGTCCGCCAGCCGTCCAACGAACGCAATCGTGACCGCCAGCACCAGCCCAGCCGGCAGAAGAATGGTGCCGACGTAAGACGCCGAGAGCGCCAGCCCGCGCTGCATAAAAACAGGCAGCAAATAGGTCGAACCAAACAGCGCGGTGCCGTAAATGAACGCAACGATGCTGCCCATCATGAATTGGCGATAGCGAAACAAATCAAAGTTCATGAGTGGCGCGACCTGATCGGGCACGCCGTCGGCCAGGAACTGCGACAAGCGTTTGCCGACGCGGCGCTGCCACATTACAAACGCGATGAGCGCAACGACTGAAACGATGAGCAACGTGGTCGCGGTAAACGCCGTGCCGCTGTGCAGCTCAACCAGCCCGTTCAACAAACACAGCGTGCTCACGCTCGCCAGCAGCAAACCCATCCAATCCAGCGGCGCGCCGTTACGATTGGCCGCCGCGCCGCCGGGTGCCGTGACCGGCACAAATTTGTACGCCAGCCAAATCGACACTATGCAAAACGGCACCACCATAAAAAAGATCGAGCGCCAGCCGAACAAGTCCACCAGCACGCCGCCGATACTTGGCCCGATGGCCGGAGCCAGCACCACGCCCATGCCGAACAAACCACTGGCGCGGCCCTGCTCGTTCTGCTCGAACGCACGCAAAATGATGATCGCCGGAATCGGCTGCACCACACCCGCCGCCAGCCCCTCCATGATGCGCGCGGCCAGCACCAGTCCATAATGGTTCGACATGCCACCCGCAATGCCGCCGATCATCAGCAGCCACATGCAAGCCAGATAAGTTTGCCGATAGCCGTAGCGCGCCAACAGCCACGGCGTGGTGAGCATCGACACCGTCATCGCCACCATGAAGCCGGAGCTGACCCACTGCGCCCGCTCCTGCCCCAGCGTGAAGTGCTGACTCATGTCGGGAATCGCGACGTTGACGATGGTCGACGACATGATCGAAGCCATGGTGCCCACCATCACCGCCAGCAGCAAATACCAGCGGTGCTTGGCCCCGTAGCGCGCCTGAAGCGCGGCGAGCGTGCCGGGGAGTGCCGTGGTGCTGGGCTCGGTCATTGCATTAGTTTACGGGGTGATCTTGTTGGAGCGGCCTTGGCCGCGATGGACGGTTCGCGCTACACCTATCGCGGCCAAGGCCGTTCCTACAGACTGCAATTAGACAAGCCGCCTAAAATCGCCGTTTCGCTGTACCCCGGATATCGCTGCATCATGATTCCAGAACTTGGTCACTTTTCTCTGATCCTCGCTTTTTTTGTGGCGCTCACCAGTGCGGGTGTGGCGGGCGTGGCCAATTTGCGGCGCGGCGTGGCGATGGCGGATTTCGCGCGTAACAGCACGTTGGCGATGTTCGGCTTGGTGGTGCTCGCCTTCGCCTGTTTGATGGCAGCCTTCACGCAGGGTGACTTCAGCGTGCTCAACGTCGCGACCAATTCCAATTCGTTGTTGCCGATGCAATATCGGGTGTCGGCAACGTGGGGCTCGCACGAAGGATCGTTGCTGCTGTGGATATTGATGTTGACCGGCTGGAGCGCCGCAGTGGCGCTGTTTTCCAAGCAGTTGCCAGACGTCTTAGTGACGCGTGTGTTGGTGGTATTGGCTGCCATTACGGCTGTGTTCATTGCCTTCACGTTGCTCACGTCAAATCCGTTTGAGCGCCTGATTCCCGCCGCCGCCGAAGGACGCGACCTGAATCCGCTGTTGCAAGACGCAGGCATGATTTTTCATCCACCGCTTTTGTACATGGGATATGTGGGCATGTCGGTGGTGTTCGCGTTTGCGATTGCTGTTTGTAGCGCGGACAGTTCCAATGATCGATCGCGCCGCTAGCTGGCCGCCATTGGTCCGCCTGTTCATAGCGAGTCAATTCCTCGCCTTAATGGCAGATCGGGCGATGTCGCTAATCTACGTAACGCTCGCGGAGCAGCGGGCTTCAGCTGGAGCTTCCGGGGGCTCGTCCGCGAGCCTCTTAGCGGCGGCTCAAGTGTTACCCATACTGCTTTTTTCTCCGCTCGGTGGAATCATTGCGGATCGCTTCGACAAGAAGTGGGTGATGTGGTGGGCCGATGTCGGTCGGCTTCTCGTCGTAATCGCGTTTTTGGTCGCAAACTCGATGATCGCGCTTGGTCTAAACGACCTACTAATTGTCGTGGTTTTGCTCGGCACCCTAACAGCCGCGTTCAACCCCGCGAAAAAATCGCTTCTTCCTTTTTTGGTCAACCGAAACCAACTCGAATCCGCGAGCGCCGTTGTCAGCGGGTCTGAAGTACTCGCCATGCTCATGGGCTTGGCCGTGGGCACGGCGCTATTGAAGCTTGTGTCTAGCAATACGGCCTTGGCCGTCAACAGCGTCTTTGTCATCTGCGCAATCGTCCTCTTGACATTTTTGAAGCCATCAGCCCAAAAAGCGAACAGCGCCATGGCACCGGCTACACGATTTGAATTGGCGGCAGCACTACGACACATTGCATCGAGCCGCACTTTAATGACCGCGATCTTCGGCGTCAATGTGCCTTTTTATCTAGCCGCAGCGTTCTTTTTTGCTGGAGCCACGGCCTTTGCGTCAAAGCTCAACCCCAATAATGCGGGAGGTGAACTGGGGCCACTCTTGCTCGCGCTGTGCATAGGCGCGGTTTTGAGCATTGCTTCGCAGCGACTACTCGGGCTTTCTCGGATGTCGTTAAAGGCCCAGGTTGTGCTGCCGTTCGGCGGCGCTGCGGTGACTGTCATAACGTGCGATGTCTTGTTACACTGGTTAAACGTTGGTTGGTTGCGGTTTGCGCTGTTTGGTTTGACGGGCGCATTCGTTGGCCTCCTGTATGTACGAACCGTTGCTTTGCTTCAGCGCATTTGTAGCAGTGACTTATTGGGGCGTGTTATCGGCGTAAACGAAGTGCTTTCGGCTTTGTCGTTTGTAGTCGTATTGGGAGGGGTTGGCCTAATGCCAATCGCCCCCGATGAGACGATGCTAATGGTCTGTTCGGCCTTAATTTTGTTTTTGGGCGGCGTTGCTGCCAATTTTGGGTTTGGGGAAAATGCCTCGATTGACGCTCCGTAGCTTGCGCGGCTTCGTACGAATGATTCGGCCAAGCGCGTCTTTGCTGGGAGGGTTTGGTGCAGCCGCCGCTTACTTTGGCGCTACAAAGGGGTCAGTTGATGTAGTTATCTGCGTTCAAATTGTGCTATCGGTTGCGGCGATCTCAGCGGGCGGCTTTGCCATCAATGATTACTTTGACGTGGAAAAAGATCGCATCAATGAACCACTGCGCGCGTTGCCCAGCGGTGACCTAAGCCTTGGTACCGCGCTTGCTGGTACGGTTGCTCTTTTTTGCTTCGGCCTTCTATTGGCAGCACCGCTCGGACAGAGCGCATTTGCCCTCGCCGCGCTCAACGTAGCCGTATTAGCTAGCTACTCGCATCTACTGCGAATTAATGGGGCTCTAGCCAACTTGGTCGGTGCTTACTTGGCGGCGTCGGTGCTGCTTTTCGGGTCATTGGTTGCCGCCAACCTTACGCCCTGGCTTTTGCAAGGCGGCTTGTTTGTATTTTTTTACTGCTTGGTACGGGAAATCGTGTTTGACACCCATGATGTGTCAGGCGACCGCGCGGCAGGCGTGCGCACGCTCACCACTGTTTGGGGACGATCAACGGCCATGAAAGCAGCTTGGGTTGCCGTAGGAGCGTCGATGGTAGCAGTCGCCGGCATGGTAGTCGGCGGCGGGTTTCAACCGCCCGTTCAGGCGATGATCGCTGCTGCGCTCTTAGTAAGTGTCGCCCTTCTCGCTGGATCGTTACGGCTCTACCAAACTGACGAATCCAAGCTTCGTTATCGGGCGTTTGAGCGCCACGGGCGTACTGGGCTTTGGGTGGCGATGCTAGTGGTTGTTTGCGCAGCCCGCGCATCAACCGTTTAGCAGGAACCCTCAGTGCCAGCAGGCGTTCTCGCGCTACTGGCCTCAGGCATGGCGCTTGGTTTTTTCGTGGCTGCGATCTTCCTGTTGGGGCATTATCAACGACAAACCGGGTCAGCTTTTTCGCAAGCAGATCCTCGTTGGCGCTTTCAATCTGTCTTCGGCGCGCTGATGCTCTTTTGCGGCTTGGTCTGTTTTGCGTTCGGCCTCTACGCGCTCTCGCCGCGGACGGGCGGCGAGAGCGTCGGACGTTCGGCCGTAGGCGTGGAGTTAATTCTCAGCGGAGGCAAAAGCTGGGCGTGGCTTGCGTTCGCCCTTGGGATGGTTCCAATTCCCGTGGTGGCGCTGGAGCTGGTCCTGTCTCGGTGGTTTCAACAGGTTGGGTTTACACGTCATTACGAAACCAACGCGCGGAACTGGCCCATCACGGGTTGGTTAATTCGTCAATCGAGGCGACCCGATGCTAAGCGTCTCTGGCGCAACATATTGTTTTTCGCCAGCTGGATCGGAATTTATTTCATCACGCCAATTTTCAATCTTGGCCTTTTGGGTCACTTTTCTGCGAACCGCGAGCGCCTTAAAGAGCGCAAGGAGGATCGACGTCTGCAAATGGTGGTGGACGCGCTCGTAGGGTTCACAGTGCTGCTGTCGCTCACCGTCTTGGTTTTCACCGCTCTCACAGCTCTCGGCGTTTTGCCGCCATCCAATGACTTTGCGAACCGCTTGCTCACGGCGTTTCTCTTCTTAGTCGTGGTTACAGCGTTCGTGGCCGTATCGATTTTGTTGGCGCCGGCTATCCGTTCGCCGAAGTCACGGCGACTCACTGAAGCCCTGCTGGCAATGCTCTTTGTCGCCATCTACGCGCCAGCGACATGGTTCGACCTGTTGGGCAATTCCTTCGGCAAGCTACCGGTATGGATGCAGTGGTTTATTCCTTGGTTCGGCGGTGCCACACCCGTTCCGCTCGTTCTGCTTTCCATATTACTCGTGGTGCTTTTTATTAACGACCTCAACGCCGCTAATACGCGCCACCTCACGCAGGTTAAAGAAAGCGTCAACCAGAACGCGATGGACATGTTCGTTCATGTTTTTAACAACAAAATCTATCCGCCATTGGGGCTGGTGAGCAATATCAACACCATTCTTCGTGATCGGCCCGATTTGTGGCGCGATGACAGTCGTTCGCTGCTCATCGCGGCTGCGGACGACGCGCAAGCCGCGCTTACCCAACTGCAAAGTCACTTTAGCGAATTCAAAGCCAGGAGCTTGGCAGAATCGGTTCCCGCCTGGTACGAGTTAGACGATCTGCTCAAAGAGCACGTTGGGGCCCGCGCTCGCGGCCTTAGGGTCGACACCGAAAGCCCGGTATCCTGGCGCTTCCGGCTCAACGTGCGCGCACGCGAGTTCTCGCAAGCACTGAGCAACTTATTGGAAAATGCCGAGCACGCCATGACGCAGGCGAAGACTGACCATCCTAGCCTGCGAATTCTGGTCAGGCACGATAGGCAGTCTATGGCCCCGTTGACGATCAGCGTGGCCGACAACGGTCCCGGTGTGCCAAACGACTTGCGCGACAAAGTGTTTCAAAGCCACTTCACAACAAAAGTTCACGGCACCGGCATTGGCCTGTATCAGGTCCGCTCGTTTATGGATCAACTGGGCGGCTCCGTAACGCTTGACTCCCGTCCCGGTCAAACCGTGTTTACACTCCATTTTCCGCAAGAAGTGGTTGATACTGAACGTCGCTCCGCCGACCGGTTATTACGACGCATGCTTTCGAACAACAACAACAATTAGGAGAAATCCCGTGGTTGACAAAATTCCCAACATCAGAGTACTCATTGTCGACGATGACGCCCTGTTCGCGCGCGCAATACAGCGGAACTTGGAGCTCCTGTCCACACCTCGGTTCGAGTGTCGCGTGGTGCTACGCCATGACATTGTCGCGGCGGCGGTTGAAGACTTTAAGCCCGACATTGTGCTCTTGGACAATGACTTCGACGGCGACGGCGGTGGCGTCAAGGTCGGCGTAAACCAAGCGCTGCCAGAGTTAGTCGGGCGATTTCGAAAGATGACCGGGAGGGTAATTATCGTGACCGGCAAGGCAGACCCGTTCTCGGCGGACGACGTAATCGCAGCAGGTGCGTGGGGCATTGGTAATTTTTTGCATAAGGAAGCAGTAGAAGACACTGCGAAGCTGCGAGATGTAATTGTCGCCGCTCACGAACGAGCGCTGGCGAGGGAGACGTTGTGAGTTCGACCGCAACCGCTACTCGCGGTTCCACCCCCGCGCTACTGCACGCCATCGCCTGCGCGACTCTTTTGGAATTTAGCGTGTGCATGGCCAAGCACCGTTGGACACACGCCACGAAAATCAATAATCGACACGTTTTCGAACGTTCGTTGTTCGTAGTGCTAGATCGACTTCGACTGCGCACAGCGTTAACGCTGCCAGTGCAAGCGCAGTTTGATGCCCCAACGATAGTTGACTGGCTGCATCTACCCACCGTGGAAACTGTCTTGTCGCAGTGCGTCACTGCAACTTGGATTGTTGATGTGTCGTCGGCAACCGGCCCCAACTACACCCTAAGCGTCGCGGGCGAGAACATAGCCCGTACGTTCACCGAAGACCCTGAAAACGTCACGGCAGTGAACGTTGTCGCCGATTCGCTCACCGAACTTTCTTACAAGCACTTCGACCTCGCCGCGATTAAAGACATCGTTCTAGAAATCGCCGTCGATGTGAACCGCAGCAGCACGCCGTACCCCTACTACCGCACAGATTCCGTCGCTCTTGCGCCGTTCCTGCGCGGGGCGATGGCGCGGGCTTAACGCTTATGCCAGGCAATCACTCAGAATCCAAGAGTGCCGGTCAGACCGTGCGCGATGAACAGGCCAAAGCCACCGGCTTTGGTGCTCAACGCATTTATGACCTGTCAGAGTTATTTGCACAACAACTAGGTGCTGCAAAAAAAATACTGCTGGGTATTGATCGTATATCTAGAGCGGAAGCGGCTCTTGAGCAGCGCACGATACGCCAAGTACCCGCGAACGATGGCTTGGGTATCGCACGCTATCAGGACGAATCGTTCTACCGGCATCCAAGCCACGTGTACGTGATCACCGGCCCGCGTGGCAGCGGCAAAACAACGCTTTTGTTGACGTTGCATTATTTGTCCTATTTTTTAGGCAACGGTGAATACATACCCGTTTATTCAAAACCCGGAAGCGGGTCGGGGGCCTTTGCCGGACCCGCTCCAGCTGAATTAGCGCCGCACGAATTGACCGATGCCTTCTGCCGACCAATCGTTGGGGCAATGCTGCGTAACGATTCAACGGGCGAGATTGAGGTGAAGGATACTGATCGGTTCACGGCGTGGGTGCTGCCGGTAATTTTCCCGAATGACTTCTTCGATAACGAAGACGCGATGGAACACGTTTTTGCCGCGATTGAGCTTCGACTCGCTCGGTACACGGGCCTAGTGGCTGCCGAGAAAACTGAAACGCCAAAGGCAAAAGGTGATCGAGAACATGCCAAACGCTTGTCGAAAGCTTTGCGAAAAAAGGTAGCTGTCGGCTGGGCGTTTTCGCATCACTTGGGGCTCGAAACACTCAGCCGCGATTCTGTGGACTACAACGATTTTGTAGATCGTCGATCTGAGCAAATGTGTCGACGTATGGGCACAGTCAAAGAGTGGCGCTCCTTCGTAAACGACCTTCTCGATAGCTTTAAAGCGCAAACACTGTTGGTGACAATCGACGATACAGATTTAGTGTCACGCTCTGGCAGCGACGTGCTCGACTCCATTCGCCTCTATCTCTCGCACCCGCGGATCGTGACTGTGCTGTGCACGAACATGGACACGCTGCGTCAACAGTACACTGAGCACAAGCTCACTGCAAGCGCGCCGCTTATCGCCGCGCTAGGAAGTAGTAGCGAGGGCGGAAAGAAAATTATTCGCGATCAAACCCGTGATGCTAACGAGTACATCGACAAGGTCCTACCGCAACATTTGCGGCTTAAGATGGGTTTTGCAGCGAGTGATTTGTCGAGCCCCGAGTTTTTAAGGTTTGCTGAACGAATTTTTACCAAGCCAAAGCAAAAGACTGCGGATGCGGCAAACGAGCGCCGCCGGTGGACGCTCGCGCTGTTGCACACACCGCGCGTGCTTTTCGACAACGCGCGTGACTACATTGCATTGAAGGCGACTATTGAGGAAGTGAACGATGCCTTGCCAGAGGTAGTCGAGATACTCAGGCAGCGCAGTTTTTTGGCAGAAACGATTGAGCCCTATGCACGGCGTCTAACTACAGTAGGTCACGTCGATTGGCACGAGATCGCCTCTGATCTCTACACCAGCCATGACAGAGGACTCCATGTCGAGTTTAGAAGCAAAATTGAAGACACGAGCGCCGTCGACCAAAACCGACTAGGCCTCTGGTTTACGTATGTGTTTGACGTGCAAATTTGTGGGGCTGGCGCTTCAAGTGGACTCGAAGGTCGTATTCGCAAGGATTTCCCAGAGCTCGTATCGAGCGACATGGCTGATCGCGACACAATGGCTGAGTGGCCATCTGACAATCTGCCGCGAGTCGGCGTCAATTCAATACTGAGCGAAAAGCCCGGCGCATTGATCCCATTCAACTTGATGCGGGTAAGTCAGTTATCGCTCGCGCGCGCGGTGGCGATTGACACCTCCGCACGACCGATTTACAAGCATTGGACTTTGCCGAGCGAAGCGATGAATCCGACGGTGCTAGACGCCAAGTCTCAAGGAGATTTTAACAACTCCCTCAGGTTCGACCACTTGCTACCGACTAGCGGCCCGGATACGTTTGAGCTTGAGGGGCGTGCTGAGGCGCTGCCCGCTGGGCAAGCGATGCGAGTTACGCCGAGCGCGGTGGACTTGTTGCGTCATCGAGTGATCAAGTCATTTACGATCAATCAATCCAAAAAAGAAAGCAACAATCCGAACGAAGTAACGCAACAGCATCTAGAAGATTGGCGGCGAAAGACGCTTCGGAGAGTGACGCTCGTTAACTCGCTATGGCGTCGCGTAGCAGTCGCGATTGCTTTGGCCGAGATGCCCTTGGTGGACACGCCCGAAGTAGCCCCGATTTCCTCGTTTGCGCAGCTCGAGCTGCGGTTGAGCGATTGGATCGCGTACTTTGCCGACTCACAAAAGGGCGAGTGGCCCAAAGCGTGGATAGCTTATCGCAAGAGGCGGGAGATAGGGCTCTCGCTTTGCGCGTTAGAGGTGCCGCTCTTTGGATTGCTGCGATGTTGCCAGCGTCAACGCAGCGTGACCACGATGACACGACTACGCGATGCCTATTTTGAAGCACTCAAAACCTACCAGAACTGGCTGACCGCATTACCCGAGGCAACCTACGACGCCTTGCACTTAGACTTGACCGGATATAAGTCAGCCGTTGATCCGAAAACGATAGTCACGATGGTTCTCGGCAGTGAAGCGCGCTGGCGCGACGAGCTAGCAGCATTGGAGAAAAACGGTGCGCCAACCATGCCAAAAAAAGTCGGATCCAACAACGCATGGTTCAACAAAGAGCTAACGGCAAAACAAAAAGTAGCCTTCTTGCGCGACGAACGTATTTCGTCCGTCTGACCGATTGAGCAGGACCGTCCATGCGACCAGACCTTGGATCGGCATTCTTTCTGTGGCCTAGGCGCGACACTTGGTCGCTTTCGCATCGGAAAACTGAGGACGGTAGCTATTTCCGTGATGTATCAGCTAAGCAACTTCTGCCGGCAGACTTCATTGAGCAGCTTCACGTCGACGACTTCGCGATGTACACCGATGACGATTTTCGGGATTTCGCCAAGCGATATTCGACTAAGCATCGTGATCTATTGAGTTGGTGGGCAAGCGCGCTTAGCACTCGCGGGATAGGCGTGTTAGCGGGCGACGGCGGCTGGTACTTAAGTAGTGGCGAGCGGGCGCTTACGCGCTGGCGCGACGCAATTGCGCTGCTCGACCAAGACGCGCTAGCGGCTGCTGCTTTCGTCGAATCAAGGAACGAAGCGATTGCGCTCCACAATCCCTCTGGCGCCACTTGGATGCGTCCGGTGCATTGCGACGTTCTTGATGCGCTTTCGAACGGTCTCTGGGATCAACACATTCACTACACCGGCACGACGTCGATACCCAATTTGTGGTTAGAACTGGTGCATCGGCAGGATGACCGATTGGAGCGAGTCGACCGATACAGCCAAACGGCGATCGAAACGCTAACCGCACAACACCGCTCGGAACGAGAGACGGAGCAGACGCGGATTGTTGAAGCTCTCCGGTGGCGACGGTTACAGGGCTTACAGAATTGCGCGAATAAACCGCGGCCAACGGTTTGCTTGGAAGCTGCTTCGCTGCGCAGCGATGACACCGAAACTTTGCTGAGCTACGAACGCCGCGCGAACGAGCGCATTTTTTTGGTCAATGCGTGGAAGAAAATTCGGTCGTTCCGCGACGCACTGTCTGTGACGACCACGGATGCGGATTGGATAGATAGCTTTGATCGGTATTTGCTGGCCAAATCCAAATTCATGTCTGGGAACATCCAATTTTCGGGCACCCCACCTGGACTTGTTCGATTCAAAGCACGCTTCTTCGACGCTCCAAAAACGTTTCAGACTCGCAAATCCCGATTGTTCGAGCCGACCTTCAGGGTAGTGCAACGGGACATCGCAACGCGGCTCACTCACCTTTTCGAGGAGCCTGCAATGCGCGGCGTTGAGCTTCGCATCGCGCCGTTGGCGACGGCGCTGGAGTACCGCCGTTTCACTCAACGTCTCGACAATGTCCTCGTGCATGAGAAAACTCAGACCTTCAGAGGCGACGAACAGCTGCACAATGTTCGTCTAGGAGTTCATTTCAAGCGCGGCAAAAAAATTGGGACCAAAGACCGTGATGGCGGGGACGTTGGCGCATCTCACCACGAAACTCGTCTAACGGTGGCGAAGGAATCGTCGACCTTTGCTTGGCACCTCGCGGACGAGCACAACTTGCCTCAAGAAAAGCAACACCGGTATTTCACCAACATTGACGTAGCAAGCATGGAAGCGGGCACCACACCGGTTGATGTTTTCGCACCATACCTTCGATTGTTAACGGGTTGCCGAAGTACGATTAATTCGGTGAGTGCGGACGCGATCGACTCAACCTATTTCGGCCATTGGGTTCGAATTTCGCACCGAGAGGAATTTACTCGGTGGGTCGAGCACGCTGCAAAGCCGCGCATTACGTATCACGCTGGAGAAGATTTTTTGCATCCACTTTGCGGGTTGCGAGCCATCTCGGATGCCATCACTTACTGCAATATGAAACCAGGGGACCGAATCGGTCACGGGCTCGCCCTCGGGGTTGATGTGACAGCGTTTAATGGCGGCAGTGGGGCAATTTTGGCTATGCCAAAGGCTTGGCTATTGGACGACTTAGTTTGGTTAGTACGACACGTCGGTACTGGATCGCCTTGGGCCGAAAGAGCGACGAAACTGGCGGAATCGTTGGGATATGAAATTTTCCATTCACGCAGCATCACGGTTGACGTGCTGTTTGAGCTTCAAAAACTACGATTTGAACCGCACACCGAGGCCAATTTGTTGCGATGGAGGACAAGCTGCGCCGCAGCGGAGCAATGTTTGTGGAGCGAAATTGACGATGAAGCGATTGATAAGCGTCGCTGCGAACCCGTCGAATTAAGTGGAACGAGTGCAGATTTCTTGCTGTCATCCGAGTTCGCGGCACTTGTCGTCGAAGCTCAGCAGGATCTGTGCGAGCGAGTGCGTGATGCGGGTATCGTAATCGAGGCGAACCCTACTTCAAACCTCGCGATAGGTCGGCATGAGCAAATGAAAACACACCCGTATTTTCGGCTCGGAGCGGGCACTTTTAATCGCCCTGACTACACGTTCAATACTGATAACCCCGGAGTATGCGGAACGAGCGCTATGGTCGAATATATGCAGATGTTTGAAGCGATGGTCGAGACAGGTGATACGCGGGCGCAGGCTGTGAGGCAGCTAGCGCGCGTTCGCAAAAAGGCCGAAATGACATTTTTTGGCCAACGTCGTCCAACCAAAGCTTAGCTTACTGATCCGCCGCTTCGTGCGGGACTCATCGCAGAGTGTGTTGGGCGTGACTGTTCTCGTAGGAACGGCCCACACCGCGAATGGCTGCGTCACATCAAACTTGACCGCGACTCTCGCCGAACCCTCGGGGCAAGCCCCGCCCACAGCCTAAAATCGAAAAATTGCAGTAAACGCTTCTCTGAGCCACCCATGATTCCAGAACTCGGTCACTTTGCTCTCGTACTCGCGTTTTTTGTGTCCCTGGCGAGCGCCGGCGTCGCGGGCGTCGCCAATTTGCGGCGCGGCGTCGCGATGGCCGATTTCGCGCGTAACAGCACGTTGGCGATGTTCGGTCTGGTGGTGGTCGCGTTTGCCTGTTTGATGACGGCATTCACGCAGGGCGATTTCAGCGTGTTGAACGTGGCGACCAATTCCAACTCGCTGCTGCCGATGGAGTATCGCGTGTCGGCAACGTGGGGTTCACACGAGGGCTCGATGTTGTTGTGGGTGTTGATGTTGACCGGCTGGAGCGCCGCAGTGGCGCTGTTTTCAAAGCAGTTGCCGGACGTGTTGGTGACGCGTGTGTTGGTGGTGTTGGCTGCCATCACGGCCGTGTTTATTGCCTTCACGTTGCTCACCTCGAATCCGTTTGAGCGCCTGATTCCTGCGGCTCCTGAAGGACGCGACCTGAATCCGCTGTTGCAAGATGCGGGCATGATTTTTCATCCGCCGCTTTTGTACATGGGGTATGTGGGCATGTCGGTAGTGTTCGCGTTTGCGATTGCTGCGTTGTGGGGCGGACGGCTCGATTCGACGTGGGCGCGCTGGAGCCGGCCGTGGACGATTGCAGCGTGGATATTTCTCACGCTGGGGATCGCGCTCGGCAGCTTTTGGGCGTACTACGAATTGGGCTGGGGCGGCTGGTGGTTTTGGGATCCGGTGGAGAACGCGTCGTTCATGCCTTGGCTGGTGGGCACTGCGCTGATTCATTCGCTGGCAGTCACCGAGAAACGCGGCGCGTTCAAGGCGTGGACGGTGCTGTTGGCGATTGCGGCATTTTCGTTGTCGCTGCTCGGCACGTTCCTCGTGCGATCCGGCGTGTTGACCAGCGTGCATGCGTTCGCCACCGATCCCAAGCGCGGCGTGTTTATCCTTGCGTTTTTGGTGGTGATTATTGGCGGTTCGCTGACGCTTTACGCGTTCCGTGCGCCGAAGGTGAATGACGGCGGACGATTCAGTTTGCTGTCGCGAGAATCGTTTTTGCTGGGCAACAATTTGCTGCTGGCGGTCGCTGCCGGTGCCGTGTTGCTGGGCACGTTGTACCCACTGTTTGCCGACGCGTTCGGCATGGGCAAAGTCAGCGTTGGCCCCCCTTATTTTGAGATTGTGTTTGTGCCGTTGATGCTGCCGCTGATCTTTTTGATGGGCGTTGGGCCGTTGGCACGATGGAAAGATGACGAAGGCCAATTGATAGTGCGCCGCATGCGGGTGCCTGCAATCATCGCTGTAGTTGCGTTCGTGTTGTGCGCGACGCTCGCACCGCGTTTTTCTCCGCTGGCTTGCGTGGGTGTGGCGTTTGCGGCGTGGCTGTTGTGCGCGATTGTGAATGGCTACCGCGACCGCTTGCGTCACGCGTCCGGCATGGCGAGCACCGCAACAAAATGGAAGCAAATTCCCATTGCGTATCACGGCATGCAGGTTGCGCACTTTGGCATCGTCGCGTTCATCGTCGGCGTGACGGCGGTCAAGGCGTTTGAGCAGGAATACGACGTGGCGCTGGCGGTTGGGCAGACGAAACCGATTGCTGGTTACGAGGTCAAATTTTTGGGCGTGACCGATGAATTAGGCCCGAATTACGCGGCGAAGCGTGGCAATTTTGAGTTGTCGAAAGCGGGCGGCGCGACGCGCTTGATGACACCCGAGCGACGCGCCTACGTATCCAATCGCGCAACGCCAATGACCGAGGCAGCGATTGATCGCAGCCTGACGCGC
Source organism: Burkholderiales bacterium (assembly GCA_031409935.1). Lineage (GTDB taxonomy): Bacteria > Pseudomonadota > Gammaproteobacteria > Burkholderiales > Casimicrobiaceae > Casimicrobium. Next base: position 2,868 of record JANNYE010000123.1, on the reverse strand, counting down.
GACATGTACGTGTCACTCGGCGACGATCTGGGCAACGGTGGCTGGACAGTGCGCGTGCACTACAAACCGTTCGTGAACTGGATCTGGCTCGGCTGCGTGATCATGGCGTTGGGTGGGTTGCTCGGGGCGCTGGATCCGCGGTATCGGCGGACGCGGAAGGTGGCTAGCGTTGCTGCGTCGGCGACGGCGACGGCGACGGCGAATGTTCGATGAATTTCTTGATTTCGCGCCCGTCTGTTCGACCCCCTCTCCCCTCGCGCCTGTGCCCACTGGCACTAGTGAGTGCCGGGGTTGGGGTGAGGGGGAGCTTGGATTTCCTCGGCACTTCCTATCGCGGCTCGTCGCCTCCCCTGACCCTAGCCCTGTCTTGCAGACCGCACCGGCGCAAGCATGCGCAGGCCGCTCCGGCGGAGGATCGCTTGCGATCCGAAACCCCGCCTTCGCCCCGCAATAGGAGAGGGAACCGCTCAGGCGTTGTGCGTAGATTTATTGCAGCCACGATACTTTGTAGCTCGTTCGCGCACGCCCAACCCACGCCCGACCCCGTCCTCGAAGCCCGCATCAAAGCCCTCTCCGCCGAACTGCGCTGCCTCGTCTGCCAGAACCAGACGGTCGAGGACAGTTCCGCCCCGGTTGCGCGCGATATGAAAGATCAAGTGCGCGCGCAGCTCGTTGCTGGCAAAAGCGAAGCGGAAGTCAAGCTTTACATGACCGAGCGCTTCGGTGATTTTGTGCTCTACAAACCACCGCTTAAAGCGACCACGATTGTGCTGTGGGCCGGGCCTTTTATTGCGCTCGCTTTTGCTGGGTTGTTGCTAGTACGGCGACTGCGAAGCAGGTCTTCCATCCCGAGCGCAACGCCGCTCAACGACATCGACCGCGAACGCGCTCGCGCCCTGCTAAACACCGACGGCGACACCGCAAAACCATGAATCCAGCCCTCCTGTTTTTAATCATCGTCGCTGTGATCACGGCGATTGTTTTGTGGATGGTGTTGCGGCCCTTGTTGACAAAACACTCCGGCGCAAATGCCACTAACGCCACGAACGCCGCCAACGCCAGCGGCCAGTCCAACGTCGACGCGCTGCGCATCGAACTCACCGAAGCGCGCCGAGACCAGAAGCTGGGCTTGCTGTCGGAAGCGTCACTCGCTGAAGCCGAGCGTGAACTCGAAACACGCGTGTTGGCGGAATCGCAGCAGGCGACCAACCCCACCGCGCCTCGCTACAAACGCACGGCCATTGCGCTCGGTGTGTTGCTGCCGGTGCTTGCTGTTGGCGGCTACGCTGCGGTCGGCAATCCCGCAGCGGTGGTGCCACAAATTGCGCGTGCTGCGCCCGTTTCTCCTGCCGCCCCCATGGCGCAATCGGAGGCCGACAAGCAGATGGACGAGCTGTTCAAGATGGCCGAAGAGCGCTTGACCAAAGAGCCGAATGACGTCAAAGGCTGGTTGCTGCTGGCGCGTGCCAAGGCGTCGGTCGGCATGTTCGACGGCGCGATGAAGGCGTACGAAAAAGCAGCGGCGCTCGACCCGAAGGACAGCGAAATGTGGTCTGACTATGCCGATTCAGCGGCGGGAATGTCGCAGGGCAAGATGGACGGCAAGCCCATCGAGTTGATCAACAAATCACTGGCGCTAGACGGCAAAAACATTAAGGCATTGCTGCTGCGCGGAACGTGGGAGATGCAGAAGAACGATCTCATCGCTGCCGAAAAATCATTCACGCTTGCCAAGTCGGTGTCGGAGCCAAACTCTGGTTTCGCGCAGATTGCCGACAACGCGTTGGGCGAGATCACGTCGCGCCGAGGCGGCACGCCCGCCGCCGCTACTCCGTCTCCGGTCGCCGGAACGCCGCCCGGAGCCGCGCCCGCCGGCACGTCGGACGCAGCGTTGGCGACGGTGACGTTGCAACTGAGCGCGGACGCGCGCAAGGCGGCTAGCTCAAACTCCGCCGTGTTCCTGATCGTGCGAGCGGCAGGAGCGGAGCGCGGCCCGCCGCTCGCGGCCAAAAAGTTAGCAGTCGCTGACGCTGGCAAGCCCGTCTTGCTGACCGCCGCCGATGCCATGATTGGTGGAGCAGGTCTGAAACCGGGGGCAGATGTGGTGCTGCAGGCGCGTTTATCGTTGACCGGGCAGCCAATGGCGCAAACCGGCGATTGGGAGAGCGTAAAAACGAACGCAAAATTGCCGAACGCGGCGCTGAATTTGGCGATTGATCAGCCGGTTAAGAATTAGCAGCTTTTTGATGAAACCACCGTTCCATTTGGGCTCAGCTGCCTAAATAAGCTTTAATCGATAAATTGCTAAATGGCCTCCTAGCCCCAATTGCAGAGACGTTTCATTAAAAAGCTGAATCCGTCAAGCACTAATTTGGCGCAATCTCATTGACGCTCTTTTTTAGAGCGTATTTTGACGACATGGACAAATATTGCACCAGTTTAGAGCTATCCGGCCATTCTCGTCGCCCCATCTACGACACGCCGTGACAAAAAACTACGCCGTCCACCACGGCAAACCCAGCATCTAGCCAGCCCGGCAACACACCCCATCTCACAATTCGCCGGGACGTTTGATGCCGTCATCGTTCCCGCGCTAGCATTGCCGTTGCAGCACCAGATCGATGGCATGCGATGGCATGTTTTCTGCATTGTGCGGTGCAAAGAATTCAAAGCGCAACGTGCGGATATCGCCCCACACTACCGTTTTCTACTTAAACGACCCTCAACTCAAGCCCTAGGAGATACTGGTATGGCAACAGGTGCCGACGTCCTCAAACGAATTAAAGACGAAGATGTGAAATTCGTCGATCTGCGCTTTACCGATTTCCGCGGCAAAGAGCAGCACGTTCAAGTGCCGGAAGATCACTT
>JANNYE010000122.1:0-10382 GCA_031409935.1 Burkholderiales bacterium | reverse complement strand
GTTGCCCGCAACGAGAGGTGGCGCATTGCAGCCTGATAGCCACTGCACCCCTTCAAGCAGGCAGCGCAGCACTTCGCGGTAGGAGGATTGCATGTACAGCGCCAACGCAATACTGTAGTACACCATGACGTGTGCAGGCAGGTCGCGCTGGCGCTCGCTCTCGCGCCCGGTGGCAGCGAGCGCCGCGCGCACCCGCGCCAAAGGATAGATCCTGGCGATCAGGCCAACGCTTAAGTAGTCGCTAATGCGGCTGCCCTCAGGCAGACAGGCCTTTATGCGTGACATCAACGTCGCTCCTGCTACTGAAAGCAGAAGAATACGCTCATTAGAATGTTAAGTGAAGAGTATTGACTCTAGACCTTATTAAATGGGCATTCAAACAAAAAGCTGTTTCGATTTTTGATCGATTGACAGCGTAAGGGACTTTACAACTGACCGCGAGTCATTTACGATTCGCGTTGTTAATGACTCTTGGTCAGTTCGTACTCAACTTGGTCTAATCCGCCCACATAGCTGTATGCCACCCATCAAAAAAATAATCCGCGACGTTATCGATTTGCATGCTGCCGTTCATGCCGATCATCGTCGTCGGGAAGCCGACGGTACATCGGGCAAGGCCCGGCTGAAGGCGCTGTTGCGCGGCTCAACCGAGGGTAGCAGACGCGTTCGCGCGCTCGACGGTGAACATAAAGAGGCGCGTCGGCAGGCCATCCTCGACGCGGCTGAACGCTTGTTCACTGATCGTCATGACCTCGCCAACGTTGCCGACGTGGCCGAGGCGGCGGGGCTCGCCAAGGGCACGGTGTATCTCTATTTTCAGACCAAAGAAGAAATTTATCTGGCGCTGCATGCTCGTCATGTTGAGCACTTTTTCATCACGCTGATCGAGCGGCTGAATGGCAGCGAGCCGTTTTTCTTTGACCAAATGCACTCGCTCGCGAAGGAGCATCTGCTCGAGGCGCCGACCTACATGCCGCTCGGCGCATGCTGCATCGGCTTTGCCGCGAACGCCGTGCCGCTGGCCGCCGCCATGCAGTTTCAGATGCAGATGTCCACATGGCTGGTGACCGCTGGCTACGGGCTGGAGCGGCACTTTCCCAAGCTGACACCGGGCGAGGGCGTGCGCCTGCTCAAGCACAGCTACGCGCTGATGATTGGCCTGTACAGCCTGCGCGGCGAGAAGAGCGCTACCGATCCCAAGTGCCCGCAGTTACCCGGCATGGGCACCTATCAGGAAGAAGCCTCGCTCGCCCTCACGCGGTACTGGGCGCATGTGACCGGCATTCCCGAGCAGACACTGAACACACAGACAACACCGCCACCAAAGGTTTGATAACAATGAACAAGAAGGCAACTCTCCTCCTCGCGCTGCTGATGGGCACCGCTATCGTCACTATTACCGGTTGCAGCAAAAAAGAAGACACCCCGGCTACCACTGCTGCCGCCGACACAAAGAACAGTAAAGCCGAGCCACCCCGACCCGTCCGCTTCGTGCAAGTGGGCATGAGTTCACTTAGCGATATTTCGTATTTGCCGGGCGAAGTGCGCCCGCGCTTTGAGCAGCGCTACGGCTTTCGCGTGCCGGGAAAAATTTCGCGCCGTTTGGTCGACGTTGGGCAAGAGGTCAAAGCCGGGCAGGTGCTCGCGGTCCTCGATTCGCAAGATGTTTTGCCCGCGATCAACGCGCAAGCCGCACAGGTTGACGTGGCCAAAACGGACTTCAAATTGCAGCAAAGCGAGCTCAAACGCCAGCAGGAATTGCGCGACAAAGGATTCGTCTCCGGCGCAGCGTTGGAGCGACAAGCCGCGTCTAGCGAAGCATCCGACGCACGCGTCAAAGCAGCGCTTTCGCAATTAGCTAGCGCACAAAACGGATTGAATTTTCAGACCTTACGCGCCGACAAAGCGGGTGTTGTGATTGCAGTCGATGCTGAGGCGGGCAGTGTGGTGGCCGCAGGGCAAAGCGTGGTGCGCGTGGCGCAACTCGGTGAAAAAGAAATCATCGTTAACGTGCCTGAACGTGCGGTCGGTTTGCTCAAAACCGCAAAGGGATTCGCCGCGCAATTCGATGCGCTGCCCGGCAAAATTTACGCGGCGAAATTACGTGAACTGTCCCCCGCTGCCGATCCAGCGAGTCGCACCTACGCCGCGAAATTGTCGATTGTCAACGCCGACGATGCGCTTAAGCTCGGCATGAGCGCTACGGTGCGACTGGACTTGGGCGCGGCGCAGGTGATCGTAGTGCCGAACACGGCGCTCTACACCCGTGACAGCGTCACCCGGGTGTGGTTGGTTGATCGTGGCAGCGAAACGGTGAAAGCGGTCGAAATTACGACTGGCGAAAGTACCAACGAGGGGGTCAGCGTAGTGTCGGGCCTCAAGCCGGGTGATCTGGTGGTGACGGCGGGCGCCAATCTGCTGCAAGTCGGACAGAAGGTGCGATTGCTTGATGCGCCGCTTGCCGTGCCGCCACCCCCGAGCGCCGCTGCGATGGTCAAGCAAAGCAGCAAACCATGACCAGCGGCAGCGACAATAGCGACAAAAATGCAGGGTCAGGCATGAACATCTCAGCGGCTGCCATTAAGCATAAACAGCTTACGATGTTTTTCATTCTTGCCATCGCAATCGCAGGGTTCTCTGCGTACTTCAAACTAGGCCAGCGTGAAGACCCGGACTTCACCTTTCGCGCAATTACCGTGCGCACACTGTGGCCAGGTGCTACCACCGCGCAAGTGGACGCGCAGGTCACCGATCGGCTTGAGAAAAAGCTTCAGGAGATGCCGTATTTCAAGCGCACCCAGAGCTACTCCAAACCGGGCGAATCGCTGATCATTCTTGAGCTGATCGACACCGCCCCGCGCAAGGACATTCAAGCGCTGTGGTATCAGGTCAGAAAAAAGGTTGGGGACGTTCGATTCACCTTGCCGCCTGAGGTGATCGGCCCCTTTTTCAACGATGAATTTGGGGATGTATTTGGGTCGATTTATGCGTTTACTGGCGACGGCTTCTCGTTGTCTGAACTGCGCGACAAAGTAGAAGACGTACGTCAAGAATTGCTAAGGATTCCAGACGTTTCAAAGATTGAACTGGTCGGGGTGCTTGACGACAAGATTTACGTTGAAATCAGCAACGCGAAAATCGCTGCGCTCGGCATTGATGCCAACTCGATAGCCGCACAATTGCAGGCGCAAAATGCGATTGTTCCAGCGGGTGTAATTCAGACTAAAGACAATGCGATAGCGCTGCGCGTTAGCGGCAATTTCGATTCCGTCAAATCGGTAAATCAACTGGAGCTTGCGGTGAACGGTCGCACCATTCGCCTAGGCGACATCGCAAACGTGTATCGCGGTTACGCCGATCCGCCAGTGCAAACCATCCGATTTGGCGGCAAGCCGGGCATTGCGTTGTCAATTTCGATGAAGAGCGATGGCGATGTGTTGCGATTGGGCGAGCGTCTCTCCAACGAAATGGAGCGAATCAAGTCTGATCTGCCAGTGGGCATCGAGTTTCACCAGGTGAGCAACCAGCCGAAGGTGGTGAAAGAGGCGGTTGGCACCTTTATGCGCTCGCTGCTTGAGGCGGTGGCCATCGTGCTCGCGGTGAGCTTTCTGTCGCTTGGCTGGAGAGCCGGTGCGGTGGTGGCGCTCACCATTCCTTTCGTGCTGCTCTCAACATTTCTTGCGATGCAAATATTCAGGATTGATTTGCATCGCATCTCAACGGGTGCGTTGATTATTTCGCTGGGGTTGCTGGTGGATGACGCCATGATCGTGGTTGAAATGATGGTGCGCAAGCTTGAAGAGGGGCTCGACAAATTTGCGTCTGCAACGTTTGCGTATGCCAGCACCGCGTGGCCGATGCTGTCGGGCACGCTGGTCACCGCTGCTGGATTCTTGCCGATTGCGATGGCGAAATCTTCCACCGGCGAATACACGTTCGACATGTTCAGCGTTACCACCATCGCCCTTGTGCTGTCGTGGTTCGCTGCCATCATTGCAACACCACTATTCGGTTACTGGTTGCTAAAAAAACCGAACAACGCTGCGCTCGAGGGCGAGGCGCATGAGCACTTCGATACGCCGTTTTATTCGCGTTTGAGGAAGTCTATCGACTGGTGTATCAGCCACCGCTGGATCACGATCGTGATTACCCTCGCGGGTCTGGTGCTCGGTGTAATTGGCATGGACTTGACCGAGAAGCAATTTTTTCCGACCAGTGATCGCACGGAGGTCATGGTCGAGATGTGGTTGCCCGAGGGTTCAAGCTTCAAAGCGACCGAAGCGCAGGTAGAAAAGCTTGAAACACTGCTCAAGGCCGACAAGGATGCCACCACGTTTGTCTCAAGCGTTGGCATGTCACTGCCGCGTTATTTCCTGTCGCTCAATCAAGAATTATTTCGCCCTAATTTTTCACACACCCTAATACTGACTGACAGCGTGGAGGCGCGCAATCGGTTGTCGCTGAAATTGCAGGCACAACTCGATAGCAATTTCCCCGGCGTTCGTGGCCGCGCGTTAAAAACCCCGCTTGGCCCACCGGTGGCGTATCCCATTATTTTTCGAGTGAGCGGCCCTGATATCAACAAACTTAAACAGATCGGCGACGAGGTGGCCGTGGTGCTGCGCAAGCATCCAAAGACGGTAGAGGTAAATACCGATTGGGGTGACCGCACGCCAGCGCTACAAGTGGACGTGGATCAGGATCGCGCGCGCGCACTGGGGGTGAGCTCGCTGGCCGTGTCCCGCTCGTTGGGGGCGGCCGTCTCGGGTGCCACCATTGGCCAGTTCCGCGAGCGTGATCGCCTGATTGATGTGGTGTTGCGCGGGCCGCCTTCCGAGCGCGTGGCGGTGTCGCAGGTGGAAGATCTGCAGGTTGCCACCGGTTCGGGGCGCACCGTGCCGCTGTCTCAGGTGGCGAGCGTCAAGCAGGTGATGGAAGAGCCCATCATCAGGCGCTATTCCCGGGTACCCACTTTGTCGGTGCGCTCCGATATTGTGGAGGGGGCGCAGGCACCGGACGTGTCCACACAGATCGATCCGATGCTCGCCGAGATTCGTGCCAAGCTGCCGCCGGGTTACCGGGTTGAGACGGGCGGTGCCTTTGAGGAAAACATTAAGGCGCAATCCTCGATTGGGGCGGGCGTGCCGCTGATGATATTTGTTTGGCTCGCGTTGCTGATGTTGCAATTGCAGAGCTTTTCTCTGGCTGCGATGGTGTTGCTTACCGCGCCATTCGGCATTGTCGGCGTGGCGGTGGGCCTGCTCGCTTTCCGTATGCCGTTTGGCTTTGTGGCGATGCTGGGCGTGATCGCATTGATGGGCATCATTATGAGGAACACCATCATCCTGATCGATCAAATCAAGCAGGATATGGCTACGGGTACGCATGCATGGGTGGCAGCGCGCGAAGCCGCCGTGCGCCGCTTCCGACCGATCACACTTACCGCTGCCGCTGCGGTGTTGGCGATGATTCCGCTGACTCGAAGCGTGCTCTGGGGGCCGATGGCCGTGGCGATCATGGCCGGACTCATCATCGCCACAGTGCTGACCATTCTCGCGGTGCCCGCGATCTATGCGGCGTGGTACCGCGTGAAACAGCCGTCCGTTAGCTAAAACCAATCTGGCGAAGTGCGGGCTAAAGGAGCCCGCATCCGCCTAGTGACACAACACTAGCTTGCGGCAGCCAGCGTCGAGTCCACCGCTGTACGTTCGTCAAAAACGAAGCAGTCACCGTCGTAATGATCGCGACCGACTTCCTCGAAGTAACGCAGGATGCCTCCCTGCAATTGGTACACGCTTTCTGCCCCCAACGATTGCAAAAACGGAGCGGCTTTCTCGCAGCGAATGCCACCGGTGCAAAAGCTCACCACTGTTTTATTGCGCAATTCGTCCACGTGTTGTCGCGCCACATCGGCGAATTCGGTGAAGTTGCGGTTACCCCAAAATAGCGCGTTTTTGAAGGTGCCTTTGGCGACTTCAACGTCGTTTCGCGTATCGAGCAGCACGATGTCTTCGCCCGCATCCAGACGACGTTTCAGCTCAAAAGCGGTCATTGCGGGCGCAGGGTGTGACACCGGATTCAAGCCCGGTTGCCGGAAAGTCACAATCTCCCGCTTGAGCTTGATTTTCAGGCGCGCAAACGGCACCGTTTCACTCCAGCTCTTCTTGATGTTGAGCCCGGAAAATCGCGCGTCATCATCGAGCAACGCCAAAAAACTTCGCACCGCTGTTTCAGCGCCCGCCAGAAACGCGTTGATGCCCTCCGGTGCCAACAGGATCGTGCCTTTGAGCCCTAGTGCCAGCGCGCACGGCATGAACTGCGCCTTTAGCGCGGCGGGATCGTTGATGGCGACGAATCGATAGGTGGCGATGTTCAAAATAGCAGGCATAACCCAATTTTAGATTGCACGCGGTGGGCGATAATCAACGCTTCAAAAAAAGGACGCGCGATGCTCTACACGCTAGGCGAGAAGATTCCACAGTTGATTGGCAGCGGGCAATACATCGCCGACAGCGCGCAGGTGATTGGCTCGGTGGTGTTGCATGCGAATGTGACCATTCTGTTTGGCGCGGTGCTGCGTGGCGACTGTGAGCTCATCACCATCGGCGAAGGTAGCAACATTCAGGATTTGTCGCTGGTGCATGCTGACTTTGGCGTGCCCGTAACCGTCGGTAAAAACGTGACGATTGGTCATCAGGTGTGTCTGCACGGTTGCACTATCGGCGACGGTGCGTTAATCGGAATTCATGCCACGGTACTCAACGGTGCGGTGATTGGCGAGGGCTCGCTGGTAGGTGCCAATTCGTTGGTCGGAGAGGGCAAAATATTCCCGCCGCGTTCACTGATTTTGGGTTCACCGGCTAAATTTGTTCGTGAACTCAACGACCAAGACGTCGCACGGATTCGTCACGGTGCGCAACACTATATCGACGCGGCGATTGCCTACCGCGCGCAACTTAAAGTAATGAACGTGGAGAGCATGCAATGAACGGACATTGGATCGACATCAAGGCGCACGATGGTGGCACCTTTGGCGCTTATGTTTCAACCCCGCCGAAGCACGCATCGGTTGGTCCCGGCATTGTGCTCATTCAAGAAATCTGGGGGGTCAACCAGCACATTCGCGACGTGGCCGATCAATACGCGATGGATGGTTTTACTGTGTTTGCGCCGGACGTTTTCTGGCGGCAGCAACCGCGCGTTGATCTGGGCTACAACGAGGTCGACAACCCAAAGGCATTCGCATTTATGGGCGCGCTGGATCGACCCAATGCAGTGAAAGACCTGGCCGCGACAGCTGCCGCGTTGCGTGCGCATTCAGCGAGTGTTGGCAACGGGGTTGGCAAAATTGCCAGTGTCGGTTTTTGCATGGGCGGCGCGCTGTCGTTCCTGTGCGCGGCCACTGGCAGCGTGGACGCAGCGGTCTGCTACTACGGCGGCGGTATTCACACCATGCTTGATCGTGCGCCGGATATCACGGTGCCCGTGCTGATGCATTTTGCCGAGAAAGATGGCCACATTTCGATGACGGCGGTTGAATCGGTGCAGGCCGCGTTCAAGGGGCGCGATGAAGTGCGCATAGACGTTTATCCAGACGTCGATCACGGCTTCAATTGCTGGGGCCGCGAGATGTACAACCAGAAAGCTGCTGCACTTGCGCGTGGTCGATCGTTGGCGTTTCTGGCGAAAACGATTTGCTAGTCGCCGCGAGTGCACGCGCAGATGCGCTACAACCGCATGTCGAAAAAATATACGGGGGAGGTAAATTCATGACCTACGCAGCAATTACCGGTTGGGGCAAATGCATGCCGCCTGCCGTGCTCACCAACGCCGATTTGGCAACGTTTCTTGACACCGACGACGAATGGATCACCTCGCGCACAGGCATGAAAGAGCGCCGCGTGTCGCATGTGCATGCCATAGAGATGTCCTACGTGGCGTCGATGCGGGCATTGGCTTGCGCGGGCTTGAATGCCACCGACATTGACTTGATCGTGTACGGCTCGTGCAGCTTCGACGAAATGGTGCCCAATAGTGCGTCGGGTTTGCAATACAAGTTGGGCGCAAAGCACGCGGCGTCGATGGATGTCAACACCGCCTGCACCAGTTTTTTGTATAGCTGGACAACCGCCAACGCGATGATTCGCTCCGGTGTAGTCAAGCGCGCTCTGGTCGTGGGTGTTGAGCTGATCAGTCGCTACATGGACTGGGAAAACCGCGGCGTGGCCGTTCTATTTGGCGACGGCTGCGCGGCAATTGTGATCGAAGCGACTGAGGAGAAAACAGGGCTGTTGGCGGAAACGCTTGGCTGTATCAGCGACGCGCGCGGTATTTTGCGCATCGGAGGATATGGCGCGACGTACGCCAATTCCAACGTTACGTTTGGCGACATGTCATGGACGTTTGACGGCCCACAGATTTTCAAGAAAGCCGTGCAAGGCATGACTGACGCCAGTGCCAAGACGCTGGCTAAAGTGGGCGTGAGCGCTGATGAAATTGATCTCGTGGTGCCGCACCAAGCCAATGCGCGCATCATCGAATCGGTCGCGAAATATGCGGGCATACCGATGAGCAAGGTGCAGCTCACGGTGCAGAAATACGGCAACATGAGCTCGGCGACCGTGCCCGTGGCGCTAGTCGAAGCGCTGGAAGAAGGTCGTATTCAACCGCAGGCGAAACTCCTTATGCCAGCCTTCGGCGCGGGGCTGACGGTGTGTTCACACTATGCCGAATGGGGCGACCGCATAACGCCCAAAGACGTGAGTGACGTGGAGCTAGTACCTTGCGACAAGACGGCGCTTGAATTAGTCAATGAAATTCGCGCAGCAAAGGACATCCGAGGTCGTAGCGCTGCGGGTTTGGCCAACGCGTATTGCGTTGATCAAAAGCCGTTTGGGACGCAGTAACAACATCGATTGATTTGTAGGAGCGGCTTGCCGCGACCTTTGTGCCTGTGGTGCACCAGCGAGGTCGCGACAAGCCGCTCCTACAAGGGCAGATGCTTGATCAATGTCGCTCGTAATGCGGCACCGCTTCGCCTTCGTTACAAAATTTGCGCAGCAGCGAAAGCCGCTCCTGCGATGCTTTGCCATCGGCAACCGCAGCCCGTAACGCGCAATTCGGCTCATGCAAATGTTTGCAATCTCGAAACCGGCATTGCCCTAGGGCATCGCGAAATTCGGGGAACGCGCGCTCGATTTCAAGACGCGAAAAGTGCGCCAAGCCGAACACCTGCATGCCTGGTGAATCAATCACCCATGTCGCCTCACTGCCCAGCGTGAACAGTCGCGTAAACGTCGTGGTGTGTTTGCCGGAGCCGAGCGCCATCGAGATTTCGTTGGTGCGCTGCGCCTCTTCGCCGACCAGCGCGTTGAGCAATTTGCTCTTGCCCATGCCGGATTGCCCGATCAACACCGAACGCTCGCCCATCAGTCGCTCGCGCATCGGTGCGTCGTTAAATTTGGCAGAGAACAAAATCACGTCGTAACCCATGTCGCGGTAGCGAGCTAGCGCGTTGGCGGTGGCGGCCGCCTCGACCAGATCGATTTTGTTGAGCCCGATGATGGCCTTAACGTTACTGGCCTCGGCGCAGATCAACCAGCGGTTCAGCAACTCATCTGAGTACACCGGCAGTGGCGCGATGATGCAGGCCACTTGGGTCACGTTTGACGCAACCAGCTTTTCTTTGAACGCGTCGGCGCGATAGAACAGGGAAGTGCGTTCACCCACCGATTCAATCACGCCGTCGCGATCATTGGTGCGCGTCAAGCTCACGGTGTCGCCGCAGGCAAATTGCAGCGTGCGCCCTTTGCTCAGGCAGCGGATGCGTTCGCCGGTGTTGAGTTGCACGACGGTGTGTCGTCGCTGAGTTTCAATCACCAGACCTTGATGCATGCAAATTATCCGTTGCTAGCGCTAAACGAGAAGGGCGGCAGCTTCGATGCGAGCAGCGCTTATGAAATCATTGATCGAGATGCCGCCTTTGCCTTGCTCAACATCATGCGTGTTGAAAGCAATCTCAAGGCGGTTGTAGTGCACCGATAGATCAGGGTGATGGTCTGTCTGATGCGCAATGGCGGCCACCACATTGACAAACGCTATCGTCTCGAAATAATTTTTGAACTTGAAGGTTTTGACTATTTTGCCAGCGGCAAATTGCCAACCCGGAAGCAGCGCCAAGTGCGTGTCAATCTGCGCTTGCGTGAATGCCGCATTGCCATGTTGTGCGGCGGCTTTGCGGTGGGCAAGGGACTCAAGTGTTGGAGTGTTCATCGATTCAAGCGTCCTTCTGTAGGAGCGGGTCTGGCGCGGCCCCATATGCTGTTAGAAAAGGGGGTCGCGGCCGAGCCGCAACAAAAACCTGTCAAAACGAAAGCAAAACC
>JANNYE010000121.1:0-6644 GCA_031409935.1 Burkholderiales bacterium | reverse complement strand
ATGGGACGAACGGCCGTCGGCATAGATTTGAACCACGAGTTCTGCGTCTATGCCGCAAATCAACTGCGCGCGCTCTAGCAATGTACTTTACGGCTGCACAAATTACGCGTTCGATACAAGCGCTTGGTGGCGTACATCCGTTTCACGGTATTACGTTTTTGGCGTGCAAGCTCGGCCAGCTTCCCGTTGGCGAAGAAATCGTATTCGCGCTGGATAGCGTGACTGACAAATTCTTGCAAGATCATCACAGCCTGGATCCGGGGTCTGATTGGTTCTTCCAGCCATTTAAGACGACGGACAGGACGAAGAAGTGGGTTCGGCCCGACTACGCACCGAAGGGTTTGCAGGCTGTCAACACCGGCAGCTTTTTGGGTGCCTTCATTCATGCCCGCAACTCTCGTATTTGGGCGTGGAATACAGATTATGTTTCCTTCCTTGCAAAGAAACTGCCTAGTGGAGCCCGAATCCCTTCATTTGACTTGGCAGTGTGGCTGTACCGCGATATCAACTGGCCAGATTCGTCCTCATTAGGTGAGGTCGTGACTAGATTTTTGTCAGACTTCCACATTACCGATGAAGAGATATTGCATCTATTTAACGTCGAACTGCCCAATGGAATTGATCAGTCGACTGTGTTTCAGGATGCGCGGGTGAATTGGGAGGAACTTCGGCAATTCTTGCCGGCGCCCCCCGACGCAAAACCAGACGAGGGTGGCACTCTCTCCTACCTTGCCACGCGAGGCATAGGGCCTGCACACGAGTTTGAACTAGAGCCCGCCGAACGGTTGAGCCTTGTGACCGGAGACAATGGTCTAGGGAAATCATTTCTGCTGGAGGCGGCTTGGTGGGCGTTGACAGGCACTTGGGCGGGGCAACCTGTTTACCCAGACCCGAAACAACGAAATGCGAAAGTTGAGATTGCCTTTTCCATTGCCGGGGAGAGGTCAAAAGCAACGCGCAAGACGATTTCCTTTGACTGGAAATCAATGAGTTGGCCAGTGCCAAAGACGCGGCCAACTATTGCAGGGCTGATCGTGTTCGCGCGAGTCGACGGATCATTTGCTGTTTGGGATCCAGCACGGCATGCCATTTCAGCCGATTCGCTGAAGCGTGACGGCGCTGTGTTTACGAGTGCCGAAGTTTGGGATGGACTGCCTGGCCGCATCGAGGGGCTCATTCGGGATTGGGTGCGATGGCAAAACAATCCCCTTAGCGATCAATTCAAGACTTTCGCTAGCGTCCTGGCGAAGCTTTCGCCGCCAGATTTGGGGCCGCTAAAACCCGGCTCGACGGTACGTATACCGGATGATCCACGTGATATTCCAACGTTATTGCATCCGTACGGCGAAACTCCAGTTGTGTACGCATCAGCGGGTGTGCGACGAATCGTCACGCTTGCCTATTTGGTAGTGTGGGCGTGGCACGAACACCTCGTCGCCGCAAGCATGACTCAATCCCTTCCGCAGCGACGTATGGTTGTACTAGTCGATGAGTTAGAGGCCCATCTGCATCCGAAGTGGCAGCGCTCTTTTTTGCCAGCGCTCATGGGTCTCAATTTAGAACTTGCGCCGACTTTGCAAGCTCAATACATCGTGGCTACACATTCGCCTTTGGTAATGGCCTCTTCTGAGAGCGTCTTCGATGATCAGAGTGACAAGCTGTTTCACTTGGACATGGAGCAATCCGGTGAGATCAGTTTGAAGGAAGTTGATTACGTAGCCTTTGGCGATGTGTCTTCGTGGCTCACATCACCGGTGTTCGAGTTGCGACATGCGCGGTCCAACGAGGGTGAGGCTGCAATTGAAGCGGCTAAAGCACTTCAACTCCGAGGGAGTGGAGCGCCACGTGAGATTCAAGCAATTCATGACCGACTAAAAAAGCATATCGCGTCGGATGATCGGTTCTGGCCGCGCTGGGTTGCTTTTGCCGAACGATTGGGAGTTGCAATTTGATCCCGGTTGCACTCCAGGCTGAGCCGGACAACTTCAATGCCTCAGTGCGCGTCCCGGGAGCAAAGTTTTTGGCGAAAACGCAACATCCGACACACAGGGACTTCAAAGGAAACAATTTTTGGAAGAACGCGGCCGAGGACGTTTATGAGGCATACAGCCGAGTATGCGCGTATACGTGCAGATACATCGACACGCCGTACGGATCAATTGATCATTTCCGAAGCAAATCGGCACATCCACATTTGTCGTTCGAGTGGAGTAATTTTCGGCTGTCATTGCCGCGAGTGAACCACCACAAAGCTGCGAACGCCAGCATCCTTGATCCGTTCGACGTACAACCTGGCTGGTTCGTACTTGATTTTCCGAGTTGTTTGGTCAAACCAGGGGACTGTCTTGACCACGACGTAGTGGATCAAATAAACGCGAGCATTGCGGGGCTTAAGCTAAACGACGACGATTCGTTTGTGCAGGATAGAAGTGACATCATGATGATGTACGCCGAGCAAGTAGTAACGTTAACGTATCTTCAAAGACGCCGTCCGTTTCTTGCAGCTGAAGTGGAGCGGCAGGGTATCGATCACGTAAGAGCCGCAGCACTTTTCAAGAGGCTCTCGTAACGCGTCGCAACCCGGCACGGCCTTTACCTACCACTGCACAAACCATCATCCGGGCTGCTGATATTTGAGTCAAGGAATCAAATAGGCCAGGCGCGCATATTCAGCGCGACTCACCCACAGCCGCAAGCCCAAACTCAGTCGCAACAGCCGCCAATCGTTTATCCCGCGTCCATAGCGTCGCCTTCGAAAGCTTCGCAGACGCCAGCAAGTGAACGTCGACAAACCCAACGCCACGCCCCATGAGTTTGTGCTGTTCGATCATCGCGAGTGCTTCGTCGTGGGTGGAGACTGTTGCCTGCGGAAGCAATTGCAGATTCACGAGAATCGTGCGGTTGCGCAGGTTGCCGCAGGCTAGTTCGCCGATCACCATCGGGTGAATACAAATCTCATTCGCCTCAAGCGCGGCGCGCAGTGCCGCGTCGCTGCGGCGCAGGTGATCCACCCACACCGACGTGTCCGCGAGGATCATTTCTTTGCGCTGGTTGCGGCCGCGCCACCCGCCGCGTTGGAACGTTTACGCGGAGGTACTTGCAGTTTTGCTTCGGTGCCGCCTAGAAGCGACAGACGACGTGCGGCCTCGCGCTGAACCAGCGAACGCAGCGCTTCGTTGATCAGCGCGCCGCGCTCGGTGATGCCCGTGAGTTCTTGCGCTTTGGCAAAAATATCGTCGTCGAATGTCAATGTGGTGCGCATGTATTTCTCCAAGAGATCGCATCAATTATCGCATCATTTGATTCAATTTGTGACGCATCGTCATTCGTGTTTGCTGGGCTCGGAAGCCCATCGGACCCTTCGACAAGCTCAGGGCGAACGGAATAGAAAAAACGTTCTCGACTGCTCTCCAAAATCCCACTCCGTTAACATCCACCTCCCGCCACCACAACGTCGGTCTGCGGCGCAGCACAGATGAGCAAAGCTTTCACCAAAGAAAATCCTGACGCGCCGGACGACAGCGAAGTCGACGTTGACGACATCGTGTTGCCTGCGTTGCCGGCGGGCTCGAAAAACTACATGACGCCGGGCGGGCATGGTCGTTTGAAGGCGGAGCTGGAGCACTTGACGGTGGTGGATCGCCCGGAGGTGACGCGCATTGTGTCGTGGGCGGCGAGCAATGGCGACCGCAGCGAAAACGGCGACTACCTTTATGGCAAACGGCGGCTGCGCGAGATTGATCGGCGCACCCGTTACCTGATCAAGCGGCTCGACACGGCGGAGGTGATTGATCCCGCCAATCGCGACATCGACCAGATATTTTTTGGCGCGACGGTGACGGTGGTCAACCAGCGAAGTGAAAAGCGCACCATTTCCATCGTCGGCCTGGATGAGGTTGATCCGCAGCGCGGTTATGTGAGCTGGGTGAGCCCGATTGCGCGCGCGTTGACCAAGAGCAGCGAGGGCGATGTCGTGCTGCTGCCGACGCCTGCGGGCGTGGAGGAGCTGGAAGTTTTGGCCGTGGTTTATGTGCCGCTCGACACCCACTTGCCGCCAAGTCACACGCAGTTGACGACGCCGCCTGTGGCGGATACGCCCGCGCCTTGATATAGTTGTCAGATGTCTACGCCCGCCTCCCACACTCTGGACGAACTCGAAATCGCGCTCAACGCGGCGACTGCACAGATGCAGCGGTTGTTCGACGAAAACGCGCGATTGCGCAGCAAGCTTGCCGAGGCAAGTGAGCGCATGCGTATGGCGGGTCACAAGTTGCGCGTCGTGGCCGAGCGTTTGCCGCAGCCTGCGGTGGCGATCAATGCAAATGGCGCTGAAGTTATGCAAGAAAAAGCCGCATGAGCGTCACGCTAGAAGCCAATATTCACGGACGTAAATTTCGCCTTGCCGCGCCTGAGGCTGAGAGCGCTGCGCTGGCTGAGGCTATCGCGATTGTTGAGGCTGAATGCGCGGTCATCGCGCAGAAGCAGCCGACCGCAGAAATCGAGCGTGTGTTGCTACTCGCCGCGCTGGAATTGGCCGCGACCAAGCCGTCCAGCGAGCAAGACCCACGCGTGGAAGCGCGCCTGCTGGCGATGACGGCGAAGCTTAAGCATTCGCTGGCTGAGACGCAGTCGAGCTAGTTAAAAGACCACGCTGTGGGAGCGGTTTCACCGCGATTCCCTAGCCACACTCAAGCCCTGCAATTGCGGTAGAACCGCTCCCACAAAACGCGCAACAGGCGTAGAATCAATCTTGCTCCTGCGGTGCTTGTGGTGGTCGAATATTTCTTTGAGCCAATGCGCTTGTCGCGAGGAAGCCTGACCTTACTGTGGACGTGTGCGCGGCTCTTGATGTGTTGACTTCGGTCGCTCCTTCTCGCCAGCTGTACCTAGCGCCACGGTGCAGGCATCCACTCTTGAACCCTGGTTCAAGATGCCGATTGCTGCGGCATTCGCGGGAGTCTTGAATTCACGGTGTTAACGGATGGGGAGCCACCAGTGCGGAGCTCCCCATTTTCTTGAGGGCTGAACGATATGCGCTATTGGTTGATGAAGTCGGAGCCCGGCGAATACGGCATTGACGACCTCAAACGCGATAAGCAAAGCGCTTGGTTCGGTGTGCGCAATTATCAAGCGCGCAACTTCATGCGCGACGACATGAAGGTCGGCGACTTAGTGCTTTTCTATCACTCGACTTGCCCGGAGCCCGGCATCGCAGGCATCTGTAAAGTCGCCAAAGCCGCAGCGCCCGACGCGACGCAATTCGACAAAAACGACTCACACTACGACCCGAAATCCAAACCGGATAATCCGCTGTGGGTGTGTGTTGAGGTCAAGTTTGTGAAGAAGATTGATTTGATTCCGCTGGCGACGCTGCGTGAAACGCCTGCGCTCGCTGAGATGCGAATTCTGCAACGCGGAAATCGGCTGTCGATTACGCCGGTGTCGGACGCGGAATGGGAATACATCACGACCAAGTTGGTGAAGTGAGCTTGAACATCCGCAGGATGGGCAGCCTCTGCCCACCGTCGGCTGATTAAGCTGAGATTTGTGTTGAGCCGATTGGCCCACTTCGTCGTTCCTGCGAAGGCAGGAACCCAGTGACTTCGCATGCTCCACACAGCTCTGGGCGCGCTCGAAAGACGCTGGGCCCCTGCCTTCGCAGGGGCGACGGAAATAACATCTTACCAATGCAAATTGCCGTTGTTGGCCGGTACGCCGTGATCACCATTCACTTGTCACTCGTTGCTGCGCACTAAAAAAGTGGAATACATCAACATTTGGTTCTTCGGCTATCTCGCACTCGGCGTTGCCATCGGCTTTTTCGCAGGACTGCTCGGCATTGGCGGCGGCGCGATGATGGTGCCGGTGTTGGCGATCATGTTTCCCGCGCAGGGCTTTCCGTTTGAAACCAAGATGCAGGTGATCCTCGCCACGTCGATGGCGACCATCATGTTCACCTCGATTTCGTCAGTGCGCGCGCATCATGCGAAGGGTGCAGTGAACTGGCCGACACTGTGGGCGATGGTGCCGGGCATTCTGGTCGGCGCACTCATTGGCGCGCGTGTCGTCAAGCACATGTCCACCGCGTTCCTCGGCATCTTTTTTATCTGCTTTTTGTTCTACACAGCGACGCAAATGCTGGTGAACGTGAAGCCGAAAGCATCACGCACGCTGCCGGGAAAAATCGGCTTATTTGCGGCGGGCTCGGTGCTCGGCTTTTTGTCTGCCATGGTCAGCGTCGGCGGCGCGTTTTTCACGATACCGTTCATGACCTGGTGCAACGTGTCGACGATCACTGCCATCGGCACGTCCGCGGCGCTGGGTTTTCCGATTGCGCTGTTCACGACGGCGGCCAACATCTTCAACGGCTGGGATGTGCCCAACGTGCCGCAGCCGTCGCTCGGCTACGTTTACTTGCCTGCGTTGATCGGCATCTCGATCACCAGCATGCTGCTCGCCCCATTCGGCGCGCGGCTCGCGCATCGCCTGCCGGTGCAAACGCTCAAGCGCATCTTTGCTGTGTTGCTGTACGCGCTCGGCTTGCGCATGTTGTGGGGTTTGTTAGCAGCGTAGCGGATGGCACCGTTCGGCCCCTTGTAGGAGCGGGGGGGGGGCGGCCCCCGCGCGCCCCCCCCCCCGGGGCG
>JANNYE010000120.1:0-48118 GCA_031409935.1 Burkholderiales bacterium | reverse complement strand
GTGAGCATTTGCAACGACGCATGGCGCGGAAAGGCGGTGCTTGTATGTATCGAAATTTATGATTCGCAACACTAGGTACACGCGGACTAATTCAGATTTCGCCCAATACCGGCGGAGCCAAGGGTGGCGATTTATTGATCGCTTCCTTATGCGCACCCGTAGGACACGCCCTACATCTTGCGCGCTGTTGTCTGATAGACGGTAACACCCCCCGCGCCTATTATCAGTTCGTAAGGTGACGACCGGGAGCCAGAGGGCTCGCAGGTGGCGTCCACCGCGATGAACGGCCCTAAGCAGCTTGGGGCTGCAAACATTTTTCTGCGAGGCTAATCGGCCAATAAGGTAGAAATTTTATGAACACTCAATCCCAGCCTCGGGCGCTCTGGCGCACCGCATCATTCGCCGACGGTTCAGACTCGATAGCCGTGGAAAACTTCGCGCTCGGAAAACATCTGGGTACGTGCAAACGGCACAGTGGATCGTCGTTCGCCTTTCGACATGGTGCCGAATTACTACACGGGTTTTGTGCCGGTCGTTTTGTAACCACGCTGGCTTTGATTGCGGTGGTCATTGGGTTCAGCGCGATCGTGATTTAGGTTGTGGCTCAATCCGCCCTACAGCGCCTGATACCGGAAGCAACCACGACTCTTCTTTCGATCTTGGAGCCCGCTCGCGGCGCTATTGAGCCAGCCATACGCTCCGAAATCTTTGGGCCACAACGCTTCGCGCAACATGGTCGCAGTCTGGGCGCAACGCATCGCGCGGCGGCTGGTAGTTCGCGTTCAGCGACATTCTTTCCGCGCCTGCAAAACAATATTCGAGTGCTGCGAGAGGCGCATCGCTACATCGGCATGCAAGCATCGACCGGCTACGACATTAGCCCGGCTGCGGAATGGCTGCTCGACAACTTTCACCTCATTGAGGCGCAGCTCAAAGAGATTCACGATGGTCTCCCGCGAAGCTATTTCCGCACGCTGCCTGTGCTTGTCGATCAGCCGTTGGGGGGCCTGCCGCGCATATATGGATTTGCGTGGGCGCTCGTCGCCCACACCGACGGGGCCTTTGACGAATCGCTGCTGTTGCATTTTTTGTCGGCATATCAGGAAACGCGTGAACTCAATTTGAGCGAAATTTGGGCGCTGCCGACCACACTGCGGGTAGTGCTGATAGAAAACTTGCGCCGCCTCGCGGAGCGCGTGGCGAGCAACAAGGCGGCACGTGAAGCGGCCAACCTGTGCTGCGATCACATCGACAGGTACGAGCTACCCGAGCTTGACGAACTGCTTGCTCTGCTCAATGAACGCGGAGTCGGCAGAGTTTTTCTCGGGCAAATGGGGCAGCGGTTGCGAGACCGACGCGCCACCGTCGAGCGCTTGGACGCCACCGGCCATCCCATTGATACAACACGCTATCAAGCGTGGCTGCAACGGGTGTTGCCCGATGTGGCAGCGGTTCAATCCGAGCAAAGTATTGAACAGGCCGCAGACAATCTGAGCGTGAGCAACGCGGTCAATTCACTGCGCGCAATTGGCGACGCAGATTGGCCTGATATCGTCGGTCAGTCGAGCACTCTCATGCGCTTGATGCTCACGTCCGCGACGTTTTCAGCAGAGGATGTCGGCACGCGGGATCTGACGCTGCATGGCATCGAGCGACTGGCGAGATTGGGCGGTCGCAGCGAACTGTCAGTGGCGCAAGTGGTGCTGCAGCGGATGGAATCAGCCCCGCAACTCACAGCACCTGCCGCCGCTGCCGGTTACTGGCTGTTTGGTGTTGGCCGACCTACTCTGTTGCGCGAGCTCGATTTGCATGCGAGCGCAACAGCGCGGCTGAAACTTTTGGTGCATCGCTTCGCGCTGCCCATTTATTTGGGGACGCTAGGCATCGGTGTAATCGCATTGATGACATGGATATGTCGCCATCACCAAATCGAACTGACTGGCCAACACGCCTCGGGATGGTGGACTGTGTTCGCAGTCATCCTGATGGTATTTCCAGCCTCTGAGGCGGTGGTGGCGATCATCAATCGTCTGATCAGCGAATCTGCACAGCCAGCGCGCCTGCCGCGCTTTGCGCTGTTCGACGGCATTCCGCAGGAGCACCGTGTGATGGTGGCCATTCCGGCGATGCTGACCAGTGTCGAGACGACTCAGAGACTGGTGCACCAACTGCAATTGCACTTTCTCGCCAACCCTGAACGCCACGCGCAGTTCGTGCTGTTGAGCGATTGGCCGGACGCTGATGCCGCGCATGTCGACTCTGATCAGGCGCTACTAGATGGTGCCGTGGCGTTGCTTGGTGAGCTCAACCTGCGCTATCCCGAACCTGTCGGAGCGGCTCCTCGCTTCATCGTGCTGCATCGGCAACGTCGGTTTAGCGAAAGCGAGCAGCGGTGGATCGGGTGGGAGAGAAAGCGCGGCAAGCTGGAGCTGTTGGTCGCTGCATTGGCAGAAGGCTCGCAAACGGCGTTCATCGATTTGGGACGAGCATCTTTGATCGCTGCAAACACGCAATACATCGTCACGCTCGATAGCGACACTCAACTGCCACCCGGACGCTTGCGCGAGCTAGTTGGCGTGGCTGCACATCCACAAAATCGGCCGCAGCTCGATGCTCTCGGAACCAGCGTTATCAGCGGCTACGGCATCCTGCAACCGCGCGTGGTAACGCCGCTGCCAGCGCCGAAAACGTTCACGCTGTATCACTGGTTGTTCGCCGGACAGTGCGGTATCGACCCATACAGCGCTGCAAGCTCCGAGGTGTATCAAGACCTGTTCAACGAGGGCACCTTCACTGGCAAAGGACTGCTCAACGTACGCGCGATGCATGCAGTGCTGACCCGTCGTCTGCCCGAAGGTCAAGTGTTGAGCCACGACCTGCTCGAAGGTGCCATTGCACGCTGCGCTGTGGTGACGGATATCACCGTCATTGAGGATGCGCCGACGCATGCTGATGTGGCCGCGTCACGCGTGCATCGCTGGACGCGGGGTGACTGGCAGTTATTGCCGATATTGCTAGGCTCAATATTCGCGCCGTTGTTCGTGAGTAAGCACTATCCCCTGCGCGCGATCAACCGTTGGAAAATGTTCGACAACTTGCGTCGATCATTGGTCGCGCCCATGTCGCTGGCGTTACTTGTACTTGCACTTGCGACCGACGTGGTGTCGCTCTGGGCCGCGCTCGCATTGGTGATTGCAGCATTTTTAGCCGGGCCGTTGATGGGTTCGGTTGCTGGATTCGCGCCGAGTCGCGATGACGTCGCTCTGCGCCACTTTTATTGGCAGGCAGCGGACGATTTGGCGCGGGCGATGTGGGGCGGGCTCTGGCATCTGGCGCTGCTGCTGCATCAGGCGTTGATGGCAGTGGATGCAATTGTGCGCTCGCTCTACCGCATGCTGATCAGTCATCGTCATCTACTGCAATGGACGACCGCTGCGGCTGCGCAAGCGCAAGCGAAGACGGAAGTCACGGCGTTGATACGCGCGCACTGGACCTTGCCGGTGGTGTCTATCGCACTACTTGCCGTGTTACTCGCTTCGGGTACACGGCATCCGTGGTTGGCGCTGTCGTTGTGCCTGATGTGGGCTGCGTCGCCACTCTGGATATGGTGGGTTAGCCGCCACTGCAAGCCCGACAAAGACTCGAAATTGCCGCTCAAAGATCACGCTTATCTCGAAGGCATTGCGCGCGATACGTGGCGATTATTCGAGCGATGCGTGGTGGCGGACGATAACCATCTGCCGCCTGACAATTTGCAGAGCCTGCCGCACGACATGGTGGCGCATCGAACGTCGCCAACCAACATCGGGCTGTATTTGCTGAGCACCGCTTGCGCGCGGCAGTTTGGCTGGATAGGCACAGAAGACCTGCTTAACAGGATGGAGGCCACGCTGGCGACGCTCGCAAAAATGCAGCGGTATCGCGGTCATTTTATGAACTGGTACGACACGCAAACGACGGCACCCTTGCTTCCGATGTATGTGTCGACGGTAGACAGCGGTAACCTGAGTGGTCACCTGCTCACCGTAGCACAAGCCTGCCAGGATTTGGCGAATGCACCGCTCGATCTGAGCGCAATGACGCGGGCGATGACCGCGTCGCGACTTCGCTTGCCGCCCATGCATGCCTTGCTTGCGCGTGATTCTGCTTTGTCTAAATTGCTGGCGCTGTCTGACCCGGTATTGGCTTGCCAGAACGACGCTACGCACATCGAAAATTTGCTTGCTGATGCGGCCAATGAGCTGATCGTGCTGTCCGTGCGCAATGATCGACATGAACCGTTAGTTAAAGCCACAGCGCACGAAAAGTTAACCTGGTGTCTCGCCGATCATATGGCAACAGTCCGCTCCGCATTGCTTGATACAAAAGCGATTGCAGCGCAAGGCGAAACAGCGGCGACGCTTCGGCTACGCACACTAGCTGACGCTTTCGAACAACTCGCGTGGCAAGCGGACTTCGGTTTTCTGTATCACCGCAAGCGGCACCTTTTTCACATCGGCTTTCGCGTTGCCGACCAGCAGCTTGATGCTTCGTTTTACGATCTACTGGCATCGGAATCACGCCTCACCAGCGTGCTAGCTGTTGCCAAGGGCGACGTGCCGACGCGACACTGGCTGTCACTGGGGCGACCTTTCTATGCGATTGGCACCGTAGTCGGGTTGCGCTCTTGGTCGGGCTCGATGTTTGAGTATTTGATGCCAAGCCTCGTGCTGGATGAACCCTACGGCAGCGTGTTACACGACGCCTGCCTCGCGGCGCTGCGCGAGCAGATTGACTTCTCTGCGGCGCAGGGCATACCTTGGGGCATTTCCGAGTCGGCCTATGCCGGACAGGACGAAACGTTGGCCTATCAATATGCGCCGCAGGGCGTGCCGCGTCTCGCGCTGCGCCGCACGCCGCCCGACGAATTGGTGATCGCACCGTACGCCACAGCGCTCGCCACGCAGATCGCGCCGCATCGTGCAACGCTTAATTTTGCGGCACTGGAAGCGCTCTCGGCGCGCGGTCGTTATGGATTCATTGAGGCGCTCGATTACTCGCCGTCGCGACAAACCGGCAATGCTGCGTTCACGCCTGTGGCTACCTTCATGGCGCACCACCAGGGAATGACTATTGTTGCCCTTGCCAATGTGCTGCTCGGCGCGCCTGCGCAGCGTTGGGGCATGGCCAATGCACACATTGAATCAGTCGCGTCGCTGCTGCATGAGCGTGCGCCGCGCGAGGTGTCACGGCTGTACACGCCGCCGTCGAGACTGCCGACGCAGTTTCTGCAAATGCGGGCGCCCGGCTTGCTGCGCGAAGTGCGGCCCGGAACGGTCGCCGTCGAGCCCACGCACATTCTGTCCAACGGGCGCTACAGCGTTACGCTGCGGGCGAATGGTGCGGGTGCCAGCCGTTGGGGCCAGACCGGCATCACGCGCTCGCGAGATGATGCGTTGCGCGACAGCTATGGCAGTTTTTTCTACCTGCGCTGGAAAGGCAGAACGCAGCTCGCGAGAGAGGCCATACTGAGTCCGAGATTCACGTCAATCACGCAACATCCCGCAGGCGATTCAGGCGCAAGATACGCGGCGATCTATCACGCTGACCGCGTATGCTACGACGCTGCGTGGAACGACGTTAAGGCGCACACAACGGTGTGGGTGAGCCCAGAAGACGACATCGAATTTCGTCAAATAGAACTGCAAAATCTCAGCGACCAGCTGCTCGACATCGAGCTGATTTCTGCATTTGAAGTGACGCTCACCGACGCACGCGCGGACGAGGCGCATCCTGCGTTCACCAATCTCTTCGTACGCAGCCTTTGGCTCGCGCAGCATCAGGCACTATTGTTCGAGCGTACGCCGCGACTAGCTACCGAGCGGGGATTGCAGGCCGCGCACTTTATTGCAGAAAGTGACCCTCAAGTCGTTGCCGTGCGTATCCAGACGGATCGCCAGCGCTGGCATGGGCGCAATCGTGCCGTCAGTCAACCGCTGGCCTCATTTGATGACCCGCCTGTTGCGCCCGAAAACATTCCGTCCGACACTGCGATCATCCTCGATACCGGTCTCGACCCCGTTTGCGCGATGACGGTAAGGCTGCGTATCGCACCGTTTGCAAAAGCGCAATTGACGTTTGCCACCGCCGCGTCCGATAACGGCGGCACGCTGCGTGCTGTGATCGACAAATACCGTCAAACTAGCCATGTCAGACGTGCGTCGCTCATGTCGGCAACGTTAACCGCCATTCGCTTGCGCGCATTGCGCCTCACTGCCGACAACCAGGCAGCCATTCAAACGCTAACGACTGCACTGGTGCATAGCCTGACGCACCCACAATCAAGCGTCGTCGGCGCTGATAGCAGCGGTGCTCTGTCCGATGTTTGCGATCGGCGATTGTTATGGCGCTTCGGTATCTCCGGTGATCGTCCGATCATTCTGGTGTCGGCAGGCGGCAGTGACGGCGTGGGGTTGCTGCGCACGTTGACCAAGGCGATGCGTATCTGGTCGCGCGCGGGTGTTGCCTGTGATCTGGTGGTGGTGAATGCGGAGCCGGTGTCCTATCAACTCGCCCTGCATCGCGAAATTATTGCACTGCGTGAACGCTACGTTGCCGAAAGTAGCGCTGATGCAGGCGCGGGCAGTCCATTGGTTACGGGCTTCTACGCGCTACGTACCGATGAAATTTCAAACGATGAATTGAGTACGCTGCAAAATCTGGCGCGCGTTCGCCTGAACGCCGATGGGCGACCAATGACGCACCATGTCAACGAGTGGAGCGAGTTGCATGAGCGGGCATTCGCCAAGCGTCACGAGGTGTCGGCTGTAGCGGTTGCGGTGACACCAGTTGCCAATGTTGTGGTGCCTGCACCTACAGGCGAATTCGCCGCAACATCGAATGAGTTTCGCTTCGACGTGAGTACCACGCTGCGACCCACGCGACCGTGGATCAACGTGCTCTCAAATCAGGAGTTTGGCGCACAAATTAGCGAAGCGGGCGGCGGCTACACGTGGGCGGTGAATAGCCGTATGAACCAGCTCACCGCGTGGTCGAACGACGCAGTGGTTGACGCGCCGTCCGAATGGTTTTTGCTGCAAGACGTGAAGACGTTGAAGACGTGGAGCGTGTCGCCGTGCGCGCAAAGCGACGACGTTGCGCAGTACCGGGTCGCGCACGGGCAGGGCTATAGCGTGATCCGCCACAGTCGTGCAGAGCTTGAGGTGACAGCGGCCTGGTGCGTCGACACAACAACATCGGTGAAACAGGTGCGGCTACGTCTGGTCAGTCGCGGTCACCGCACGCAGCAACTGCGCTTGATCGGCATTGTGGAGTGGATGATGGGTGCAAACCGATCTGATCGCGGCACGATACGCACGGAGATGCACCAGCAAACGTCAGGAGCGCAAAAGGTAACCGCGCTGCTGGCGACGCAACGCGAGCGCTCGGGCGGCTTTGGCGACGGCACGGCCTTCTTGAGCATAGCCGGCGCTTTAGACGCGCCAGAGGACTGGACCTGCGACCGTCGCGAATGCTTTGACGCGTTCGGGCAGTTGACATTGCCTGTTCGCTTCGGTC
This sequence comes from Burkholderiales bacterium, assembly GCA_031409935.1. Lineage (GTDB taxonomy): Bacteria > Pseudomonadota > Gammaproteobacteria > Burkholderiales > Casimicrobiaceae > Casimicrobium. The sequence goes on along the minus strand of JANNYE010000120.1, from coordinate 40,561 downwards.
AAAAAAGCGGCGTCGGGTTCGACCCGTGTGCAGCGTTGTCGACGCGCGTCACGCTTGGTGCGGGCGAAGCCGTGGAGCGCGTTTTTCTGATCGGCTATGCCGCGAACGTTAACGCCGCGCGAGAGCTCGTGACGCTCGCCAGCGCAAAATCCGCGCTGAATCGCATCGAACAGGTGCGCGATTTTTGGGACGAATTGCTCGGCGCCACGACGGTGGCAACGCCCGATCCGTTGTTTGACGCGATGGTTAATCGTTGGCTTTTGTATCAGACCGTGTCCTGTCGCATGTGGGCAAAAGCGGGCTTCTATCAGGCCGGTGGCGCGACTGGTTTTCGCGATCAATTGCAGGACTCCATGGCGTTGGCCTGGGCTGCGCCGGAGATGCTGCACGATCAGATCGTGCTGTGCGCCTCAAGGCAGTATGCCGAGGGCGACGTGCAGCATTGGTGGCATTCTCCGGGCGGCGCAGGTGTGCGCACGCATTTTTCGGATGATTTGCTGTGGCTGGCGTATGCCTGCGCGCACTATTTGCGCGCAACGGGTGACGCGACTTTGCTTGATGAACAGGTGCCCTTCATCGAAGGCATCGCGATCCCTGACGGCGCTGAGGACGCGTACTACACCCCCACCATCAGCGCCGACACGGCCACGGTATATGAGCACGCCGCTCGCGCCATTGATCGCAGCCTGCGCGTTGGCACCCACGGCTTGCCGTTGATGGGCAGCGGCGACTGGAACGACGGCATGAACCGCGTCGGCCATGAAGGACGCGGCGAATCGGTGTGGCTCGGCTGGTTCCTGTGCAAACTCGTCGCTGACTTTGCGCCCGTCGCGAAAGAGCGCGGAGATTTTGCGCGTGGAGAACGCTGGCAAGACGCAGCCGCCGGCTGGAAGAACGCGTTGCTAGGCACCGCGTGGGACGGCGAGTGGTTCAAACGCGCCTTCTTCGACGATGGTCAAGCGCTGGGTTCGCACGTCAATCCGGAGGCGAAAATCGATCTGATTGCGCAGGCGTGGGCGGTGTTCTCAGGCGTCGCACCTATCGACATGCAACGTGCGGCTCTCACGTCGGTGGAGACACATCTGGTTGATCACGACGCGGGCTTGTTGCGGCTGCTCGATCCGCCGCTCGCCAATGCCGTTCCAAGCGCTGGCTACATTCAGGCGTATCCAGCGGGCGTGCGCGAAAACGGCGGTCAGTATTCACATGGTGCGGTGTGGGCGCTGATGGCGCAGGCGGAGTTTGCGAAAGTCCATCAAGACGCCGCTGATGCAGTCGAACTGCCGTACCGCTACTTCACCTATCTCAGCCCGGCGCACCGCGCCACGCAGTCGAAATATGGCGCTGTGTACGGTATCGAGCCGTACGTGATGGCGGGGGATGTCTACACACAAGCGCCGTATGTCGGACGCGGCGGTTGGAGCTGGTACACGGGCGCCGCAGCGTGGATGCACCGCGCGGCAATTGAATCGATTTTTGGGCTACGACAGACGGCGCAGACGCTGTCTTTCACGCCATGTCTGCCAGCGCACTGGCCGCATGCAGAGCTGACGCTCAAACGCGGCGATCTGAGTATGCGTTTTGTTTTCGTTCGTGGATCGGAAGTGGACGCGGTTAGCACTGTAGGACACGGCAATACCGCCCGACTTGGGGTAGGGCAGGCGCTAAATTGGTTCGACCTCCGAGGCGATCACTGCTTTTTGCTCTCGCTCAGCGAACACGCCGATCAAGCCTAACCTATGTAGGGGAGAAGCTGCACCTACCGGTGGCAACTGTGGAACGGTAGGTGTTGATACCCTTCAAGCGAAAAACGCATCGCGACCTATCGATCATCCGGCAGTCGCGTGATTTGTCAGACCCTAAACTTCAACGACGCCACGTTGCGACCGATGACACCACGCATCCAGAATCAAGCGGCACTGAACCCACTCACAAAGCTCAGCAGTTAACGTTGCCCAAGGCGATGAAGCGTCACGCAATGACAGCCGTGGGACGCCAACGTTGGTGTCATGTCGTGGCGAGTGGCCGATACGGGCAAGGTGCATTTTTGTCGGAGATCGCGCGAACGCGGACAATGTCCCCCGCATTAAGCTACGCAAACCCAGAAAAAGAAAAAGGGCTAGTGGATACTATCCATCTAACCCTTGAAGTGTCTGGCGCGGCTGGCAGGAATTGAACCCACGACCCCTTGGTTCGTAGCCAAGTACTCTAATCCAACTGAGCTACAGCCGCCTAGCTCGTAATTATAACCAGTAAACGTTTGCTTCGTCAAAATGCGACGACGTGATCCAGTTGTACGCGAATTCCAATCGCTTCGCCAATGCGGTGATTGTGGTGACTGGGCACTAGCGCCAGCACGCTGCGACCGCTGGGCAGCGCCAGCGTGTAGAGAAATTCTGCACCGCGAAAGGCGCGCGCGATGACCTTGGCGGTGTTAGGACTGGCGTCGTCGTGCACCACGTCGTCAGGGCGCAACAGCAGGTCAATTTTGTCGCCTGCGGCGCGCAGCGTGGGCGCTGAAAGTTGCAGCACACCGAGTTCGCTATCAAGATGCACGCGGTCGATGACGCGTGCTGGCAAAAAAACGCCCTCGCCTACGAAATCAGCGATAAAGCGCGACGCGGGGCGATGATAGAGGTTGTAGGCCGTGTCCCACTGCTCAAGATGGCCATCTCGTAGCACGCCAATTTCGTCGGCGAGTGCAAACGCTTCGTGTTGATCATGCGTGACCAGCAATGCGGTTGCGCCTGCCTCGGAGAGCGAAGCGCGCACCTCGGCGGAGAGGCGTTGGCGGGTCTCGATATCGAGATTGGAGAATGGTTCGTCGAACAGCACAAGCTTGGGCTTTACGACCAAGGCGCGAGCGAGCGCGACGCGCTGCTGCTGACCGCCGGAGAGTTCGTGTGGATACGCGTGTGAGGTGTCGCGCAGATTCACCAGATCGAGTGCGGCTTGCACTTGAAGGTTGCGCTCGGTGACGGAAAGCTTATGCAGTCCGAAGCCGACGTTGCCTGCGACATCCAGATGCGGAAACAACGCATAGTCCTGAAACACCACGCCAACGCCACGGTCTTCGGGTTCGATGTGCGTGCGCGAATCGGCGACGATGCGCTCGCCGATACGAACGGTGCCGTTGCCGATACGCTCCAACCCGGCGACCGATCGCAGCAAGGTGGTTTTGCCGCAGCCAGACGGTCCAAGCAGGCAGCCCACCCGGCCCGCTTCAACGCGAAAGCTCACGTCGTGCAGCGTGTCGCGCGCAGGCTCACGTCCACGCGGCGGATATTGATGGCTTAGGTGGCTGACTTCTAGAGAGTTAGGCATCGGTTCATTGTAGAAGCGACTTGTCGCGACCAGTCGCTCCTACAGAAATCAGTGGGCCGCGATGATTGCTTTCACGCGTTCCACATTGGGCGCGATTTGAACTACGCGCAACGGCAGCGCCATCATGGCTCGCTGCTCAGCCGTGAGCGGTGGATCGATTCCGGTCGCCTCTTTCACGGTCTCGGCAAACTTCACAGGCAGCGCCGTTTCGAGCACGATCATCGGTACACCGGGTTGGATCAGCGTGCGCGCCACCTTCGCGGCATCCGCTGTGTGCGTGTCGATCAGGTTGCCCGTTTTTTCGTACACCTCACGAATGGTCGCCAGACGATCAACGTGCGTGCTGGTGCCCGCTTTGATCCCGAAACGCTCGCGCAGCCCTTTGAATTCGGGCGTTTGCGACACATCGAAGGAGCGGCCTTGATCGACCTCGCGCCACATTGATGCGACGCGCTCTGCATCGCCGTTGAAAAGATGAAACACGAATCGTTCGAAGTTTGATGCCTTGGAAATATCCATCGACGGGCTGGACGTTTCGAACGTTTCTTTGCTTGGACGCGGACGATAAACGCCAGTGTTGAAGAACTCGGCGAGCACATTGTTTTCGTTCGTCGCCAGCACCAGTGTGTCAATCGGCACACCCATTTCGCGGGCAACGTGGCCAGCGAGGATGTTGCCGAAATTGCCCGATGGCACGGCAAACGATACTTTTTGCGAATTGCTTGTTGTGGCTGACAGGTAGCCGCTCACGTAGTAGACGATCTGCGCCGAAATGCGGCCCCAGTTGATCGAATTCACGGTGCCAATGTTGTACTTGCGTTTAAAGTCGAGGTCGTTCGACACCGCCTTCACAATGTCCTGACAATCGTCGAACACGCCCTCAACGGCAATGTTTTGAATGTTCGCATCCTGCAGGGAGTACATCTGCGCGCGCTGGAACGCGCTCATGCGGCCCGCGGGTGAGAGCATGAACACGTTGACGCCCTTGCGACCGCGCATCGCGTATTCAGCCGCGCTGCCAGTATCTCCGCTGGTTGCGCCGAGCACATTGAGCGTGGCGTTACGACGACCCAGTTCAAACTCAAACAGCCGACCGAGCAACTGCATCGCCATATCCTTGAAGGCAAGCGTTGGGCCGTTGGACAGGGCCTGAATGCGCATGCCGGTTGCGTAGGCGTCGATTGAACGCAGCGGTGTGATTTCTTCGGCACCGAACACTTCTTTTGTGTAGGCGGCTTTGGTCAGCGCAGCGAGTGTTACCGAATCAATGTCATCGGTGGCGATGAACTTGCTCAGCACGGCATGGGCAAGCGCGTGATACGGCAGCTCGCGCCATGCGGTCAGCTCGGCATCGGTGATTTTCGGCAGCGTTTCTGGCAGCATGAGGCCGCCATCTTCGCCAAGACCGGAGAGCAGAACTTGGCTGAACGATTGCGTCGCTGATTTGCCGCGAGTGGAGATGTATTTCATGATGCTTTCGCTCTCTTCTGCTCCCTCTCCCGCAGGCGGGAGAGGGTTGGGGTGAGGGTGGGCGCCGTTGCGCGCGCAGAAATTACTGCAAGACTACGACCACCCTCACCCGCCCTGTCGGGCACCCTCTCCCGCTTGCGGGAGAGGGTTTTCGTCCATTCGACGTGCAGGGGATTTACGCCAAATTTTCTAACCGCAACAACACCACTTTCGCGCCCGTGGTCGGCTGTGCTTCAATAGCTGAAATTGCACGCTTCACGTTCTTCTCAATGGTCTCATGCGTGAGCAGAATGATGTCGGTTTGCGCTTCGCCCTCTTCCGGTTCTTTCTGCAGCATGGCGTCAATCGAGATGTGATTGTCGGCGAGCACGCGGGTGATATCCGCGAGTACGCCGGGCTTGTCGTCAACACGCAAACGCAGGTAGTAAGAGGTCTCTACGTCATCAATCGACAGCACCGGCTCAGTACCAATCTTGTCGTGTTGAAACGCGAGATACGGCACGCGATGGCTGGCATCGGTGTCGATCAGACGCGCTACGTCAACGAGATCAGCAATCACTGCGGAGGCCGTTGGTGAAGCGCCCGCACCTGCGCCGTAGTAAAGCGTTGCGCCGACGGCATCACCTTTGACCAGCACCGCGTTCATCACACCTTCGACATTGGCGATCAGGCGCTTGGTCGGAATCAGCGTGGGGTGGACGCGCAGCTCGATGCCTGCTTCACGACGACGTGCTATGCCTAGCAGTTTTATGCGATAACCCATCTCCTCGGCATAGCGAATGTCGATGGCTTCGATCTTGGTGATGCCTTCGACGTGTGCTTTGTCAAACGAAAGCGGAATGCCGAACGCGATGGCAGCCAAGATGCTGATCTTGTGGCCAGCATCGACGCCCTCGATATCGAAGGTGGGGTCGGCCTCGGCATACCCCTTTGCCTGCGCCACTTTCAGCACATCGGCGAAGGATGCGCCCTTGCTGCGCATCTCGGACAGGATGAAGTTGGTCGTGCCATTGATGATGCCCGCGATCCATTCAATGCGGTTGGCAACGAGCCCTTCGCGCAGCGCCTTGATGATCGGAATGCCACCGGCGACTGCCGCCTCAAACGCAACGATCACGCCCTTGGCGCGGGCGGCAGCGAAGATTTCGTTGCCGTGCAACGCGAGCAATGCCTTGTTGGCGGTGACGACGTGCTTGCCGTTGGCAATCGCCTCCAGCATGAGCTGCTTGGCGAAACTATAACCCCCGATCAATTCGATGACCACGTCAATGTCGGGATTGCGCACGATGGCGAATCCGTCATCGGTCACTACGGCCCGACCGGCGACGACCTGATGGGCGAGCGTCAGGTTTTTGTCCGCCACGTGGGTAATCGTAATCGGACGCCCGGCACGGCGAGAAATTTCTTCGGCGTTGCGGGTGAGCACATCAAAGGTGCCGCCGCCAACCGTGCCGATGCCAAGGAGTCCGATGCGTAGTGGTTTCATAGCTTTCTATTTACGTAAATTCACTCTAGCGCCACGCAGGAGAGTTTATTGCTCCCTCCCCCAGCGGGGGAGGGTTGGGGTGGGGGAAGGTTGCAAACGAAATGGTGTTGCTAATGCCACCTGCCCCCTCCCTAGCCCTCCCCTTCCGGGGGAGGGAATCAGAGCCTACAGCAGCCCGTCCTTCTTAAACATGTCCTTGATGCCGCGCACGGCCTGCCGCGAGCGCGCTTCATTTTCGATCAGCGCGAAGCGCACATGCGTATCGCCGTACTGCCCAAATCCGATGCCCGGCGACACGCTGACCTTCGCGTCCGCAAGCAATTTTTTCGCGAATTCAAGCGAACCCATCTTCATATATGGCTCCGGAATTTTCGCCCAGATGTACATCGACGCTTTCGGGTTATCCACCATCCAGCCCGCTTCATGCAGGCCTTTGACCATCACGTTGCGGCGGCCTTCGTACTTCAAGCGAATCTCTTCAACGCAATCCTGCGGGCCTTCGAGCGCGGCGATGCTGGCCACCTGAATCGGCGTGAACGTGCCGTAATCGTTGTAACCTTTAATGCGGCCCAGCGCGTTCACCAGATGCGGATTGCCCACCATGAAGCCCACGCGCCAACCGGCCATGTTGTAGCTCTTGCTCATGGTGAAGAACTCAACGGCGACATCCTTCGCGCCCTTGACTTGCATGATGCTTGGCGCTTTGTAGCCGTCAAAACCAAGGTCGGCATACGCCAAATCATGCACCACCCAGATGCCGTGTTCACGCGCCAGAGCGACGATTTTTTCAAAGAACGGCAGATCAACGCACATGGCCGTCGGGTTCGACGGAAAGCCGAGGATCAGCATCTTCGGCTTCGGAAAACTCTCGCGAATCGCGCGCTCAACTTCCTCGAAAAAATCCACATCTTCGGTCATGCGCACGCTACGAATATCCGCGCCCGCGATGATCGCGCCGTAAATGTGAATCGGGTAGCTCGGGTTTGGCACCAGCGCGGTGTCGCCGCGATCCAGCGTGGCCAGCATCAGGTGCGCCAGACCCTCTTTCGAGCCGATGGTGACGATGGACTCGGTGTCCGGGTCGAGCCACGCGCCGTAGCGCTGCGCATACCAGTTGCAGATGGCTTTGCGCAGACGCGGGATGCCTTTCGACACCGAATAGCCGTGCGTGTCGCCGCGCAGCGCGGTCTCTATCAGTTTGTCGACGATGTGTTTGGGGGTTGGGCCGTCGGGGTTACCCATGCCGAAATCGATAATGTCTTCGCCCTTGCGGCGGGCGGCCATCTTAAGGTCGGTGGTGATGGCGAAAACGTACGGCGGGAGGCGCTTGATGCGCGAGAACTCGGTTTGCATGCTGATTTGTCACGACGCCCGTTGCGAGCGAAGGTCCGGTGGAGACTGGCCGCCCAACTGGGGTTGCCTTAAATTCACCCCTCCTCGATCCAACAGAAATCTGGCAGACGAAGGGGGCACCTAAGGGTTTGATGTTAGCGGGGAAATCGGTTTGCTGCAACGCAGCAGGTAGCACCTGAACGGCTACATGCAGCGATCAGCTTTTACTTTAAAGCCTTATTTCATATGGGCTAAAGCGATTTTTTACTAAAAGTCGATATTAATCCATTTAACGGTGTAGACCTTATTAAACTGACGTTTTCACCAAAAGCTGTATCTGCGTGAAGGTGGCTTTAAGCTCGTTCATAATGGCGTCTGAGCAACACACCTATTGAACCGGAGCACGCCTCATGGCCATGAAGTTTCAGCGCGAAGCAAGCAGCGAATTTGCGATCTCTGGCTACACCGCTGATTCCGTCAGCGTCGCAGGTGTCGCGCATCGAACGAGCCTACGCGTCTCGCATCACGCCGCCGCCGCGCCCTGGTCGGTGGCAACGTTCGCTGAAATCACTGCAACAACGATTGCCGAGGCGACGCAAGTGCAGCCCGAAATCGTCATCATCGGCACCGGAAAAAAGCTGCGCTTTCCACCGCCCGATACACTCGCTTCGCTTCGCGATGCGCGGATCGGTTTCGAGGTCATGGATACCCCCGCAGCTTGTCGAACCTACAACGTGTTGCTAGGCGAAGGCAGACAGGTGGCAGCGTTGTTGTTGATCGAGGCCTAGTAGGAGCGGCGCGAGGCTCTCCTAGCCCATCACTCGGCGCATTAGCGCCTGAGTAGATCCATCATGAGGGCCTGAAACCGCGCCGCTCTTGAATTCCGCATGAATGGTTTTAGCCAACTGCTTGCCCAGCTCTACACCCCATTGGTCGAACGAATTCACCCCCCAGATCACGCCTTGCACAAACGCTTTGTGCTCGTAGAGCGCAAGCAATGCGCCCAGTGATGTCGCGCTTAGTTGGTCAACCAAGATCGTGTTGCTGGGACGATTACCAGCGAAAAATTTATGCGGTGTTAACGCGTATATTTCGGCAGCATTGAGACCCACCGCGCGCAACTCGTTGTGAACTTGCGCCTCAGATTTGCCGACCATTAATGCCTCGGACTGCGCAATGCAATTGGCGAGCAATAGGCGATGGTGTTCGGGATGCTTGCCGTCGTCGTGTAATGCCGCAATGAAGTCCACCGGAATCACGTTCGTACCCTGATGCAGCAACTGAAAAAAAGCGTGCTGACCGTTAGTACCCGGTTCGCCCCAAATCACCGGGCAACTCGGCACGCCCAGCGCGTTACCCTCGCCATCCACTGACTTGCCGTTGCTCTCCATTTCGAGTTGCTGTAGATACGCGGGCAAGCGGTACAAGTCTTGTGCATACGGTGCAATGCAGTGACTACTGGCAGCGCAAAAATTTACGTTCCACACCCCTACTAGCGCAAGCAACACTGGCATGTTGGCTGCAAGCGGTGCGGTCGCAAAATGCTCGTCCATCGCGTGTGCGCCTGCGAGCAAATCTTTAAATCTGTCGATGCCAATGGCGAGTGCAATCGAGAGCCCAATCGCGGACCATAACGAGTAGCGACCGCCCACCCAGTCCCAAAATTCGAACATGTTGGCGGTGTCGATGCCAAATTTTTTCACCTCCGCAGCGTTGCTAGAAACGGCAACAAAATGCTTGGCAACGTCGGCATTACTTCCACCGTTTGCCAAAAACCAATCGCGCGCACTGGTGGCGTTGCTCAGTGTTTCTTGCGTGGTGAAAGTCTTCGAGGCGACAACAAAAAGTGTGGTGTCAGTTGACGCTTTGGCCAGTGCACGTTCTAGCGCCGCACCGTCTACGTTTGAGACAAAGTGCATGGTCAAGCGCGGATGCACAAACGCCCGTAGCGCCTCGCACACCATCTGCGGGCCCAAGTCTGAGCCGCCAATGCCAATGTTGACAATGTCGGTGATTTCACGACCAGTGCCGCCGCGCCATGCGCCGTCCCGAACCTTGGTGGTGAACTCGCGCATCTGCGCCAGCACGCGCTGCACCTCGATGCCAACGTCAACTCCGTCGAGCACATACTTGCGTTCGCTGTCGGCGGGGTTGCGCAGCGCCATGTGTAGCACCGCTCGGTTCTCACTCAAATTGATGCGCTCACCCGCCATCATCGCGTCACGTTGAACGGTGACGTCACGCTCGCGCGCGAGCGCCAGCAGCAGTCGCATGGTATCGGCTGTGATCAGGTTTTTCGAGTAATCAAGAAAAATGCCCGCTGCCTCGATAGAAAAGCTTCGCGCACGCTGTTCAACGTGGGCAAATTCGTCGGCCATTCGCAAAGTTTGCGTGGTCAATCGATGCGAATCCAAAGCACCCCAAGCAAGCGTATTCACTTTGCCTCCGCTCTCACCGAGCGCGACGCGAGCGTTGCAAATGCTTCACGTGGCGTCATTCGGCCATCGATCACCGCGCATGCAACCGCTGTGATCGGCATCGACACCTCGAAGCGCAGCGCCAGCCGATGCACTTCTGGGGCAGCCTTGATGCCCTCAACCACTTGCGCTATTTCCTGCGTTGCCTCAGCGACCGTTTTTCCACTCGCCAGCAGCAAGCCCATGCGGCGATTACGCGATTGATTGTCGGTGCAGGTCAGCACCAAGTCCCCTAGTCCCGCAAGACCCATCAGTGTCTCGCTCTCCGCTCCCATTTTTTCACCTAGACGACGCATTTCTGCAAGCCCCCGTGTGATCAACAAGCTGCGCGCATTGGAGCCAAAGCCCAAGCCATCAGACGCGCCCGCCGCAATCGCAATCACGTTCTTCGCAGCGCCGCCCAGCTCCACGCCGATCACGTCATGGCCCGTGTATGCGCGGAACCCACCACCGTTCAAGCGATGTGCGACGCGCTTGGCGAACCCATCATCCTTCGCCGCGATGATCACCGCTGTGGGCAATCCGCGACCCAATTCGTTGGCAAACGTCGGCCCCGACAACACCGCGTAGGGATGCGATGGGTCGAGCACTTCGTTGACGACTTCATGCGAAAGCTTGCCGCTGCCGGGCTCGAACCCTTTGCAAGCAATCACCAAGCCCTGACCCGCTCGCAGCTTGGGTTTGAGCATAACGACTGTCGCCCGCAACGCGTGGCTTGGCGTGGCGATCACGATGTCTTCGGCATCGCGCAATGCAGCGTCTATATCGCCGGTGGCCACCAAGGTCATGGGAAATTCGCAATCGACGAGATAGCGCGGATTGTGCCGCGTGCGGTCGGCCTCGACCATCTCGACCGCGTTGCGGCCCCACAGGCGGGTGACTGATCCGCGCCGCGCTAATTGGATCGCCAGCGCCGTGCCGAACGAGCCCGCGCCAATCACGACTACTGGGGAGGCGATGGCATCAACCACGTCGGGAGCGCTCATAAAAAGTGTCGTTTGGTCAGCATCTGCCAAGTGTAGCTATCGTTTTTGTCGGTAGCCGCACTCGTTTTTGCAACAATGCACAGGTGCCTCGGTAGCTCAGTGGATAGAGCGACCCCCTCCTAAGGGGTAGGTCGGACGTTCGATTCGTCTTCGGGGCGCCAATTTTTTAGTTTTCTTTGTCAGCGCTTGCCTTCCCGATGGCTCAATATTCGATAAGCTTTACCGACCCTGCTGGTCATCTCATTGACGTTGAAATGACGCTAGCTGCGCCGGTTGCAGACCAGTGCATCGCGATGCCATCATGGATTCCGGGCAGCTACCTGATGCGTGAGTTTGCACGCAATGTAGTGACTCTCTCGGCAGCACAATCCGGCGCTGAAATCGCCGCGAGCAAAGTCGACAAATCAACGTGGCAACTCGCCTGTGTTGCGGGCAGTGCCGTGAGTGTTCGCTACCGTGTGTACGCGTGGGATCGCTCGGTGCGCGGCTGTTACTTCGATGCCTCTCGCGGGTTTATAAACCCGGCGGCGGCGTTGATGCAAAACCTCGCCGCTCCGGAAGCACTTTGCAAGTTAGAGCTGCAAGCCCCGGCAAACGAATGGCGCTGCGCCACCGCGATGACGCCAGATCAGGTAGACGCGCGCGGCTTCGGCACGTACCACGCGGCAAGCTATGACGAGCTGATTGATCACCCGATTGAGTGCGGTGATTTTGATGAATTTACGTTCGAGGCAGGCGGTGTACCGCATCGTTTCGTAGTCTCGGGCCGACATCGCGGTGACCTTCTCCGCCTGCATGCGGACAGTCAAAAAATCTGCCAAGGGCATTGCGATCTTTTCTCAAATGTCTCGCCGAGCCGCGCACCGTTTAATCAATACGTATTTCAACTGCATGTGGTGGACGAGGGCTACGGCGGGCTGGAGCATCGCGCCAGCACCGCGCTGATCTCGCCGCGCAACGACTTGCCGACCATCGGGGACGCCAGCATTTCTGAGGGTTACCGCGATTTGCTGGGGCTGATCAGTCACGAATATTTTCATTCGTGGAACGTCAAGCGAATCAAGCCTGCGGCGTTTACCCCGTACGATACGACCACCGAAAATTACACGCGTTTGCTGTGGCTGTTTGAGGGCTTCACCAGTTACTACGACGACCTGATGGTCAAGCGCGTCGGGCTCGTGACCGAGGCGGATTACCTCAAAGTGTTGGGCCGTCGCCTCACGCAACTACTGCGCTCGCCGGGTGCAAAAGTGCAGTCGGCAGCCGACGCGAGCTTTGACGCGTGGATCAAGTATTACCGCGCTGACGAGAACGCGCCGAACTCGCAATTCAGCTACTACCTGCGCGGCAGCTTCATCGCATTGGCGCTCGATTTGATGCTGCGCGAACGCGCTGCGCATGACCCTGCTGCGCCAACGCTTGATGACGTGATGCGCGGCTTGTGGCTTGAGTTTGGCGAAACTGGTATCGGCGTCCCGGAAGACGCCTGCGCGCTATTTTCACGGCTCACGCGGCTCGACCTGACCGAGTTTTTTGCGCGCTTCATCCACGGCACCGAAGCCCCCAATTGGGACGCACTGTTCGCACCGTTCGGCATCAACTATCGGCTGCGCGCGACCGCGTCAACGAGTGATCGCGGTGGTCGCGACGAGCCAAATATTCACACTAATTTGCGCATGCTGGGCATGGTCGTCGCCGAAGGCGGGCACGCATTGCCGGTGATCAAACACGTTGTCAACCACTCGGCGGCGTGGCAGGTCGGCATCAGCGCAGGCGATACGCTCGTGGCCGTTGATGGGCTGCGCGCGACCGGCGCGACACTCGGCAAACACTTGGCGCGATTCAAGGCGGGTGACGCGTTGGTGGTGAGCTATTTTCGTCATGATGTGCTGCACGCGACGACCGTCAAAGTGCCGACTCCGAAGCTCGATACCGCGTGGTTGAGCGTTGCGATTGAGCCTGCGGACGCGGAATCAGCCGTGCTCCGAAAGCACTGGTTGTCGACGTAATCGCCCTAGTGTCGGAGTGGTGGTCATAAACTTCAATCCGCCGTAAACCCCGACGCCTTGACTGGTTTTTCCCATTTAGCGAAATCTGTCTTTTGCACCGCGGCGAGTTGCTCCGGCGTCGAGCCTATAGGTTCCAGCCCCAGACTCGTCAGTTTCGCTGCGAACTCGGCATCCTTCATCGCCAGAATCACTGCTCTGTTAAGTCGCTGCACTACGTCACCCGACAAGTTGGCCGGGCCGTACATGGCAAACCATGCCGACGCGTCAATCGGCACGCCTTGCTCCCGCAGCGTCGGCACCTCCGGCACTTGTGCCGCACGGACCGCGCCTGCTACCGCAATGATGCGTGCCTTGCCGCTGCGGTGCTGCTCAAGCGCCTCGGTCACGACATCCATCGTGTAGCCGACGTGACCGCCGAGCAGCGCGTTCATCGCCGGTGCGCCGCCCTGAAACGGCACGTGATGCATCGGGATGCCGGCTGCGTCACCCATCATGATTCCCAAAAAATGCGGCACTGTGCCGTTACCGGACGAACCAAAGCTGGTGCTATCCGGGTCGGACTTGGCCAGAGCGCGCATTTCGGCGATGTTTTTCACGTTGTTCTTGGGCCCGGCCACAATGCAAAACTGAAAACTCGCCAGCTGACTGATCGGCGTCAAATCCTTCACCGGGTCGTAGTTGAGTTTTTTGTAAACATGCGGGAACAGCACCACCGGCCCGCTCGGCATGACGATAACCGTATTGCCGTCCGGTGCGGCGTTTTTCAGCGCGTCAATCGCGATGCGACCCGCCGCGCCCGGCTTATTTTCCACCACGACAGACTGGCCATCAAGGCCTGTGCCCATACGTGAAGCAATCTGCCGCGCGATCACATCAGCCGAGCCGCCCGGCGGAAAGCCAACCAAAATCTTTAGTGGCGGTCGGGTGGTTTGCGCGGACACGCTAAGCGCAACCGTGGCGACCAGCGCAGAAAATAGGTAGCGGTGACTCATGATTGTGTTCCTCCTTTTAACGTCGGTATAGTAGCTTGCGGCGACACGGAGTATTCCACTCCTGCGCGACTTGGTCTAGACCTGCGGGCAAGCCCGGAAGGCTTCGACCGTTGCCTGGGTTCCTTCACGAAAAAGCTGACCCACGCAGCGCTTTACGGGGGCGGTGAACGCCGGGTTGCGTCCTAATGCGCCGAATACAGATTCGATGCGCAGCACGGCGTCAGCGAACGATAACGCATCGTATGGGTGCTTTGCGGCAACGCCAGCAAACTCTGCGGCGAGCGGATCTTGAATCGCAATTTTTTCATCGAGTTCGTTGATGCCGTAAACGTAGCGAATCCAGCCTGCGGTGGCCAGCGTGATGGCGTTGATGTCTTCGCCTTTTGCCAAACGTTCTGCCGCTACAGCGATCCAGCGTTGCGGGACTTTTTGTGATCCGTCCATTGCTACCTGAGCGCAGCGATGGCCGTTGGCGGGGTTGCCAAAACGTGCGATCAGTTGTTGGCTGTAGGCCGCGAAATCGACATCGGCAATCGGATCAAGCGTAGCTTCAGCCTCGTGCATGAGGGCACGCACAGCGTGCTCGAACGCGGGGTCAGCGATAGTCTGTGCAATGGTTTCGTAGCCCGCTAGATAGCCCAGATACGCCATCAGCGAGTGCGAGCCGTTGAGCAGCCGCAGCTTCATTTTTTCGAACGGTTTTACGTCGGCTACGAACTGCACGCCGACTGCGCCCCACGCGGGTCGTTCGGCGGCGAAATTGTCTTCAATGACCCATTGCGAAAAGGGCTCGGCGCGAACGACGCCGAAGTCTTCGACACCGAGCGCGACCGCCGCGTCGGCTAAATCCGCAGGCTTGGTCGCAGGCACGATTCGATCCACCATTGATGAAGGAAAACGCACGTTGTCACGCAGCCACGGCATGATTTGTGGGTGGACACGCGTTACGAACTGATGCACGAGTGATTCAAGCACTGCGCCGTTTTCGGGCAGGTTGTCGCAGCACAGAATCGTGAGCGGCGCGCCGCCGGTTTTGCCAGATGCGCGGAAACGTTCTTGCAGCCCCGCTGCGAGCACGCCAAGCACGCTCACAGGTTGATCCGCGTGAAGCAAATCATTGACGACATCCGGGTGATCCCACAGCGGTTCGCGCTTGCTGACGTTGGCGCAGTAGCCCTTCTCGGTCACGGTTAACGATACGATTTTTGTTTCAGCACGCGCGATGCGCGCGATCACCTCTGCCATTTGCTCGGGCGCAAACAGCACTTCGCGCACGCTGCCAATCACCCGCCATTCGTCGCCTGCTTGTGAGACGCTGCGGATCGTGTAGAGCCCGTCTTGCGGGGTGAGTTGATCGCGCACAGTCGATGATTTGAGACTTACGCCACAGATGCCCCAATCGCCGCCCGCGTGCGCCATCGCAGCGTCGGTGTAGGACGCTTGGTGGGCGCGGTGGAACGCGCCGATGCCGAGATGGACGATACCGATTCCTACCGTTGATGGGTCGTAGGTGGGGCGTTGAATGTTCGCAGGAAGCGTAGGCAGTGATTGCAGATTGAGGCGCATGGTTTTTCAGTCGCGGTTGGTGACGTACATATCGCGCAATTCGCGCTTCAACACTTTGCCAATCGGGCTACGTGGCAGCTCGTCGATGAAGCGCAAATCTGATAGTCGTTGCGTCTTGCCAGCGCGGGCGTTGTACCAAGTCATAAGTTCCGGCGCGGCGGCGGCGCCCCCAACTCGCGGCACGACAAACGCAATTGGCGTCTCGCCCCAAAGCTCTGAGGCCACGCCAACAACTGCAACATCCGCCACATCGGGATGCAATCGCAATTCGCCCTCCAAGTCACTCGGATAGACGTTGTAGCCACCGCTGATGATCATGTCCTTGCGACGGTCGAGCAGCGTGAGAAATCCGTCCTCGTCAAAGCGTCCGACGTCACCCGTTCGGATGAAGCGCGTTCCCGAAGCGTCGAACCATTCGACTTCGCGGGTCTTTGCGTCCTGATTGTGATAGCCGGTCATCATGCTCGGCGATGCGCCGACGATCTCTCCAATCGAACTAGGCGGGAGTTCACGCCCCTCTTCATCGATCAGCCGAATGTCGCTGCCAACAGCGGGTCTGCCGACAGTGTGCAGTTTGTTCGGATACAAATGCGCTTCGAGGATGCAGGTGCCGCCGCCTTCCGTCATGCCGTAAAACTCGATCAGTCCACCGGGCCAGCGGGCCAGCACATCGGCCTTTAGCTCCGCACGGAATGGCGCACTGGTGCAGAACTTCGCCTGATACGTTGACAGATCGAAGTCGTTGAACGATGGCAGTGCCATGATGCGCTGATACTGCACGGGCACCAGCATCGTGTGCGTTGCGCCGATGCGCTGCGCGGTTTGCAGGTAGCCAAGCGCGTCGAACTTTGGCATGAGATGAACGCTGCCGCCCCAACCTAGAGTGGGGAAGAACGACACCAGCGTGGTGTTCGAATACAGCGGCGTCGCAAGCAGCGTCACGCTATCGGGTGCATACGCATAAGTACTCGCGCGCTGAATGTGCGCCCATCGCATTGCGTGCGATTGCACGATGCCTTTTGGCGTGCCGGTGGTGCCGGAGGAATAGATGATGTTGAAGGGGTGCTGCGCTGGCACATCAACCGGCAACGGCGTTGCGTGTTCATCGGCGAGCCAGTCGTCGAAACCTGTTCCTTGCTCTGCCTCGTCAAGTGCGATGCGTCGTGGAAGTCGACCGTGTGATTGTGGCTCTGCGGCGAGCAACTGTGCAGCATCATCATCGATAAATAAAAGTTGCGCCTGCGCGTCACTCAACATCGACAGCAGACCGATCGCCGTTGACGATGGCGCAAGCGGCGCTACGACCACGCCTGCACGCAACGCACCAAGAAACGCGATTGCGTACCGCACCGACGCCGCAGCACACAGCGAGATCACGTCGCCCGAACGCAAACCATCACGTTGCAACGACGACGCCACGCGATCCATCAGCGCATCGAGTTCAGCGTAGGTTAAAGCGAGCTTGCCGTCGTGCAACGCAGGCGATTGCGGTGCCCGACGCGTGTGATCGCGAATCAGGTCGGATAGGCTGACGAAGGGCGGAAGTACCGACGCGTTGACGTCAGCCATTACGGCGCTTTCCACCGCGAATTTGGCACCAGTGGATACCACTCTGGTCGCGACGGATCGCGGTCGTAGGTGTAGCCGCCCATTTGTTTGAACAGTTCGTGATACTCGGCAAGTTTGTTGCGATCCAGTGTGACGCCCAAGCCGGAACCAGTGGGCACTTTGATCGTGCCGTTCACGTATTTCATCTTGCCGCCAACGATGATGTCGTCGACAAGGTGGTGATAGTGCGCATCCGCTGCGTAGCCCAAGTTCGGCACGACCGCGCCCATGTGCAGCATGGTGGCGAGTTGAATGCCGAGTTCACCCGATGAATGTACGGCCACACCAAGCCCAAACGTGTCGCAAATCGCCGCGGCCTTGATGCAAGGCCGGATGCCGCCCCAGAACGTGGTGTCGAGGAGCACCACATCTACGGCGCGAGGCTGCGTGGTGATGTTCATCGCGAGCTGTTCGAAATTAACCACGACGGTGTTGGTGGCAATCGGAATACGAACAAACTCGCGCAACCGTGATAGTTGCGGCATGCCGAACACCGGATCCTCGTAATAGTCGTTATTGATGTGCTCGATGCCCTGACCGAAACGGATCGCGTCAGCGAGCGAAAACGCGGAATTCGGGTCGTAGCGAAAGCGATCGTCCGGCAACGCGGCTGCGACCGCCTGATACGCATTCAACTCGTAGTCGGGCGCGTAGACACCCCCCTTGAGTTTGTGTGCCGTAAACCCGTGCTCAGCCTGCAATGCTTTTGCGTGCGCGACCAGTTGCTCGGCAGTGCGAACCTCGCCCTCTCCCGTCTTCTCATTCGGCAGACGAAAAAACAAATAACTCGCAAACTCCACTGACTCACGTACACGCCCGCCCAGCAACTCTGCAACGGGCACACCGAGCCGCTGACCCATGATGTCGAGGCACGCAAACTCAATGGCGGCATGCAGTTGCGTGCGATTGTTGTAGAGGCTCGCAGTGGGGTTGCAGATGGCGAAACGCAAGGCTTCCAGCTCGAACACGTTGTGCCCTTTGAGATAGGCAATCAGGCTTTCGATGCCGCTGCTGGCGACCTCGCCGCCGCCACCGAATTCACCGAGACCGACATAGCCGTCATCAGTTTCCACCTCGACGACCGTTCGTACAAACCGCCCCCAGTGCGCACCGTTACTATGCAACAGCGGGGCTTGCAGCGGCACCGTGACCGGCGTCGCGCGAATGTGGGTAATCCTGCTTGGTTTCACTTTATCCCTGTTGTACGACGACTGCGGTCGTAATCGCTTATGCTAGCGGCGCTCACGTGACTACGAGACCGGCAGAGTCCAAATCACAGCAAAACTGAATTCAACAAGGAGGCCCCATGAAATTTCGCATGCTCGTTACGTCCGCACTCGCCGCTGCTTCGGTGGCCACACTCTTCGCTCCTGCGCTCTCGCATGCGCAGACCAAACTCAAATGGGCGCACGTCTACGAGACCTCCGAGCCATACCACACCGAGTCTGTGTGGGCTGCCGCTGAAATTAAAAAACGTAGCAACGGCAAGTTCGACATTCAGGTGTTCCCAGCCTCCTCGCTCGGCAAAGAGACCGACATCAATCAGGGCATGACGCTAGGCACCGTGGACATGATCATCAGCGGTCCGTCGTTTGCAGCGCGCAGTTTTCCGCGCCTCGGCATTGCCTATTACCCGTTCATCTTCCGTGATGCGGCGCATCAGGCGGCGTACTCGAAGAGTGATGTGTTCAAGGAAATGGTCGATGGCTATCGCGCCAAAACCGGCATCCAGATGACGGCCTACACCTACTACGGTGCGCGCCACACCACGTCGAACAAACCGTTCACCGATTGCGCAGGCATGAAGGGTTTGAAGATTCGCGTGCCTGATGTGCCGGTTTATCTCGCTACGCCGAAGGCCTGCGGCGCGAACCCGACGCCACTCGCGTTTGCTGAGGTCTACCTCGCGCTGCAAAACGGCACCGTTGAGGCGCAGGAAAATCCGCTCACGACGATTGAGGCGAAGAAGTTCTACGAAGTGCAGAAGAACATCATGTTGACCGGTCACATCGTGGACGGCCTCGTGACGCAAATCGCGCCGCATGTGTGGACGAAGCTGAGCGACGCGGAGAAGGCGATCTTTACCGAAGTTACGCGAGAAGCCGCCGCCCGTGCAACCGCCGCCATCATCAAGCGTGAAGCGGAACTGGTTGATGAGTTCAAGAAAAAAGGCATCAACATCGTAGCTGTTGATCGCGCCGGCTTCCAGACCGCTGTGCTTAAGTCCACGACACTCGAATCGCTGGGTTTCGACAAGAAAGACTACGACCGCATTCAGGCGCTCAAGTAGCCGACTGATGGATCTTGATTCCGGCCCAAAAGTAATGGGGGACGACGGTGAGTTTCACGCCGTCGACGACGCGGTCAATTTTGCTGGAACACCGTTTGAGGGCTGGATTGCCCTCATGCTGTTCTGGGCTTTGGGCGGCGTCGTGCTGATCCAGTTTGTCACACGCTACGTGTTGAACGACTCCGCCGCGTGGACGGAGGAAATTGCGCGGTACTTGTTAATCGGCACCGTGTTTGTGGGCGCAACGATTGGCGTCGTGAAGAACAACCACATTCAGGTGGACTTGCTTTACCGCTATCTGCCGCACGGGCCGTCGCGTGTGATGTCCACGATTGTGGACGCGATGCGCATCGCGTTTTTTATCGCGATGGTGGTGTTCACCGTGCAAATGATGATGAAGATGGAAAACTACAAGATGACCATCATTGATCTGCCGATGAACATTGTGTACGGCGTTTGCCTGTTCGGCTTCGCGGCGATGATGCTGCGCTCGATCTGGGTTGCGCGTATTCACTGGAAGCGCGGTTACAGCGTGCTTGAGCGTCCCGACTCTATGATGACGGACCGTTAAAACAGGGCTGCGATTTTTCTGCTAGCCAACTAGAGCACAGGACAGTCCCCTCTCCCCTCGCGGGAGAGGGTTAGGGAGAGGGGGAACGCGGAATGAAGCGCGAACGTTGCGTTGCAAGCCAGCCTCTCCCCCAGCCCCTCTCCCTCCGGGGGAGAGGGGAGCAGCCTCCCCGCCGCCCTTCCAACAAAAGTCGCAACAGCCCATGCTAAAAATTGTCTTCCTACTACTGATGTCGAGCGGTATTCCCGTGGCCATTGCGATGGCGGGCGCTTCGCTGGTCTACATCCTTGTCAGCGGCGATCTGCCGGGTTTTGCCGTCGTGCATCGCATGATTGGTGGCATTGACAGCTTTCCGTTGCTCGCGGTGCCGTTCTTTATTCTGGCCGGCAACTTGATGAATAACGCAGGCATCACCAACCGCATTTACAACTACGCGCTGGCGCTGGTGGGTTGGATGAAAGGCGGCTTGGGTCACGTCAACGTCGTCGGCTCGGTGATTTTTGCCGGCATGAGCGGCACCGCGATTGCCGACGCGGCGGGCCTCGGCACCATCGAAATCAAGGCGATGAAAGATCATGGTTACGATCTTGAATTCGCCGTGGGCGTGACCGCAGCGTCGGCCACGTTGGGGCCGATTATTCCGCCGTCGCTGCCGTTCGTGATTTACGCGATGATGGCCAACGTGTCGGTGGGCGCGCTGTTCCTTGCGGGTATCTTGCCGGGCATATTGATGGCGTTTTTGATGATGCTCACAGTGGCCTATTTTGCGCACAAAAACGGCTGGGGCGGTGACATCAAATTTGTCTGGGCACGCTTTGGGCGAGCGCTGATCGAAACCGCCATTGTCATCCTGTGGCCGATTACGTTGTATTACGCCGTGAAGTGGGGCGCGCCGATGCAACCGACCGTCGCCGCCGCGTTGATTTTGCTCTTTGCTGCCGACTGGAAATTCAAGTTTCAAGCAGTGCTGCCGATCATGACGCCAGTGCTGCTGATTGGTGGCATGACCACGGGCCTGTTCACGCCAACCGAAGGCGCGATTGCTGCATGCGTTTGGGCAATGGTGCTCGGCCTGTTCTGGTATCGCACGCTGTCGTGGCGGATGTTTGTGAAGGTCTGCCTCGACACCGTTGAGACGACATCGACCGTGATGTTCATCGTCGCCGCAGCATCGATTTTCGGCTGGATGTTGACCGCCACCGGCGTCACTGCGGCGATTGCTGATTGGGTGCTCGGGTTCACCAAAGAGCCGTGGATTTTTTTGCTGCTTGCCAACTTGTTGATGCTGTTTGTGGGCTGCTTTTTGGAGCCGACCGCCGCCATCACCATCCTCGTGCCGATTCTGTTGCCCATCGTGCAAAAACTCGGCATTGACCCGGTGCATTTCGGCTTGGTGATGGTGCTGAACTTGATGATCGGCCTGCTGCACCCGCCGATGGGCATGGTGCTGTTTGTGCTGGCGCGGGTGGCGAAATTGAGCGTTGAGCGCACTACGGCGGCGATCCTGCCATGGCTGGTGCCACTGCTGGTGAGCCTCGCAATCCTCACCTACGTCCCGGCGATTAGTTTGTGGTTGCCGCGGTTTATGGGGATGTAGCAAAAAGATGGTGAGAACCGATGCCACCGAACCTACGTCGACCAAAAACCGGTCGTTTCACTAACAGCTTTTCTCGTTAGCCCTTATTCATTCGAGAGAAGTGCGGATAATAAGGGCTAGTCGACTTTATTAAAAATAGCGTTCTAGCCCATATTAAACTGCGCAAAGTCCAAAAAGCTGTGTCGGTATGCAACCCTAAATAGGCGAGGCAATATCAATAAATTCGTAGCTCAAACCAAACTGCTGCACCAAATGCGCCGCCAGCGTGGCCGCACCGTCGCGCTCGGTAGCGTGGTGACCCGCAGCAATCAGCGTGATGTCCGATTCGCGAGCCTGATGCACGTGCTGCTCGCTGATTTCTCCAGTGATGAACGCGTCAGCGCCCGCCTCGATAGCGTCGCCCAATAGCGAGCCCCCGGCACCGGTACACCAGGCCACAGTTTTGATTCGTCGCGGTGAGCTTGCGAACAGCGTCACCCGGCGGCCATAGTGACGAGCGCAAAATGCGGCCAGCACCGTGGATTTAATGGCAGCCTTAACGCCCAGATGCCCCAGCATGACCAGCCCATGCTCCCCAGCCGTGCCCACCGGGGAGAGCCCCAAACGACGGCCCAGACAGGCGTTGTTGCCTACCTCGGCGTGAGCATCGAGTGGCAAATGGTAGGCATACAAATTGATGTCGGCGGCCAGCAGTGCGGCGACGCGCTCGCGGTGGTATCCGACCAAACGCGGATCGTCGCCCCGCCAAAACAGGCCATGGTGCACAATGATCGCGTCAGCGTTGGCGACAATCGCCGCATCAATCAGCGCTTTGTTAGCGGTGACACCCACCACGATATGTGAAATCGTGTTGCGACCAGAAACCTGCAAGCCGTTGATGGCGGCGTCTTTGAAGCGCCGGATATCAAGAAAGCTATTGAGGTGCCGCGTTAACTCGTCGCGGAACACGCCACCGCGAGCCACAGTCGTTACTGCACCAAACTCCGCGTCGCGAATAAAATCGTCAGTATCAACGGTTCGCACAACAAATCCTCTGTTTTCGTCTCAACTCGTCGGCGCACGCTGCGCGCATCTCTCTGACACAGCCCCTGCATTAAGGCCACCATGCACTTGATTCCGTTCCACACCACTCGCCCGCAAGCTGCGGTCATGACAGCCGTATCATGAAACGATTATGGCTCGTTTTTGCGCAGGTCTGTACGATCTGTGTCGCAATTCTTTTTACCGTCAGCACCTTGCGGCCGGAATGGTTGGCGCGCCCGTCTACTGGAGCTGCGGGCGTGGCGGGTACGGGTACGTTGCCGCTGCTGCCGGGTGTGGCCGGCCCGGCCAGCGCGGCCAGCACGGCCAGCGCGCCCACCACCGCCGTCGTCGCCACCGGGCGGGGACCCGCCAACACCTACAGCGACGCGGCCAAACGCGCGCTGCCGTCCATCGTCAAAATCGCCACCAGCGCGCAGCGCCGCACACGCAATCCGTTAGCAGAAGACCCCACGTTTCAACGCTTTTTTGGACGCCAGCGCGACGAAGGCAACACCCAGCAGCTGGTTGGCGAAGGCTCGGGCGTGATCGTGCGTGCCGATGGTTACATCCTCACCAACAACCACGTGGTTGAAGGCGCGCAGCAAATTCAGGTTGAACTCACCGACAAACGCGTGTTGTCGGCAAAAATTATTGGCATCGATCCCGACAGCGATCTCGCGGTGATCAAAATCGAGGGTGCGGATTTTCCGGCGATCACGCTTGCTGATTCTCAAACGTTGCAAGTGGCGGATGTGGTGCTCGCTATCGGCAATCCGTTTGGTGTCTTCGGCAACACCGTGACGATGGGTATCGTCAGCGCACTGGGCCGCACCCAGCTCTCGGAGACCAACGTGTTTGAGAGCTTCATCCAGACCGACGCGGCAATCAACCAGGGCAACTCCGGCGGCGCGCTGGTCAACACCAACGGCGATCTGGTTGGCATCAACTCCAGCATCTTCACCCGCACCGGCGACTTCTCTGGCATCGGCTTTGCAATCCCCACCGCACTGGCCAAACCAATCATGGAGCAACTCATTAGCACGGGGGAGGTCAAGCGCGGCTACCTTGGCGTGAATTTGGGTACCGTCACCGCCGAGCTGGCGCAGCGACTCGCGCTTAAAGAGGCCAAGGGTGCGTTCGTCGGCGCGGTACTCGACGGCGCGCCCGGCAGTCGTGCTGGCTTGCGCGTGAATGACGTGATCGTAGAAATCAATGGCAAAGCGACCACTGACCGCACCGAGGCCGTAAACAGCATTGCCATGGTTGCGCCGGAGCAAACGATTCCGTTAAAGGTCGTGCGTCAGGGCGAAGTGGTGGAGCTCAAAGTGACACTCGGCACGCGGCCAAGGGCGAAGCGGTAACGCCGCTCCTGCGGGCTCGTTACTCCGAAGCGTCGTCCGCCTCAGCGCGTGAGCGCGGTGTGATGAAACGGCTGACGATGATGCCAACCTCGTACAAGATGACCAGTGGCACTGCCAGAAACAGCTGCGACAACACATCCGGCGGTGTCACCACGGCCGCAATCACAAACGCGGCGACGATGAAATAGCCGCGAAATTCGCCGAGCTGTTTCACCGTCACAATGCCTGCGCGCGTGAGCACGGCGAGCACCACCGGCGTCTCGAACGTGATGCCGAATGCGATGAACATGGTGAGCGCAAAGCTCCAGTATTTGTCGATGTCCGGCGTCATGTTCACGCCTGCTGGCGTGAAGCCCACAAAGGTGCCGAAGATCGACGGAAACACCACGAAATACGCGAACGCCATGCCACAGAAAAACAACAGCGTTGATGACACGATGATCGGCATCGCCATCTTTTTTTCGTGCTTATACAACCCCGGCGCGACGAACGCCCACATTTGATACAGCACCACCGGCAGCGAGATCAGAAAGCCCGTCATCAGCGTGACTTTAAGCGGAATGAAGAAGGTGCCCGTCACGTCGGTGGCGATCATCGAGGTGCCGGCTGGAAGCACTTTCAGCATTGGCGCGGCCACCAGCGCG
Organism: Burkholderiales bacterium; assembly: GCA_031409935.1. Lineage (GTDB taxonomy): Bacteria > Pseudomonadota > Gammaproteobacteria > Burkholderiales > Casimicrobiaceae > Casimicrobium. The sequence goes on along the minus strand of JANNYE010000120.1, from coordinate 15,825 downwards.
TACAACTCCTTCATGCCGGGGTAGGCCATCAGTGCGAAGGTGACGACGAGCACAGCAACCACGGATTTGACCAGCCGCTCACGCAACTCGACCAAGTGCGAGATGAAGGTTTCTTGCACGGATTCAGTGGACATGAATGAACATCAAATGTGTGGGAGGGATTTCATCCCGATAACGCCCAATGAGGTAACCAATCGCGGTGGAACCGCTCCCACAGCGACGCGGCTGCACTACGCCGCCTTCTTCGCTGAATCAGCCGGAGCGGCAGATGCGGGCGATAGCGTTGCACTCATCTGCTCAGCAGAAATCATCGGCTTGATCTCCGCGATCTGCTCGCTCGCCTGCTCAGCAATCGACTTTTCCAGTGCTGCAACTTCGTCCTGTGCAGTCAGCGCAGCCGCAGCCGCCGGAGCGGCAATGCGGTTCTCGGTCGCCGCACCGTCGAGCTTCGCTTTGTAGTCAGATTCCATGTCGTTGAACACTTTGGAGGCGCTTGACGCTTCGCTCTCCACACTGCGTCCTGCGTCGTTCACAGCCGTCTCAAAGCTACGTGCAGCATCTTTCGCCTGCTCTTGCAATTTGCGCAGCTCGTCCATCTGCATTTCGCGATCAATGTCCTGCTTGACCTGATTGGCGTAACCGCGTGCGCGACCGAGCAAATGACCCAGCGTTCGTGCGACTTTAGGCAGCTTTTCCGGGCCGAGCACAATCAACGCAACCACTGCGATGATCATCATCTTGCCGAAAGAAAGTTCAAACATCTATTGCACGCTAAACAGCACGAACATCAGGGAGCACAAAGTCGATCAGACTTTGTCGCGCTTCGCTTCGCCTTCGATCACGTTCGGCGCGGCGGCTGGCGGCACGTCGGTTGCGCCCTTGGTGGCCTCTTCGCCGCCCTTCATGCCGCTCTTGAAATCACTGACCGCACCGCCGAGGTCTTTGCCCATGCCGCGCAATTTTTTAGTGCCAAAAATCAGCACCACGACAAGCAACACAATCAGCCAATGCCAAATCGAAAACGAACCCATAACAATCTCCTAAATTCTTTACGTCTTATCGTCCATTGCAATCATACGACCCAATGGTGTGGGGCCACCCAACACATGCATGTGCAGGTGGAAAACATCTTGCCTACCCACACGCCCATCGTTGATGATAATTCGGAATCCGTCTGCCGACCCCGCCTCGTTCGCCACTTGTGACGCCATCCGCATCATTTTACCGAGCACCTGCTGATCTGTGGCCTGCACCGCAGAGAGGCCCGTGATGTGTCGCTTTGGGATCACCAGCAAATGCACCGTCGCTGCCGGATGAATGTCCTTGAACACCAAAACCTCGTCATCCTCATAGACTCGGCTCGCCGGAATTTCGTTGCGAATAATTTTGCAGAAGATGCAGTCTTTATCGGTGCTCATGGTTCGGTAAGTATGTTTTTGTGGGAGCGGTTCCACCGCGAATGCTCGGGTGGCAGCCAGTCGCGGTGGAACCGCTCCCACAGGTCGTTATTTTGGGCGCGCGGCCTTCTCTTCAATGCCGGACAACCCCTCGCGCTTGGCTAATTCCGCCAACACGTCGTCGCCCGAGACACCATAGCGCGACAGTGCGACAAGCATGTGAAACCACACGTCGGCTGCTTCGCCAATGACCTGCGGCTGTCGGTCTTCGTTTATCTCAGCATCTTTGCACGCCATAATGAATTCTGCTGTTTCTTCACCCACTTTTTTCAGCGCAGCATCCGGCGCTTTGGCGAGCAGTTTGGCGACGTACGAACTCGCAGGATCGGCATCTTTACGTGCAGCAAAGGTCTGTGCTAAGCGTGCAAAAACGGTGCCGTTCTCAGCGCTCACCGTACATCTCCCCATGCGACTTAATCGGCGCAAATTCGGTCACCCATGCGCCGTTCTCCAGTGTGCGAAAAAAGCAGTTGCGCCGACCGGTGTGACAACTGATGCCCCCCAATTGTTCGACCTTGAGCAACACCACATCAGCGTCACAATCAATGCGCACTTCGCGCAGAATTTGCAGGTGTCCGGACGATTCGCCCTTCATCCAGGCCGATTTGCGCGAGCGCGAGTAATAGCAAGCTTTGCCGGTTTCCAGCGTACGCAAAAACGCGGCGCGATCCATCCATGCAACCATCAAGATTTCGTTGCTGACGGCGTCCTGCGCGATGGCCGGAATGAGGCCGTTGGCATCGAACACGAGCTGATCGAGCACGCTGGATGGGGCGGGAGTTTGCGGCGATTCGGGCATGCCTTGAGTCTATCAGCTATACGCTGAAACGCCCATTCAAACTGGGCATAGGTGGATAAAACGATAAAAGTCGACTTATGTCCGAATGAGGCGTCAGACCCCATAAAATATGGCATTCAGTGAAAAGCTGAGCACTAAAAATCACTCAGACGCTGAAATCCGGCTGATTTTTTGGATGCGCGCTGATGAAGGCGGGCAACGTGTTGCACAGCGCATCAATCGCGGCAACGCGCGGATAAATCGACACATCCACATTGAATCGCCGCGCCGAAAATACCTGCGGTACCAACACGCAATCGGCCATCGTTGGCGTGTTGCCAAAACAAAACTGACCACTTTTGCCGGACTCATTTTTGTGTTGTGCCAGCGTCTGCTCAATCGTCGCCAATCCGGCGATAATCCAATGCGCAATCCACGCGTCTTTCTGCGCCTGCGTCACGTTCAAAACGTTGCTCAAATAATTCAACACACGAACATTGTTCAGCGGGTGCACATCGCACGCGAGAGACAGCGCCAGCGCGCGCACATAAGCGCGATCCACCGCGTCGGCAGGCAGCAGCTGCGTGGTGCCCGCTTTCACCTCGTCCAGATATTCAATGATCGCCAGCGACTGCGTCAGCACCGCGCCGTCGTCATCAATAAGCGTCGGCACCAGCCCGGCCGGATTGATCGCCAGATACGGCTCCGCGCGATGCTGGCCTTTCAGCAAATGCACGCCAATGTGCTCCCACTTCAAGCGCTTCAGATTGAGGGCAATGCGAACGCGATACGCGGCGGAGGAGCGGAAGTAGTTGTAGAGTTTCATGCTGTGGCGATCAGGTGGCACGCACGGCTGCGCTCGTGCAGTAATTATCCACGCCGCCCCTCCACTGAGACATCAATTACGCAGACAGTGATGAATTTGCGCTGCAAATCCGACAAGGTCGATTCCAGCGCTACCCTGAGTTCGGTGGCCGTTTTTGGCTTCCGTCCCGTCACAGGTGACGCCAGTTTGTGCGTTGGGCCAAACCAAAACACCAAGTAAATGCCGTAACCCGCAGCCCCCGGATCAATTGTGTATTTGTCGGTCAACTGTTCACGAATAGCTTTCCAAATTTCCGGATGCATTTGATTTTTCACCTCAATCGGCACACCGAATTGCTGGTGAGCGCACAGCATGTCGGATCGTTTTCGATCAACGTGGCGAGCCTCTGACGTGCAGCCCACCTCGTGCGAGGCTAGGCGCTGGCGGAGGATCAAAGCGAGCGCATCGCGTCCGGCCTCTTCGACTTTTGGCGACACCGGTTTGTTGTGCGAATCCGTGTTCCAAAATTGCTTGTAGATATCAAGGTCGCCTCGCTCAATTTCGGCAGCTATTTGTCGCAAATTTTCTACGATTATTGCGTGCAAATCGGCGACGTTCGCGGGCTTGCCGTGAGCTAGCGTGGCAACGACATCGCCAGGCGCAGGAAATCGAAAGTTCGCGTCGCGCTGAACAACGGACTGCGTAGCGGCGGTGCCGCGTAGCGTATCTGCCCACGGCAGCAAACTCGGCAGTCCACGCAGGCGAATCAGTTCCGCCTTAGCTTCGTCCGATGGCCTCGCCCCAAGCTCATTGACCCAACTCGCGATCAAATCGCCGCGCTGCATGTCGGGCGTGACTTGATATGTGCCTTCCGGGCGATCAGGGCGACTGTGCGGTGCAAGCAATTCGACGAGCAGGCCGATCACCGACTCGGGCATCGCTGCGCAACCTTGAATGACCTGATCGCGTCGGTCAAGGAAATTGCCCAAATGACCGATGCGAATCTCGTTACCTTCCGCCCACTTGCGCAATCGTTTCTCGTATTTTTTTGGCGCGAGCAGAACCCCGGTGGCAAGCCAATACGTTCGCTGCCCCACGTCAAGCACCTTCAGCGCAAGTTTCGACGCAACCTGATGTAGCACTTCTTTTGCGCTAAAGGTTGACGCGAACGACTTGATAAATCGTGAGAGATCGTACAGTTGGTCGAGCGACGCACGGCGTGGGAAACGATTCAGTATCTCGGGTAAAACTATTCGAGCCACTTGCGAGAACGACTCGTCATCGACAAGCTCATGGGCGCCAGTGAGTGTGCTCTTTCTCGCTTTCAACGCAGCAACGGCGTAACGCGAGAAGATGTCGGCTACCAGCGAAGGCCGCTCGGTAGCCAGCAATTTCCTGAACAAGGCGTCCCGTTCCACCGGTGCGGCATACGACGCCATCAACGCACTGCTCAACGTTGGCTCGGGCAGTTTCAAAATCTCGGATTGCGCTGCCGGTTGGATACGATCCAGGCTCACCAGCAAGGGTCGCGCAAGCAGCCATTCTTTGTTGCTCAGGTAGGAGCTCAATATTTGATCGGCTGTCGGCAGGTCGGCCCTGAAGCACGTGGCCTCAGTGGCCTCCAGTGCCTTGGCAACAAGTATTTCGTCGTTGCCGAGGAAATCACGCAATCGATCCACGGGCGTTTCGCCGCTCGCTTCGGTCAAGTACCCAACCGAGGCCAATGCCAGATGATGTAGCCCCTGAATGTTGAATTCAGCGGCTGGCTTCGCAAACAGTGCTTCACGATACTGCTCGACGCGGTCATGTTTTTCACGGCGCTTTTCGGCGCGTCGCGTGGCATTCCGTATGCGCGTTTCATCAATTTCGCATCGACAAAAATGCTGGAAAGTCTGCGCAAATCTTGGATGATCAACGACCCATTCCTCAAGCTGTTCAAACGATAAGCCTGACTCGTTGTTAGGTTCATAAAAACTGCGAGCGGCACTCCAAAATAGCTCCTCCGCTATCGGAACGCGACTTTCGTTAGCCGCCAGCGCTAGCAGCTGCGGACCGATGCGTGGTGGCCACCTGGGCTGGTGCAGTTGATCGAGCGCGCGCCAAAGGCGGTCGTCATTGTTCAGATGGTTAATTGCGACTCGCAGTAGTTGCAGAAACCTGGCGGGCCGTCTATCCAGCCAAGCATGCAATCTTTCGCGGAGTTCGCCAACTAGGTGGTCATAGTCGTCCTCCCCTAGCGTAATACCCAACCACCTGTGCAGCGATTCATCGTCAGTGTCGTCGCCCATTTCTTCTAGTCCGCGAACCAAACTTTCGCCTGCAAATTGCCAATACGTCTCATTACCTCTGTCGTTGGCAAGCGCAGCTCGCACGCTGAGTGCGTCAAGCAGTTCTGGTAATCGCGTTGCCGACGTTTCTCGAAGACAGATGCCATTCCAGAATCGCCTGAAACTTCCAAACCAATTCGGCAATTTCGGACTACGTAAGTGCTGCAAAACGCTCGCTATCGACAGCCTGCGCGGGTACAAATTCTTCAGCAAGATGCCCAGCAATTCATCGTCATCATCGGCTACACGCCCATTGGCAACATCGTCGAGTAAAGCCGGCGCGACCGTGTCGGATTCGCTGTAAGTCTTGAGGTAAGTGCGCAGCGCATAACGGCGCATCCCTGACCAGCGCGACGCATCGCGCGACACCTCAAGCAGCGCAGCCCCCACGCCATCAATCCTTGGGCCGCGCGAAAGAGCGGTCACCACCCAATCCGCCAGCACTTGATCTGAACGCTCACGTTCGGGTGCGCAGAGAATCTCCACGAACTTGGTGGCCATGTCCTGCGTGGCCAACGCGCCGAGTAGGGACGAATTCCAGTCTTCCCCGCCGCGCCATCGGAAATCATCAACGCTCTGCTTAAGCCCCTCAAGCAGCCGCACCTTTTCGTTAGTCGTGAACGCTTTTACATCCCCGTATAGCAGCACGCCCTGCGGGTCCGCTTTGATCGAATGTTCGCGCGCTGACAACGCGCAGGTCGCCAACCACGCATTGAGCCCGCGCAGGCTGGTAATCACGCCTGCATCGGCCCCCAGCATTAACGACACCGCCCGCGTCGGTGCGAGCCCGCTTTTGATAAGTTGCGCGATGTACCGAGCGGCTAAAAATTCAGCAATACTTCGATGCGCCGGAATCCATGCGTTTTCGCGAACGGCTACGAATAGATTGGTCTCAACAACCTCGTTGATTGGGAGTTTTCGATCATTCTCGATTGCAAGCAGAATCAGCGCCTTTGGGTCGCTCGCGTCGTCGCGAGCAAGCTGAATTTCTGCACGATCTGCGCACAGAAAAACGGCGGAAATGAGCCCTGCTGCATCGAGCAATTCGGGGGTATTGGGCCATATTTTTCGCTTGGCACTTTGGTGCTCCGTATTCGGTTCGGTCGCCAGCGTATTGCATGCAAGCTCAAAGGTTCTTGCGCGCGAATCCGGCCACGCCTTACCGGACGCAACCGCCTTTGCAAGCATTCGCAGTGTTTGTGGATTCCGCAACATCGCGCTCACACCGACGTGCTCAGCATGTTGCATGAATTGCTGCGGGTCGTCGACCAGAAATGCGCCTTGCAACAACGTTGTGATGTCCGCATTGGAGAGCGGCTCCAAGCGATACACCTTTAGCTCGCCTTTGCCTTGAACGATTTTGCAGAGCGCATCTCGGTCGCTGTTGCCAAGCCAATCCGATTCGCGACATGACAACCGAAACTTGGGAATACCCAGGGCAACCAGTTGTTTGCGTATCTGGTCGAGCACCGTGCGCCCGTCCTGCAAACCCGCCCGCATTTCGTCAAGTGCATCGATAAAAAAGGTTGCGTCAGCGAAGCTGTCCCGGTCATGTCGAAGCAGCAGGAAATCACGCGCGGTTACGAATACAGCGTTAGTCGCTTGTGACTCTTGCGTGAAGACGGTCGTCTTGCCGAGTCCCAGGTCGCCTAGTAACACGTAGGCGTAGTCAATGCGTATGTTCGTCAGCCCCATCGAGGCATGCGTTGAATCACCCCGACGATCCTCGGGCCTTCTGATCTCTGCAATGTAGCGATTGATCGGAATCATCGCCCCACTCAAACAGTGATCCAATAATCCGCAGGCTCACTCAAAAACTCAGCTACTGAAACGTCGCAACCTGACGCATTGCCTACGACCAACCTTCGAGTGACCGGAAACGCCGCACAAAAGGCGTCCAAGCCGACCACATGAGTTGAGCGTCGTCCGCTCTTAACCTCGATTGCCGTCAAAGATCTAACCCCGTGCAATACAAAATCTACTTCGTGAGGGCTTTCTCGCCAATAGTGAACGGCGCAGTTATCACTGACCGTGTTGATAAGGTGCGCACCAATACAGGCCTCCGTCAGCCGCCCCCAAAAATCGCGATCTGCCTTCGCCTGTGTGAAACTGTATCCGGAGCCCGCTGTCATCAGCGCGGTGTTGTGGACGTTTAATTTTGGACTCGATCCACGCCGCCTGACTACCTCTCCCGCGTGCTTGTTCAGGCCCGAGACCATACCCGACTGTTCCAGCAGCACCAAATAGTGCGCCAGTGTCGTGGTGTTACCGGCATCCTGTAATTGACCCAGCATTTTTGTGAATGAAAGTATTTGGCCTGAATAGCCTGCTGACAGATCGAAAAGCGCTTTCAACAACGCAGGCTTCTCTACGCGATGCAGAGCTAGCACGTCACGCTCAATACTTGGCTGTATCAGTGCAGCAAGGACATATGATCGCCAGCGCGACTCGTCATGAAGCAGCGGCAATGCACCAGGATATCCACCAAAAAAAATGTGCTCATCGACAGTCAGATCAAACGCTGCCTGCGTTTCGACCAAGCCCCAATGACGGACATTCAATAACTCGTATCGCCCTGCGAGACTTTCAGTCAATCCCTTTTGAACGAGCAACGGTGACGATCCAAGCAGCACCACATGCATACATAGCTGCTCCGCTCTGTCCGCGTCCCATAGACCCTTTACTTGCTCCGACCAATTTGAAATTTTCTGGATTTCGTCGAAAACCAAGAGATACGGCGTTCCATCGTGTTTCTCGCGCGTAGCCCATCTTCGGGCATAGCTGCGCGCCGTGTTCCAACGTTCTGCTAACCAATTGGCATCCTTGGGTCTCGACCTGTCCGTGATGTTGACTTCTAGCGAGGAAATATCGGAACCGTGTGCCAACTCGTATTGGTCAACCGCCTCGAACATCCAAGCGTCAGATCGTGAGCGTCCCCGTGAACTCAATTGTTTAAGCAAGTCGTGGACAAGCGTTGTTTTGCCGACCTGCCGAGGCCCAGCAACAATCTGAATCGCACGAACGGACGCTTCGCCCACGCGATCGAGAAGCACCGATAGATGAGGACGAGAGTACATTGATATGATTGAGTAAATTTACTCAATCATATCAATAATCACATAAAACTACTACTGGAACGCCTGAATCCCGGTCTGCGCACGGCCCAAAATCAGCGCATGAATATCGTGCGTGCCTTCGTAGGTGTTGACCACTTCAAGGTTCACCATATGCCGCATCACGCCGTATTCGTCGCTCACGCCATTGCCGCCGAGCATGTCGCGGGCAACGCGCGCGATATCGAGCGCTTTACCGCAACTGTTCCTCTTCATGATGCTGGTGATTTCAACCGAATCGGTGCCCTCATCTTTCATGCGGCCCAAGCGCAGACAGCCTTGCAGGCCCATGGTGATTTCAGTTTGCATGTCGGCGAGCTTCTTCTGAATCAACTGATTTGCTGCGAGCGGACGACCAAACTGCTGGCGATCCATCACATATTGCCGTGCACGAAACCAGCAATCCTCAGCGGCGCCGAGCGCGCCCCAGGCGATGCCATAACGCGCTGAATTCAGGCAGGTAAACGGCCCTTTCAAGCCCTCCACATTGGGCAGCTCATTTTCGGCCGGGACGAACACGCCATCCATCACAATTTCACCCGTCGTTGACGCGCGCAAGCCAATCTTGCCCTTGATCGCAGGCGCGGACAAACCCTTCATGCCCTTCTCAAGGATGTAGCCGCGAATGCGACCTTCATCGTTTTTCGCCCACACCACGAACACATCGGCAAACGGCGAATTCGAGATCCACATCTTCGCGCCAGAAACGGAAAAACCACCCGGCACACTCTTCGCGCGCGTGCTCATGCTCGCCGGGTCAGAGCCCGCATTCGGCTCGGTCAAACCGAAGCAACCGATCCATTCGCCGGTCGCCAGTTTCGGCAAATATTTCTGCTTTTGCGCCTCGCTACCGAAGGCATTAATCGGCACCATCACCAGCGAACTCTGCACGCTCATCATCGAGCGATAGCCGGAGTCGACACGCTCAATTTCGCGCGCAATCAGGCCGTACGCCACGTAATTCAATCCCGCGCCACCGAACTGCTCGGGAATGGTTGGCCCAAGCAAACCCAGCGCGCCCATCTCTCTAAAAATTGCGGGATCGGTGTACTCATTGCGGAACGCCTCGACCACACGCGGCAGCAATTTGTCCTGCGCGTACTGCGCCGACGCATCGCGAATCATGCGCTCGTCTTCGGTCAGTTGCTGATCGAGGAGCAACGGGTCGCTCCAGTTAAAGGTGGCTTTAGATGATGAGCTCATGATGCTTCGCTTTACGTTGAATTTTGTAGCGCCTGACTTGACCTGTACGGCACTAGTACATCGTTTCACTAAAACCTCGACATGAAATCGCGTCTTTTTCCGCCATGCTGCGTTGCACTTCCTTGCCGTACCTCAGTACGGCTGGGGCTGTGCGCCTTGCCTGACGAAAAAATCCATCGATTTCATTCGTCGAGGTTTTAGTGAAACGATGTACTGGCATCAAGTGTAGTAGCGCCGGGACGACGCTACAAAATAATCACAACATCGGGTAATCCGTGTACCCCGCCGGCCCAGCGCTGTAAAACGTCTTGGGATTCGCAGCGTTCAGCGGCGCGGCGCGGAGCAGGCGCTCTGGAAGGTCAGGATTGCTGATAAACGGCACACCGAAAGCGACGGCGTCGGCTGCGCCGTGCTCCACCGCGTCAATGGCCATCGCGCGGTCATATTTGTTGTTTGCGACGTAGGCAACACCCGCTGCGGTCAGCGTCTTTTTCGCCCATACGAAATCAAAGCCCGCGAGGTCGCGCGCGCCGCCGGTGTTGCCCTCGATGAAATGCACGAAGGCGATGCCACGATGAGCTAACGCAACGACTAACGCGCCGTAGGTCGCCTGCGGGTTACTGTCCTGATGGGCGCTATTGGCCGCGCTGACCGGCGACAGGCGAATGCCGACCCGCTGGTTGCCCCACACCGATATTGCAGCGTCCACAACGTCCAGCGTGAAGCGAATGCGATTCTCAATCGATCCGCCGAACTCATCGCTGCGCTTGTTAGAGCTGTCGCGAATGAATTGTTCGAGCAGGTAACCGTTAGCGCTGTGAATTTCCACGCCGTCGAAGCCCGCACGTTGGGCGACTTCGGCGGCGTGCCGATACGCTGCGACGTACTCTTTTACTTCCGTTGTTTCGAGCCCACGTGCGGCGACGCGATCCATCTTTCCGTTCTGCGTGTAGATGCTGCCGCCGGGGTTGTAGCCGGTACTTGCGGTCACGGGCAACCCGTGATCGGGTTGCAGATCTGGGTGCGAAATCGCGCCGACGTGCCACAACTGCGCGACGATTTTTCCGCGCTTGGCATGAACCGCTGCGGTCGCCAGTTTCCAGCCTGCTTCCTGCTCGGGGCTATAGATGCCCGGTGTACCGACGTAGCCCTTGCCTGTGGGCAATACCTGCGTAGCCTCGGACACAATGATGCCAGCGCTGGCGCGCTGGCCGTAATACTCGGCGAGCATCGCGTTCGGCGCATCAGTGCCGGGGGTGGCGCGACAACGCGTGAGTGGGGCCATAAAAATACGGTTTTTGGCAACGATTGCGCCAACGCGGATGGGTGAAAACAGGGCAGAGGTTTGAGGGTTCATACGTAAGTCTTGTTTGTCTTTGCTCTTTAAACTTTGCGACGCTTCTCTGCTTATCAACCCAAGTGTCATGTCACGCCTGAAATGACGCAGCTCGCTTGCCCTCGCTGCGCATGGCGTCGTTGCAAAAACTTGCGCATGCCCCGGCATGCGCTGCGTTTTGCGCCTAGCCCTGCCCACCGATGGCGGCGCGATATTGCGCCATTTCAAACGTGACACGACACTAGCATCAAAACCCCTCATGAATCGCCTCACCTACATCTTCAGCATCGCCGTCCTAGTTGCCCTCGCCGCCACGTTTAACGCCACCGCGCAGTCCTTTCCATCGCGCCAGATCACGCTCATCGTGCCGGTCACACCGGGCGGCTCCACTGACCTGATGGCGCGACAAATCGCCGAGCCGCTGACCAAAGCACTTGGTCAACCGGTGATCGTCGAGAACCGTCCGGGCGCGTCCGGCAACATCGCAGCGAGTTACGTGGCAAAGTCGAAGCCCGACGGCCACACGCTGCTCGCGGCGTATTCCGGCTTTCATGCGGCCAATCCATTTCTTTACAAAAACCTAGACTGGGATCCCATCAAGAGCTTCATGCCCGTGGCGTTGATTATCAATTCGGCGCAGGCAATTGCCGTCACCGACAAACTGCCGGTGAAGACCTTCAAGGAGCTAATTGCGTACGCCAAAGCCAATCCGGGCAAGCTCAATTATGGCACGGCAGGCCCCGGTTCGCTGCACCACATTTCCGGCGCCCTACTCGAACAATTGGCCGAAACAAAAATGACGTCGATTGCCTACAAAGGCACCGGACCGGCCGTAACCGACCTTGCGGCGGGCAATGTGGACATCGTGATCACCACGCCGCCTGGCGTGATTCCGCTCTCACAAACCGGCAAGATTCGCATCCTTGCGGTGACAGGCAACAAACGCGTTCCATCGTTACCGAATGTGCCAAGCGCTGCCGAAGAGGGTTTCCCGAATTTCTCGGTGGATGCGTGGTTCGGCTTTGTTGCGCCAATGGGCACGCCACCAGAAATTGTGAAACGCCTCGCCGATGAAATGGCCAAAGCGGTGCAGCTCGATGCGTTCAAAAAAGGTGTTGAAGGAGCGGGTGGCACGGTGCAATTTCAGGGCACCGCGCAGTTTGATGCGACCATTCGCAGCGACATCAAAATGTTCGAGCGCGTGATCAAGGCGGCGAACATAACGGCTGAGTAATCAGCTGCTGCGGCACCGAACCGTCAACCGCCGTCAACCGCCGTTAGCCACCTTTGGATCGTCGCTGCGCGATTAGTCGCTCAACATTGGCGCTCACCCGTGTTTGCCATTCCGGCGTGAACTGAAAATTGTGCGGCGGCGGTGCCGCAACATAGCGCTCGCCGATGCGCTTCAAACTGCCGTCGGCAACGTTAGCAAACACAATCTCGGTGGCGTCGTTGGCGACCGATCCACCAGCGCGGGCGTACAGCGCGGAGAACGCAGCCCCGTTGCCCAGCAGCGCTTGATAGTCGCCCAGAAAATAGCCGCCAGCAATCGGTGCCTGACGCAGCTCAAAGGCGTCCTCGACGGCGCTGTCATACCAACTCACGCCATCGCTGGACGTCGCCAATCGATACACAGTGGGCAGCGTCGCCGGATCAACGCTATCAGCGCGAAAGTCAAAGTAACTGACGCCGATGCTTCCGTCGCTGCGCGCGGCGACCGTGGGGGTGAACGCCGCGACATCGGTGCGCGCGTTAATCGTCACAGGAGCGGACCAAGTGAGCCCAGCATCAAGTGATTGTGCGTAGGCGATGCTGTCAAATTTGCCATTGCTCAAACGGGAGTCTTGCCACACCACGTGCAGGCGACCGTCAATGCCCGCCGCAATGGAGGCGATGACGGAGCCGTCGCGCACCGCCTCTCGCGTGGTTGGATCGACGGTGCCAATGGCGGTGAATGCGCTGATGGTGGTGGCGCTTGACCAGCTCGCACCACGATCAGCAGAGCGCACCACACGCAGAAAGCTACCCTTCGCGCTGTCAGCCGTGCTGGTGCGAATAATGTCGAGAAACACGTTCACTAGGGTACCGTTGGGCAGCGCGACGATTTGATTGCCCACGGTCTGATTGTCAGCGCCGGGGTCATAGGCCGCGCGTGCAGCCTCCCAGCTCAATCCGCCGTTAACGGAGCGCGTAAACCACGCCGGGCCGCGCCCGTTGGCCTGCAATCGCCCCCAGATCGCGTACACGAAGGCTGCGTTGTTGGGGTCGGCGAGCAACATATTCTTGTCATGAAAAATTGCCGCACCGGCGTCACGCGCCAGAGTCTGCGGCAGCGCCCAGGTGCGCCCGCCATCGGTGCTACGCGACACTAACATCGCGTTAACGCTGGTGGCGGTGAAAGACGCGCCCGAAAAAGCTAGCGCCATCTGAAACGCGACGCCGTCCGCGCCAATGCTTACCCACGGGTCGGAGGCGCGACTGTAGCCGCCGCCATTGGCCGCCGTGCCGCCCGAGCACAGCGAAAACGCAGCTTGCGTGTTGCTCCAGCTCACGCCCCCGTCAAACGACACGGCACTCTGGATGCCCTGCGAGCCACCGTTAGACCAGCGATCTTGCTGCCATGCGGCGAGCAAATGCTTCGGGTTAGCCGGACTTTTAGCCAGACTGGGTTCGACTTCCGCGCCTGAATAGTTGACGCCGTTAACCCCCGAAAACTGGCCGTTACAACCGGGCGGAAACGGGCTCAACGGCTGCGACACCACGCGCTTGAAACTCGGCGACGGCGCGACCGCGGCATCCTTGCTGGCGACCACGCAAAACACCACTTGCTCGGGCGACCAACCGGCTGCGGTCAATGCGTCGTAGGTGTGTTTGCTGGTGCTGTAACGATGGTTCGCCGTGCGCGTGGCGCTGCCCACGCGAAAGCTGCGATAGACCGGCAGCGGCGTGTCTGCGGCGCATGCGTCTGACGCGCCTGTCACGCTCGGCTGTGCCACTGCAAAATCAAAGCCCTCATAGCCAAAACCCGGCAGATTCTGCGCACGGATCGGTTCGCAATCGATCCCGTCGCGACCATAAAAATGTGAATTGGCAAACGGCGTGGCGGTGTTGAGATAGAAGCGGCAAATGCGAACTTGCGGGACGGCCACAGCCTCGGTTGCAGCGGCCGCCGTGAACTGCATGCCGGTGCGCGCAAATTGGCCCGGCAGTGCATCAAGCAACGCCTGCTCGTTGGCGCGCCCGGTGATGAAGTAGGCATCAAGCGCGCGGTGGTAATACTCCACGACTGTCACCGCTTGCGCAAAAGCTTGTGCAGTCGCGAGCGCAAAAATGACCGACGCGCAACGCGCACATCGGGCGGTGAGTGATGAAAGATTCGAAAGCATCTTTTTCTCTAAAGCCATGCTTTATAGGGTATAGCACAGGAAAAACGTGTAAGTCGACTTTTTCATATTAATACCTTTAGCCCGCATTCAATGAGGTTTACTGCGATAAGTTGTTGCGCGAAGTTGACGAGCGACGGTTGCTCGGTCACCAACCATATCCCAATCGCCAGCACAACGGTCGGACGCATTCTCGCGCGCCCACGACGGGGCGGCGCACCACCGCCATTACACTGACCGCCATGGATGCACACACACTCGGCTGGCTCGCCGTCATTCTGCTTTTCGCGATCGGTATCGTCGGCACGGTGTTGCCCGCCGTGCCCGGCACTATCCTCGTGTTGGCCGGGGCTGCGCTCGGCGCATGGCTCGACGATTTCATGCGGGTGCCGTGGTGGATTGTGGCGATCATTGCGCTGATGGCTATTGCGGCGTGGGCCACCGATTTTTTGGCAACCTTGCTCGGCGCGAAAAAAGCAGGCGCAAGCAAACTGGCCATTGTCGGCGCGGCGCTGGGCACCGTTGCCGGCATTTTTATGGGCTTGATTGGCGTGCTGTTCATGCCTTTTGTGGGCGCGGTGATTGGCGAATACATCGCGCAGAAAAACGCGAAGCAAGCAGCAAAAGTGGGCCTAGCCACGTGGCTCGGTTTGCTCATCGGCACCGTGATTAAACTGGTGCTAGTGTTCATGATGATTGGTATTTTTGTGGCTGCGCTGTTGCTAAACGCGTAGTGCGTTGCGGTGGCGGACGTAGCGGATTCATTGGCGAAAAAAAGGGGGCATGCAACGATGGGCAAGACACGACTAGAGGCGTTCAGCGACGGCGTGATCGCCATCATTGTTACCATCATGGTTCTGGAACTGAAGGTGCCGCACGATCCCTCTTTCGACGGCCTCATCAAACTCGGCCCGGTGTTTCTGAGCTACGTGCTCAGCTTCGTCTACGTTGCCATTTACTGGAACAACCATCACCACATGCTGCATCTGGTGCACAAGGTCACGGGCGGCATCCTGTGGGCCAACATGCACCTGCTGTTTTGGCTCTCGCTGGTGCCGTTTGTGACTGGCTGGATGGGTGAGAACCACTTCGCACCGCTGCCGGCCGCGCTCTACGGCTTTGTGCTCTTGATGGCCGGTGCCGCCTATTTCATCCTGCAGTTGCGCATCATTGCTGCGCAAGGCCCGAATTCACCGCTGGCAGCCGCGATCGGCGCCGACCTCAAGGGCAAACTGTCGCTCGTCGCCTACGTGATTGCAATCCCCGCCGCGTTTGTGAGCGTGTGGATTTCGGGAACGCTCTATATCGCTGTCGCGCTACTCTGGCTGGTACCCGACAAACGCGTCGAGCGTGCGCTGGGACAGCACGAAACATAGCGGGCGCGGAAAACACAAACCGTTGCCGGACTTGAGCGGAAGAGCCG
>JANNYE010000119.1:0-6518 GCA_031409935.1 Burkholderiales bacterium | reverse complement strand
CGGCACCGCGCCGGAGTGGTTTCAGAACTTCATCCTGTTCACCAATTACCAGTTCTACATCGACGAATTCGTGCGCATGGGTCACGAACTCATGAGCGACCCGAACGGCGAATACGTCGCCTTCATTGAGCCAGGAAACGTCGTGACGCGACGCGCAGGCTTGGCGGCACTTCCGGGTGATGAACTCGGCATGGCACCACCGCGATTGCCGCAAATGCCGGCTTACCACTTGCTGCGCGCGGATAGCTCGGGCATCACCATGGTCAACATCGGCGTCGGCCCAGCCAACGCCAAAACCATTACTGACCACATCGCAGTGCTGCGCCCGCATGCATGGCTCATGCTTGGTCACTGCGCGGGCCTGCGCAATACGCAGGCACTGGGCGACTACGTGCTCGCTCACGGTTACGTGCGTGAGGATCACGTGCTCGATGAAGACCTGCCGCTGTGGGTGCCAATCCCGGCGCTGGCCGAAATTCAGGTGGCGCTGGAAACCGCCGTCGCGGATGTGACAAAACTCAAAGGCTACGAACTCAAGCGCATCATGCGCACCGGCACGGTTGCCAGCACCGATAACCGCAACTGGGAACTGCTGCCGCAACGCACCCCAGAGCGCCGCTTCTCGCAAAGCCGCGCAGTAGCGCTCGACATGGAAAGCGCAACCATCGCCGCCAACGGCTTCCGTTTCCGCGTGCCATACGGCACGCTGCTCTGCGTAAGCGACAAGCCCCTACACGGCGAAATCAAACTCCCCGGCATGGCCAACCACTTCTATCGCGAACGCGTGAACCAGCATTTATTGATCGGCATCCGCGCCATTGAATTGATGCGTGAAGCGGGGGCAGATCACTTGCACAGCCGCAAGCTGCGCAGCTTTGCGGAGGTGGCGTTTCAGTAGCGCTGATGCGTGGCGCGTCCGACGACTAGTCACGTTATGTCATTCCCGCGAAGGCGGGAATCCAGACCGATAGCCGCACTGCAAGGGAACCAACTTTATTGCGCCGCGAGGAAAAACTCCGCCGTCATGCGCGGGCTCAAAATCTTCACGCCATCAAAACTGCGCCCGTACCCCGTGCCGAAATGCGAAACGTCACCCGTTACGAGAACATCACATCGCATTTGAATAGCCGCACGCAACACGTGACGATCCTTTTCGACTAACCAGTCAACGTCCGACGCAACCAGACGAGGCTCCGAGGCTGATTTTTCCATCGACGACAACATCAAATCCAGCCAAGTCATTGCGGCAGGGTTCGCTTTGTTTTCAAGGTTACGCCGTGCCTCAACGATGACCAACGGCCCAGCGACCAAAACGTGTTTGCGCTGCTGAAGTTCGCTCAAAAGGCGTCGAATCGCACCGTCCGCGCGCGCGGCTGAGAACAACACATTCGCATCAAGAAAAATGCGCAAAATCGCACCGACCCGTTAGCGCTTTTTTGCTTCACTAATTCGAGGTGCTCTTTTCGATGCGGTCTCACTCACCGAATCGCGCATCGCAAAGAAATCCGCCAACTCCTTTTCACCGGCATCAAATTCGGCGATACGCGCAGCGGAATAATGCTCGACGGGAAGCGTCACTGCCGGACGCAACAAGATGCCATCAGGCGTAGCCTCAGCAATTACCTGATCGTTTGGCCGCAAACCAACTGCGCGCCGAAGCGCCGCAGGCAAGCTGATTACACCGCGATCTGTAAGAGTTAAAGTAGCGCTCATCGATGCAGAATAGCAGATTTTCTGCGAATCTGCTAGCCTTCTATTCTGTTAGTTTTAAATGAAAACATCGTGAGCGAAGCCGTCAAAGAGAATTTGCAACTGAGTCAGGTAATGGTGCGCATCGCTGACGCAAGCAGCGTGGACGCTGCGATAACTAGCCGCTTTTCGGCGCGCGCTTTTCTGCCGACGCCTGTGCATCGCGAGTTAATTGAACATATTCTCAACGTGGCCTCACGCGCAGCAAGCGGCACCAACACCCAGCCTTGGCGCGTGTACGTGGTGCAGGGCACCGCGCGCGACCAGATCGTGGCTGACGTTTGCGCTGCTCACGATGCCATTCGCGCTGATCCAGCGGTTGCCTCCGAGTATCGTGAAACGTACGATTACTACCCGGAAAAATGGGTGAGTCCGTACATTGATCGACGTCGCGAAAACGGCTGGAGTTTGTATGGGCTGCTCGGCATCACCAAGGGTGACAAGGACGCGATGCATCAGCAGCATCAGCGCAACTTTCGCTTCTTCGATGCGCCGGTCGGCCTATTTGTGACCGTTGATCGCGTGATGGGGCGCGGCAGTCTGGTCGACTGTGGCATGTTTCTGCAAAGCATCATGGTTGCTGCGCGCGCGCGGGGATTGCACACCTGTCCGCAGGCGGCGTGGAATGGTTTCGCGAAGATCATTCAGCCGATCATCGGTGCGGGAGAAGACGAAATGCTGGTGTGCGGCATGTCGCTGGGTTATGCGGATGAGGCAGCACTTGTGAACACATTTCACACGCCGCGCGTGGCGGTGGAAGCGTTCACGAAATGGGTCGAATGATCGTGGCACGGCCAGTGTTACGCTAATCACGAAGTTGTTTGTTGTTTGCCGATAGGACGTTGAAATGATTGCAAAACCGCATCGCAGAAGTAACGTGGCCGTGTTGATGGACGGTGTGCTCAAGCACATGGCGGTTCACGAATGGGGCGATGAAAAGAATCCACGCATCGTGCTTTGCGTGCATGGTTTATCGCGCAATGGTCGCGATTTTGACGTGGTCGCTGATGCATTGAGCAGCGACTTTCGTGTGTTGTGTCCCGACATTCCGGGGCGCGGTCAAAGCGATTGGCTGGCGAGCGCAGAACAGTATTCGATTCCTAACTACGTGAAATTTATCAACGCGATGTTGACCGAGTTCGGCGTTCAATCGTACGACTGGGTCGGCACGTCAATGGGCGGGCTGATTGGTATGGTGATGGCTGCGACTCCAGGTTCAGCCATGAAACGATTTGTCATCAACGACATCGGGCCGGTGCTTGAAATCGACGCGATTAAACGCATCGCCAGTTACGTCGGACTGGCACCTAATTTTGCGTCGTACCCCGAGCTGTATGCTGCCGCGCGAATGGCGATCACCACGTTCGGGCCGTTGACGGAGGAGCAGTATCAGCACATGATGAGCACGTCGTGCTGGCAGCGTGCCGATGGACGCTGGGAGTTCAACATGGACCCGAAGGTGGGTGATGCATTTCGTGCGGGGCTAGCAGCGCCCGCCTCTGACATGTGGCCGCTGTGGCTCGCAGTCAAGCAGCCAACACTGATTTTGCGCGGCGTGAATTCGGATTTGTTGAGTGCCGCAACGTTGAACAAGATGGTCGAAACGCATCCGAATGCAATCGCGCTGACCATCGCGGAAACCGGGCACGCGCCAATGATTTTTGACGCGCCGACAGTCAGCGCCGTCGTGGATTTTCTGAAAGAAAGTTAATCGACCTTCGCGCCGACCTTGCTCACTACCGGCAACATTGCTTGGTACTCCGATTGCAGTAGCGACGAGAATTTTTCTGGCGTGGATGAAAGCAACTCGTAGCCCTGGTCTTCCATCGTCTTCTTGAGTTGCGCCGAACTCAGTGCCGCGGCAATCTGCTTCGACAAAAATTGCACGATGTCGGGTGGCGTTCCGGCGCGCACCAGCACGCCATTCCAGACAATCGATGTGTAGCCTTTCAAGCCCGCCTCTTCCATAGTGGGCACGTTCGGCAACTGCTTGGCGCGCTGCTTGTCCGCCACCGCCAAAGCGCGCAACTTGCCTGCATTCACCAGCTCGACAATGGCTGGCAGATTATTAAACATCATCGGCACTTGACCGCCGAGCACGTCGTTTAATGCCGGTGGGCCGCCTTTGTACGGCACATGCACGATGTCAATGCCTGTCTGCGTTTTGAACGTCTCACCCGCGATGTGCATGGTGTTGCCATTACCTGCCGAGGCGTACGCGAGCACGCCCGGTTTTGCCTTCGCCGCAGCAATGACATCAGTCACGGTTTTGTATGGCGTGGCAGGATTGACCACCAACACGTTTGCCATTTGATGCGTAAGCGATACGGGCTGCAAATCTTTTATCGGGTCGTAGCCCATGCTTGTGTAAATGTGCGGATTGATCGCGAGCGATGACAGCGAACCCAGCAACAGCGTGTAGCCATCGGCGGGCGCGAGTTTCGCAACGTGGGCGCTGCCAACGTTCCCGTTCGCGCCGGCGCGGTTATCAACAATCACCGCCTGCCCCACCCGCTTGCCCAACTCCACGGCCAACGCGCGTGCGAATACATCGGCGGCTCCGCCCGCAGGGTAAGGCACGACGTAGGTAATGGGTTTTGCCGGATAACCCGCCGGTTGCGCGGCAGCCACCATTGCAAACGTTGCGAACATTGCAATGGCGAAACCAAGAATTACGCATTCGAGCTTGCGGGCGTTGGTAATCATGAAATACTTATCCTTGAGCGCAGGAGGCGGACGCGCCAGCGCGCTCGAATTGCCACAATAAATTGACGCTGGAAATAGTCCCTTCCAGCACATCGGAAAGCCATGCTACCTTGAGCACTATCTCGTTATCACCGTCGGATTTCACTACTGACGAAATGTATTTTGTATTGCGCGATGCGATCATTCCGCGACCCATTGCGTGGGTGTCGAGCATTGATGCAGCGGGCAATACGAACCTTGCGCCGTATTCGTTTTTTAATGTGTGTTCACCGAGTCCGCCGATTCTCGGTTTCAGTTGCGGGCCGCGTGGCGAGGACCGCAAAAATGAGCAGTACGCGCTGAAAGACACGTGGGCAAACATTCGCGAGACCAAAGAATTCGTAATCAATATCGTTCCGGAAAATCTGGCTGAGGCGATGGTGCGATCCAGCGATCCGCTGCCGCACGGTGAGAGCGAGTTTGCCCATGCGGGTTTGACGCCGGTGGCCTCCACCCTCGTCAAACCGCCGCGCGTTCAGGGCGTGCCCATTGCGTACGAATGCGTGCTGCGGGAGGGCATTGCACTCGGTCGCAACACGTGGGTGATGGGCGAGGTGGTGAAGGTGCATATCGACGAGCGCGCGTACCTCGGTGAGAAGCGCGGCTTTAAGCATCGTGTGGACGTGCTCAAGCACGTAGAGCTGCGGCCTTATGCGCGACTCGGCAGTAATTTTTATGCGCGGCTGCGCGACATTGAAACCTTGGAGCGGCGTGATGGCGGACAGGCGGGGACCTAGTACATCGTTTCACTGAAACCTCGACATGAAATCGCGTCTTTTTCCGCCATGCTGCGTTGCACATCCTTGCCGTACCTCAGTACGGCTGCGGCTATGCGCCTTGCCTGACGAAAAAATCCATCGATTTCATTCGTCGAGGTTTTAATGAAACGATGTACTAGCCTGCGCTCGTTGGTTGCCGTGCTGACATTGATCGCTAGCCCGTTGCTGGCCGCAGATATTGATGCGCTTTGGGACTACGTACAGCCTGCGGTTTCAGAGGCGCGCTTTCGTGACGCACTTAAAACCGCATCTGGCGACGATGCGCTGGAGCTTGAAACACAGATTGCACGCACCTTCAGCCTGCGTCGTGAATTCGCACAGGCGCACGCGTTGCTCGACACCGTGCAGCGGCGCATGAGCGACAAGACGCGACCGGCAATGCGCGTGCGCTATCTGCTGGAACGCGGTCGCACCTTTGGTTCGGAGAATGAAACTTTGAAGGCGCGCGCCTTGTTTCTCGAAGCATGGCAAATCGGCGACAAGGAAAAACTCACGTTGCTCGCCATCGACGCGGCGCACATGATGGGCATCGTGGAGGCAGGCGACGAGGCGCAGCGCTGGAACGAACGCGCGATGGCGCTGGCGATGGGGAGTCTTGTACCGCGTGCGATTCGCTGGCGTGGCTCGCTCGCCAACAACATCGGACACACCGAGCGCGAGCGCGGTAATCTCGACGCCGCTTTAAGGCACTTTCAGGCGTCGCTCACCGCATTTCAACTCACTCGCAGCGCGTCGCAAATTCGCATGGCGAAGTGGCAAATTGCGAATGTGATGCGTCTGCAAAAACGCTATGACGAAGCACTGGTGATGCAACTGACCATCGAAGCAGAGGCGGCTGAAGCCGCGCAGCCGGACGGTTACGTCTTTGAAGAAATCGCGGAGATTTATCTCGTGAAAAACGAACCCGCAAAAGCGAAACCGTACTTTGCGAAAGCCGTGGAAGCGCTCAGCAAAGATACGTGGTTCGCTGAGATCGAAGGGGATCGGCTGGCGCGCATGCGGCAATTGGCGAAGTAAATTGCTATCTTACAAATAATGGCTTTTAGGCGAAAGCCTTACTGAAAATGGGCTCAAGCCCTATAAGTTACTTTCTCGACTTACCATATTTGCTGAGTTAAACCACGAACAGTCGCACTTAGGTTTTAGGAGGGATGAAGAGAAGCGAAGCGCTACCCTTTAGTTTCTTGAAGACGAAAGGACGGTGTTTATGGCTTTCTTCACCCCAGAGAAGAGGATACAGCTTGA
>JANNYE010000118.1:0-7580 GCA_031409935.1 Burkholderiales bacterium | reverse complement strand
GACGCGATGGAATCCACGCGCATCGTCGATCATGCGCGGGAGCAGGGCGTCAATTTCATCGACACCGCTGATGTGTATTCGCTCGGCAAGTCGGAGGAAATAACGGGCAGCACGATTCGCGGCAATCGCGACTGGTGGGTGCTGGCCACCAAGATCGGCAACAAGATGTCGCCGACGACCGATGCGCCGAATCAGGATCGCTATTCGCGCAAATGGCTGATGCAGGAATGCGATGCGTCACTCAAGCGTCTAGGCACCGACTACATCGATATTTATTACCTGCATCGCGACTTCGAGGAAGACGGCTTATGGGAAGTCGTGAGCGCGCTCGGTGACCTTATCAAGAGCGGCAAGATTCGTTATTTCGGTGTGTCGAACTTCCGCGCGTGGCGCATCGCTGAGATCGTCGCCGAATGCAAGCGGCAAGGCGTCCCACTGCCCGCTGTTTGCCAACCGTATTACAACCTGCTCAATCGCCTGCCCGAGGTGGAAATCCTTCCCGCATGTGGCTTTCACGGCCTCGGCGTTGCACCGTACAGCCCGATTGCGCGCGGTGTGTTGACCGGTAAATACAAGCCCGGAACGGCGGCGCCCGCCGGTAGCCGGGCAGACCGCGCCGACCCGCGCTTCATGCAGTCAGAGTGGCGCGAAGAATCGCTCGTGATCGCGCAAAAGCTTGAAGCGCATGCTGCAGCGAAGGGATTCACGCTGCTGCAATTTGCCTGCGCCTGGGTGCTTGCCAATCGTTTCGTTTCCAGCGTGATTGCCGGGCCGAAAACGCTCGATCAGTTCAAACCATACTTCGCAGCACTTGACTATCCCTGGGCGCTGGATGATGATGCGATTGTGGATTCGCTGGTGCCAAAAGGCCATCCGTCAACGCCCGGTTATCACGATCCGGCGTACCCGTTTGTAGGTCGATAGGGGCTCGTTTGTGCCAAAAACTCGCAGGAAACCAAGCGCTCATGGCACCATACTCTCACCTGAGTAAATATCGTCCCTCGTGCGGATCTAAATTTTTCTAATCGGCATCAAGTTCTACCCTCAATCGAACCCAAATCCACCGTGACTGACTCCACATTGTCCAGCATCATGCATCTGCCAGTCGGGTCGATGCTGCGTGAGTATTGCATCACGGGTGTCATTGGTCAGGGCGGATTCAGCATCGTCTACCTTGCGTACGAGGCCTCCTTAGATCGAACAATTGCGATCAAGGAATTCTTTCCGACGGTGCTAGCTCAACGCTCGGCCGGTCACTCTGTCGCAGTCGTCTCAAGTGGTAATCAGCCCATATTCAAAGTCGGTTTAGAGAGCTTCCTGCGCGAGGCCAAGCTACAGGCCAAGTTCTTTCATCCCGCATTGGTGGAAGTCATTCGGGTTTGGGAGCAAAACAACTCGGCCTACATGGCGATGCGCTATCACCGGGGGCAAAACCTGCGCGATATGAAGCGCTCGGGCATGGACTTGGGCGCGGAACAAATATTGAGCTTCGTCAAGCCAATATTCGACGCGCTTTCCCTGCTGCACGCTCACAACGTTATCCATCGCGACGTGTCGCCTGACAACATCCTCATTCGCGAGACCGGCGAACCAGTGTTGCTGGATTTGGGAGCCGCTCGCACGGTAGTGGCCGGGATGACACAGGCGCTCACCACGGTGTTGAAACCGGGGTATGCGCCCATTGAGCAGTACGCCGACGACGGAGCGTTGGAGCAGGGGCCGTGGACGGATGTGTACGGACTTGCTGCAGTCGTCTATTTTTTATACGTCGGCAAAGCGCCGCCACAGGCGGTCACCCGCATCGTGTCGGACTCATTGGCCAGTGACGAACTATTGGCTCCCGTTCCATCAGCGCTCAGACCTGTGTTGCGCAGTGCCTTGGCGGTGCTACCAGCCAATCGTTATCGGACGATTGCGGAATTCAGATCTGCGCTTATTGAGGCACTGGACATGCCTGAGGCCGCTGTGGCGTCGCCTGAAGCAAACGGCCAACGGTTTGCCGCTACCGATGACGATCAAGATGATTCGACCGTCGTGTTGCCTGTCAGGGCACGACCATTGGCGACGGTCAATACAAGTAACTCAGCCCGCAGCGCTCCCTCAACTTCAACTGTATCTGCAACCACCGCGGAACCGCTCTTGCCGTCGCGACCGCCGCAAGCTCAGCCAAATCCACTGACCACCGGGGCGCAACCCCAGCCACAGAGAACACCCACGCTTCCGTCGACTGCGACCAGCGAGCGAACACCAAGCACCCCGCACAGCAAACAGATGCTGCAATACGGCGCTGCGGCGTTGGCAGTGGTCGCTGCGGCATCGATCTGGATCTGGACAAGTCGTTCGCCACCAGACGTTAGCCTCGGTGCCCTGAGCATCGTGCAAAGTTCCGTGCCACCCGCCGAGCGGTCAACGGACGTCACGACACCCAAACCCAGCGCGGATGCACTACCGAAATCCTTGCCGACACATGAGTTGCCGCCCACGCAATCGCCACCGCCTCCGACGAGCGGACCGCGTCAACTTGTCGCGAATGAACCTGCGGTCGCGGTCAGCAAACCCGCAGTTGGCGTAGCTGACCCGTCGACTCCCGCTTCGCCCGCCATCGCGACGGTCGCGGCCGCACTGCCCACGCGAAGAGAGTCGGAAGAGTCGTTGGCGTGGAAACGAGCAATGACTTCGCGATCTGTATTCGACTTGATGGCCTATTTGGGCAAATACCCGGAAGGCACTCATGCTGAAGACGCGAGAAAATCCTTGCCGCATACGCAACGCACTTCGGAGGGATGTTTGCTTCGCAACGCGTTAGTGCGCAAGTTCAGTTGGTCGGGCAAATGTAGCGATGGGGTAGCGGTCGGGTCCGGTGTTCTCAAATGGGTAACGCAAACAGGTGTCACGGGCACATTTGAAGGGCGCGGTACGCTGAAGAATGGGATCATGATTGGGCGCTGGATATTCGATCTTTCCCCAGTTGCTCCTGACCCATGGGCGATCGTCAACCGTACCATTGACTTTGACAACATCGGTAGCGTGTCGAGGCGACAACGGTATGCACTCCAAAATGGAAGGCGGTATGAGGGCGAGACCGATGCGAGCGAAAAAAAATACTTTGGAGAGTTAAACGGAGCCGGTGTCTACACGAGTGCAAGCGGCGGAGAGTATCGAGGGCAGTTCCTCTTAGGTAAGAAGCACGGACCCGGGGTCTATACGTACAAGGATCACGCGCGGTTCAAACGGTTGACGGCGAGCTGGGTGGACGACCGACTGGAGGGACAAGGTAAGCTTGACCTCGTGGACGGAAGCGCCTTCGTCGGCATTTTTCTACGCGGGAAGAAGGGCGGGTTCGACGGCACTGTCAAAAAGTTGCGCGCAGATGGTTCGGTTGCAGAGACGCAGGTCTGGCGTGACGGCAAGCCCGAAGGATCGGATGTGTCACCCATTAAAGGATTTTGATTGAACTCTATTTGTCCGCGCCAATTCAGGCGAATAAATGGGGCATCAGCTTTTTCGTGAAAAGCCCATTTGGCCTAGGCATAGAACGCAATTTTTATAAAAGTCAATAATAGGCTAATTACACGCATATGCCCATATAGAATGGTACTTGTAGCAAAAAGCTGATCAAACTTTCTGGAGCGCAACATGCTCGATAAACTCAATGAATTGACCGAAGGCCACGGCGCATTGAAGCGTGGTCACGGGCTGATTTCTGGCGTCATCGCGCTGTCGCTTGCCATCCTGTGTTTTCTCGGCGTGCTTGCTTTTCACTTCCCTGAATACCTGACCACGCCGCAGCTGCGCAAGAGCTACAACGTCGACGTGATCCGTCAGATCATGTTTGGCGCGCTGGTGGTTGCGGGTGGCATCAGCCTGGTCAACGTCATTTTCAATCGCTCGCGCTGGCTCTCGGCGTTTGCGTTTTTGCTGGTCGCCGCGACTGCGTTGCTCGGCGGTCACAAGGTGCCGGTGAACGACTTTGCCGACAACACGCCGTACATCGGGCTCGACTGGTTCATTCTCGATTTGCTCGGTTCATCGCTGATTTTTATCTTCATCGAAAAGCTCTTCAAGCATCGCAAGGATCAACCGGTTTTTCGTCCCGAATGGCAAACCGATTTTCATCACTTCATCGTGAACCACATGATCGTCGGCTTCGTGCTGCTGGCGACGAATTTGATGGTGCACAAGTTCTTCGGCTGGGCAGGTCACGATGGCGTTCGCGGCTGGGTGCAGGGATTGCCGTTCTGGGTCGGCGTGCTGCTGATCGTGCTGGTCGCGGATTTCGTTCAATACTGGACGCACCGCGCGTATCACGAGGTGCCCATCCTGTGGCGCCTGCACGCCGTGCATCACAGCGCGAAGAGCATGGACTGGCTTGCCGGTTCGCGGCAACATATCGTCGAATTAATCATCACGCGAACGCTGGTGCTGGCGCCGATTTTCGTGCTCGGATTTTCGAAGGAAGTCATCGACGCGTACATCCTGATCGTCGGTTTTCAGGCGGTGTTCAATCACGCCAACGTCAGCGTTCGCCTAGGCCCGCTGCGCTACATCATCGTCACGCCGAACTTTCACCACTGGCACCACAGTCAGGATCAAGCAGCATTGGATCGCAACTACGCCGCACACTTTGCGTTCCTCGACTACATCTTTGGTACCGCAGTGAAGAGCGATCAGCTGTGGCCAGAAAAATATGGCGTGCTCGGCGATTACGTGCCCAACGGATTCGTGAAGCAGTTCAAGTTTCCGTTTACCTGGAAGGGGTAGGGCAGTAAAGCACGGTGCGCGTTCCGCGCCTGCGCAAATGTCCGCGTAGGGTGCCGCACCAGAGTGCGCACCTCGGCGGCGATTGAACCAGTGATTGTTTGCAATGACGGTGCGCATTTTGATGCGCACCCTACCTTGCTACGGAGCAAGCTTCTTCTGTGCTTTGCGCATGTCGTAGGTTACCTTCGTCACACGGGCAGCAAATGCTGGCAGAAAGAGCACTAGCAATATGATTCTGAGCAATCTTGATACTTGCTCCTGTGGAAGCGAGGCTTCTTTCTGTTCCAACTCTCTGTAGTTCTTCTCAAGTACGCTCAATCTGAGGAGTACAGCGCGGGCTGTGTCACTGCCTGGCTGACCAACAGCGAGCCTTTCCCATTCGTCAGAAGGGAACTGAGGGACTCTTGATTCGCTCGGTGACTGCTGTGGCTTCCAAAGATCCTCGTTCTGCCAAAGGAAGTGCTGCCACTTCTGGTTTGAAGGCCCAAAGTCGAGAACTGCGGAGAGAAATCGATACCACCTTGCCGCGGTGTTCTGCGACGAGCCAGGCCCCATCAGTTGACTTGTGGCCTGTACTCCCTGCCGAACTGAGCGGAACTCACTGTCATAGCTCTGGCGCAGGGACGCGAGCCTGTTCTGTTCGGCGACGCGATCAATCTCGATTGCTGCGAGTGCGAGTCCAAAGATCGCGATTGCCAACCAAGAGTAATCAACGATCGCCCAGAATCGCGGCCCCCTCTTCGCCAATGCAGCCGGTCGAAGCAGGACGCGGTGGGCGAAATATATTGTGCCTAGGATGGCAACGCCGAGGATGATCGCGTATTGCAGCATGGATTTGCGCAAGGCTATAGCAACCTAGCGTGTTTTATACAACATTCGCAACTATAACTTTTCAATAGTGCAAATTGTCAAACGCCGGCGGGAGGCGAAGCGCCGCCAGCCGCTAAATCGACATCAACCCACGCACTCCATCGCATTCCATGTCGGCACCGCGCCCACGTTTGATGACTTCGCCGCGCTCCATCACGATCTACTGGTCGGCCAGCTCGTAGGGCGGAACGCTTGCGGTTCCGCCGAATGCGGCGCTGCGCCGAACACCACTATGAATGAGCCTTCGGCTAGATTACGAGGCGGATCCGCGAGCGTTCCGCCCTACGCTGTTACGTGATTACGCGCTACTAAATCGACATCAACCCACGAACACCGTCGGCTTCCATGTCGGCACCGCGTCCGTGTTTTTTGACTTCGCCGCGTTCCATCACGATGTACTGGTCGGTTAGTTCTTCGGCGAAATCGTAGAACTGTTCGACCAGCAAAATCGCCATCGTTTTTCGGTCGGCGAGCAGGCGTAACACGCGACCGATATCCCTGACGCTCGGATGAATGCCTTTGGTCGGCTCGCCGAGGATGAGCAGTTTGGGATTCGCCGCTAGTTGACTAATCGCGGCAAATCAAACCCGTCGCTTCCCGCAGGGCGAACGGCGCACAGCCATGATCCTTGAGAATTTCAACAAACTTGGCCTTGAGTCTATTTCGCGTCCGCACTCTTAATATCCGGTAGCCGATGCGCAATCCCCTTGTGACAATCGATGCAGGTCTTGGCGCCGCTTTGAAGCTGGGTCGAATGCATTTCCATTGCGCGTTTACTCTGCCGGGTGAAATCCATTGATGCTAGATTGTGGCAATTGCGACATTCGAGCGAGTTGTTGGCTTTCAGCCGTGTCCATTCGTGTTGCGCGAGCTCCAGCCGTTTGTCGAGAAATTTCTCGCGGGTGTTGATGCTGCCGAAAATATTGCCCCACACTTCTTTTGACGCCTGCATCTTGCGCGCGATCTTGCTCGTCCAGTTGTGCGGCACATGGCAGTCCGGACACGTGGCGCGCACGCCGGAGCGATTGGTGTAGTGAATGGTTGGCTGCAATTCGACAAACACGTTGTCGCGCATTTCGTGGCAACTGGTGCAGAAGGCTTCGGTGTTGGTCAGCTCAAGCGCAGTGTTGAATCCGCCCCAAAAAATAATGCCGGCCACGAAGCCACCGATGGTCAAAAATCCGAGCGAGAACACCTTGCTCGGTGTCGATAGCGTGACCCAGTAGTTGCGCATGAAATTCTTCACGCAGGTGAACCGCGATGGCGTCGACGGCGCAGTCATTTCCGCACACTCTTCTTGACGGCAGCCGCTTTTTCAGCGTCGACAAAGGTGTTTTCCACAGGAAGTTTCACTACCATTTGTGGCACGTGGCACTGCACACAAAAATAGCGACTCGGTGAAATTTCGGCGCGAAAATTTCCGTCGCGATCCATGAAGTGCGTCACGCTCACCATCGGTGCCTGACTGTCCGGCACGCGACTGCGACCGTGGCAGCTCATGCATTTGTTGAAGCTCTTGTCGACCTGATAGTTCTCAATCTGATGCGGAATCACCGGCGGCTGCATCGCAAAGGCGCGCCCTTTGCGAATGTCGTCGTTGACCATTTTCGGCATCAACGGCGCGGCGGGTTCCTGGTCGAGCGGTGCGGTGCCGCGCAACCCCGGCGGGTGCCGGTCGCCGACCTGTGCGGCAACCGTCAGCAGGAGGCAAGAAAACAGCAAGGCGATTATGTTTTTCATGATGTTCCTTGTTGTTGTCCCTACACGGCGACGATTTTCACGGCGCACTTCTTGTAGTCCGTTTGCCGCGAAATCGGGTCGTTGGCATCGAGCGTGACTTTGTTGATCAATTGCGAGGCATCAAACCACGGCACAAACACCAAACCTTGCGGCGGTTTGTTGCGGCCACGGGTTTCGATCCGCGAGCGCATTTCACCGCGTCGCGACAC
>JANNYE010000117.1:0-26316 GCA_031409935.1 Burkholderiales bacterium | reverse complement strand
CATCCAGTCGGACGTGGCGTGACGCGACGCTTTACGAGCCTTGACGCTGCCCGCGACGTGAATCGCGCCCGAAAACAGCAAAAGCTTCTCGGTAAGCGTGGTTTTACCCGCGTCGGGGTGGGAAATGATGGCGAAGGTGCGACGGCGCGCGACTTCTGCCGTATGGGGGAGGGCTACCACGATATGCAGTTCTGGGGCCGGAAAACCCTTGATTTTAAAGGAGTTCTGGCCCGAATCGCCAGTCCCTATGTCGCCAACGGGCGACTTGTAATCTTTTGTAATTCGATGGCACTTTGTCGGCGAGCGGCCCGTCTATCCCGTTACATACTCACCGGCAATGATTGCCGCAATTCAGCAACACCCAGCAAGGAGACGCATCATGAAAAAAGTCCTCATCCTCGGCGCAGCGCTCGTAACGGCCCTTGCCGCCGCGTCAGCAGGCGCTGCAGACACTGACAAACATTTTGGTCGCGGCAACGGACATGGCTACGGCCACGGTCACGGCTACGGCAATCACCGCCCCGTGTACGTTGCACCAAGGCACAATCACTATGCACCCGCCCGTGGCCATTACGCCCCGTCGCGTGGCTACTGGCACGGCGGTCGCTGGATCGCTCCGGTCGTCGTTGGCGGCATTGTTGCGGCAGCGGTTGGCGGCGCGTATGCCTATAACCACCATGACGGCTACAACTACCCGGCTCCATCGTATGTCGCACCGTCGTATTACGCGCCAGCTGCCGTAACCTACGTCGCGCCTGTCAGCACGGGATTTGGATATGCAGACGCGAATCGCGATGGTTATGTGTCATTCGACGAAGCCGCAGCGTATCCACACTGGCAGCGCAACTTCGGCAACATGGATCGCAACCGCGACGGCTACTTGACGCGCGATGAGGTCGCTGGTTGGCGTTATCGCTAGGTCTGAGGTACAGGACGTAAGAACCAACGCATTGATGGGCGCGGGTAAATCCGCGCCCCGCCTCAGTGACTGGTCAACGCCGCGCAGCTAATCGTCTGCTGCAACACGTGTGAATCATCCACGCCCAACTCGATCACGTCCGGCCCGCAGTTGGCCGCTTCAAGGCACACGTAATGCTTCCACCCATCGGGTGGCAAATCAGCAAACGTCTTGATAAATGCCTCGCCCGGATTCCACGCCACCAAGGATTTACTGCCTGATGTAGTGAGTGTGATTTTTCGATGCGCCACCGGATCAATCAGCTCAAACCGATTGCCCGCGCTCATATAAATGCGGTCGCTGCGTCCCGGATCGCGCGCATCGTGCAAGTCCCAATCGCCGCGCTGCGTGTGCTCGTTGAAATCATCAAATTTGTCGGAATAGGTCAAGCCGTCAAGGCCGGTAGCGGTCACGCGGCTTGAATCGCTCACCTTGAAATAGGTGTGCAACGCCTGCGTAAAGCGCACCGTCTCCGCGCCCAAATTTACCGTGGTTAACGCTTGCTCAAGTGCGCGACCAATGCGCATCGTCAACATCAATCCCATGGTCACATCGGGCACTTCTGGCGGTGCCGATGCCAGCACAATTTCGCCATCCGGGTTTTGCTGCGCGTGAGTCAATTGCCATTGCAGCGTGCGCACCAACCCATGCTGCGGCGCATCCGGCGGTTGCCCCTGTTTGGCGAAGTACGGCCAACAAATCGGAATGCCACCGCGAATTGGGTCGGGCGGGCGTTTGCTGGTGGGCGACACCCACAACACATCGTCAAAGCCCTGCGGCACAAACGACAACACATGCCCGCCAAACAAACTGATCGCCGCCTTCGAAAACGGCGTAGCAATCAACAGCGCCGGAAAGCCCTGAAACTCACCAAAACGCAGGCCGGGAATTGCACTCATAAGTTCATCAGCTTTATCTTGAACGGTTTATTGTAAAGGGGCTGGCGTGATGAATGGCTTGAAGTCGACTTATGGCGAATATTACGCAGAGCCCATATTAAACAAGGCGTACATAAAAATGCTGATGCTTCAAACAATCCCGCCATCCACAATAAATGCCTGCCCCGCGCAACCGCGCGAATCGTCGCTAGCGAGGAACAAAGTCATCGCCACGACATCATCGGCGTCAAGTCGAAACTTCAGCGCCTGATTGGCGAGAAACTCCTGTTCGAGCTGCGGTGTGACGACTTGCGCCATTTGTTTTGCGGTCTGAATCGCGCCGGGCACGACGCAGTTAACGCGAATGCCGCGCGACCCCAACTCTTGCGCCAGCGTGCGCGTGAAGCCATGGATCGCGGCCTTGCTGGTGGTGTAGCTCACAAAGCCTGCGCGGCGACGCATCCAGCTTACGCTGCCGGTGGTGATGATCGAGCCGCCTGATTGCATGAGGCGCGCCGCTGCCTGTGCGCCAAAGATTTGCGGGCGCAGATTGATCGCCTGATTGTTGTCCCAGAACTCGACCGTGAGCTCGTCGAACGCGTGGCGCACATCGTTGGCCGCGTTACCGATGTAGACGTCAAGCTGGCCGCCATGCGCTTTGGCGGCAGTGGTGATCGTGGCTTGCAGCGCAGCAACATCGCGAATGTCACAGTGCCAGTAGCGCAGGCGCTCTTTGGCATTGAGGTGAGTTTTAAGGGCGTTGGCCGCGTCGTCGTCAATGTCGAGAAAGCTGACCAACGCGCCCTGTGCAATGAAGCCCGTCACCAGTGCCGCGCCGATGCCGGTGCCCCCACCGCTAATGAACACGTGTTTGCCGCGTAGCGACGGATAGAAATTGGTTAAACGATCCATGTCCGCAATACTAACGGCTACATGAAGCGTCGCTAACGGATTTTGCAGCCCTTGTCTAGCAACACGCCGCCGACCACTGAGGGGATATTGAGCAGGCCTAGCTCCTTGGCAGCGTCCTTGCAATCGGGCCGAATCGCGTTTTCTACGTCCCGCGCAAACCGTTCTCGTTCCGTGAGCGACGGCGCGACCGAGGGCGGCACGCGCGAGCGCTGGTTATTGAGTTCGCGCGCTGCGTCACGCGCCGCGTCGGATCGGGCTTTATAGGGGTCGAAGCCTTCAGGCCGCGCGGGGGGCATGTTGAACGCGGGCAAGCTCGCGCCGGTGCTGGCAGCCGCAGCAGGCGAAGGGGCGGGAGCGCCGTCACCGGAACGGGTTGACGGCAAGCTAACCGTTGCCGTGGGGCGCCCAGTAGCAGCCGGTGCGCCGCCTGTGGCCGCCGTGGCACCGGCGGCGCTGGACGGTGCCGCAGACGCGGAGGCTGGCGCAGCGGGAGAGTTAGCGGCAGCTGCGGAGGCTGCCGCAGCCGCAGGCGCGGCGCTAGACGACGGCGCGCTAGTTGCCAACACGGGAGTCGCCACGGGGGCCGCTATCGGCTGCGCTGACGTGGCGGCTGAGCTGGTTACGGCAGGCGCTGTAGCCGCAGGTGCGGACACCGGCGACGGCGCAGACACCGGTGCGGCCACCGCTGGCAAGGGTGTTGCCACCGGGGGCGGCGCGGCAACGGGAGTAGCCACGGCGGTGGGCAGTGCAATGGGTGCTGGCACGGCAACTGGAGCTGCGGGTGCGGCTCTGGCAGGCTCTGCGGCGATCGGCGGGGGCGTAGGCGCGGCGGGCTCTTGTTTTGGCGAAGGCGCTTCCACCACGTCGCGCACCTCGGGTTTGGTGGGGGCGGGCTCAACGACGGGCAGCGGCACCGGCAGAGGTGGCGGGGTTGCCGCCACCGGTGTGGGGGCTTTGGGCTCCGCTTTCGCGGGGTTCACCAGCTCCGGCGGTTGCGGGTTTGGCTGGATTTTCTCGGGCTCAATGGCAACCGTAGGCGCGGGTGGCGCGGGCAAAGCGGGCGGGCGGGCAGCGGGCGGCTCCACCCGTGGCGTGGGCGTGTCAAGCGCCTCGGCGCGCGGAATCGGCGCTGCGGCGTTGACCGTAACTGCGGTCTTTTTTGCAGCCTCAGATGGGCGTTGCTCGGAGAGCCGGGGGGGCACGTCGGCGGGCATGGGGGCAGGAACCTCACGTGGCACCAGCCGCGCTTTGAGGCGCGCGCTTCTGTCCTGCTGCGCATCGGTGGTGGGCGAACGCCAGCCAAAGCTGTCGCCACCGACCTGAATAGTCAACACCGTTAGGTGGATCACCAACGAAACGCCAATACCCCACAGCAGGCCGCGCCTCGCGCTGGCCTGCATGTCATGCGCAATGGCGCGGGTATCGGTGATGGCGGCGGTCAAAATGAAGGAACAATATTTCAGTGGTGTCGTGGGAGCGGTTTTACCGCGATGGGCGGGACGTCCGCCATCTAATCGCGGTGGAACCGCTCCCACAGAAGGTTGTCCCTAACGCGACGCGAATTTCAAGAGTGTATGCGGGGAGCGGCCTAAGGGAGGGCGCGTGATGCTAGCCTTCTCTCAACCACACAGAATCAGCATCAGGAGCAACCTCATGAGCAACAACCGCGACGACGATACAAAATTCAAACGACGCAGCCAGCAATGGTTCGGCAAGCTCGACAAGGACGGCTTTGCGCATCGCTCATGGATGAAAAATCAGGGCCATCCGAATGACCTGTTCGACGGACGCCCGGTGATCGGCATCTGCAACACCTGGTCTGAGCTGAACCCGTGCAATGCGCACTTCCGCGAGATCGCCGATTTTGTAAAAAAAGGCGTGTGGGAAGCCGGTGGCTGGCCGCTGGAATTCCCCGTCATGTCGACCGGCGAAGTGCTGATGCGGCCAACGGCGATGCTGTATCGCAATCTGGTCAGCATGGACGTGGAAGAAAGCATTCGCGGCAATCCGATTGACGGCGTGGTGCTGCTCATGGGCTGCGACAAGACGACGCCGTCGCTGGTGATGGGCGCTGCGTCGTGCGACATTCCGACCATCGGTTTATCGGGCGGGCCGATGTTGAATGGTCGCTACAAAAACGAGATTCTCGGCAGCGGCACCGGCGTCTGGCAGATGAGCGAAAAAGTGCGCGCAGGCACGATGCGGCTTGAAGAATTCATGGATGCCGAAGCGGGCATGCATCGCAGTAAGGGCCATTGCATGACGATGGGCACCGCGAGCACCATGGCGTCGATGGTCGAGTCGCTCGGCATCTCCCTGCCCGGGAATGCGGCGATTCCAGCGGTGGACGCGCAGCGTTATCGCCTCGCACAACTGACTGGGCGACGCATCGTTGACATGGTGAAAGAGGATGTGCGCCTGTCGCAAATTCTCACCCGTCACGCGTTCGAGAATGCGATCAAAACACTCGCGGCAATTGGCGGATCGACCAACGCGGTGATCCACCTGCTGGCGATTGCTGGACGCATTGGCGTGCCGCTGAAGCTAGATGATTTTGAGCTGGGTTCAGCGATGCCAAACCTCGTGGACATCCAGCCGAGCGGCAAACATCTGATGGAAGATTTTTACTACGCGGGCGGGCTGCCGACGGTGCTGAAATCCATCGGCGATTCGCTGCACAAGGACGCGCTCACCGCCAACGGCAAGACGATTTGGGACAACGTGAAAGACGCGGAGAATTTCAACTCCAGCGTCATTCGCCCGCTCGACAACCCGTTCATGGCGAACGCCGGCATCACCATCCTGCGCGGCAATCTCGCGCCAAACGGAGCGGTCATCAAGCCAAGCGCCGCGACTGCAAAACTGCTGCAACATCGCGGCAAAGCGGTCGTGTTCGAGACCATTGAAGAGCTGCACGAACGCATCAACGACGAGTCGCTCGACATCGACGAAAACAGCGTGATGGTGCTCAAAAACTGCGGCCCGAAAGGCTACCCCGGCATGGCCGAAGTCGGCAACATGCCGCTGCCGCCCAAGGTGCTGCGCAAAGGCATCTCGGACATGGTGCGCGTGAGCGACGCCCGTATGAGCGGCACCGCCTACGGCACCGTCGTGCTGCACGCCGCGCCAGAAGCCGCAGCCGGCGGCCCGCTCGCGTTCGTGCAGACAGGCGACTGGGTCACGCTCGACACCGCTGGCCGCAAGCTTTCCATGGAAGTATCCGACGCAGATTTGGCTCGCCGCCGCGAAGGCTGGACGCCGCCAAAACCACCGCTAGATCGAGGCTACTGGAAGCTCTACATCGATCATGTGCTGGGGGCGGATACGGGTGCGGATTTGGACTTTTTGGTTGGGAAGTCGGGGACGCCGGTTTTGCGGGAAAGTCACTAGTCTTGACTCCCTCTCCCGCAGCGCGGGAGAGGGTTGGGGTGAGGGCGGCGATAGTCAGACTCGCCCAACCTATCCCTGGCGTCAAGTATCGGTTAGGATATTGCTATGCCCGTCGTCTTTCGATACAAAGGATTCCGCTTTTTCTTCTATTCCAACGAAGGTAGCCCGCGCGAGCCGATTCATGTTCATGTGATTGGTCAAGGCGGCGAAGCGAAATTCTGGGTAGCCCCGGTTATTAGTCTGGCAACTAGCGATGGGCTCAACGCAAAAGCTCTTCGCGAACTGGAGCAAGCGGTTGAGAACAACCTCGATTTGATCAAGGAAACATGGAATGGCTATTTCCGCACTTAGCGTCGCTTTCGACGACGACACGTTTTCGGTCGAACTGTCCGATGGTCGTACCCTGCGCGTTCCGCTTGTGTGGTTTCCACGGCTACTGCATGCGACACCGCAGCAGCGCTCAAGTTATGCGCTGAGCCGCAGCGGCATTCACTGGGAGGCGATTGATGAGGACATCTCCGTTGATGGGCTGCTGGCGGGCCGCGGCGATGTAACTAGGCCGTTGACGGTTGCTGCATAGTCTTGGCGCGAGCATGAATCGCGAAGAAGCGCTAGCTGTACTTACGAAACTCAAGCCGCAACTGCAAAAGCAGTTCGGCGTGAGTGAACTCGCGTTATTCGGCTCCGCCGCGCGCGATGAATTGCGCTCTGACAGCGATATTGATGTGCTGGTCAAGTTTGATGCCGTCGCATCTTCCGCGCGCTACTTCGGCGTTCAGTTTGCCATCGAGGACGCGATGGGGATGCCCGTCGATCTGGTGACCGAAAATGCACCACGCCGCGAACTCAGGCCCTATGTTGAACGAGAACGTATTCGTGTCTGATCGGGTTCCGACACTCTACATCGGTCATGAGCTTGGGGCGGATACCGCGACCTATATGCATATTCAAGTAATTGGGTCGGCGGCACCAGTGTCGCAGGAGAGTCATTGATCAATTGGTCGGATAAACTCCACCTGCACGCGTACTCATTCGCGTAAATGTCAAAACTACAACCCGATATTTGGCTATTTATGGCTCTTCCGTTTCTGCCGTTCTATTCGATTGGTAGCCCCAAAAAACTATCGATGATTTCGCGCGATCGCGAACCGAATTCGAGAACGCGGCACGCAATTCCTATCTGCGTTATCGATAATGACGCTTTTGAGTACATGGAAGCGTTGAAGGGACTGTGTTTCCACATTTCGCAGCTAACTGATGTTGACGATGTAGCAGTTCTGTCTAGTTTTCCGATCATCGTATGCGACATCAAAGACGTAGGCAAAAAGTTCCGCAATAGTGGCGGCGGCGGGGTAATCGTCTCCGAACTCAGGAAGACATTCCCAGATAAATACTTGATCATATTTTCGGGTGGGACATTTGATGTCAATTACAACAAATACTTCGCAGTAGCGGACCAAAGCGTCGCTAAGACCACCACCTTTGATGATTGGATGAAAGTATTGGACGAGGCGGTTCGTCAGATGGGCGATCCGGCGCGAAGATGGGAGCGACTACGAAACTATCTTTTGCAACACACCGATTTGACGATGTACGATTTGTTTAGATTGGAGCAGTCTTATGTGAAGGCGGTTCTTGCAGGAACTCAAGACGCCTTTGTTGATCGTATCGACAAAATGAAGTTGGATCAAAACTCAACTGGCACGCTAAAACTTTTCGCGGGATCAGCGATCGTAGCTGGCAAAGCGATGCTGGTCTTGTCCGCATAATATGGTCGAGAAAGCAACGTCAATCCAAGACGAGATGCTGCGTCTGCTTTTGCACGACGTCCGCAGCTTAAATCATATTGTTTTGGCCAATGTAGAACAGGCTCAAAAGAATCTCCCTCGTGAGAGTCCAGTATCAGGTTTTGTCGCAGCAGCGTTTCATTCTGCGGAGCTTTTGGCGGCGCGATTAGCCCTCGTCGATTTAGAACTCAATCCCTCCGTTTTTTTGAGCGGCAATGCGCGCACAGTTCGCATCTACGAAAAATTCGACAAAGCTACGAAAATCCTTAAGCGTAAAGCAAAAGAACGTGGATTGCGGATGACTTTTGAAGGGGGTAGCCAACTAACTATCGACTGTTATCCTCACTTTGATTTGTTGCCCTTTCTGCTTCTGGAAAACGCAACCAAATACTCGCTTAAGAGCTATCCAATATCGTTAACATTTGTCGAAAATGTTTCGGGTTTGGAAGTTGTTATTGAGTCGTTTGGTCCACATTTGCCTGACAGTGAATTTGAGCGTGTTTTCGAGAAAGGCTATCGCGGTGCAAACGCAGTCAAGGCCAGTTCCGACGGACAAGGAATGGGTTTGTTTTTGGCAAAGTCTATTGCTGATTTTCATGAGGTGCATCTAAGTGTTCGATCCGCCGCGCCAAAGACGGAGGTGTCTGGAGTCCCTTACTCCGACTTTTGCGTGAGATGCACATTTACGCGTCAGCCTTAGCCCAGATTGTCGCGCACCCAACTTCGCGCGCGGCGAATCGATTTCACGCTCACGCCGTATCCGGGATTGTTGGCGCCTTCGGTCTTTCGTACCGTAATTGATCCTTTTGCCGCGATTTCGCTTCGCTAATCGCGGCTACGACTAAGCAGAAGCAATGCTGGTTGATTGGTTCTGCGCCGAAGCTCATTGCGTCGTCAGCTCTTTCATGCAACTGCCATTCAATGAGGGTTACAGGCCGTTTATGCGTAAAGTCGACTAGTGGCCCAATCAACGGACAGCCCCTATGCAATAAGCTTTACGTCAATAAGTCGCTACCGAATTTGCGCAAAAATTCACGCATCGCTTGCGTCAGAACACACCCAACGCGACGCGCCCAACCCCGCCCAAATTCCCACCCTAACAAATTCCCACCCTAACAAATTCCACAGACTTACAATGCGCGCATGGACGCCATGACTTCCCGCATCAGCATCAACCCCGAAATCCGCTTCGGCAAGCCTTGCGTGCGCAACACCCGCATCACGGTGGGTGATGTGCTGGGGTGGCTTGCGTCGGGGATGACGTTCGAGGAAATCCTCTTTGATTTCGAGCAGTTGACGCGAGAGGACATCCTCGGCTGCCTGATGTACGCGGCTGAGCGCGAGCAACACACGACGCGCATCCCCATCGCGGCGTGAAGCTGCTGCCTGACGAGAACCTGTCGCGCTGGCTGGTTGCGGCGCTTCAGGATTTGTACGCAGGCACTACACATGTGGAATACGTCGGGCTTGACGGCGCGGCTGATCTTGCCATTTGCGATTACGCACGCGAGCACGGCTTCGTGATGGTGACGAAGGACGTTGATTACGACCAGATCATCGCGTTGCGCAATTTCGACCCGAAGCTCATCCGGCTGACGTTCGGCAACACGAGCAATGCCGCGACGCTGCATGCGTTGCTTTCGGCTGCTCCGGAAATCATCGCGGCGCTCAACAACCCGAATCGCGGGATGGTGGAGTAATAGTGCCGCAGTCCGCGTAGGTCGGACACCTGAACTGGTTCCGACTAGTAACCGCGCGCGCTTCATTCCTCACCCTACACATGGGACAATTAGGCATGGCTATCGCTCGCGTCATCCGCAAAACCACGCTGCACGAGGCGAACGACGACGTTCGCGATCTGGCGTACTGGTTGTCGCGTCCGGTGGCGGAGCGTGTTGCGGCTGTTGAGGCGTTGCGCAAACCGGTGCTGGAGGCGTTGCCCCTTGCTGAACAAAGACTTCAAAGAGTTTATCGAGTCGCTTCACTCAACTGCGCACTCAAACGCGGTTGAATTCCTCGTGGTGGGCGCGTACGCGCTGGCCGCACACGGACGACCGAGATACACAAGCAATCTCGATATCTGGGTGCGCCCCGAACCCGATAATTTGGCCCGACTCATCACGGCGCTTGATGCATTCGGATTCGCTGCGCTCGGCGTTTCAGCCGAAGACTTCATGGCTCCACAGGCGATGGTGCAGCTCGGCTACCCGCCCGCACGGATTGACCTGCTCACCTCAATTGACGGTGTGACGTTTGAAGACTGCTTTGCACACCGATTGGATGTGAGTATCGGTGAGACGCTACTGCCCGTTATTTCAATTGACGATTTGATCCGCAACAAGCTCGCGACCGGTCGCCCGAAGGACCTCGTCGATGTGGAGTCTTTGCGGGCTCGTGACCCCGAATAGCCTCGATTTAGCGTGACTTCATTGAGACGGCGAAGCCACGACTGGCCATCTTCGTTTAAACGATTTTTGCCAGCAGCTTTATGTTGAGACTCCCATTCAATAAGGGCAAGCTGCTAATTTATGCATAAAGTCGACTTTGTGCTTAAATGTCGATTTAAACCATATCAAAAGGCACTTTCAACATAAAGCTGATAGCGATTTCGGCGCGTCCAAAATCGTGGTGCGGCATCGTGAGAACTAACGTCACGGCAGGTTGATTCGTCTTCTGGCACCGGATTCGGCGGAAAGTGCACGCGAACTGAGAGCCGGATTCGGATTGGGCACGCCGTACGAACGGCGGGACGCTACCCAAACCGTGGCCTGATCGCAGCATTGAGCGGCTATACGTCGATGCTGTTGTGGGCCTGAATACGACGCGCCTCTGGATTTTTTGGTGGGGGCGTCGGGGAAACCCGCGCCTCGGGTGCACCATTGGTTATAGTTGTCGCGGGATCTGCCCAGAGCCACGCCAACCCGCTGAGCGGATATGTCAACCATGATTCATCTGATCTACAACAGCGCCGCAACCAAGGCGTTCACCGATGCCGAGCTGGAATCGCTGTTGCGCAAGGCGCGCAACAACAACGCCGCGCTTGATATCACCGGCATGTTGCTCTACCTCGACGGCTGCTTTTTCCAAGTGCTGGAGGGGCCTCAAGTCGAGGTAGACGCACTGATCGAGACCATACGTCGGGACCCCGGGCACACCCGGATGACCATCATCATCCGGGAGCCGCTGGCGCACCGCGCGTTCAGCGAATGGACGATGGGCTTTACCCGTCTGTCACTGGATGATGCCCGCAGCATCGATGGCCTTAACGACTTCTTCGGTTCCGGCCACGTGCTCACTGATCTTGATGCCGGTCGTGCCAAGAAGATACTGACCGCGTTCAAACATGGCCGTTGGCGCACTCGACTGGTGGCGGCACCACCGCGGCCTTGGGCGAACGCAAGCCAAGACCTGGCGGTGAGCGGCCGCGCCGCGAGCGCCCGACCCGAATTCAGCTTCGCATTCCAGCCGATCATCGACGCCAGCAAGCGCCAGTTGGTGGGCTACGAGGCGCTGGTGCGTGGCCCCCAGCAGGAACATGCGGCGGACGTGCTGCAAAGGGTGCCGTTGGGCGAGATTGCCGCATTTGACGAGGACGCGCGGCGGATGGCCATTGGACTAGCGGCGCGGCTGGGGCTGACTACCAATATTCACCTGAACGCCGTGCTGCTGGGCCGCGCCGATGCGCCGGAGACCATTGACTCGACACTGGAGACTGCGGCCCGCTGCGGAATAAGCGCCGACCGACTGGTGCTGGAGATCAAGCAGGAAGCGACCGTCACAGACCCCTCCGCGCTGGCGGCGAGGCTACGCGAATACCGGCGCAAGGGGCTGCGCATCAGCATTGATGATTTTGGCTCCGGACACGCCGGATTGGCGCTGCTGGATCACTACCAGCCGGATATGATTTCGCTCAGCATGTGGCTGGTGCGCGGCATCGAAACGCACGGGCCGCGGCAGGCCATCCTGCGCGGGCTGGTGCAAACCTGTCGCGATCTCGGTATTGACATCATCGCGAAGGGCGTGGAAACCACCGAGGAGTATCGCTGGTTATACGACGAAGGCGTGGAGCGCTTTCAGGGCTTTTTGTTTGCCAAGCCCGGCTTCGAGTCCCTTCCCAAGCCACTATTGCCGACCGCGCTCGATTAGCGGCGATCAGGACAAAATGATGGCCCCCTATAGCTTTGCTTTTCAGCCCATCGTCGACGTTGAGCAACGGCGCGTTGCCGCTTACGAAGCACTGGTGCGCGGCCCCAACGGCGAGTCGGCAGCGTCGGTGCTTGGCGTGCTCGCACGCGACGAGCTGTATCGTTTTGACGTGGAGGCCAGGCAGGCCGCGATCACGCTGAGCGAAAAGCTCGGGCTGTCGGCGCTAACTAGCCTGAACCTCAACCTGCTGCCCGACAGCCTTGCCGCCTGCGGCGATTCCGCGCTGACCAGCGCAGTGGAGATGGCGACACGCTGCGGCATTGCGCCCGAACGAATCATGCTCGAAATCAGCGAGACCGAGATCATCGCCAACTTTTCGCGCTTCGTCGAAATGGTGGATGCATCGCGATCACTGGGTGTCAAGTTTGCGATTGACGATTTCGGCGCGGGCTACGCCGGGCTCAACTTGTTGGCACATTTTCAGCCCGAGGCCATCAAGATTGACATGCAACTGGTGCGCGACATCTGGCATCAGGGTCCGCGCCAGGCAATCGTTCGCGGCGTCATCACCACCTGCACCGACCTTGGCATCGACATCGTGGCCGAAGGCGTGGAGACGATGGATGAATACCAGTGGCTGCGCGACGAGGGCATTTCGCTGTTTCAGGGTTACCTGTTTGCCCGCCCCGCATTTCAGGCGCTGCCAGCGGTGATGTTCCCGTCGGAATCGCCGGTGCCAAGCTACGCTGCGTGAGCCGCTGCGTGGTCCTCGGCGGCCTCAAATCAACGGGACATTTTGGATGCGGATTTGGCGAGACGCCTGTGCCGAGGGAGCGTCACTGACCGCGTGTTGGCGTCATTCACGCACGCGAAGCGTCAAACCAATCGCCACTCCGCGATGTATAGTTCCTTCATGACTCGCGACGAAGCGCTAGCTGTACTGACGAAACTCAAGCCGCAACTGCAAAAGCAGTTCGGCGTGAGCGAACTCGCGCTATTCGGCTCCGCCGCGCGCGACGAGTTGCGGCCCGACAGCGATATTGATGTGCTGGTCAAGTTTGATGCCGTCGCATCGTCGTCACGCTACTTCGGCGTTCAGTTTGCCATCGAGGACGCGATGGGGATGCCCGTTGATCTGGTCACGGAGAATGCGCTGCGCCGTGAACTCAGGCCCTATGTTGAACGAGAACGCATTCGTGTCTGAGCGCGCGTGGAATCTCTACATCAACGACATGCTGGATTTCTCGCGGCGCGTCATCCTTTACACCGATGGCTTCGATCAAGATAGCTTCGTTGCGAGCGGTCTCAACTATGACGCGACGCTGCGAAATCTCGAACTGATCGGCGAGGCGGCTAACCAACTGCCCGAAGCAGTCCGCGCAACGATGCCGCAGATTCAGTGGCGAAAAATTATCGCCACGCGGAATCGTATTGCTCACGGTTATCTTGGAATCGACAACGATACGCTGTGGAGCATTATTCGGGAGGATGTTCCGGCGCTACTCATTCAGTTGGAAAAATAGTCGCTGACCAGCAGGATTTACTCAGCGATTAAGCGATGACAACGTCCGCACTTAACATCACCTTTGATGACGACACGTTTTCCGTCGAACTTTCGGATGGCCGCTCCATTCGCGTGCCGTTCGTCTGGTTCCAGCGATTGCTGCATGCGACGCCGGAAGAGCGTTCATTCTATGAGCTGAGTCACCGCGGTATTCACTGGGGGGCAATTAATGAGGACATTTCTGTTGATGGTTTGCTGACGGCGCGTCTCGGAGTGACTCTACCGTTTACGGTTGCGGCGCAACCGTGGAGTGATAAAGCCCGCCGTTTGGCTGTGCTCCGTGAATCGTGAGTAACGCACGCCGTCCGCATTTGGAAGTAGGCTCGTGGATCGCAGCGATCATAGGTACTCTTATAGCTGCTTACAGCTCACTGCCCAATTGGGTAACAGATGAAATCGTCAAATCGGCAAAAACGCGGACTTGGCCCTCGTTTAATCGACCGCAGCCCACAGCCACAGTTACGACGCCAACGTTGCCCATTGCTGTTCCGATGGCGACGCCAGCA
Source organism: Burkholderiales bacterium (assembly GCA_031409935.1). Taxonomy (GTDB): domain Bacteria; phylum Pseudomonadota; class Gammaproteobacteria; order Burkholderiales; family Casimicrobiaceae; genus Casimicrobium. The sequence continues at coordinate 12,175 of JANNYE010000117.1, read as the reverse complement.
GTACCTGCTGCCACTTCGATAGTCGAGCAGGCGGATAGTGAAGGTCGCGCGCAACTAAGGCGTGAAATTCAAATCGCGATGTCATTTCCAAATGTGTCGTACAACGACAAGAGGGCTCGCGATGCTGCGCTTGCTGGAGTCTTGGTTCGCGCGGTCAAAAGCAAGGAGTTTGGATTGGCCTCTGAGCATGTTGGCCAGATCGGTGACGAGCGCCAGCATGACCGCATTGCCATCCGGATAGCATGCGACCTCGCCGTCCATGACAGTCTCGCGAACGCGTTGCTCGCTGTTCAAAAGATTCGCGGTGGTAAGTTTCGGCGTTACTTGGCTGGGCAGTTGACTAGTCAAGAAAATAGCTCGGTTATCGACTGGTGCCGTTGAGGCAACCGCTCTGCGGCTTTAGCTCGGATTGACGAAAGTACGCCTCTGCGGAGGACTCAGTTTCGCCCTCACGTCGCAATCTGGAATCGTTGGTGCTTCGCTTTGATCGTGTCTCTTTCGCTCCGCAAGCGACCCATTTGCCTCGATTGCGTGTCGCTAATCGCGGCTACCGTGTGCAACGAGATGGGGATTGCATACGGTGGTCACACCTGAACGGCGCACGGATTTACAATGAGCGCCAAACGCAACTCTGCGAGAAAACCATGGACTACCAGGATCGCATCACTATGAATCCGCTGATTCGTTCGGGCAAACCGACGATTCGTGGCATGCGCATTACGGTGGCTGATGTGTTGGGCTGGCTTGCGTCCGGGATGACCAAGGACGAGATTTTGCTGGACTATCCTGAGCTTACGCTCGATGATATTTACACCTGTCTCGCCTACGCGGCTGATAGCCAAAACCGGATTGTGAGCCTCAAAGCGGCGGCATGAAACGGCTGCTCGACGAGAACCTTTCGCGTCGCCTCGTTCCGAAATTGCTCGACGTATTTCCGGGCACCATTCACGTTGCCGACGTGGACATGTTGCGGACGCCCGACCCGGATAGCTGGCAATACGCGAAGGAAAACGACTTCACGATCATCACCAAAGACGACGACTTTTTGGCATTGGCGCATCGCTTTGGCCCACCACCGAAATTGATCATGGTGGAAATGGGCAACTGCTCGAACGCTTTACTTGCCGAGCGACTGCGTGAATCAGCGCCGCGCCTAAATGAATTCGTGACGCACACCAGAGCCGGGATCATCAAGTTGATTTAGTACCGCTTCATCGCGGACTCATTTGCAAAAAAAGCCGGGTTGCCCCGGCTTTTTTACGTTTAAAGCGTCAGCAAATTACGCTGCTTTTTTGCACTCCGCGCGGAATTTTTGGCGGGCTTTGCCTTTTAGTTTCTTCTCGTCTGCTTTGGCTGAGCACTCTTTTGCTTTCGCGGTTTGTGCGGTGAATTGTTTGTTTGGTTTTGGCGCAGCTTTCTTTTCACCCTTGGTCGCAGGCGCGTCTTTACTGGCGGCGGCGGGAGCCACAGTGGGTGCGGCTGGTGCAACCGTGGCGGCCGTAGCCTTCGGTGCGACTGTAGCGGCTGGTGCTTGAGCAAACGCAGCGGTGGCGCTGAGCAGGGTGGCGGCAAGCAATGCGCTGATGGTTGCGTTAGGAAAATTCATTGTGTGTTTATGCTTTCGGAGTGATCGGTGAATACGTTAAGCCTGACCCGCTAACGGCGGATGTGCCGTTGCGTTGACGAGAAGCTTAAGCACAATCTTCTGAAAGCAATGCGAGCTAAGGCCGCAGCGGCTGCGTCAATTTCTCCGGCACCAAAAGTTCCTCCATCTGTTGCCGCGTCATGATGCCGAGGCTCTCCGCAACTTCATCAATTGGCAGCCCAGTTTTGATGGCGGTTTTGGCGATGAGTGCTGCCTTTTCGTAGCCGATGATCGGGTTCAGTGCGGTTACTAACGTGACCGACTCGCGCACACGTTTGGCGAGCAGGGCATAGTTCGGCTCAATCCCGGCGACGCAATTGTGTTGCAGCGTCAGGCACGCGCTGCTGAGGTGCTGAATGCTTTTGAACAAGCTCCAACCCATGATCGGTTCGAACGCGTTCAATTGCAGTTGCCCTGCCTCGGAGGCCATGGTCACGGTTATGTCATTGCCGATCACTTCGAACGCTACCTGATTCATGACCTCAGGAATCACTGGATTCACTTTGCCCGGCATGATCGACGATCCTGCTTGTCGCGCAGGTAATTTGATGTCACCAAAGCCCGCTTGCGGGCCGCTGGAGAGCAGGCGCAGATCGTTGCAGGTTTTGCTGAGCTTGGTGGCGACGCGTTTCAACACGCCCGAGAGCTGCACGAAAGCGCCCGTATCTTGCGTCGCCTCGATCAGATTTTTTGCTTTCACCACCGGAATACCGCTTTCTTCCGCGAGGTATTTGCAGGCGAGGTCGGCGTAACCATGCGGCGTGTTGATGCCAGTGCCAATGGCGGTTGCGCCGAGGTTGATCTCCTGAATCAGAGCGCGTGCCTCGGTCAGCCGCATCACATCTTCTTCAATCATTACGGCATAGGTTGAGAATTCCTGCCCCAGCGTCATCGGCACCGCATCCTGCAATTGGGTGCGACCGATTTTTAACACCGACTTGAATTCAACTGCCTTGGCATCAAAGCCCGCACGCAAAATTTCCATTGAATCAAGTAGTCGGTCAATCGCCATCCACAATGCCAGGCGCACTGCCGTTGGATACACGTCGTTGGTGCTTTGCGATGCGTTGACGTGATCGTTGGGGTGAAGTGCGTCGTAGCGGCCTTTCTCAAGGCCCATGAACTCCAGCGCCACATTGGCGATGACTTCATTCGCGTTCATGTTGGTGGAGGTGCCCGCGCCGCCCTGAATAACGTCAACTACAAACTGATCATGAAATTTTCCTGCGATCAGTGCGTCGCAGGCTGAGATGATTGGTTTGGAGAGTTGACCGTCGAGCGCACCGAGTTCTACGTTGGCGCGAGCGGCCGCTTTTTTGACAAAGCCGAACGCTCGAATCAAGTCGGGCATCGCCGAAATCATGGTGCCCGATATCGGAAAATTTTCTACAGCGCGCGCTGTGTGGACGCCCCAGTATGCGGTGCTGGGGATGTGCTTCTCGCCTAAAAAATCGTGTTCGACGCGGTGGCTGGATGACATGGTGCCTCAAATAAAAAGACTACGATGTCATGAACTGTACGACCTAACGTTTGCAAATGCCAATGCCGATTGCGTGACTAGCTATGTGCCGCACTCATATGTTTTTTACCTACACTAGTTTCGCGGGTCGTAAATTTCGGTACAAGAAAAGTGCCGAATTTTCGTGTCAGGCTAGGCCTCAGTTGGCAAATGAGGCACAGCAATAGCTAGCTATTGTGAGCATTTGCAACGACGCATGGTGCGGAAAGGCGGTGCTTTTATGTATCGAAATTTATGATTCGCGACACTAGCGCGCCGCTACGAACGCGAAGGCATCCGCCATCTGTCAATCCGCAGACTTATTAGAAAACCAGCGCTGCGGCATTGAGCATACCCACTGAGATAGACACCGCCGCCAGAAAAGTCGCACCGGCGACCTCACCGCCTTCGATGTCGGTGGTCAAGTTCGGCATCAGCATGCGCACAAACACAAACGCAACCAGTTGCACCACCGTCGCCAACACGGCGAAGAGCACCAGATCAAGCAAATTCACGGCGTTGGCCACCGTGCTCGCCAACGGCAAGGCGAAACCAAGCATCGCCCCAGACAGCGAGATGGCGGCCGCCTTGTTGCCCGCGCGAATCAACACCAATTCTTTATAAGGCGTGACCTTGATGTAGATGAAGGTGAACGCAAACAGCAAAAGCAACGCCACTCCAAAGTAGATAAGAAAGTCATCGAAGTAGCGGATCGATTCGCTGACGTTGTAGCTCATAGCATTCCTTTCGGCATCATGCCAATAGTTTCTCTAATCAAAATAATGCGGCACAAACCTTGATGTGTTCATGGTGATTTCGGTGGCGTCTTCGCGCAGGCCAATGCCTGCCGGTGCGTCGCCAACGATCCAGCTTCCGATGGTGACAAAGTTGCCCTCAAAGCTCGGGATCGGTGTGTATTGCTGATACACGTATCCCTCTTCGCCGTAGGTGCCATCGGCGCGAATCACCTCACCACCTTTGTAGATTTCTACGTTCGCGCCTTCGCGCGACAACAGCGGCTTTTTTACGTAATCGCCGAGCACCTTGTGGCGCTGGAATGATGCGTTCAAAAGCAGCGGATGATCGGGATACAGCTCCCACAAAATCGGCAGCAAGCCTTTGTTGGCAAGCACCATTTTCCATGCTGGTTCTACCACGCGCATCCGCGTTTTGCGCAGGTTGTTGCCGAATTCGTCAGCCAGCAACCATTCCCAGGGGTAGAGCTTGAACAACGTTTCAACGCGCTGATTGTCCATATCGACAAATGCCAGATCGGCAGCAGACCAACCAATTTCTTCCACCGCAATCCATGGCGCGCGCAAGCCCGCCTGCATCGCCGTGTCACGCAGGTAATCGAGGTTGCCACCGTCTTCTTCGTGGTCACCAACGCAGGTGAAATGCACATGCTCATAGCCGTGCTCCGCCTTGAGCCACTTCCACTGCTCGATCAACGCCTCATGCAGGCTGTTGAATTGATCCGCATGCGGCTTAACATCCTCAGCCCAGTGCCATTGCGCAACGCTCGATTCCACCAAACCCGTGGGCGTGTCGGCATTAAATTCCAGCAATTTTGGCGAACCCGTCCCGTCCCACGCCAAGTCAAAACGACCAAACAGCGAGGGGTGATCGTTATTCCAACTTTCGCGAATCAGCGACCATGCTGGTTCGGGAATGGCCAGCTCCGTGAAGCGCTCTTTATCGATGATGTGCTCAGCCGCCACCATGCACATGTCGTAGAGTTCTTTGGTGGCGTTCTCAAGCGTGTCAATTTCCTGCCGACTGAAGTGGTAGCAGGTGCCTTCCTCCCAGTACAAACCGTCGAGCGAATGAAACGAAAAACCGGCGTCCTCGCAGCGCTTCTGCCATTGCTCTCGTTTGGGCACATGCTCTCGGCGCACCGCTCAACCGCCCGATGAATGCGCTGAACCCGACGAGCCGCCGCTGTGATGCGCGCTGGAAGCACCAAAACCGCCACGCGAAGCCGAGCCCGACACCGTGCCCACCGCATTGGAACCCGGACGCGCGGCAGAGCTAAAACCAGAGCTGCCAGAGCTACCCGAGCCCGAACGCGAGTAATAACGCGGGCCATAGAAGCTATGCATAGCGCTGCCCGTGCTAGACGTGGTACCCGGTTTAACCGCTTCACAATCGCCCGCTGCAGCCCAATCCGCCTTACACGCCTCAAGGCTCGCATAAGCATCCCGACTCATATTTTTGTCGGTCTCCAGACCGCCGCAAGCCGAGAGCGCAGCAGCGCTGACCAGCACCAGCGTCAGGTGCAGGCTGCGTTTGCGTTCAGCGGTGGATTGCGTTGGAGACGCACAAAACACGCCGGACCGATATGAATTTAGACCCTGCGCAGCGTCTGCTGTACGCTCAATCACCGAATCGATGCCATCAACCACTGCGCTAACCTGCCTCGCTTTCAACCCTGTAACCGGGGTTTTACGCGGGCAGCGAGTTTAAGTCAACGCATGCGCGCTTGACAGCAGAACTAGTGAACCGCCGCCGGCCGCAAAAAGCGAATCAACGTGCCATCACGCAGGCAAATTTCGCCGTCGCCGGTGAGCCTGGCACCTTCAAAATCGCGTTGAATCAACAGCAATTCCTGATCTTCACGAGTTCCTTCTACCAGCACGTCGTCAGGTCGGGTGAACTCGTCGGGCGCATGCAGATAGTCAGCCGTGAACACGGTGTCGCCAACCTGCACGAACGCGGCCTCGCTCATCGCCACGGTAAGCGTGTCGAACATCGGGGTCAAGGCGGGACTTGGGAGTGTGGCGGTCGTTATATGCATCATGTCTCCAAGATGGGGCGCGACTTGAATGTTTTCAAGCAATTAACGCGCCTAATCGCAGTTTCGCTGACACTGATGGCAAGCGACTACGCAACCGCTGTTGCACGTGTTCACTTCAAAACGACCGGCCCTGCCGCATCCGCAGTGGCTTTCGTCCCGAATTTGTCGGAAAGGAAGCGTGAGTGATCGAGAAATGCTTGGGCATCGTGCGCGGCCAGGGCGTCGTTGAGCTGGCGCACTTTCTGCCCCAATTCGTCAACGGTTTTGCCCAAAATGGCGTCTGCAGTCAGGCCGTTTTCCAGTGGCTGAGTGGTTGCGAATTGCGCCGGTATCGACCAGAAGCGCTTCAGCGCGTCGGGCAAATAACGCAGCGCAATGTAGCGCGCGTGAAAAGAGTCTTCAATCGAGAGCTGGCCCTTTGAGCGCTCCCACTGTGCGAGCATCGTCTCGATGTCATCGCATAGTTTGAGCAATTTGGCACCCGTCATAGCCGACAGGCGACGCCCCGGATTGCCGGTCACCAATCGCCGAATGCCGACCAGAGCCTGCGCTGGAGCCTCGCGCGAGGTGTCGTTCTCTGCAAAGGTCAGTTCGTCCCATGCGGGGCCAGAGAGCTGCGGCCAGCCGAACCATAATGCACCTGTGCTGAAGCCAACCGCGTAGGCCAGTGCTGCGATTCCAAGCCAGCGGGCGCTTACAAGCCCCGCCAAAATCAGCCCAACCGCGCCTAGGCTAAACGCCAGACCAGTCCAGTTGGCGGGCGAAAAAAGAAATCGCGTCAGCGTTTGAACCATGCCCGAAAATCTCATTGATAGGCCCGGATTTCCTTAAACACGGCACTGAGTGGCATTTTTCGAGCATCAAAACTTTTGCCGCCTGAGGCGTTTGACACCTCCTTCAAAGCTGCTTCACTCGCCTCGCCAAAAGCCACTGTAAACACGGGAATGGCGCGGGCGTCTTCTGGCAAGGCGGCGTACGCCTCTTTGAATTGCGTCAACGTGCGCCCCTGATTGCTCTCGCCGTCAGTAAACGCGATCACCGAATACTGGTACTGGCGATTCTTCGCCTGCTCGCGACTCATGAGCACTACGGCGTCATAAACGGCGTCGTACAGTGCTGTGCCGCCCTTCATCTCAAGCGCGGTGGCGTAGTCGCGCACGGCACCGAGCGCATCGGCTTTTTTCTGCGTTTCAGCGGCGCTCGCAACCGGGATATCAAAGTAGGTCGGAGTGCCCACTTTGTCGGAAAACGGCAGCATCCAGATACGTTCACGACTCGACAACCGCGCCAGTCGCCCGGTAAGCGAATTGTCTGCGCCTGCAACGCTGTGCAGCGCGTTGATTAAATCGGTGCGCCTCGATCCGCCGTTCATGCTTCCGCTGACATCGAGCACAAAGGTTGACGCAATCGGCTTCCTGAACTCGTTGAGATATGCATCAATCAGGCCATCCGCAAGGCCACGATCAGGCGAGAACGGCAGTTCAACAAGCGTCGCCGTTGGAAATGTTGCCGCACCTGCCGCAGCGGGGTTAACGGGGCGGCGCAACGTCGTGCGCGCAAGCCACGTTTGCGCCTCCTCGCCTTTCAAATAATCGACCACTTTTTGATATTCACCACGCTTGGCATCGGTCAACAACATGAACGGGTAATCAGCGGTGGCAATGCCTTCACGCGGATAAAAAAGCTTGAGCGGTTCTTTCAGTTTTCCTGACTGGTTCAACGACAACAACCAGCTCTCGTAGTTGATAAACGAGTTGACGTAGATGCCCTGCTGCTCGATAAATTTCTCGCTCAGGTACGTCGAGTTGTCGCCGACCAGCTTGTAGCCCTTGAGAAAGTCCGCGACCGCTTTGCGATCAATGTCAGCGGCGGTCAGCGCCTCCGCCTTTTGCGAGACCGCGGCCACCACGCCGACCAGCGCCATGTAGCCTTGGTTCGACGTCGCTGGGTTTGACAGCGCATACTTGAGTTTGCCCGAGCGAGCGCCCTCCATCACTGTTTTCCACGTCACCTTGCTGGCATCCGTCCAGCCCAGACGCGCTACCTCAGACTCGCTCACGCCAACCACGATGGGCGACAGCATGATCTTTTCTTGCAGCTTGACCTTGGCTTGTCCTTGCGGGTCGGACAGCAAATATTTGGCGTTGGCAAACCAGGCAGCGTCTGCTTTCGTCTTGCCGGTCAACACCTGCTCCGTGCTCTCCATGGTGCCGCCAAAGCTGAACTTGAGCGTCACCCCAGTGGCCTTCTGCACCATCGCCTCCAGCGGCGCTACGTCGCGCAAATCGCTGGTGGCGAGGATGAAAAGCGTGGCGTCAGTATTTGTCTTTGCCGCGACGGCTACTTTCGGCGTGGGGATGGGTGTTGGGTCAGGGGACTTGCCGCAGGCGGTGAGGAGGGCAGCGCACATCGCGATCAGCGCCAATGGCATCCATAGGCTCGTTGAAATGTCGGCCCTTGTAGGAGCGGCTTGCCGCGACCACGGTGAGGACAGCGTGCGCTGGTCGCGGCAAGCCGCTCCTACAGTTCGGAACATTTCGGCAGCTGATTTCATTGCGACATCTCCCTCGTGACAATATCAATCATCAACGACATGGTTTCAAACGACGGCGGATCAATCAGGTTGTTCAACTTCTCGTCCACACCCAGTTTTGCCGCTTGCACCTTTTGCAAAAACGCCGCACTGTCGCTGGTACGAAATCCGTACTCCAGACCAATATTCAGCAACTCCGCGTTAGTCGTCAGCAATTCACCAAGCCGTTTCGAGCGTTCATTCATGGCCACAAAAACAACTTTGTTGACGATGGTTGGACTCGGATACAGCAGCGTCATCTCCGCCGCTACAGGTTTCGACAAGGCATACGCGATCATCTGGTTCTCGTAGATAAACGCCATCGGCGTTTTGCCAATGCCAATGGCGACGTAATCGTCGAAATTGCCGTTGACGTAGTTTTCCTGGTAGCCCTGCCGCTTGAACAAGTCTGCCGCAATCTTTGCGACCCGTTCAGCGGTCGCTCGGTCACCGGGCAGTTCGTTGTTGTTCAGCGCATAGGCCGCAAGCGCCAGATACATCGCCCCAGAATTGCTTTTGCGCACGTCGGTGGTGGACACCAGCACCGACTTGTTAACCTCAAATGCAGTGCTCGCCTTCATATCCTTCCAGCGCGTTTTCGCCTGCATCAGCGCGACCAGCTTGGCGAGATCAACGCTGAAGGCCCCACCCGTCAGCGGCGTCGCCAAACCGTTCGCTTGCAATATTCCCGCTATAGGTTTCCACGAGGCGATCACCATCGGCGTGTAGAACGGCGTGTATTGCGTGCCCGAGAGATTCACGCGTTTTGCGGCGTCGAGAATCTGATTGGCCGCCACAATCCCCGACGGGAACATGAAGTCCGGCCCGCCGGATTGCGCGACCCGCTGCGCCATGTCGCGCGAGCCGATGCGCGTGACGTTGAGCCTGAAGCCGTTGTCGGCGAGCAGCTTGATAACGCGCGGATCCTTGAAATACGGCTCTACGTCGAGCGCGATAACACCATTCAATTCGACCGTCTGCATGCCGCGCAAACCGGGCAGGCTCAATGTCGGATTCTGGCCACTCGCGAGCTGCTCCTGCTGCGTGCCGCGCAGCGCGAAAAACACCGCGCCGCCCAGTGCGGTTAGCAGGACAGCGGTGACGACGGTTTTCGCGGTGCGGTTCATGACGGAAAAGTTGCGCCTCAAAATAGGTTCGGCGCATTATGTATCGGATTAGCGCGTCGTATCGTGGGAGCGGTTCCACCGCGAAATGCGGCGTTGCTGCCACGGCAATCGCGGTGGAACCGCTCCCACAGCACGGATCGTCTTTGTGAGTGAATACACTGTGCGCATTGTTGTGAAATTTCACTTGGGAGACCTTCCATGTCTGACGCCCCCGCCGTCCCTTCCGCTGTAGCCACTGGTTTTCAACTCACGCCGCCCGAGGTGATTACGCCTGTTGTGCCGGAGGCATCAAAAAGCGCAGTACCGCTACCCGATGCGACCAAAGCGGCCGTCGATGAGCAGGTCAGTCGTTTCGTCACTGCGCTGCTAGCCGAGGACGTGGAAAGCGCGGCATTCAAAGGCAAACTCGACAGCGCGTTCGCCTTGGGCCGCGAGGAAATTTCTATCGCCTCGTCGATGATGCAGGGTCGTTTCATGGCGCAGAATTTTGTGGGTGTCGAGAGCAGCCCCGCGTACAAGGCGATCTCTGAGATTCGCGGGCAGCTGGACGAACTCAACCCCGGTAACGCCGGCGATCTGTTGCAACCGAACAAGCTGCTCGGCATCATTCCTTATGGCAACAAATTGCAGGCGTATTTCCGCAAGTATCAGAGCGCGGGTTCGCAATTGCAATCGAGCATGCAGCAGCTCTACGCGGCGCGTGACGACATGCAAAAGGACGTGATAGAGATTGAGTCGGTGCGCGGCAAATTGTGGGAGGCGATGCAGAAGCTCGCGGCTGCCATTCACTTCTCGGAAAAACTCGACAGCGCGCTCGCTGAACGGGTGACGGCGTTGCAGGCGACCGACCCGCGTCGCGCGCATGCGTTACAGCAGGAAGTGCTGTTCTACGCGCGGCAGAATTTACAGGACATGCTGACGCAGCAGGCGGTGTGCATCAATGGCTATCTCGCGCTGGATGTGCTCAAGAAAACCGGGCGCGAGATGATCAATGGCTGCTCGCGGGTGGCCACGACCGGCATGAGCGCGCTCGCCGTGGCGCAAACGGTCGCCCGCGCGACGGGCAATCAGTTGCAGGTGATGGACATGCTGAAGGGCGTGAACAGCACCATTGAAGGCCTGATCGCCGAGACCGGCAAACAGCTCAACACCCATGTCGAAAAAACAACCGAGTTCGCGCAAAACCCCGGTATCGGTATTGATAAATTAAAAGAAATGTTCGATCAAACCTTCAAGGCGATGGACGCGATGGACAGCTTCCGCAGCAAGGCCATCGACGTCATGGGCAAGAACAACGCGATGCTGCACGACCAGATCGCGCGCGCCGAGCAATACGTTGATCGCGTACGTCAGCAGCAGGCGCGGGAAGCGACGGCGGTGGTGGTGGATTCGGGCCCCGTGAAACTTTAACCACAAGCATAGGGTGTGCTCGGCGCACCTCGTGAACGATGGTGCGCCGAGCGCACCCTATATTTTCAGCAACACATTCACACGAAGTACCCATGATCGACCTCTACTACTGGACCACGCCGAACGGCCACAAGATCACGATGTTTCTGGAGGAAGCGAAGATGAAATATCGCGTGATTCCGGTGAACATCGGCAAGGGTGAGCAATTCGACCCGACCTTCCTGAAAGCGTCGCCAAACAACCGCATTCCGGCGATGGTGGATCACAAGCCGATGCAGCCTACGCCGGACAATGAACCGCTGACAATTTTCGAGAGCGGCGCGATGCTTTTATACCTCGCGGACAAGTCGCAAAAATTCCTCAATCGCAAGTCCCTGTACTGGCGCAAAGAGGGCATTCAATGGCTGTTCTGGCAGATGGGCGGGCTAGGCCCGATGGCCGGACAGAACCATCATTTCGGAACCTACGCGCCGGAAAAATTGCCCTATGCGATCAATCGTTATGTGAACGAAACAGCGCGGCTCTATGGCGTGATGGACAAGCGATTGGCAGATCGTGAGTTTCTGGCCGGGGAGTATTCCATTGCCGACATGGCGTGTTATCCGTGGGTCGTTCCATACGAGCGGCAGCAGATGAATCTTGATGATTTTCCGAACTTGAAGCGCTGGTTTCATGCGATCAAGGAACGGCCCGCGACGATCCGTGCCTACCAAATCGCCAAGGACATGAACACCACGCCGACCGGTCAGGCGGGCGATGAGGCGAAGCGGCTTTTGTTTGGCATTGGCAAGAAGTAATTGCTACAGCACTTCGACAAATTTCGCTTTGTCGAGGACTGGTTTGTCCAACATTTACGCGCTTAAACTCGTTGCATGAAACTCATTCGTTTGATCTACGCCAGCAGTCTCGTCGAGCCGATGACCAAAGCTGATATTCAGCAGATTCTCGCGGCCAGCCAGCGGCGCAACAGTGCGCTTGGTATCACCGGATATCTGTGCGTATCGCCGACGCACGCCCTGCAATGTCTCGAAGGGAACCGAGATTCGGTGAACGGGCTGTACAACCTCATCGTGACCGATCCGCGCCACGGAAACGTCACGTTGTTGCGCTACGTCGAGCCTTGGCG
>JANNYE010000116.1:0-5823 GCA_031409935.1 Burkholderiales bacterium | reverse complement strand
TCAAGCTGTATCCTCTTCTCTGGGGTGAAGAAAGCCATAAACACCGTCCTTTCGTCTTCAAGAAACTAAAGGGTAGCGCTTCGCTTCTCTTCATCCCTCCTAAAACCTAAGTGCGACTGTTCGTGGTTTAACTCAGCAAATCTATGCGTCAGGCCATGTAAATCGGCGCTATCAACTAAAAGTTGACATCAAAAATCCGCCATTGCCGACGCCCATCGAACCGGCAAATTCAAAGCGGCTCGACCGCATTCAAATAACCGCGACAGCTGGCAGCGCCGCAGTGGCATGGCAGGCGCAATCCGTCGGCGTTGATTCGATAGTCGAGCAACAATTCTTCGCCCGCTTCGATGGCGCGCACGCTCAGCAGGTACAGCCGTCGGCGCGACACCGCTGCGCGCAGGTTGGGCTCGCAACTGTGGTTGATGTATTCCGCACCACTGCCGCCAATCGCACCGTCAATCTGTTGCGTCGGACTCAGATAAAACAGGTAGAGCTGCGAGCGCAGCGTTCGGCGGGCCGCCTCTTGCGGCGAAACCCGCTGGCCGGTGTACTCGATCACGCGACGCCCGGCGGCAATGGGCTCGGCGGCAAAAATGCCCCAGCGGTGAATCGGCGAGCGCTCGTAACGCAGCGCACAGAAACAGGCCATGGGATGCAGCGACGGTCGAGCGTCAGGTCCGCCGGGCAGCACCACATCGCGCACGAACGCCGTGGTCTCGCCTAGTCGTCGCAACCGTGCCCGCGCGATCACGGCTGACCGCTGGCAGGGCAGGCCGGTGGCAGCGGCTGCGACGGATACGGGTCATGGGTCAATAGCGCATGAAACAGTTGCCGATTCGGCTCCACGCGAGCACTGGTCAACCCGCGCCGCATCCGTTTGAAGCGGAAGATCGCCCGCACCGTCCACGGCCCGCACACGCCGTCCACCACCAATTCACGCGTCGGCCCACCGCGCGACACGGGCACGCAATTCAGCAGGTATTGCACCAAGCGCACGTCGTCAACACGGTTCCATGCGGAGTGGCCCACGCTGCGCGAAAGTGCTTTGTTCATGATGCTGCTGGCGATGGATGCGGATCAGGCGAATAGAGCAAGACTATTTATTAGCTCTTTTTCGTCGCCCCTGCGCAGGCAGGGGCCCAGCGTCTTTCGAGCACGCAACAACTGTGGCGAAGCACCCAAAACCGCTGGCCTCCTGCCTAGTCGTCACCCCGGCGAAGGCCGGGGAGGAAAGACGATGAGGGTAAATTTTCTGTAAAAATCATCTTCGGGTGAATACAGCTATTTGTTGAACGCTATATTTCACAGGGGCAGCGTAAGGATTTATCTCATAGTCGATAAATCTAAAATATTGACTGTAGCCCCCGCAAAATAATCGTTTCAGTCAAAAGTTGTTGGCGTGCCCAATGCTCATTTCGCGCAAGAAGCGATCCGAAATTCCACCCGTCGATCCTGCAAATCAGTGAGATCGTCCGCGCCGCTGCCGACCACGTTTTCTCGGTAGCCGAGGCCGGATGCGGTGGTGCGCGATGCGAGGGCGGGCACGGTTGCGTCCATTTTTCGTTTGACATACTGGGCGCGAGCCAGGCTCAGGCGGTCGTTGGCGGGCTCGGTGCCAGATCGGCTGGTGTGACCGACGATCTCAACGCAACTATTGGCCTTGGCCACGCGCGTGGCGATTTGCCGCAGCCAGATTGAGTAAGGCCCGCTGACGTTGGCATCGCTCCAAAAGTCAGTGCTGCGCGGCTGAAACAAAAATTTCACCGAGAGCTTTTTTGCAACCAAACCGTGATCGACGATCTTGCCGAATGCGGTTTCTGCGTCTGCTTTTTTTCCAAGCTTCCAATTGGCCATATAAAGCCCACTGTGAACGCGCAATTGATCGCCCGTGGATGCCCGAACGGCACGCACATACAGTTCAAGCGCTTGCCGGAAATTGCGTTTTTCGTAGGCCAAAATCGCATCTGAAATCACCGTGGCGGTGTCGATGCGGTCACGATAAATCGGGTCAATCGCATCGCCCACTTTTGTGCCCTGACAGGTCTTGATGTAGGCGTCCACCGACTCGTCGCGCACCCACACTGGGGTGTCGGAAAAGTACGGTGTGGGGGTAGAGCTCACGCCGTCGAGCATTGAGCGAGCCACCCCTTTCGACACAATTTTATTGCTCGCAAAATCAGCCAACGCAAGACAAATGCGATAGGCCTCAGGCTTGCCAACGGTCTTGTTATCAAGCGTGATCGGGGTGAACGTGCCGACCAGAACCATCGGGTTCTGCGCCACGTTGGCCGATGAAAATTCGCGAATGTCGAGGGCGGGAAACTGGTCGCGCGCGATGTCGCGCAGCCGTGTCTCAATGTAGCGGCTCGCGGTTGTTTGCTGGCCATTGACCCCGTCAATCAGCGGGTCGATCACCACCATGCGATTGCCCCCAGCGCCAACCGTCGCGCTGGCGTTTTTAAACAGCGCGGTGGCAGCGTTAACAATGGCGATGTCGAACGGCACCGCCACGGGCGGTGGAGGTGCTGCGGGCGGGGGCGTGGGCGGCGACGCAATCACGGCAACTGGCACCTGAGCGAGCGGCGGCGGGGCGGGTGTCACGACCGGGGCGGCGTAGTTGGTAGTGGGCGTGGGGGTGCTTGCGCAGCCACCCAAACTAAGGCCGCTGAGCGCGGCCAGCACGCAGCAGCCTAGCAACCCAGCAGTAGTTGCGGATGGTGATGATGCCGATAGTCGGGTGTTCATTTACAACGCTCCCTGATAAATTGTTGCTCTTCCGTGCTCAATAGCTCACCGAGCCCAAAACGCTCGATGAGTGAGCCGCAGCGCGCCGGTCGCGCGCCGCTATTCACGGGCTTCTGGCCCTCACTGCCCTCTGTTTGCACCTGTTTCTGCCGTAATGGCCTCGGCGGTTTGACGTCAGGCTGCTCGCCGGTCGCCTTGACGGCCGGCTCCTGCACTGGGGGTGCCGCTTTACGCGCGGGCTCTGAAGGTAGAGACGTTTTTTTCGTGCCTGACGTGTCAGCATCCGCCTTTATTTCCGTCGGTGGCGCGGCGATTGGCGCGGTTGGCGCTGCTATTGGCGATGTGGCTGCTTTAGCGGGCGTGTTGCCACCGTGCTCGCGAGCAGGTCCATCTAGCAAAAGCGCGGCGGTGACGCCAATCACCACAATCATTGCGAGCATTGCCACCCACGCCACAGCAAACCCGCGTCGAGATGCTGCGGGTGGCGATTTTTTAGTGGGTGCAATCGCAGCCGTGGGCGCGCTCTGAGCTGGGCGCACGGCCACCACCGTGCGCTCGTCGTCGACGGCGCTGGTCTCCGCAGGCGTAACAGCCCGCGTGCCAGGCTGAGCCACAGCCGCGAGCGTCTGCATTTCATCCCAGCGAAACAGCGCTCGAAACGCACTGATATTCACCGGGCGCAGATCGGGC
Source organism: Burkholderiales bacterium (assembly GCA_031409935.1). Taxonomy (GTDB): domain Bacteria; phylum Pseudomonadota; class Gammaproteobacteria; order Burkholderiales; family Casimicrobiaceae; genus Casimicrobium. The sequence continues at coordinate 2,388 of JANNYE010000116.1, read as the reverse complement.
TTGACCGCCAACGCGGTCTCGATAGCATCTAACCAATGATCGGGCAATCGCCCGCCGAACGCATCGCGAGGTCGGGGCATCCCGTCCTTAATCATGCGGCTGATGGCGGTTGGCGGTGCGCTGCCGGCCAGCGTGAAATGCACCACGCCCGCCAGCGCGTAAATGTCAGTCCACGGGCCTTGCTTTAACTCGCCGTCGCCGTATTGCTCAATCGGCGCATAGCCGGGTTTCAAAATCGCGGTGAACACCTGCGTGCTTTCGATGGCCTTGCGCGCCGCGCCGAAATCGAGCAGCACCGGTGCCAAACGTGAGCCCTCATGTGAGCCCGCCACCAGCATGATGTTGTCCGGTGCCACGTCGCGGTGGTAGCACTTCGCCGCGTGGAGCACGTCCAGCGCGTTGCACATCGGCAGCAGCAGGGCGCGCAATGTCGCCTCGTCGGTGCGCCAGTCGCCCGCGTTCACCGCGTCGCGCAGCGTCGTCCCTTCGTACAACCGCATCGCCAGGTACGCCGTGCCGCGCTCTTCCCAGCAGCGATACACGCGCACCAGCGCCGGATGATCGAACGCGGCAAGCAGCTTGCCTTCGTTCAAAAAACTTTCGATCCCCTTGGCAAACATCGCCGTGTCGCGACTGTGCGGGCGCACGCTGCCCTCGTGGTCGCGCAGCGCAAACGAACCGGGGAAATATTCCTTGATTGCCACCGCCCGATCCAGCGACTTGTCGATGGCCTTGTAGACGATAGAAAAACCGCCCGTGCCAATCACCGACACAATCGTGTAGTCACGAATCTGCGTGCCGGGGGCCAATGCATGCGCATGCGGGCTCAAATCTGACGACACGGCGGGGCGAGGCTCCGTGCAGGGATGGGGCAATGAGTCTAGCGCAGGGAATGCGGACTCGCAGCGGGTGTTGAGAAGTCGATGCTATTTAGCTTCAGCGGCGTATAAAGAAAACGCGGTATCGTAGGAGCGGCGAAAGGCTCTCCTGAGCACAGTCGAAGGGACGCGAGAACTGGCTTCGCAAATGGCACGACGAATTGGTAGATTGCACCATTAGAGGATGCCGGTTTCGCCTGATGGCGAGTCACTTTTCTTGCTTCGCCAAGAAAAGTAACCAAAAGAAGGCGACCCCGACGATTGGCCTATTCCTGCGATGCTCAGAAAAAAGCGGAACGAAAAAAACTCGCTATCGCTCAAACAGTTTTTCGTTCTGATCGCTTTTTTCCTCCGCTTCTCGGGGCCAATCAACGGGGACCCGTCGAACCGATATTTGATAGCCAGATAAACGTAACAGTCAGAGCAATCGACCGCTCATGCCTTCTGCGATATAGTAAATTCATCGTCAGATATCTTTACGCGCTGGCAATTAAACATGGATAGACGTAGTTTTTTGACTCTTAGCGCATCATCAATTGTGATTGGTGCGTGTGCGCCTTCTGTTAAAAAGTCCTCCGACTCAAAAGGGTTCGGTATGTCGATTGTGCCGCCCAAAGACTCGGTGTTTCTCGCCTTTGGATCTACTTCGATAAATGCCGCTGCTGCTGCCGGTGAAAACGTCGCAGTAGCTGACCGCATTCGCGGCGCATTTGGAAACTCTCTCGATTCGTTTTCAGAAAATTTGGTTAACGACTTACAGCGGCAATTTGCTTCGCGCACGGTGCGCGCAAGCATCGAAGCTTATGCGACTGCCGATCCAAATTTCAGTATGCGCCAGTCGTACGCGTCCTCGCCGGTAGATCAAGTGTTGGAATGCACGCCTATCTATAGATTTGCTCCAGAGCGAGGCGTTGCAGTTGGTGTGCGCGCGCGACAAGTAGATGTCAAAAGTAACGCAATGTTTGCTACTTTGTTCAGTTTTGGTGACATGAGTATTATCGGAACAGAGTCGACTTCGAGAAAAGTGTTGGGCTCAGCCCTTATGACCGAGCAGTTCTGGTTTCCAATGCCAGGAGATACTCTATCGCTCGCAAAGAGAATCCTCGAACTGATACCGAAGTTCGCAACCGGTATTGCCGAACATTTCGTAAACAGCGGCTGAATCGCCATCTGGGCGCTCTCAGCTGATTTATCGTAGACCTCATCGCGAAGCCATCAAATATCGGCTCGACGGGTCCCCGTTGATTGGCCCCGAGAAGCGGAAGAAAAAAGCGATCAGAACGAAAAACTGTTTGAGCGATAGCGAGTTTTTTCGTTCCGCTTTTTTCTGAGCATCGCAGGATCAGGCCAATCGTCGGGGTCGCCTTCTTTGGGTTACCTTTCTTGGCGAAGCAAGAAAGGTGACTGCCTCCGCGGCATGAGCGGGAGGGCGGCAGACAAACATGTGTTCGTTTTGCGCTTCGCGAGAATGACGGCAGTTGGGCGGACAGCGGACTACGCCGCCTCGTAG
>JANNYE010000115.1:0-50195 GCA_031409935.1 Burkholderiales bacterium | reverse complement strand
ATACAAAGCGCAAATAACGGTTGTAGCTCCCTCTCTCACCCCGGATAGCTACACTCCTAGTCAACCCATACAAAGCGCAAATAACGGTTGTAGCTCCCTCTCTCACCCCGGATAGCTACACTCCTGAGTTATAGCGAGGTTTCGCTATGGTCGGTTGTAGCTCCCTCTCTCACCCCGGATAGCTACACTCCTTAATCCATTGTTGGACTTCTTTTGCGGCGTTGTAGCTCCCTCTCTCACCCCGGATAGCTACACTCCGATGGAGGTCGCTCAGGAGCGTCCTACGCGTTGTAGCTCCCTCTCTCACCCCGGATAGCTACACTCGACCCGAAATCATCGACCACATGATAACCAGTTGTAGCTCCCTCTCTCACCCCGGATAGCTACACTCTCAACTCTGCCGCCGCCCTCATCGCCCACGGTTGTAGCTCCCTATCTCACCCCGGATAGCTACACTCATGGAGCCGCACAAGTCTGGTACGCCCCACGTTGTAGCTCCCTCTCTCACCCCGGATAGCTACACTCGACCTACATCGGCGCACTGAGGATACTGCGGTTGTAGCTCCCTCTCTCACCCCGGATAGCTACACTCCACGGTGGACGCCACCGCAGTGTTTACAGTGTTGTAGCTCCCTCTCTCACCCCGGATAGCTACACTCGTGAAAAAAAAGCTAGCGAAGTTCGTGCGCGTTGTAGCTCCCTCTCTCACCCCGGATAGCTACACTCGCCGAGCTTGATAGTCCAGATCATCACGTCGTTGTAGCTCCCTCTCTCACCCCGGATAGCTACACTCGTTTAGCGAATGGTCATCGCTTATGTTTTTGTTGTAGCTCCCTCTCTCACCCCGGATAGCTACACTCAGACCTGACTTAAACCCGCGTCCAGCCTTGGCTGGCGCGGGTTTTTTCTTTGCAAATCAGTCATTTCAAAACAACAACATTTGATCGGCGCTGACCTTTTTTTCTTGAAAAAGTGGAAGGCCGACCAGCATTTTCATGCTGGCGTACTGCTTTTCAGTCACCGACAAGACGCGCACCGAGCCTTCTGGCGGCAAATTTGCCGAGAGCCGTTGAAAGTGTTTTCCCTCGGCATCCTTTCCTGCAAGGATTCGCCCGTAGACTGAAAATTGGATCATGTCGTAACCGTCATTCAGCAAAAATTTGCGAAACAACGTGTACGCACGGCGCTCCTGACGAGTGACGGTGGGTAAATCAAAAAACACGAGTAATCGCATAAATCGGCGTGTACTGTGGCTCATCGCATTGGCTGTGTTTGCTTTGCTGCGCTACGTGTCAGCGACATGTGCGCGCAGTCCAATCAGTTGCGGCAGTTCCAGCAGCATCTCGCCGCCGCCATCGTAAAGCCGCACCAAAGATTCAATCGTGTGCTCCATTGCCGAAAGCGTGGACATCCTGCCGCGACGCATGCCTACATCGACATTGAGAAGCGCCACCAAATCAGCTTTGTTTGTGGGCGACAGTTCCGCAGTGGACAACGCCACTGAAACGATTTTGGCAACATGCAGATCCACGATGGGGCGAAACGGTTCGATGACGTCGTCTGCGAGGTTGAACGCGTTTTGTTCGCTCGCATGAAACAGCCCCTCGCTAGGGTGCAAGCCATGCGCGATCAATGCTCTGGCAATTGCGCCGCGCATCACCGCATAGCCATAGTCCAGCGCGGCGTTGACCCACACCTCGCTGCTGCGAGTAAACGTTCTGCCAAAAAGTGCAGGGAAGTAGAGCGCACTCGCCTGCGCTTCCAGATTATCCGGGTCGCCCGAACGCACGCGACGTGCATACGATTCGAGACGTTGGTGTGCATCTTCATCGCGAGACGCGAGGCGGACGCAGGCCGCTTGATTGCTGATTTTCTGACGCACGATTTCTGCCCATGCCCGCTTGCCACTCGGCTTGTCGAGCGCTCGCTGTAGTCGCAGCATTTTCACGCCTCTGCTGTGCGGCAGAAATGGCAAAAATACGCCGTTGGGTTGATGGTTATCTCCGGTAGAAAACAGCCCAATGCCGTATTCACCACACGCAGCCAGCACCGGATGCGTGAGCGTGACTTCGCGGTTGTGCAAAACGATGACGGCGATGTCTTCAAAAGGCACGCTCGCCTTGTTGCCACTCGCTTGCTCAATCACCAATGCGAAGTGCTCGCGCTTGAGTTTGGCGGGCTGATTGATGACTACGCTACGCCAGCCCATGACGGGTTTCGCCTTTCACTTCAAAGAAATTTCCCAGAGAGTCGACATTGAATTTGGTGAATTCGACGATTCCGGTTTTCACGCCGAGATTTACCCAAACCCCTTGCCACGCCTTGCCGGTGGCGACCAAGTGGTCGTCGTCGTGAGATCGTATTGAAATGGTGGCGGACGCAATACCCGTACCGATGTAGTAACCGAAGTACGTTTGGGATTTATTGCACAACTTGACCAGATCATTTGCATAAAGTGCAAATCGAAATTCAAACGTATCGTCAATCAACGTCCATTTGTCCCGCTCGACCGCTTGAGTCGCAGCTCGATTCGGCAACTCCGCGCCTTTGCGCCGATCCGCCTGATAGATGGGTACGAGGTAATGCTTCCCCTGTTTTCGAAACACATCGACACGCCACATGCTCGCCTGATCCGCCACTCCACCACGCACGGAAACACCGCCCTTTTGCACGTCCTTCACATGAACCGCATTGATGACCGGGCCATCAGTAAAGTCACGTCGAGGTTTGTGAACGGGCGGCTGATTCGTAGCAAACGCCTTCTTACCGTCACCGCCAAATTCTTCGAGCCGAGTGCGAAGGATGTACATCAACCCTGCGTTGCGCGGGTCTTGCGCGCCGACGACTTGATCTAGTTTTGCGAGGGTTAGATCGGTCAGTCGAGTGCGCTTGCTGCTTGTCAAAGGCCCCAAATGCGATTTGATCGAACGCACAGTATCCTGATGCACTGCCCCGCCCGCACGTCGCTTGACCGCGCGCGACACGAGCACCGGTTTCAGCGAGGCAATGACGTCCGCGTCATACGCAATCCCAGATAGCGGAATCGCCTTGGCTGGATCGTAGGAAAGTCTCGCTAGCACCTCGTCGCGAAAATGTCGCCAGGGTTCGGGGAAAAACGCTTTGGCGCCCTTCAGCACTTCGCCTGTATTGGTGTCAACGATTGCACCGCCAGGCAAGATTTCCAACGTTTCACGCTTGCGGTTGTAGTCGCTCACACGCTTGATGAGCGCCGCGCTCGCGGCGGCGATCACACACGCGTCCTGCGCGTGATGCAGGTCGCTCGCTTCACGATTTTTGTGCAAACCCCACCGTGTGCGCAGGAAGCTCGTATAACCGCCACTGGGCGTGAGCACAGGACTCTTGCTCACAACGCCAGTCGCATCGGGCGCAAATCGCAGGTTGTCTTTAATGCGATTGGCGAAGAGCTTCACAACCCAACGGGTGTCGTTTAGATTCCGCTCTTTGAAGCCTTCCGCGCTCGCGTCGTCGAAGTTGCGGCGAAGCAAGCGATCTTTCTTCGCCTTTCGAAGTTTCTTGTTGCCGACGACGAAAGCTTCGAATTCGCGCCATGCCTGACTTTCATTCGCGCCGCCCAAGTATTCAAACGGCGTTTTATTGGCTTTGTCGCGATTCTCTTTGGTCAGCGCCAGCACCTTGTTGTTCATGCTGTCATCAAAGGAGCGGGAGTAGGGCAGTGCGTGGTCTACCTCGCAGTATCCAAGCTCAATGATGCGTTCGAGATCAAGCGGCATCAGCGAATACGCGCACTTTCCATCTTGCTCTTTGTAGAGTCGGTACTTTAGCAAGTCCTGATTGCGCGGATTCGGCGCGTGCCCCGCAAAGTGTTCAGTAAAGAGCTTTTCAGCGTCTTCGCGCTGCTTGCGATACACCTCTTGATCGCGCGTAATTTCCCGTCGCTCGTCAAACGACTTGGAGAGATCGCGTGCCAGCTCCACATGAATCGCCGCAGGCAATCCATACAACCTGATGAGCGCGTTGAGCACATTGCGCGCCTGATTGAGCGCACGGAAGACGACGGGATTTCGCACGTCCTCGTAACGAAACTTCGGCAACAGGTTGAGCGCTTTTGATTCGCCCTGCGGTTTGTAGTGACTGTACCCAGCCTTTTCGCACGCTTCGTCGTATCGAAAACCCAACTCCATATGCGACAGAAGCTTGCGAATAGCTTTCACCGACACCATTAAAAAGCCTTTGAAATCGAGCGTGAGCAATGCCTCTATTTCGGTCTCTGAAAAATCAAGCTTGGCCAACGCAGGACGAATTTCGTCGTCGGTCTGGAAAACAGATAGCGCGTAAGCTGCGGCGTCCATCTGATCCGGATTCACGCTTAACTTTTGCCACGACTCTTCGAGCTTTGCATCAAGGAAAGCATCGCGAAGATCGGGCCACGCACGCAACTGCACCAGCGTTGTTTCTTCCGGGTCAACATCCTCCCCCTTTTTATTTCGCTTGGTGCCGTAAGATAGCCCCGCAAATCCAACCGCTGTACTCTGCGGCAATCCGATTGCCGCACGAAGCTGCTTGTAGGTAATCTTCCCTGTCTTATTGCTGTACGGTAATGGCAATGCGAGCGAACGCTCAGTTGACGAAAGTTCTCGTCGTTCACCGTTCGCAACAATTCGCAGGTTCGCCAGCTTGCCAAGCCAGATGAATCGTTCGGCGCTGTAGCTGTACTTCGGCGCACGAAACTCGCTGGGCTCCAGATTGCATCGGGCCATCAGCTTGAGCATCGCTTCGCCAGTCACAGCAGGCTTCTGGTGGATAAAAAGTGCTTCTACTTCTGCCTGAAACTCTTCCGTTGCGTGAGCGCTTTTCAGCGCGCGCTGACGCTCGAATAGTTGCCTCATTTCATCGAGCAGAAGTGCGCGGTCGAAGCTGCGTTTGTATTCGCCCGCTTTGTTGCGCTTAGCCTGAGCGAACGGCTCGGCTTTATAAGCCATCTCACCCAACGTGCGGTACTTTCTTGTTTCGCCGTCAACTAGCAGTTTGGCCGTCGCTGCAACGCCTGCTAGAAGCCCCATCTTCTCCTTTGCCGATGCAGAAGTCGTTTCTTTCTGTACACGCTCAGCCTTGCGCGTGGACATGAACCCGCGCCGCTTGACCAAGTGATAAAGCACTCGTGCCCAGTCATCTGGTGAGAGCAATTCGTCCAGTCCGCGAGATCGCAGCGCCCACGGCGTTCGCGGGTTAATGCCGCGCTTTTCTGTAGGCGGAGCCGAAAGCAATGCGTGATCGGCCTTTGCCAGCAATCCTTCGCGTACAAACAGTCGCAGCAAGGCTTTCAGGCGATCCGCACGGCGACCCAAGCGCCGTCGAGCGATCTTGTCCGTCCGCCACTTTGTGCCAAGCGACTCACCGGTCTTTGGATTCTCTGCCGCGTCAAAGCAGCGCACGCCCAAGTCGACGATTCGAGTCTCGTTAAGCACAGCCCAACCGACAGAGGCGATGCCAATGTCAAATCCAAACGTCAATGGACCCAATGTCTTGGGATCAAAAGGAAGCTTGCGTGCCATTCAAATTTGCCTATACTTCGATCAGTTGTAGTTATCCGGGGTGAGAGCCGTTGCTGCAATAAGGGTGGTTTCAGAACATCGATTCCATCCGCAACCAAACCCAGCTTCGGCTGGGTTTTCCTTTTGTAGCGCGCATTTCATTCCAGTGCAACATTTCCACGCGCAAATTGAGTGACCCTACCTGTTCTGGTGGGGCTTTGTCCTGGCGTGCAGACGGATGCCGTCGTCGCACGTCAAAGCGAGGGTTGAGCGCTGCGGGTACAGAATCGCTCGGTCGTGCGCGACACAACGGTCACTGCACTCGGTATGCTTCGTAAACCGCCCGAACCCAAAGGGAAACATCGTGATTGCATCCCCGCTCGCACACATAAACACACCCGCCGCCGTAATCGATGTGGCACAGATGGAACGCAATATTGATCGTATGCAAGCTCGCATGAATGCGCTGGGCGTGCGCTTTCGTCCGCACGTGAAGACGAGTAAATGTGTGGAGGTTGTGCGGCGGCAAATGCGTGCTGGCGCTGTTGCGATTACGGTATCAACGCTCAAGGAGGCAGAGCAATTTTTTGCCGCTGGTATCGTCGATATTTTTTATGCGGTGGGGATGGCACCGCACAAGTTGCCGCAGGCCGCCGCCTTGATGAACGTCGGCTGCAAGCTGCGCATCCTCGTTGACAACGTTGCTGCGGCGCAGGCCGTCGCGGCTTACGGGCTTCTCCATGGTGTCACCTTTAGCGTGCTCATCGAGATTGATACCGACGGTCATCGTTCGGGTATCAAGCCTGATGCGCCTGAGCTATTCGATGTGGCGCGGGTGTTGACTGACGTGATGCTCACCGGTGTGATGACGCATGCTGGGGCAAGCTACGAATTGCACGACGCGCCATCGTTACATCAGATGGCAGAGCAGGAGCGGTCGCGCTGCGTGCTTGCGGCCATGCGTTTGCGTGAGGCCGGGTTTGGGTGCGTGGAGGTGAGCGTGGGCTCCACGCCGACTGCACTTTCAGCGACGACGCTCGATGGCGTGACCGAGGTTCGCGCCGGTGTTTATGTGTTTTTCGATCTGGTGATGGTGAACGTGGGCGTGTGTGATGTGAGCGACATTGCGATGAGTGTATTGACCACGGTGATTGGGCATCAGCGCGAAAAAAATTGGCTGATCGTGGACGCTGGCTGGATGGCGATGAGCCGTGATCGGGGCACGCAAAAGCAGCAAGTGGATTACGGCTACGGGCAGGTGTGTGACGTGGCGGGGCAGCCCATTACGGGCTGCACGGTCGCCAGCGCCAATCAGGAGCACGGCATCGTCGAGTGGCGCGACGCGGAGGCCACGCAGTCCATTGAGGCGCGGTTTCCAGTAGGCAGGCAGCTACGAATTTTGCCGAATCATGCGTGCGCAACGGCAGCGCAGTTTCCGGCATATGAGGCACTTGATGATGACGGGTTCGTCACTACATGGCCGCGCTTTTCTGGTTGGTAATGCGCGTTTCTACGATGCTTTCAGGTCACTGTTTTTGCTCCTATGCCGTGGGGCGACGGGGGCATGAGTGACCTGCGGCGCGGAATCGGCGTACTTGCGAATTCACCTACCCTCGCGCGCCGAGCTGAATCGCGATAACGTGGACTAAATTGCGGTCGCTGCCTCAATCGCCGTCATCACCTCAGCCGTGAGCTTCGGCAAGACGTCCAGCGCTTTCATGTTTTCGTGCACCTGACTTACGCGTGATGCGCCGGTGATGACGGTAGAGACGTTTGGATTTTTCAGGCACCACGCCAGCGCGAGTTGCGAGATCGTGCATCCCAAATCACCGGCAATCGGGCGCAGCTTTTCAACCGCTGCGACCTTTGCTTTGTCGATGACGCGCTCGGCAATCCATTCGTAACCTTTGAGCGCGGCGCGCGAATCGGCGGGGATGCCGTCCTTGTATTTGCCCGAGAGCAGGCCCGACGACAGCGGGCTCCACGTGGTGAGTCCGAGGCCGATATCGCCGTACAGCCGCGCAAATTCCTTCTCCACCTTTTCGCGGGCGAAGAGGTTGTATTGCGGTTGATCCATCACCGGCTTGTGCAGATGATGACGCTCAGCAATTTCATACGCCGCGCGGATTTCGTCCGCCGTCCATTCGCTGGTGCCCCAGTACAGCACCTTGCCCTGTGTGACCATGTCGCTCATCGCGCGTACGGTCTCTTCAATCGGCGTGTTTGGGTCGGCGCGGTGACAGAACGCGAGGTCGACGTAGTCCAGTTGCAAGCGTTTCAGCGAGCCGTCGATCGCTTGCATCAGGTACTTGCGATTCAGCGTATTTTTTTCGTTCGGGCCATCGTTCAGGCCCCAGAAAAACTTGGTGGAGATGATCGCCTGCGAGCGCCGCCAGCCGAGTTGCTTGATAGCCTCGCCCATGATCGTCTCCGAGTTGCCCTTGGCATAAGCCTCGGCGTTATCGAAGAAATTGACGCCTGCATCCCACGCTGCGGCCATGCATTCGACGGCTGCTTTGGTGTCAACCTGCGAGCCGTAGGTGACCCAAGAGCCGTAGGAGAGTTCAGAAACTTTGAGGCCGGATTGGCCGAGGCGACGGTATTGCATTGGGTGCTTCTTGTGTGGTGAAAATTGATGCCGTCATTCTCGCGCGAACGGCGCGGGAATCTAGGGTGGTGCGGTGCCGCAGCCTTCTGGATCCCCGCCTGCGGCGAGGATGACGCCGGGGAATATTGAATGCGACGCCGGCGTTGGCTTAGGTTCCCTGCGCCCCGCCCTTACGCGCGCGTAGATCAATGCGATTATCGCCGCGCAGAAGATTGAACACGACGAAGCGGTTCGCTTCCCGAATCGCGCGGCGCACTTCTTCAGGCGTTTGCACGTAGGCACCGTTTACGCCCAGCAAAATGTCGTTCTCGCGCAGACCCACTTGATAGGCCTCGCTTTTGTTGTCCACTTCGATGACGTACACACCGCGACGGTTGAGTTCTTTCGGAATGCTTGCGAGTTCGGTGCCTGGCAACTCGGTGATCTTTTCTGGACGCAGGCCCTGCGCGCGGGCTGGCGTTTCGATGGTGACGCGCACGTTCTTCGGCTGTCCGGCGCGGATGATCGCAAGCTCCAGAATTTGCCCGATAGGCGTCAATGCTTGCTGGTTGCGCAGGTCGTATCCAGTGCGCACGGTGCGTCCGTTAACAGCCACCACCACATCGCCCTTTTTTATGCCCGCCTTGTCAGCGGGGCTGCCGGAAATGACGGTGTTGATCAGTGCGCCTTCAATGGCCGGCAAGCGATTTTCCTTGGCGATTTCCTGATTGATTTCGCCGACGGCTGCGATGCCGATGCCGCCACGTTTGACCTCGCCAAAGCGTGCGAGCTGATCCATGACCCGTATCGCCATATTCGTCGGCACGGCGAACCCGATGCCCACATTGCCGCCTGAGGGGCCGATGATGGCGGTGTTGATACCGATCAGCTCGCCACGCAGATTGATCAGTGCGCCACCGGAATTGCCGGGGTTAATCGAGGCGTCGGTCTGAATGAAATCCTCGAAGCCTTCGATATTCAGGCCCGCACGACCGAGCGCCGAGACGATGCCGGAGGTGACAGTTTGCCCAACGCCGAACGGATTGCCGATGGCAAGCACGTAGTCACCCACTTGCAAGGCGTCCGATTCACCGACGCGTACGGCGGTGAGTCTTTCTGGCGGAATTTGCAGCAGTGCGATGTCGGTCGCAGGGTCAGAGCCGATGAGCTTTGCCGTGAACTCGCGGCGATCTTTAAGCGTCACGACGATTTTCGTTGCGCCCTTGATAACGTGATGGTTGCTAAGAATCCAGCCCTTCGCTGCATCCACAATTACGCCGGAGCCAGACGCCTGCGCCTCACGTTGCTGCGGTCGATCCGACTGGCCGAAAAAGCGGCGAAAGAACGGGTCGTTGAACATCGGGTTGTCAGCGTCATTGCCGCGCGACAACGTGGAGATATTGACAACGCCTGCGGCCGTTTGATTGACGACGGGAGCGAGACTCGGGAGTGCGCCGTTGAGGCCGGGGGCGGCTTGACGGGGAAGCTGTGCAAGCGTTGGCGTGACCGCGAAGCCGAACGTTGCCAGTAGGAGGGTGAGTGCGCTGCGAAGAATCATGTGGGTCATCAAGCAGAGTTTGTCGCGGTGGAACCGCTCCCACAAAGGCATTCTTGTGGGAGCGATTCCACCGCGATAGATTGAGATGGAACGGCTAGCCTGTGACTACGAGATTATCGCGATGAATAAGTTCATCTTCGTCGACGTAGCCCAGCACCGATTCGATCTCAGATGAGGGCTTCCTCATGATCCGCAAGGTCTCGTTCGACGAGTAATTGGCGAGGCCGCGCGCCAGCTCGCGACCGGATTCGTCGATGCAGCCCACAGCGTCGCCGCGTTCAAACTCGCCCGACACCGCAATCACGCCAATTGGCAGCAAACTCCTGCCGCCATGCAGCAATGCCTTCGTTGCACCTGCATCAAGCGTGACTTTGCCGCGCAGTTGCAGGTGGTCAGCTAACCAGCTCTTCCGTTTGGCGAGGCTGGCCTCGGGGGCGTAGAGCAGGGTGCCAATCGCCTCGCCGCCGAGTAGCCGATGCAACACGTTGGCCTCACGTCCGCTGGCGATGACGGTGTGAATGCCGGTGTTCGCTGCGCGTCGTGCCGCGAGGATTTTGGTCAGCATGCCGCCGCGTGAAATGCCGCTGCCAGTGCCGCCCGCCATCTCCTCAAACTGCATGTCGTCGGCGCGACCTACGTTGATGAATTTCGCGTCGGGGTCACGGCGCGGATCGGCGGTGTACAGACCCTGTTGATCGGTGAGCAATACGAGTACCTGCGCGTCGATCAGGTTAGCGACCAGCGCTCCGAGCGTATCGTTGTCACCAAAACGAATCTCGTCGGTGGTGACGGTGTCGTTCTCGTTGATGATCGGGATGACGTTGTGTTTGAGCAGCGCGGTGATCGTTGACCGCGCGTTGAGATAGCGCTTGCGGTCGGCTAAGTCTTCGTGCGTGAGCAGCACCTGCGCGGTGTGCAGGCCGTGCGCGGCGAAGGCTTGTTCGTACACATTGACGAGGCCCATCTGGCCTACTGCAGCCGCAGCTTGAAGTTCGGGCATCGCTTTGGGGCGCTCGGTCCAGCCAAGTCGGGCCATGCCCTCAGCGACCGCACCGGAAGATACGAAAATCACGTCCACGCCGCGTGCGCGCAATGCCGCAACGTCCGTTGCCCAGCGTGCGATGGCCGAGCGGTCAATGCCCGCACCGCCGTTGGTCACGAGTGCACTGCCGACTTTTGCGACTACTCGGCGGGTGGGTTTTAGGATTGAAAAGTCAGTCATTGCGAAAGACGAGGAGGACGAAGAGATTAAGAATTTGTTGGAGCGGTTTCACCGCGATAGGTGGTTCGCAGCGCGCCTTTCGCCGTGGAACCGCTCCCACAGAGCGCCCGCACTGCCTAAGCCGCAACCGCCAGCTCTTCCGGTTCTTCCGCCGCTTTCACCGCCGCCAAATGCTCGCCCACGGCGCGCACCAACTCGGTCGTGCCGATTCTGTTCATGCCGCTGATGGCGTACCAAGGCTTGGTCCAGCGCAGGCGTTTCAGTGCGTCTTTGATGCGCGCATCAGCCTCGGCCGGGTCAAGCATGTCAACTTTATTGAAAATCAACCAGCGTGGTTTGCCGTGCAGTTCTTTGTCGTATTTTTTGAGTTCAGCAACCAGCGCGCGCGCTTCTTTCACCGGGTCAGCATCCGGGTCGAACGGCGCGATGTCTACCAGATGCAGAATGAGTTTGGTGCGTTGCAAATGGCGCAGAAATTGGTGGCCCAGACCAGCTCCTTCAGCCGCGCCTTCGATCAGGCCGGGAATATCGGCGATTACGAAGCTGCGACCATAGTCGATGCGCACCACGCCGAGGCTTGGCGCGAGCGTGGTGAACGGATAATCCGCGACCTTCGGTTTTGCGGCGCTCACTGCTCGCACCAGCGTCGATTTACCGGCGTTTGGATAGCCGAGCAAACCCACATCTGCCAGCACTTTGAGCTCAAGCTGAACGCGGCGCTCTTCGCCCGCCTCGCCATTGGTTTTTTGCCGTGGCGCGCGATTCACGCTGGACTTGAAATGCAAGTTACCGAGGCCACCCGCACCGCCTTTGGCAATCATTTCGCGCATGCCATGCTTCGACAAATCGGCGAGTTGAATGCCCGTCTCCATGTCGGTGATCACTGTGCCGATCGGCATTTTCAGAATCACGTCGTCCGAGCCGCGCCCGTAGCAGTCAGCCGTGCCGCCGTTGCCACCCTTGTCGGCGCGGTGGATGCGCGCGAAGCGGTAGTCGATCAGCGTATTGATGTTCTCGTCGGCTTCGGCATAAACGCTGCCGCCGCGCCCGCCATCGCCGCCGTCTGGCCCGCCGCGCGGGATGCATTTTTCACGACGGAAAGAGGCCATGCCGTTGCCGCCGTCGCCAGCGATTACGTCAATAAATGCTTCATCAATAAATTTCATGGTGCTTTTACCTTTGGAGCAGTTTCAGTTTCTTTTAAAACCTGCTCATTCTTCTCGTACAGTTCAAAAGCCTCGGCGTTGTCACCGGGCCGATTGCCGCGAAAACGCAGCGTGTATTCCGGGTCGGGCAAGCCGATGGGCTCGCCCCGGTAGCGTTGCAACAGCACAAAGGCGCATTGTGCATCGCCAACGGCGTCAATGGGCTCAGTAGCGCGAGCGGTGTAATACGCGAGCATCGCCGCCTGCGATGTTGACAGCTCAATGGAGTTGACGCAACCGGTTTTCGGCCACGCTTTGGACAGCTCGCCGAACACACCACGATACGCGATGATGTGGTTGTGCGGTGCCACTAGCAGCGCCTGCGCCACGATCCACAAAAAGGTGACGCACCCGGCCCAGTTAATCAACGCACGGCGTGCATGCTGGTGCGCCGGTTGAATCAGTGCAATCCAGATAACAAAAGCCAACATTGCCACGCCGTAGCCCAGCCATGGCAAGGTGCCGGTAAATCCGGGCACGTAAACAGAGAGCCACTGCGACATCATCGGCGGCCAGCCGTAGTAAATGGCGCTGGCAATAACGACCGCCACGATGGCCGTGAGCCCCAGCACCAGAATGCCGAACCAGTCGATCAGTGCATACCAAGTGCGTTTCAGCGTGTCGACGCCAAACGCAGCAAGCACAACCAGTGGTGGCAACAGGTACACGGCGTGAATGTCGCGCGGCTCGGTAAGCAGCGAAATCACCACGAAGCCCGACACAAAAAATACCACAGGAGCAACGACCTCACCACGCTGCCAGCCACCGCCAAAGCCGCGCACGCGCAGGGTGATCAGCCACACTGCGACGGGCCACGCAGGCCACGCAAACCACAACAGCGTGCTCAGATAGGACGTTGGCCCGAAGTGCTCGCGATCTTCGAGCTTCAAGCCAAAATCGGCGTCCACCCACGCATCAAAGCCGGTTGCGTCTCGCATCGCGAAAGCGGTGATCCAGAAGCCGCAGATCACGGTGGCAAATACCAGCGCCCGAATCAAGGCCACCCGATGCATGGAAAACACCGGTGCAAAGCACAACAACCCGACCGGCAGTGCAATCACCACGAACCCAAGCGCAGAACGCGCAGCGAAGGCCACCACAATACCCGCCGTGAGCAAAGCAGTGGCGCGGCGCGGCGATGTTGCCAACTCTGCTGCACCGTAAACCGCAAAGGCCATCGCGGCGAACACTGCGATGTCGGGCACGTAGCTGTGCGCTCGGTCGTACAACCCAATGCAACCAATGGTGATAATCGCCGCCAGAAATGAGATGTGGCCGCCGCTCCAGCGCCTGGCCGCAAGCGAGATAGCTGCTATACCAAGGGCTGTCCAGATCACGGAGCTGACTCGTACCGCCTCATGCAGTGGCAAAAGAATATTCGCGAGCAACACAACGGGCGCGTTCAGCCAATGAATCAGGATGATTTCGTTGTCTTGCGAGACGCCGGCAACCATCGGCGTCCACCACTGGCGACCGCCGCTAGCGATCTGCTCAAGCAGGTTTTGCAGAATGCCGAGATAGACGGGCTCTGGCTTCCACGGCTCGCGTCCGACGATGCCCGAAAGCAACCAGAAACCGATGAGCGCAAACAGCGCGACGGCCTTCCAACGCGTCTTGTTGCGATCGGTGGGTTGGTGATTGATTCGGGGTTGCATGATGCGGGGTCAGGCTACAAAAACGTTGCGGCGCTAACAACAAAAAAGGCAGCGCTTGGCTGCCTCATTTTGTTTGACGATCCGAGTCGCTTTTGCGTTATTCAGCCGCTGCGGGAGCCGGGGCCGAACCAGCTGCGCCGTCGGCTTTTTTCGCGTAACGCTTGTTGAAGCGCTCAACGCGGCCAGCGGTGTCGAGAATACGTTGCTGTTTGCCAGTGTAGAACGGATGTGAAGCGCTCGAAATCTCAAGGATGACCAATGGATACTCTTTGCCGTCGTCCATCGTGATTTTGCGCGGCGTGTGTAGCGTGGAGCGGGTGATCCATTTTTCGTTGGCTGCGGTGTCGTGAAAAACGACGTCGCGGTATTCGGGGTGGATTCCAGATTTCATAACGGTGCTGTCCTTAGTGTTTTCACGGCGCCCTAGGACGGGATTTTCTAGTAGCGTGAGGCAGAAAATCAGCCAGGATACGTGACATGTTTGCTCGATCGAAGGATTGATGGAGCGGCTGGTGAGGGATGACGAACTGCAAGAGTCGTCAACTAAGCCTTATATTATGCCCAATTCTGTGCAAAAAGGCAATTTTTGGCCGCTTTAGCGTGGAGGAGTCTGATGGCGTTGAAATAGCGCACCGCCACAAACCTGGCGGAGATTAAAGGTTGAAGCGCGCCATGAGCGTTTTTCACGTTGTCCGACCGCCGAGCGCGGACATTAGCCGCAATCAACGGCGCGCACCAGTAAACGGTCGAACATGTTGCTCAATTGTTGCTGCTCGGCCAAGCTCAAATCGCCAAAAATTTCGTGGTTGCGGCGATCAATGACGGCCATCACCTGACGCCAGCGGACTGTTCCCGCAGCGGTGAGGGTCAGCACTACGCCACGACCATCGGTCGTGCTGTTTGCCTTGACGACCAGTTTTTGCTCGACCAGCGACTGGGCAGCTCGGCTGGCCTGACTTTTGGTCAGATTGGCCGCCGCCGCCAGATCGTTCACCGATAACGGCGCAAACGAGCCAACCGCTGCCAGACAGCGGCCGGAACTCATTGAAAGCTGGGTCTCGGCAAGATACGCGGCGTGACTCTCGACATCAGACAATTTATGCAACTGATGCAGCCGGTAGGTCAGCGTTCGTTGCAGCGGTGTCATGGTCAATCGAGTTTGATGCCGCTGGTGCGGATAACGCGCGCCCATTTCTCGCGTTCGCTGCGGGCGTAGCTGGACATCTCGGCGGGCGTACTCGGCGTGGCTTCCAGGCCCAGCGCCAAAAATCGCGCCTGCACGGAGCTGGACTTGAGCGCATCGACCAGCGCCGTGTTGAGCTTGGCGATGACGTCCGCCGGGGTGGCGCTCGGCGCGACCAGCCCTTGCCAGGCGTAGGCTTCAAAGCCTTTGAGCCCCTGCTCATCAAACGTGGCAATAGTGTCAAAGTTTTTCACGCGCTTCAGACTGGCAATGGCAATCGGGCGCAAGCGTCCTGCGTTGATAAAACTCATGCCGCTCGCGGTATCGACGAACATGAACGGCACCTGACCGCCCACTACGTCCTGCACGGCGGGCGCAGCACCCTTGTAGGCCACGTGAACCAGTCTCAGACGGGCCTGACCAGCAAACAGCTCGGTGGTCAGATGGTGTGGGCTACCCGCGCCGGGCGAGGCGTAGCTGATGCTGTCTTTTTGAGCATTCGCCCACGCCAAAAATTCCGTCAGATTTTTGGCCGGAATCGTCGGATTGACCACCAGAATCATCGGGAAGCGCGCGAGCAGGCCGATCGGTGTCAGGTCTTTTTCAGCGCTGTAGCTGAGCTTGGCGTAGAGCGACGGATTCGCCGCCAGCGTTGCGGTGTCGCCGGTGAGAATGGTGTAACCGTCAGGCTTTGCGTGGGCGACATAGTCCGCGCCGATGTTGGTGGCTGCACCCGGCTTGTTATTGATGATGATCGGCTGCATCAGCGTGCGTGCCATGGCTTCAGACACGGTGCGCGCGACCACGTCGGAACCTCCGCCAGCGCGGTAAGGCACGACCCATTCGATGGTTTTTGCAGGGTAATTTTGCGCCGAAGCGGGTGTGGTGCAGAGCGCGGCAAAAGCGCAAAGCGCGAGTGTGTGGCCAATGAGTTTTGCGGATAGCGTCATGGGGTCGTTCCTTGATGGTCGTAAATTTGGATGGGTTGGCGGGACAGCGGCAGCGTTGTGCCGAAATCAGGTAAGCGCCAGCCGTTCCGCCTGCGCAATCAGATGTATTGCCGCCGTAGCGTCGTCCTTTGTTGCCAGAAGCGACAACGACAGCGTGGCGAGAAACAGCGGCACTTTCGCCTCGCCGACGCGCGTAGTCGCCTCGGCAAGCGCTGCGTAGGTCTGATCGAGTTCTGATTCGGTCATGGTGTGTACCTTTGAAGCGCAGCGTGTCGCCGCATAGTTGGCAGTTGTGTTGGACATTCGGGCCGTGATCAAGCGATCACCCGGCGCAGCGCGGCACGTACGTTGTCGCCCGTCGGGTTACGCCATCGCGCCATCACATAGCCGTCGGGGCGCACCAGATAGGCCGTGCCGTCGCGTGCGTCGTAGCGGTCATGGGCCTGACCCAGCTCATCGAACAGCGCCGCACCCTCGTTTGTTCCGGCTCGCGAAATGCAGAGTGGTGCAACCGTTACTGCGACGGCGTCGGTCGTCTCTGCTGCAAACAACGCGCTGAAGGAATCCGACAGCTCGGGTGTCTGCGAAAAATACAGCAGTACGAATTGCCCGCCAAAAAGTGACGTCAAATGAACACGGCCCTGTTTGCCGCGAAGTAGCGCCTCAGGCGCTGGCATGCCGGGTCGAGCACCTGCGTCAAAATCACCATCGCCGTCCGGTTGATTGAGTGGTGAATTCACATACTCGATCGGTGTCGATTGGCGCGGGTTGAGCAGTGAACTGATGGTGGCATCTTCGGTGGCCAGGCGCAGCGCGGCCTCGCGCAACAAGCGGAAACCATAGCTGGGCGGTGCCATGAACTCGGTGCTCTTGGCACCAAAGCTGATGTTTTCCCGCGCCGCATGCACCCGTTCGACGGAATAGCTGTCGAGCAGCGTTTCTGCGGCCTGGCCCTGTTGCACCAAGGCCAGCTTCCATGCGAGATTGCCAGCATCGTCCAGACCGGAGTTGAGGCCGCGCACGCCAAATATCGGCACCAGATGCGCGGCGTCGCCCGCGAACAATACGCGCCCATGTCGATAGTCCGGCAGGGTCAGACATTTGGCGTTGTAAATGGAAATCCACAACGGCGTCCACGGCTCGACCTCGCCAATCATCGTCAGGTGGCTTTGCACCCGCGGCAACACGTTTTCGGGCTTGACTGCTTCGACCGGATCTTCATCGTCGCGAATCTGGTAATCGATGCGCCAGACATCATCGGGCTGACGATGCATCAAAATGGTTGAGCCCGGATTTGACGGCGGATCAAACCACGCCAGCCGCTCGGTGGGACGACGCGTTTTTTGTACGATGTCCACGATCACGTATTTGCCGTCGTACTGCACGCCTTCGAGCTGCAAACCGAGTTGTTCGCGTACCGTGCTGCGACCGCCATCAGCCGCCACCAGCCAGTCGGCTTGCACCGTGCGCAAGCCAGCAGCGGAATCGATGCCGACTTCCACACCTGCGGCTTGAGGGCGAACGGAGACTACCTTGCTCGACCAGTGCACCTGCGCCAGATCGGCATAGGCCGATGCGGCTTTATGCGCCAGTTCCTCAGCGTAATACTGCTGAATGTTCACCATCGGCGCGTAGCGCTGGGTTGGGTCACTGGGCATCTGAAAGTGCAGCACTTCGCGGTCGCGGAAGTAGCTCCGACCGCCCACCCAGGAAAGCCCTTTGTGTACCAACCCCCGATCCGCCCCGATCCAGCTCAATATTTCCTGTGAACGGCGCGACATGCAGATGGCGCGGCTGCCCGCGCAATAGCCGTTGTCTGCCTCAATCACGATGTTTTCGACGCCGTGTCGCGCCAACAGTGCTGACAACGTGAGACCGACAGGCCCACCACCCGCAATGACAACCGGCACCTTTTCTCGCCACAGTAGCTCAGGATCGTGCATGGCTTTCACATTCTTTCGGTGCAATATAGTTGCGGACGCAACCATATTCGAAAATTGAGTAAACCGCAATCAATCTTCGCAATTGCTGTCCGGATGACTGCTGCGAAATTCGGGGTTCAAGCCGTCACGCCTGACTAAACAGCTTTTGCAACAATTTGTGTGCAAGCATTGTCAGATAGGGGCTGACACACGTTACTGTTGCAATAGTGCTTATGTCGACTTAGGTCAGGACTAAAGCGAAGTCCAATCAAATTAGGCCTTTCAACAAAAAGCTGTGTTGCAGTCGGATCGTCGGGTCAGCGTTAACAGCGCCCCTTGAACTTCGTTGTATCGTTCACATATCCGCAATGAGTCCCTTCAACCGTGAGGGGTGCAATCCGCGTTTTCTTTTAAGGAAAAACCCGCAATGAAACGTATTCTGTTGTTCGTATTGACCAACGTCGCCGTGGTGGCGGTGTTGGGCATCGTGTCGAGCATCTTCGGTCTCAATCGCTACATCGGTGCTAGTGGCCTGAATCTGGGCGCGCTGCTCGGCTTTGCGCTGGTCATGGGCTTCACAGGCGCGATTTTTTCGTTGCTGATCAGCAAGCCGATGGCCAAATGGACCATGGGCCTAACCATGATCAACGATTCGCCCGATCCCACGCATCAGTGGATCGTCGGCGCGGTGCGCAAGTTTGCCGAAAAAGCAAACATCGGCATGCCCGACGTAGCGATTTATGAAGGCGACGCCAACGCGTTTGCCACCGGCGCGTTCAAAAACTCGGCACTGGTCGCCGTCTCCACCGGTTTGTTGCAAAGCATGAACCGCGAAGAGGTCGAGGCTGTCATTGGCCACGAGGTTGCCCACGTCGCCAATGGCGACATGGTGACGATGGCGCTGATGCAGGGCGTGATGAACACGTTCGTGATCTTCCTGTCGCGCGTGATCGGCTATTTCATCGACAAGGTAGTGCTCAAAAACGATCGCGCCGGTACCGGCATTGGCTATATGGTCACCGTGTTCGTGCTTGACATGCTGCTCGGTGTGGTCGCGCATATAGTCGTGTCATGGTTCTCGCGTCATCGTGAATTCCGCGCCGATGCAGGCTCAGCCGAGTTAATGGGCAATGGCCGTCCGATGATCAACGCGCTGGCTCGCCTCGGTGGCCTGACGCCGGGTGAACTGCCAGCGAACATGAAGGCGATGGGCATCGGCGGCGTCATGGGTTCGTTGTTCTCAACGCATCCACCGATGGAAGACCGCATTCGTGCTCTACAGGAGCGTGCGAAATAATTCTCGCTTCGCGAAGATAAAAGCCCCGTTCGCGGGGCTTTGTGCTTTTTGGGAAACGCTGATTAACTCCCGTTCGCCCTGAACGCAGTGAAGGGTTTGACGGTTGGATAGGACTTTCAGACCCTTCGCTTTGCTCAGGGCGAACGGTTCTGGCCGGAACAGCATTTGCCCGGCGCGAGCGACTGACGGTGAATGGCCGATGGGATAATCCGGGCGAATTCAATTACCCGCTTTTGTCATGCATTTCTACGCGGTTGTCGCGCTTTCGGCCTTTCTTTTGTTCCTTGTTCAACCGCTCATCGCCAAGCAAATCCTGCCGTGGTTTGGTGGCAGCTCGGCTGTTTGGACGACCTGCATGCTGTTTTTTCAAGGCGCGCTGTTGCTTGGATACGCCTACTCGGACGTGAGCCCGCGCGCGCTCGGGCCGCGCCGTCAACCGAAGTTGCACATCGTGCTCGCGCTGCTGGCGCTCATCGTGCTGCCGATCATCGCGCCGGAGAGCTGGAAGCCGGTGGGCGGCGAGGAGCCAATTTCGCGCATTCTCATGCTGCTCGCGGTGACGATTGGTTTGCCTTATGTGTTGCTGTCGACGACCAGTCCGCTGATTCAGAGCTATTTCGCGCGACTCAATCCGGGGCGTGATCCGTATCGTCTGTTTGCGTTGTCGAATGCTGCTTCACTGATCGCATTGGTTTCGTATCCGGTAGTCATCGAGCCGTTTGTTGGTACGCGTATGCAGGCGATTGGCTGGTCGGTTTTGTTCGCAGTCTTTGTACTGTTGGTGGCCACGCTGGCTTGGCGTGTGGGCCGTGTTGATGCTGATTCCTCGAGCGAGACCGAGGTCATCAACGCGGAGCCGTTGCCCGTTGCATCACAACTGCGCTGGATCGCGTTTTCTGCCGCGGGTTCGATGTTGCTGCTCGCGGTTTCAAATCACATCACGCAAAACGTCGCTAGCGTGCCGTTGCTGTGGCTGCTGCCGCTCACGTTGTATTTGCTGACCTTCATCCTCACGTTTGATGGCACGGGTTGGTACAAGCGCCATCTCTACGCGGGGCCGTTTTTTGTGATGGTGATCGGCATGTGTTTTCTGCTGGTCGACAAGGATTTTCAGTTCGATTTGATCGTTCAAACCAGCGTGTTTTGCGTCGGCCTGTTCGTTGTCTGCATGATGTGCCACGGCGAATTGGTACTGTCGAAACCCGCGCCGCAGCATCTCACTCGCTTTTACCTGCTGGTGTCAATTGGCGGTGCGCTCGGGGCGTTGGTGGTCAGCGTCGTCGCCCCGCTGTTGTTTTCGACCTATCTTGAAACAGCGGTTGCGTTACTGGTCGCGGCGCTGCTGTTCATTCCGGTAGCGCAAGCCGCGCACCCTTTTTTGCAATGGATCGCTGTGTTGCTCGCCATCGGCGTCGTGGGCACCGGTGCATGGTTCGTCAAGCAGGAGCACAATAACGCCATCGAGGTGACGCGCAATTTTTATGGCGTGCTCAAAGTCAAATCCTACGACGATATTGGCAGCGAAAATTATCTGCTGCGTTTGGTGCATGGCGCGATCCTGCACGGCGAACAGTATCCACACGAAAAGTGGCGCTATCAGCCAACGACGTATTACACGCCCACGTCAGGCTTCGGACGCGCCGTGAACGCACAACGCGAAATGGCACCGCAGAGCAATCGCAAGCAGCGCATCGGCATGATTGGCCTCGGCGTTGGCACGGTGGGCGCGTACTGCCGCGACGGCGACATTTGCCGCATCTACGAAATCAATGTTGAGGTTGAGCGGTTGGCGCGCAAACACTTCACCTATCTTGCCGACAGCAAAGCCAGGATGGACGTGATCATTGGCGATGCGCGCTTGTCGCTGGAGCGGGAAGCAAACAATCAATTCAACGTGCTCGCGGTGGACGCGTTTTCGGGCGACTCCATCCCGATGCACTTGATCACGCAAGAGGCGGTACGCGGTTTCATCGGGCATGTCGCAGGTAACGGAATCCTCGCCTATCACGTGTCAAACCGGTTCCTGAATTTGCCGCCAGTGTTGGCTGAAATCGCGGATCGCGAGAAGCTGGTCGGCGTAGTGGTGGAAGACCCGGCGCAAAAGGACAACACGCTGCATTCGTCGAGCACTTGGGTGCTGCTGGCGCGCAATGCCGATGCGCTGAAGGGGATCGGCGAAGCGGGCATTCCACTTGAGCGAACGGCTGGCGCGCCGTTGTGGACGGACGACTTCAACAATTTGCTGTCAGTGGTGAAGTGGAAGCATTAACCGAGATTATTCATTGGCGGGGGTTTATGCACTTCGTCGTTCCTGCGAAGGCAGGAACCCAGTGACTTTGGGTGTTTCGTGGCGGATTTGGCGAGATCGAAAGACGCTGGACCCCTGCCCCTTCGGCAGGCTCAGGACATGCTTCGCAGGGGCGACGAGAAAAAAGGTCTCATGGAAAATCTCGGATTAATGTTCCTGATTAGTTCCGTGTCTCAGACCGGCGTCATTCTCGGCAAAGCCGGGAATCCAGAAAGTTTGCTGTCGCAATCGCGATGAATGACATCTAGGCATGGTCGAGTGCTGGATACCCGCCTGCGGCGAGTATGACGGCAGTTTGGATGGCTAATCTGAGGCACGTAACTAATCAGATTAATGTTTGTAGGGCGGCACGCTTGCGGTGCCGCCGAACGCGGTGCCGCGCCGCGCCACACGGTTGCACAGCCTGCGGCGTAGAACGAGGCGGAACCGCAAGCGTTCCACCCTACGTGGTACGGGCTAGCGGATTCCCAGTCGCTTCTCCATGGCGGTGAGCCGTTTTTCGAGCGCCGCAATCTTTGCGTCCTTGGCCTGCACGATCTGATTCAAGCCCTGAATCGCTGCCAGCGCTACGCCGTCGGCGTCGATGGTGGTGATGGATCGCTCGTCGGGGCCGACGGCGAACAGGCGTTTGAAATCCTGCGCCATCGGGCCGATGTGGCGCACGCCTTTTTCGGTCAAGTATTGCCAGCTTGAAATCGGCAGCGCCGCTACCTTGCGCAAAATAGCCTGCGCATCCACCGGCGTGATCGCGGTTTTGGCGGCGCGGTCACTGGTGGACGCCCAGGTACCGCTGCCGCTCGACAGGAATGCGCCAGCGGTCGGGCGACCGCTGGTCGCGTGCACGGCAGTGACAAACCACACGCCGCCGGTGGCGCGGGCGTTAAAGGTGTCAACCGCAGAAGGCCAGCCCGGTCCCGCCCCGGAAAATTCGTTGCCCTGCACCTTGAAGTCCAGATCGGTCGAATCAGCCCACAGGAACGCACCGTCGTAGTTTGCCTTGGCGCGAGTCCCGATGGCAACGCTTGATTTGCCTGCAGCGGTGTTCGCAATTCCGCCGAGTACGCTTGCATTAGCGCCGGATGCAAGGTTTGAGCGACCACCGCTAACCGTCGCGTACTCGCCCGTGGCAGAGTTAAATGACCCACCGCCTACCGTTGCATACGACTGGGTGGCTGTGTTGGCACCCCCACCTCCAATGGTTGAGTAGCCGCCGGCGGACGTATTGCTTTGGCCACCACTGATCGTCGAGATGCCACCCGACGCGGTGTTGCTAATGCCGCCGCCAATCGTGCCGAAGTTGCCGCTAACGGTATTGGGGCTGTTGTACGCCGTACCGCCGCTTAAATCAATGCTGCCGCCGCCCGCGATGGTGGCCCCTTCGACGCCCGCCGCCACCACGTTCAGAATCGATCCGTTGATCACGTTGGGGCTGCGACGGAAGGCGTTCGGGGCACCTTCTTCAACGCGCAGCCCTTCGAAGTTCGCGTTCAGCACGCGCACCGCGCCGCCGCCTGCCCGCACCGTCAATGGCTGTACGTCCGTGGTGCCGATCACGCCGGGTGCGCCAAACGCATTGCCGCCCTGCACAAAGGCGTTGGCGACCGTGGCGTCCGCCGCGCAGAGCCACGCCGAGCCGTTCCACTTGGCGATTTGTGTGGGCGCGCAGGCGGTGGTCGGCAGCAGCTGCGTCGCCGCCAGATTGATGGTGCCGGTGGTGCTGATCGGCCCGCCGGTGAGGCCCGCGCCGGTGGCCACGCTGGTGACGGAGCCGCCGGTTGCGCCGCAGCCTGCGAGCAGGAATGAATTGACCGACACCGGGGTGTTGCGCGTGCCGCTGCCAAGGTTCAAGCCGTCGGTGAGCGCCGCACCGCTGAATCCAGCCAGTTTGCGCGAAATGATGGTGGCGTCGGCCACGGTTAGGGTCGGGTTGCCCGTGATGTTCAGGCCGCAGCTCGGGCAGTTGATGTGCGCCTCGACGACCGGCGCGTCGACCGCGCTGATGTCGGTGTTGGCGACCAGCGGCGCGCCAGTGATGCCCAGCGCGTAGCGGGTGAGGATCAGCCCGTCTACAGCGAGCGTGGAATTGCCGTCGTCAAATGGGCAGACTTGGGCGTGTGCGGTGTGCGGTGCGGCTAGGGTCATCATCATCAGCAGCGCTGCTGATGCTAGCCACGAACAAGCGAGGTTGGTGCGAAGGGTGTAGCCGATGAGATGCATTTGAAACTCCCGGTAGAGGGTGTGGACAAGGCTTTGCCTAGTGTGACCGTGCTTCAGAAGACGTAACAGCGGTGAGATTAGCGCCATTGCACGACATCACGCAAGATGGAAAACGTAGGTGGGCGCGGTCGAGCGATACTTTTCGTGGCTCGTCGGCCGCAACTAGGCGGTTGCGGCCCTCCGAAATGGCGCAGCGCGGTGGGGAGCGTTGCACGCGAGGTGCGCTGGTCCGGCAAGCGAGTTCGGCTGTGAGCAGAATCTATTCAGCTTTTTCAGTAAAAGCGCGATTAATAGGGGCGTAAATGAGGTTTACGTCGATAGTCGGTTTTTACAGAAAACGGGGGTGCAGCCCAATAATATAGTGCGTTTCAGGAATAAGTTGTTACACAAAAAAGCACCTGATTCGTTACGTGCCTCAGAGCGGCCATTCAAAGTGCCGTCATACTCGGCGCAGGCGGGTATTCAGCACTTGAGCGCGCCTTGATGTCATTGATCGCGATTGCGACGGCCAACTTTCTGGATTCCCGGCTTTGCCGAGAATGACGCCAATCTGAGGCAGGTAACTAATCAGGAAAAAGCATGGTTTCGTGTGCCCGCACGTGCGTACCCGCCAGCATCGTCTCCTACCTGAATGGGTAGTAGTGCTGCCGACAGCGTACTTGTACGATGGGATTGTGTTCATCGATCCGAAAGGAAGTCGCCGTGAAAACCAACAATATCGTCCTCGCGCTCGGCGTTGCCTTTGTGCTCAATGGATGTGCCACGCTGCGGCAAACGAGTGACGGTGAGGTGGACAAGATAAGCGCTTTTCCGCTCACGCACCGCGCTGAGGTTGAGAAGCTGGATCTTGCGCACATCATCGTTGAGCATGCGGCGCTACACGGCCGCAGTGGACCCCCGAAGTGTGTTTTGTCAGGACGAAGTCTCGCACTCGTGGCGAACGAGGACGCGCTGCTAGGCGGACAAAGGCTTGATCAGGCACTTGGCTGTTTTGCCGACATGGCGGCTCTCAATCCGGAGCGCGCCCGCGACCTTCGCAACCAGATTCAGGAGCGCATGCTGGGAGCGTCAGAGCAGCGGTGCGCCGACTTCAAATCCCATCTCCAGCGCAGCCAGTCGACCGCCAATTTCCTAAGCGGCATTTTCACCTCAGGTTTTGCTGCGGCAGGTGCCATCACCAAAAGTATCGAGGGCGCGCGCACCTTGGCAGGTTTGTCGGGGCTATCGAGCGCATACGGTGCAGAGTTCAATCAAGCCTACTTCGCAAATCTTGCCGCACATATCGTGGTGGGTGGTATCGATCAAGGGCGAAGCAAGCTCTACGAGCAAATCTACACTGCGGCGAATGGCAAGACAATCATTGAATACACGCTGCAGGCAGCGATCAAGGATGGGTTTCGCTATCACGGTGCGTGCTCAATCACGACTGGATTGATCGAAGCGCAGGACGCGATTCGTCTGGTCGACAATCCAGGCCCAGACGCGCTTCGCCGCGCCATCGTGAAAAACAAGCATCTACAGGCTCTGACGAAGGCGGAGCCTGCTGATGTGCGCGCCCTAGTGGAACAGTGGAAAGATGTACTGCCACCGGATCGCTGGCTGGCCGGTGTGCCGCTAGTGTCATCCATACGACCCGCGGTGTCGGACGCGAGCGTCGGGCCGATTCTGGTTCAGCGGCGACTTGTCGAGGTCGCGGCGCTCATCGCACGGTTCGACGCGAGCGTTGCAACTCTCGAGAAAGAGGCACCCACGTTCGCGGTCGTAGGTAGCCCCGCAAAATTGAAATCCGCGACGTTGAGGAAAATGTTGACCGACACAGCGGCTGCTTTGAAAACAAAGCTAGAAGCCTGCAACTCGCCGATGCTGGACGCTGCTAGGCAGGCCGTCGCGCTCGCTGCGCAGGTAGCAACCGTGACCGATCCGATGGCGAAGGAAAAACTCGACATTGACGTCAGGTATCAAAACGCGGCGAGGCAGAGGCTATCCGCGTCTGTCGAGCAGTTCTCTGCGAGCCTAAACGCATGTGCAGCTGCCGCACACACGTCACTGGACTCACTGAGCAGCGCATCAAAAAAACCGGTTGCGGAGCAGGAAGCTGCAATCGCTCTCGTCGAAACCACCCAGAAGTCGTGCACGGAAGCGAGCGCCTTGCCATTTGCGACAGGTTGTCCGGCGACGCAGTAGGAGGCCGCAGATGCGTCCCTGTCGACAAGATTTAGGTCGCTGTGTGGCGAAGGTCGACGCTCTATCCACAACCAGTTTCTGCATCTAGGAGTGAAATTCATGGCAACCGTATCAAACGCTGGCATCGAGTTGATTTTGCACTTCGAGGGGTTTGACCCCACGCCGAATTGGCCGAAAGCGTCCTCTGGCGTCACGATCGGTTTCGGCTATGACCTAGGATATGTAACCGTTGACGAATTTGTATCGGATTGGGGCGAGTCGTTGGCGGGGGCCGCGCTTGATTCGCTCATAAGCTGCGTTGGTCTGACTGGGGTCGCCGCCAAAAACGTCGTCGCGAGCGCCTCGGGTGTGAAGGTCACAAAACTGGCGGCGAAAACGGTGTTCACAAAGCGCTCCCTGCCGAAGGCCGAAACAAACACACGAAAGGCATTTCCTCGCAGCGTTGAGCTCTGTGACAACGCTTACAGTGCCTTGGTCAGCCTAGTTTTCAATCGTGGCGGATCTATGACCGATCCGGCGGGAGACCTGTTGCATCGAAGAAAGGAGATGCGTGAGATTCGCGATGCTCTCAATAGCAACACGTTGTCACGCCAACAAAAATTGGCGGCAATTGCCCAAAGTCTACGTAGCATGCAGCGCATATGGAAAGGACAAGGGCTGGCGGGGCTAATTAAGCGACGCGAGGCGGAGGCGGCGTTGGTCGAGACGTGCGGGACTGTCTGAGGCTTGGTGATGCTGGCACCCAGCGAGGCCGCTGGGAGTAACACCAAGGTGCTCGCAATAAATTTTTGCCTAATGAAGGGAGTTGTGAAATGACTGATGGTTTCCACTTGGTCAAAACGTCCACGCTGCGCCACCAGATATTCGCTCAACGCGCATTCATCACCCACGAGGGCCGCAAACCACTACTCAAACTCGCGACCGCTATGCAGAAGCGCGAGTGGATCACAGGCCTCTGCGATCAATCCACACAGTTCGATCTACCCGTGCATTTCACCACCCAATTATTGTTGATGCGGGTGCGTTGCTCGGTGCGCCACTGCCCAATGCGAGTGGTCTAGTTCAGGAGGTGTCGATATGAAATCAATGGTCAAGCCACCTGAGCTGTCCTCGTAGCTTGGTTGTTGATCGCGCCGCATGCGCTACGCGGTTGTTTGCCGACGCTCTATCTTTTTGGGGGGTCTTGCTCGACAATTATTACCGCCGTCAATTTGTTCGGCACTGCCGGTCCGATCACCACCTCCAATGCGTCCGCAGCATTTAGCTGGAGATCGGGATAGCTGCCGGCACTGTCGCACTTGTACGAGCCGGACACGTAGACGTCGACGTAGCGCTGACTGTCGTCAGGGTTGCTAACTCGGACGTATTTTTCGTGGAGACCCGCCTTCCCCTTGCAACCATTGGCGCGCCTTGAAGCAGGGCGATCACTCGACTTTGGAACGCCCATAGACTTCAGCTCGGAAACCGTGTGAAACGGCACGAGTTGATCCTTCGCCAGCCGTCGCAACTGCGATGGTACCGTCCTCGCGGCGCACTCGCGCGCGACTCTAGGTTTGTCGGCCATTAAGACTGTTGTCGAGTACTCGGGACACAAAACCGCGCCGAGTGTGCCGACCCACGATGGGTCTTGAAGCACAACAAAGCGTTGTTGCGCCTGAACCTTTTCCACAATCACTTCACGCAAATCCGGCGAATTTAGCATCGCGGTAATCAGGCTCAGCGAATCTGGTTTGCAGCCTATTGCCGTCGAGGATATCTCGATCCCCTTTGTGGTTGTGAACTTGAATGCGTCCCGGCGGGAACAGCCGTCACCCTCCGGCGCAGGTTGACTGAACAGAAGCCACGCAACGCCGAACGCGACTGATGCGGGCACCACGATTTTTGTAATTTCAGCGACTCTCATGTTCCATTGCCTCGCGGTGTGTGCTCAGTCTCGTACGCGTAAGCACTAACAATAGCAAGACGGTGACCGTTTCAAAACTACCCAAACGGGTGGGAAATCGCGCGGATTTCAGAAATTTGTGGTGGAGCGACCGCGATTTCCTCGGGCCGCAGAACCAATGCGATAGCGCATAACGAGCATCTTGCGTTGTTCTACCCTCACCTGTTGCCCGTTGTCGCAAGTCCGCTTTGGTAGAGTGCATCGCCGTGTGATCGTAAGCACGCGTAGCGTGCGCAGTTCGACCACCCACGGTAACTCCCCCACACACTGCGGCACAATGCATGGCATCCTCCGTTTCCCGCATCGCACATCCCCATGAACCATCGCGTGCATCGACGTCTTCTGCTTTCGGCCATCGCTATGGGCGCGTTTGCGCGACGCGCGCTCGCTCAGAGTGCGGCTGGCCCTACGCCTAGCCCCGCCGCACATCCAACCGAGGAGGTGCCCTACGTGCAAACACCCCCGCTGGTGGTGCGGCGCATGTTGCAACTGGCGGATGTGCGGTCGCGCGATGTGCTGTGGGACTTGGGCTCTGGCGACGGGCGCATTGTGATCGCTGCGGCGAAACAGTTTGGCGCGCGCGGCGTCGGCTATGAAATCGATCCGGCGTTGATTCGTGAGAGCCGCGTGCTTGCGCAGAGGGCCGGTGTGGCGGCGCGCGCACGGTTCATGGAGCGTGATTTATTCGCGCTGGCGTTTGCCGAACCGTCGGTGGTCACGCTGTATTTATTGCCCGAATTCAACCTGAAGTTGCGTCCACTACTGCTGGCACAAATGCGCCCCGGCTCGCGAGTTGTCTCGCATGAGTGGGACATGGGCGACTGGCAGGCCGACGAGACACTGCTGCTGCCATCGCCAGAAAAACCGCACGGCACGAACCGTGAACACAAGATTCTGTTGTGGGTTATTCCAGCATCCGTTAAGGGGCGTTGGCGGGTGGAAACCGGCCAGGCGCACGCAGCAAAGGGGGTGATGATTGACCTCAACCAGCGCATTCAGCAGGTGACCGCGACTGCGTCAAACGGCAATGTGTTGTGGGCTCATTTGCGCGGCTCTGCGCTGTCTATCGCGTGGACGGATGGCGCGTCGCGCTGGGCAATGCGCGGCGAGGTCAATGGCAATCTGTGGC
Source organism: Burkholderiales bacterium (assembly GCA_031409935.1). Classification (GTDB taxonomy): domain Bacteria; phylum Pseudomonadota; class Gammaproteobacteria; order Burkholderiales; family Casimicrobiaceae; genus Casimicrobium. The sequence continues at coordinate 21,323 of JANNYE010000115.1, read as the reverse complement.
GCGGCGAAATGCAGCGCATCGGCAATTGGGCAAATACGTCCAGTGCGCAGAAAATTCGGTTTTCAGCGACACGCTCGGATGTCGCAATAGCCAATTAGTCGCGCGCTAGTTGATGCGGTCGGGTGCTGTCGTAGCTCTCGAAGGGCTGGTGAATCCACGGGCTGCTCGGCAGAAATTCGACGTAGTAATCCGGGTTGAACATCGACACGCCTTTCTTCCAGAGCACGGCGGTTTTCACTTCGGTGAGATGCGGGTAGCGGGCGGGCAGCTCCTGCTTGATCACGTTTAGCGTGTGACCGGAATCGGCGAGATCGTCAACCACCAGCACACGCGGGCCGAGCGTGGCGCTGGTCATGGTGAGGTGCTCGGAGACGAGCAGTTTGCCGCGCACGGTGCCGCCTTCTTCGACGTAGCTGGATGTGCTCATGATGGCCAGTGGCTTGTCGAAAATGCGCGAAAGCTGGTCGCCCACGCGCAGACCACCGCGCGCGATGCAGATGATGCTGTCGAACTCCCATTTCGAGTCATGCACCTGCAACGCAAGCAGGTCAATCAGGCGGTGATAGCGTTCCCACGTTACGTATAGATGGCCGGTTTCAGTCATAGCGAAGCTCAGAGTTTTTCTAGTCAATCAATGCTAACTTCGTCGCCCCTGCGAAGGCAGGGGCCCAGCGTCTTGTGGGGGCTACGGAAAGCCGCTGGGTTCCTGCCTGCGCAGGAACGACGAAACCGGTGTGCTAGTTAAGTGGGTGCTGCATCAAAATCGTATCATCGCGCTCGAAGCCGGTTGAAATGAGCGCGATTGGCACGCCGGTTAACGCTTCAACGCGCTTCAGATAACTCTGCGCGCTCATCGGTAGTTGTTCGAATTTGCGCACGCCAAACGTCGTCTCTTTCCAGCCCGGTAGCGTCTCGTAAATCGGCTTGCAATCGGCCACGGCGCCGGCACCATACGGCAGGCGATCAATCACCTCGCCCCGAAAGTGGTAGGCGGTGCAAATCTTGATCTCATCCATGCCGTCAAGCACGTCAAGCTTCATGATCGCCATGCCGTCAACGCCGTTAATTTCGAAGCTGCGCTTTAGCGCCGGCACGTCAAGGTAGCCGCAACGACGTGGGCGACCGGTGACCGAGCCGAATTCGTTGCCGCGTTTGGCGAGACCTGCGCCGACGTCATCAAACAATTCGGTGGGGAATGGCCCCGCACCGACGCGTGTGGTGTACGCCTTGGTGATGCCGAGTACGTAATCGATCATCTTCGCGCCCACACCCGCGCCGGGGCCAGCCGCGCCGGAGACGCAGTTGCTGGAGGTGACGAACGGATAGGTGCCGTTGTCCACGTCAAGTAGCGTGCCCTGCGCGCCTTCGAACAGCAGCGGTTTGCCATGACGACGCGCTTCGACCAGTGCGTGCGACACGTCGGCGAGCATCGGCTCCATGTCTTTGCCTGCTTTGACCAGCATGTCAAAGGTTTGCTGAAAATCCACCTCGGGCGCGTTGAGATAGTTTTTCAAAATGAAGTTGTGATACTCAAGCAGCTCGCGCAGCTTTGCTTCCAGCGTGGGTTCCAGCAGATCGTGCAGGCGGATGGCGCGGCGTGCGACCTTATCTTCGTACGTTGGGCCGATGCCACGGCCCGTGGTGCCGATTTTTTCGTCACCGCGTTTAGCTTCGCGTGCTTGGTCAATGGCAACGTGATAAGGCGCGACAACCGGACAGGCGTGCGCGATTTTCAGGCGTGAGCGTACTTCGACGCCAGCCGCCTCAAGCTCGCCGATTTCTTTGAGCAGATCGTTCGGTGACACCACGACGCCGTTGCCCAAATAGCAGGTGGTGTGCGGATGCAAAATGCCCGACGGGATGAGCCGCAGCACGGTCTTTTTGCCGTTGATGACCAGCGTGTGGCCCGCATTGTGGCCGCCCTGAAAGCGCACCACGCCGTGCACCTGCTCGGCGAGCCAGTCAACAATTTTTCCCTTACCTTCGTCACCCCATTGGGTGCCGATGACGACGACGTTACGTGGCATTTTTTGAGTTCCAGAGTTTCAATTTCATGGCGTCATTCTCGCGAAGCGGGAATCCAGAAAGGTTGGCATTGCTCGGCACGTGCGATTTGCGCTGCGCGTAACGGCACGAACTGGATTCCCGCTTCGCGAGAATGACGGCGGTGTGAGTCATGTCCGGGTTAGGTGGCGTTGGTCGTGACTTCGGTCAACGCCCGCAAATCAACAAACGAAAAACCAGTCGCAGGCCGCGCTTGTGCATTGCCTTGCTTGAAGGCTTCGCCCACGCCGTCGTAGCGACCGCCGCGTGCAACCACGTGGGTGGTGCCTTGCAAATACGCCACAAATACGAGGCCAGTGTGATAGTCCAAGCCCGGTAAATCAGCGAGGTCGAGCGAACATTGCGCGCCTGCTTCGGCGATAGCAACGGCTACGGCCTCAAGCTGATCCAGCGCTGCGGTAATCGTCGCGTTGCGTGGCAGCGCAGCGCGGGCGCGTTGCAACACCATTTTGGCGGGGCCAAACAGGGTCGTCAGCACCTCTAAAGAGCTGCGGGCTTCTGGAGGTAGCGATTTGATTTCGGCGAGCGCGCTGGTGCTTTTGGCGGCCAGCGCGGCGTCGGCTGCTTGCGTGGCTTTGGGGGAGAGTTCAAAGTGCTGCGCCAACGCCTTGAACACAGCGACATGACCGCAATCGAGCAGCAACGGGGCGGCACCCGCAGCGCGAGCGGACGAAACCATCAGGTTGACAATTTCCACGTCCCCGGCGACCGTGGCCGAACCAAACAACTCAGCGCCGACCTGAGTCAGCGCGCGGCTGCTTCCGATGCTGGCGTGGGTGCGTAGCACTTCACCGGCGTAGCAATAGCGGCGCTCTGCGTCCCCTTCGTTTGATGCGTGGTACGTCGCATCGATCCGCGCCACCTGAGGGGTGATGTCAGGGCGAACGCCGAGCAGCTTGCCGGATAGGGGATCAATTAACTTGAAGGTGTTGTGTTCAAGGTCTTGGCCGGTGCCGGTCAGCAGCGCCTCTAAATGCTCAATCAGCGGCGGATTGACCAGCGCATAGCCCGCAGCGGCGAACGCATCGAGTAGCGCGCGGCGCGTTTGCTCCATACGCGCGGCCTCGGGCGGCAGCACATCTTCAACGTAATCGGGGAGAACCCATTTGCGCATGGCGCGGGGGAGGCGCTGTTAAGGCCAAAGCCAAACAAAACGCGGGAGTTATTGACAGTGAATTCTACTTAAGCGGTTGCATCGGGCGGGTCGTTGGGCGGTTCGACGGAGTGTGAAACAGATACAGCTTTTTTATCAAACGTCCATTGCATTGAGGATAGCAGCATGAAACCGCTAAACCCGACTATATGCATTATTAATGTCCAAGCCCATATTAAATATGAGTTTTACTAAAAAGTTGTATCTATATTTTTGCGTTAAACATGCGTGTTTGTAGGAGCGGCGAAAGCCGCGATCCGCTTGCCAACGAGGTGATCGCGGCCCTTCGACCGAGCTCAGGAGAGCCTTTCGCCGCTCCTACGTCGTGATGGTGGCTCGACATTTTTTCAACACTAATGTCTGGTTTCGTCTAGTCGTCCCGTTCTTGTCAGTGAGTCCCGCATCGCAACAAAAAATCGCAAGGAATTTCATCATGTCTATGACCGCCACGCCACCCATTGCCGTCACTGAATTCAATGCCTTGATGCCGAACAACAGTGCGCCCATTTCGCAGCAGACCAACACCGCTTTTTTTTCCGGCGCAGGCATTTCGCTGGTGCGACGGATCAGCGCAACGCTATGCGCGGTGGCACCTAGCACTGCTGCGGCCATCGCACACAAACTGATCGCCACGCCGCCGCGGCACGCACCGCGATTGTGGGAGCAGGCGTTGCTGCAGCGGGCGGTGCGCTTTGAGGTCAACGTAGGCAAGCGACGCATCAGCGCTGCCGCATGGGGGCAGGGACCAACCGTGCTCATGGTGCACTCGTGGGGTGGGCGCGGCACCCAAATGGGCCGGATAACCACAGCCTTGGTTGCAGCCGGTTTCCGCGCGGTGAGTTTTGATTTGCCTGCGCACGGCGAGGGCGGCTTTGGCGAAACTGACATGGTGGAATGCGCAGCCACTGTGGCCGCCGTAGCCGAGGCTGCAGGCCCGCTGCACGGCATACTCGCGCATTCATTTGGCGTGATGGCCTCGCTGCTGGCCGCGCGCGAACACGGTATGCAAATTCCAAGGTTGGTGAGCATCGGCGCGTTTGAACATTGCCGTTGGTTTATGGATGCGGCGCGTGAACATTTGAATCTAACCGAAGCCGTAGCGCAGCGAATTCGTGATCGGTTCGAAGCGCGCCACGGTTATCGCGTGACCTGGGATCGGCTCTCGGTGGTCGAGATGCTGCGCGCTGCGGGATGCGCCACACTTGTTGTTCATGATCGCTTTGATCGCGAAGTCCCGTATTCGCATTCGCACGCGTTGCGCACCGTTGGCACGCACATCGAAGCCTCGCCAACGGTGGGCTTGGGTCATCGCCGCACGCTCTCTGACGCGGCTGTGATTGCCGCGAGCGTGGCGTATTTCAAGAGTGGGTAGTCTCGTAGGGTGGGCACCCCGTGCCCACCAACCGCTGGCACAGGGCTCCATGCTTGTTTATTGCGTGACGGTCGGCAGCGACTGTCCACCTTACGGAATCTATCGCGGGTATCGCTAAGAACGTTCCAAGTTGACGAGACCATTCATGTCAATGCACACTGCACGCAGCCCGCACGTCGCATCGCGGTTTGACCCGACCCAGAATAGGCCGCGCATGACCCCACCCGTAAGCGTCACCGAGCTCATCAAGGCGGCCGACAACAACGTGCCGCTTGCCGTCAACCGGTTGTTTGACGTGCTCTACAAAGACCTGCGCCGCGTTGCCAATGCGCGTCTGCATGCCAATGGTCGCCCCGGCGACCTGTCGCCTACGGTGCTCGTGCATGAGACGTACGAGCGTTTGGTGCAGCTGCAAGAACTACGCGTTGCAGATCGCAAACAGTTTTTCACCTACGCATCCACGGTCATGCGCTCGGTCATTGTCGATATGGCTCGCGCGCGATTGGCGGATCGACGTGGCGGTGGCGTGGCTGAATTTCCGATCAACACGGTCATGGAGGCCAGTCTCGCCAGCCCGCTCGATGACAGCGTAGTGCAAATCCACGAAGCCCTCGAACAGTTGGCGGGCGTCGAACCGCGCCTCGCGCAGGTGGTCGAGATGCGCTATTTCGGCGGCCTCAGCATGCTCGAAATTGCAGAGGCGATGGACGTTACCGAACGCACCGTCGCGCGCGACTGGACCAAGGCGCGCTCGCTGTTGGCCGCGATGCTTTCGGCATGACCCCTGTGGGAGCGGTTCCACCGCGATGGCTAACAGCGGATGCCGACAGTCGCGGTAGAACCGCTCGCACAAAACCATCAAGGCTCACGTGGCACTAACCACCGACCAACTGAAAAACCTCTCGCGCCTCTACGACCGCTGGCAAGGCGGCGACGCGGCTGCGCGCGACGACGTGCAGCGCGAGGTTGACGCAGCGGGCACTGACGTCGCCCGTGCCTTCGCGCAAATGTTGTCACATGCAGACACCGAAGCGAGCGCAACGCTGCTGCCGCCGATCTCGCAGGCCCTGCGTGACGCCGCCGTGCTGGCCGCAGGCCAACGCAGCTCAGACAGCGCTAGCAGCGCACAAGCAACACGCTTTGGCAGCACGCTGTCCGATGCAGGAGATAGGCCCTCCCGCGAGCCCGGTCAACACATCGGCCCGTATCGACTGATCAAAGAACTCGGTCGCGGTGGCATGGGCGTGGTGTGGTTGGCTGAGCGGGCGGATGGCCAACACTCGCGGCAAGTAGCGCTCAAAATGCCGCTGGTTGAAAACCTCAACTGGCTGCTCGCGGCTCGCTTCGCCCGCGAACGCAACATCCTCGCAAGCCTGGAGCATCCGAGCATCGCGCGGCTCTACGACGCAGGCGTTGACCAGAAAACGCAGCCTTACATCGCCATTGAGTACGTGGCGGGTCAGCCGATCCACACTTATGTCCGCGAACACAAGCTTAGGCCTGAAGCCGTCGTGCGCTTGTTTATCCGCGTGATCGAAGCGGTCGCGCACGCGCATGCGCAGCTGGTGATTCATCGCGACATCAAACCGTCGAATATTTTGGTGGACGTCAAGGGTGAGCCGCACCTGCTTGACTTCGGCATTGCGAAGTTGCTTGATGATGAAGATTCGCAAACCGCTGATGCCACGCAACTCACCCGACTTTCAGGCCGCGCTCTCACACTCGATTACGCCTCGCCCGAGCAGGTGAATAACGCAGCGCTAGGCGTCGCCAGCGACATTTATGCGCTGGGTGTGGTGCTTTATGAGCTGCTCACCGGTAGCCGTCCTTACCAGCCCAAAGGCCCCACGCGACGCGATTTGGAGCTTGCCATCCTCGAACAAGAGCCGCGAAAGCCGAGCGACCATCTGCTGGCAACGGGCGACAGCGAATCGGGCAAGAGTGCTCGACGTGTGCGTGGCGACCTTGACACCATCGTGCTCAAAGCGCTGCGCAAGGATGCGAAACAGCGCTACGCGACGGCGCAAGCGTTTGCCGATGATCTCAAGCGCTACATTGGTTTCGAGCCGATTGAGGCACAACCGCAGGGCGTCGTCTACCGCATCGGAAAGTACGCGCGACGACATCGCTTGGCAATCACATCGACGTTTCTGGGGCTGGCTGCGCTATTGACTGTCGGCGTATTCGCGCTGCGACAACAACAGCAGGCGCAAGCAAGCTTGGGCCGCGCCGACGCCGTGGATTCTTTGTTGCGGCATTTATTTCGAGGGATGAGTCCCGACGTCGCAGCGACGCGGGCGTTCACCGCCAACGAGCTACTCGATCGTACCGCCCAATTCATCGATTCCGACGCGTTGCTCGATACTGCCACACGTCGAAGTACCCATCGCACCCTGGGTGTGCTGTACAACGAAATTGGCGAGTACAACAAAGCCATCAAGCGCTTTAGCGAGGAGCGAGCTGAGGCCGCTCGTGTCGGTGACCGCGCGCGCGTTGCCCGCGCACTCGCGCAGTTGACGGAAGCACAAACGAGCGCCGCTGGAAAGGAGTTAGCCAAACTCGCCATTGCTGAAAAATACAGTGACGAGTTGCAGGCGGTGCTTGAGGCTGGGGTGCCAGACGGCGCGGTGATGGTCGCGCAGCTCAGTTATCTGCGCGGCCAGATAGAGCGATCTCGCAATCAGCCGAAGCTTGCGCTGGCGCGCTTCGATGACGCAGAGCGCCGACTTCGCGTCCTCAAAGGCATAGAGGTGGATGATCTGCTTGCCGACACGTTGCGCGCGAAGGGCTACGCTGCCGCCGACACGGGGGATCTCGCCACCGCGAGAAATTATTTGAGTGATGCGTTGACGCGTTACCGCGCGGCCAACGAACGAAAAACGGTCGCGGCGCTGGAGACGTCGTCTTCGTTGGCGCATCTGCTCATGCGACAAGGGCAGTTTAAGCGTGCAATCGACGCCATCCAAGCCGTGCTGATCGAGAGCCAAGCGCGGCTCGGCGCAAACCACCCGATCACCTTGGATGTGTTGAACTCGTTGGCAACCGCCTCGGTGCGTGTTGGCGACTTTACGACGGCACGAAGCGCGGCGCGGCGGGTGCGCGATGCCGACGCGCCTGACAGCGCGGAGCGGCGCCGAATCGACGATTTTGTTAACGCGCGGATTGCGATGTATTTGGGGGACGTGGCTCTGGCCGAGCACGCGTTTCGTGCGTTGTATGAGGCGGCACCTGGGACCGCTGGCGGGCGTAGTTTCGTCGCGCTTCTATTGGCAGAGGCGCTGCTCCGTGGCAATCGCTTGGACGACGTGTCGAGCATTTTGGACACCGTAGACCGAACCAGTGGCGACCAGCTGGCCTCACGCAGTGGTCGTGTGCTGGTGGCGCGACTGTTGCGCGCGTGCTTACACGCCAAACGCGGGGAACTGAATGTGGCGAGGGCGTTGCTGGCACCAGTAGCCGTCGTGCTTAAGCAGGATTTCAGCGACGATTACTACGTGTTGCTGGTGGTGCAAGCGTATGAGCTTTTGTGGAGCGATGAGCCCGCCTCAGCTCAGGACGCGCTACGTCGCGAAGCGCTTGCGTCACGCATTGAGCGTGAGCTCGGGTGGCAACACGGTGCTGCGGAACTCGGGCAGTGGCTTCGCCAGCGACCCGCCAAAGCGACGTGGAGCGAGATGCCCATGGTGTTGTGAACTGCGTGCTCGGAGAGCGCGCGAAGAGCGTGACCGTGGGTCACATGTTTTATTAGTTTTTACCTAAAGGAGTGCATGAATATGCCACCAGTCAGTCTGACCGGAGATCTAGGTGCCGCAGGTAGCGTTTTGTTTAATGTCACCGCGCGACACATCGACCGCGACGCAACGTTAGCGGTGACGTTTAGTTACCGCGTTAGAACCTCTGTCGCAGCAACGTTTCGCACGTTTCGAGGAGTGCGGATCGACACAATTGAACTGCTCGTTGTCGCCCAGCGAATAGAGCAAGAAAGCGACGGCATCACCCTGCCCGCAGGCGCGATTGTCGTTGCCCTCAGCGCTGCGCAACTGGGCACAGACGAGCGCGAGGAGCGGTTTTCGGGGGGCGGCTCGATCATCTTGCCAGCCAGCTATTTTGAAGCAAAGGCGCATCGGACCTGGACACTGGTGCGTCGTGCTCGCGGCTGCCGCGATACGTACGGCGCGATTGACGCGTCGCGGGTTGTCTCGGCAGAGTTTTTGCATGCTGCCGTAACCTTGAATCGGCCATTCGATCCGAGGGACGTACAAGCGATTCTCGACGGCAGGGCGAATGGGTCGCCGGTTTAATGATGGGCGACTGCAACGGCTAGCCGCCCGAGATGATGGGTATCGCTTAAGCTCCACCCATCCTACGCGGTCACCGAATGCACCGTGTGGGAGCGGTTCCACCGCGATTGCCACTTCCAAGATAGCCCATCGCGGTAGAACCGCCACCACACAACCACCAGGACTCACGTGGCTCTAACCACCGACCAACTGAAGCATCTCTCGCGCCTGTATGACGTTTGGCAAAGTGGCGATGCGGCTGCGCGCGACGCGGTGCAACGCGAGATTGATGCAGCAGGTGCGGACATCGTTCGCGCGTTCGCGCAAATGGTTGCGCATGCGCACACCGAAGCGAGCGCGCTGCTTCTGCCGCCCATATCGCAGGCCTTGCGCGACGCCGCCGTGCTGGCTGCGGGGCAATCGAATACAGGCAGTGCTACTAGCGCAAATTCAACGCGCTTCGGCCACACGCTATCCGACGCAGGTGAGATGCCTACCCGCGAGCCCGGTCAACACATCGGCCCGTATCGACTGATCAAAGAACTCGGTCGCGGTGGCATGGGCGTGGTGTGGTTGGCTGAGCGGGCGGACGGCCAACACTCGCGGCAAGTAGCGCTCAAAATGCCGCTGGTTGAAAACCTCAACTGGCTGCTCGCGGCTCGCTTCGCCCGCGAGCGCAACATTCTCGCAAGCTTGGAGCACCCGAGCATCGCGCGGCTCTACGACGCTGGCGTTGACCAAGCCGACCGTAACGCCCAGCCGTACATCGCCATCGAATACGTGCAGGGCGTGCCGATCACTGATTTCGTCCGCGAAAAAAAGCTCAAACCGGAAGCCACCGCGCAGCTCTTCATCCGCGTGATCGAGGCCGTCGCGCACGCCCACACGCAGCTCGTCATCCATCGCGACATCAAGCCGTCAAACATTCTGGTGGACGCCAAAGGCGAGCCGCATCTGCTCGATTTCGGCATCGCCAAGTTGCTAGATGACGAAGACGGCCAAGGTGCTGATGCGACGCAGCTCACCAAACTTTCAGGCCGCGCGCTCACGCTCGATTACGCCTCGCCCGAGCAAGTGAATAACGTGAGCCTCGGCACCGCCTCTGATGTGTATTCGCTCGGCGTCGTGCTCTACGAATTGCTCACCGGTCGCAGGCCGTACAACCCGAAAGGCTCAACCAGACGCGACCTCGAACAAGCCATACTCGACCACGACCCCAGCAAGCCCAGCGACCAACTGCTCACGGCGAACACGGGCGACAGCGAATCCGGCAAATCCGCGCGAAGAATGCGCGGCGACTTGGACACCGTCGTGCTCAAAGCACTGCGCAAAGACCCAAAGCAGCGCTACGCCACCGCACAAGCGTTTGCCGATGATTTGAAGCGGTATCTGGCGTATGAGCCGATTGCCGCAAAGCCCGATGCAGGCTGGTATCGTGCGGGGCGGTTTGTGCGGCGGAATCGCTGGGCACTCGCCGCCTCTGGCGTGATCGCAGCGACGGTTGCGGTGGGCGTGGTGTCTACGCTTTGGCAGGCGCAGCGGGCGGAGCGCGAGGCCGCGCGTGCAACCTTTGAGGCCGCGCGGGCAACGAACGAGGCCGCGCAAAAGGACGCACTGGCAAAGGTTGCGCAGCTCGCGGCAGCGGACGCGCGCCAACAGGCGGCGAGCGCGTTGCGCGAGGCTCAACGCGCGGATCAGGAAGCGCTACGCGCCGAATCGGAACGCGATCTTGCGAAGGGTGCGGCAGTGAACGCCAATCAGGCCAATTCGCGTGCGCAAGTATCGGCAGTCGCGGCGGCGCGTGAGCGTGATCGTGCGCTGGCCGAGCTGGAGTTGGCTGACGCTATGAGCGTACTGATTAATGTGGCGCTGGGGCCCGCGTCGAACGTTGCGTTCACCACGGCTGATGTGCTTAATCGCGGTGAGGCCGTGGCTAACAAGCAGTATTCGACGAACCCGCGAACCCGCGCTTTTCTGTTGCTGCAATTAGCCTCACTTTGGGGTAACGCGGGTGGCTGGAACAAAGTTGAGCCATTGGTTCAAAGCGCACGCGCGGCGGCCGTAGAGGCTAACGCGCCGCTTCAGGTGGCTGACGCCGATTGCTATCAGGGTGCTGTGCATGTAATCCGCGGCGAATTCGTCAAAGCACGCGTGATTCTTGATCTCGCGATAGAAACGATCAAAGGTCTTGCGCCCGAGGCGCCCTCTCGCGCGGTGCAATGCCTTCTGATTCGCGCGCGATTGAATCGGGAAGCGGCAAGGACAGAGGCGATGCTCGCTGATGTCGATGAAGGTTTGCGCTTAATGGGCAAACCGCGATCAGGGCAGCTACATAAGGTGTTGTCGCTACGGGAGCTTAAAGCCGATGGCGACGCCACGCTTGGCAGATTGGGTAATGCGGTCGCTGAGTACGAAGCGGTGTTGGCGGAGCTTAAGCTTCGCGGCGGCCTTGAAACTAACACCACGCAATCCACGATCAACAGCTTTGGAATCTTGCTGATGCGCAGTGGGCAAAGCCGGCGCGCCGAGGAAGTCCTCAGCCTAGGGATTAAGCAGGCCATGGGTGAAACCAACGGCAGTGTTTTCGATATGCCGCGAGTGTCTAACTACGCCCGCGCATTGCTTGATGTCGGGCGACGCGCCGAAGCGCTGCCGCTGATTGATCGTGCGCTCGCTGAAGCCAAAAAACGAGGCGGCGCTCGCGACATTGGCAACGTTGCGGTGAATGCCGCAGAGGCATGGTGCGAAGCGGGCGATACAGTTCGCTGCGAAGCACTGCTTGCGACCGCCAGCGAGACCCTTCGCGGTGTTGTACCCGCCAAGCACCCGGTGATGGGACGAATCGAGTTGATTCGTGGGCAGCTTGAATTGACCAAAAATTCGCCTCAAACTGCGCTCGAACACTTGGAACGTGCGCTTGCAATTTTGACGGCCACAGGGCGGCCCGAACCGCGCCGCATGCAAACGCTGGTGCTGTTAGCACTTGCCGAATTGCGGCTATCAAAAATAGGCGCGGCGCTCTCGCGTGCGAACGAGGCCGTGGCCGTCGCGCGCGATCAACACAAGGACTTTCCGTTCAGTGAACGCGTCGGTTCCGCGCTGCTTGTTCTTGGCACCGTGCATGCTGCATCGGGCAACAAAATCGAGGCACGGGTTGCGCTGAACGAAGCGCTTCGCCAACTGGAGTCCGCCGCGGGAGCGGACGTACCGAAAGCATTGGAGGCGCGTCGGATGTTGGGGGAGCTTTAAAGGTGGACGTCTTCAGCGCGTCGCAGGTAGGCTTCGGTTGAAGAACTAGCACTCTACCAAGTGATCACTCGACGCTGGGTTTATCAACCCAGCCTACCGCTGTCTCCTCCTGCTCGCTCCCGGCTCAACGTAGCACTGCGCGCTTCCGTTTTCCAAGCGAATTTGTTTGAGGAGATTTAGGTTAAGCTGGTGTTGATTCGAAAGAAAACTCTCTCGAACAAAACAAAGGATATTTCATGCTTAGCAACAAAATCATGACAGACGTATTGAATTCGCTGCCCCTTGCAGACGATCAGGCGGTCGCGGGTATCCGAGACCTGTCGGTGCAAGAAGTGCAGGTTGTAGGCGGAGGCGACGCAAAGGGCAAGGAGGCCACGTACTTCTAACGCGCGGGACGCAATACCGATTGGATGACTTTCCATCGTCGGGTGAGGAGGAGCACATGCTGCTGCTCCTCCTGCTCACAAGATGCCCTACGCATTTGTAAAGATTTCTTCTTGCAGTCATCGTGTCGGCATGGTCGAACTACGACAAATCGTTGCCTTGGTTAATTTCTACCCAATGTCTGGTTTGACGTAACCGCTGCGTTCTTCAGTACAACCGTCACATTCAGGAGCACGCAAGTGTTACGTCCATCCTCATTCCTCGCAACGACCTTTGCCAGTCTGGCCATTCTCATCACCCCCGCCGCCCATGGCGAAACCTACACGCAGGCGGCCAGTTCATGGAATCACACCTGCGCGATTTATGGCAGTGGTGGGTTGCATTGCTGGGGGCAGAACTTTTCGGGGCAGTTGGGGGACGGTACGACCACCAATTCAGCCATTCCAGTCGTCGTGCCGGGGCTGACGGGCGTGACGTCCGTCTCGGCGGGACGGGTTCACACCTGTGCGTTGACGCAGGGCGTGGTGAAGTGCTGGGGCGACGGCAGCGACGGTCAGCTCGGCAACGGCACTACCAATTCAAGCCCAACGCCGGTGCCCGTGGTGGGCCTGACTACGTTCAGCAATCAGGCGGTAGCTGTCGCGGTGGGCGCGGACTTTAGCTGCGCGCAAATACAAAGCAATGTGACGGGGGCGAGCGCCGTGCGCTGCTGGGGCGGCAATTCCGTAGGGCAGGTGGGCAGTGGCTCGGCGAGTCCACGAGTATTTGCGCCAGCAACGGTGTCGGGCTTGACCGGTGTGACCCATCTCACCGCCGGGTCGTACTTTGCCTGCGCGGTGACCGGCGGCACGGTGCGCTGTTGGGGCAGTGGCCTCCAAGGGCAGTTTGGTAACGGTGCCATTGTCACCAGCAGCAACGTGCCAGCAGCGGCGGCGACTGGCGTTACCACCGCCACGGTCGCCACCGCTGGCGGCGCGCATGTGTGCGCGGCCAATGGCAGCACGGGCGACGCGTGGTGCTGGGGTGACCGCACGTTCGGGCAGGTGGGTGATGGCGTCGTGGGCTCCAGCTCCAGAACGTCGCCTTATTACTTCGGTGCGTCGTTTCGGCCGACCAAGATTTATGCTGCCAACGCAGGCAACTGTGCGGTGGTGAGCGGTCAGGCGTTTTGCTGGGGGCTCAACAATCAAGGGCAGTTGGGCAACGTGGGGCAACCCACCGGCAACAGCGCGTTACCGCTGGCGGTGACGGGCCAGAGTAGCGGCGTGGCGACGATGGCGGCTGGTCTGAATCACGCCTGCACGATCAACACGGCGGGTGCGGTGAACTGTTGGGGCGAGAACTTGCTTGGGCAGCGCGGCGCCGCGCCATTCGGGGCGGGCTCACCGGTGTACAGCGCTATCGGCGTCGTCAAATGTAGCCTTGACCTCGACGGCGACGGACAAGTGCTGGCCACCACCGACGCCGTGCTGATGGCGCGCGCGGCGCTTGGCTACAGCGGCGCGGCGCTGACTGCCAATGCATTTAGCGCAGCCGCGCCGCGACGGACTTCGGTGGATTTGCTGAGTTATTTGTCGGCGAGTTGTGGCATCGCACCGTAAGCCTTGGGCGGTGAAATGCAGCGCAAACGGGACATCATAGTTACGCTGAAATTAGTGCATTGAGCGCAGCAGCTTTTGCGTAAGAACGCCGTTTAATATGGGCGACGAGGCATTTTTGTGCAAATACCGAGTTTATGCATAAAGCGATGCTTAGCCCATTTTGAATGGCGGTTTCAGCCAAAAGCTGTTAGCGAAATCTGCCAATCAACATCGGTAGCAGCGGCCCCGGCCGCGATCCTCGGCTCGCGAAATTACGCGGAGTTTGTGCCACGCCCTGCGCAGCCAAGTCTGCGCCTACCAAAAGCGCAGCCAAGTCTGCGCCTACCAAGAGCGCAGCCAAGCCCGCACCCACGATTTCACGGTGACACGGCCATACCGCAGTGGTTAAACAAATAGTCCCGAATAGCGGGCCAGGTGGATCGGGTCGCATGCGCCGCAAATCCTACGTTTTGCGTCACTGCCGCGCCGCGAAATCCGATGGCGGCGCGCGCTAGCAGCAGCGAGTCTTTGGCATCTATTGCGCCGTCGCCGTCGATGTCAGCGCTGCACTTGGCGTAATCGTTGGGCCCGCCGTTGAAGCGGGCGGCGCACAGTCGCGCGGTGTTGGGCAGCGGGGGCGCATCCTGACATTGCCCGGCGAGCACCACTTTACCGTCGTTTTGCAGCGCCATCATGGCGTACGTCACGTTGCGAGTGCTTGCCTCGGCATCAGTAAAGGGGAAGGTCGGATCGATGTTTCCGTCCGCGTGAAAGCGGCCCAGACACGGGTATGTGCTGGAGGCTGCGGTGACGCAAGTGGCGTTGACCAGCATACGCCCGTCGGGTTGAATGAGCAGTCGGTGCGCATACGAATTGGGGCTGGCTGCGTAGATTTTTCGGCCCGTGGCCGAGAACGTGGTGTCGAGATTTCCGTCGCGGGTGAACGCGATGAAGCTGACTTTACCAAAGTTGTTGCCGAAGGTGGTGAGCAAAATGATGCCACCGTCCGGTCGCAATGCCAGATCAAGCACATCGGTGAAATCGTTGGGGCCGACGGGCAGCGGTGTTGACAGCAAACGGTACCCACTGCTGCCGAAGTTTGTGTCCACCGCGCCGCTGTCAGTCAAGCGGGTTAGGCAGGGCACGATGGCCAGTGACACGGTCAATCCGCAGTCGCCCGCGACCACCACAGAGCCATCGGGTTGCACCATGGCCGTCCCGGTGAGCGCGATGTACACGCCGGGGAACGCGGTGACCACCGCCGAGCCTTGCGCACCAAAACTTGTGTCCTGCGCGCCGCTCGGCAGCAGCCGCACCACGCACAGATAGTCGTTGTCACTCGGGCCGTCGCAAATGCCCGAAAGAATAATTTTGCCGTCGCCAGTGATGCTCAGGCGACCTCGAAGCAGCGGTTTGAGCGCGCCGGGGGCAAACGCGGTGATGCTGATGTTGACCCGACCGTTGTTGCCAAACCCGGTGTCGACACCACCGTTGCTCAAGTAGCGGCGCACGCAGCCTTGGGTGGTTGAGGTGGCAGTTGGGTAACAGAGCCCGCTGGCGACTAGTTTCCCGTCGCTCTGCACGGCGATGGCGTTAAGCGTGCTGATGTCGTCGTTAACGGCGATCACGCGCCCGTTGTTGCCGAATTCAGGATCAGGCGCGCCGGAGGGAAGCAAGCGAATGAAACACATCGCTGTGTGCGGCTGCGAGCAGTTGCCGCCGATGACCATGCGTCCGTCGGGCAATAGTGCCAGCGCGTGTGGGCTCGACGAATACACCTCATCAAACGGGGACAGCGTGACGCGACCGTTGGCCGTGCCGAATGACGGGTCGGGCGCGGCGGGTTGCGCGGTTGCTGATTGCGATGCGATAAGGCACGACGCGAAGGTAGCTGCTGCCAACGCGCGTGAGAGAAGTGTCCATGGCCTCATGGCGACACCTGCATGCCGCATTGATTGAACAAATAGTCACGAATCGCGAGCCATGCAGTGCGGCTTGCGCTGGGCGAAAATGTGATTCCTTGAACGAGTGCGGCGTCTTTGAATCCCAACGCCACGCGGGCGAGCAACACCGAATCAGTGGCTGACGCGATCACGCCATCGCCATCAATATCGGCTGAGCAACGTGCGTAGTCGAGCGGCCCGCCTTGCAGCTTGGCGAGGCAGGGCTGAACGAGGCCAAACATCGCCTCGGTGGCGCAACCGCCCAGCATCACGGCGGCGTCACTGTTGTTGACCGCGATGCCGCTGGCGGCGCTGTTGACAACGCCTGCGCCCCATGTGTTGATGCGCACCCGACCGGTGCCGCCCGCGCCGTAAGTTGCATCGATGCTGCCGTCGGCGTGTAGGCGATGCACCACGATGTCTGATCGTGCGGGCGAGGTGGCGGGAGACACGGCGAGTGTGGTGGCGTAGAGAATTTTGCCGTCGCCCTGCATGGCCAGTGCGTCGCGCGGTGCGGCCAGCGCGAGCGCCTCGTTGCCCACGCCGAATTGCAGCGTGTTGGGAGTGGCACTGGCGAGCGCCCACGTGCTGTCGGCGCTGCCGTCGGCGTTGTAGCGCTTCAAGCACGGGCGCAGGCCTGTGCCTCGGCAGCGGCCCGCGATGAGGAATTTGTCATCTGGTTGCAAGAGGCTAGCGCTGGAGGTGACCAGCTCGGGTGTGCCAGCGACGGATTCGTTCAGCGCCCGGGTGCCATTGGAGCCAAAGGTGAACTCGATACTGCCCGGAGATGTGAACTTCGTCAAACACACGTAAAACGCAGCGCCGAGCTTGCATTGATTGACCAACCACAAGCCGCCACTGCTGCGCGCAAGTATCGAGTCCACCGTCCAGTAGCCGTCGGGGAAGGGCCCGCCGCCAGCGCTGCTGGTGCCGCCGTCCGCCCAAGTGTGGATGCAGAATTCGCTGTCGGTTGCGCTCTTTCCCCGGCAGAACCCCGCAATGGTCAGTCCGCCGCCTTTAAGCTGCGCGAAGGCCGTAGCCAGCAGTTCGTCAAACAGCAGTGTTTGGCTGCCGCCCACGGCCCGCACAGGCACGGCGTTTCCCAACGCATCGAGCCGCACGATGCAGCTCCCTGTCGCAGCCGTGGTGGCGTTGCTGCAAGTGCCTGCCACGACGAGCGTGCCGTCGCGGGATGACAGGGCGATACCAGCCACGCTGGTGAATGTGTAGCCGTTTACCGTGAGGTGGTGATAGCCGGCAGCAGCAAAGCCTGCGTCGAGCACGCCGTCGGCGCGGAACTTGCGCACGCACGAGCCGATGGAAGCCGCAGTGTTGCATTCACCGGCCACAAAAATGGCCCCGTCGCCGCCGAGGGCGAGATGGTTTTGCACTTTGCTCTGGCGAAGGGTGTCCGCCGGATAGCGCGTGCCGGTCGGGCCGAAACTTCCGGTGTCGAGCGCGCCGGGCAATGCATGGGCCGCGCCAAAGCACAGCGCCCACAGTGGCGCAGCGAGCACGGCTCTGAGGCGACGCGCACTCACGGCGACACCAACATGCCGCATTGATTGCTCAAATAGTCACGAATCGATTGCCACGTAGTGCGCCGCGCACCGGGTGCAAACGCCACGCTGTTCATCACCGCCGCACCACTCATGCCCGCGCTGACGCGGGCATGAATGAGCGCGTCCGTGAGCCCCATCACGCGTCCGTCACCGTCAATGTCCATGCTGCAATTTCGGTAGCCATACGGCCCGCCTTCCAGCCGCACGGTGCAGTATTTGGTGAGCCCTGCGTCGGTGCATTGACCTGCGACCAGCACTTTGCCGTCGGCTTGCAACGTCATGGCTGTGCCGTAGGCCGGGGACTTTGCGCTGAGCGTGGTTTTGAAGCCCACGCCGTCGTAGGAGGTGTCAAGCGGGCCATCACTGTGAAAACGAGCCACGCAAAAATCGGTGCTCGCATCGCTACAAAAGCCACCGGCGACGATCTTGCCATCGGGTTGAATCGCGAGGTTGAACGGGCTTGCGTTGGCGCTGCCGAGGCCGCCGATGCGGTGATAGGCGCGGCCATTGACGCTGTTGGTACCAAAGCCGCTGTCGAGACTGCCGTTGTCGTTGACGCGCGTCAGGCAAAACAGAAACGTATTGGCCAGCGTGGGCGTATGAATGCAATTGATCGACAGCACGAATTTGCCGCTCGCCGTGCGCGCAATCGACACGTCGCCGCCAATGCTGCTGCCCATCGAGATGTGCAGCGTGTTACTCGGTGCGGCTGCCGTGGCCGCTGGGCCAAAGTTGGCGTCTTGCTGCCCGTTAGCGGTGAGCGCCCGGATGCACAAATTGCGCCCCACATCACTGCACACCCCGGCCATTACGATGCCGCCGTCAGCGCGCAACACTGCGCCCTGAAAATCGCGATTAAACGCAGTGGTAAGCAGCGCGACACCGGCGTTTGCGAACGACGCGTCCATGTCGCCGTTGGCCAATAGTCGCGTGGCGCAGAACTGGTTGGTGCTGGGCGTGGTGCTGGGTTGGGCGCAGTTGCCGAACAGCAAAATCCGCCCATCGGGTTGCAGCAGAATTTTCTTGAGCCGGGCGTTCACGCTGAAAATCGGACTGGTGCTGCCTTGAAAGCCGAACGAGGCATCGCGGGTGCCATTGGGTAGCAATCGGGTGACGCAAAAAAATGTGCTGGTGAGCAGCGAGCAGGTGCCCGCTGTGAGAATCTTGCCGTCGGGCAGCGTGGCCAAGTCAGCCAGTTCCTCCGGGCGATTGTCGAGGGCCGTGTAGATCGAAACACCGCCGCTGCCTTGATTGCCAAAGCTCGTGTCGATCCAGCTGCCGGTGACCAGCACCGACGGCGGCCGATAGCGGGTGACGCAGAAGCGCGCCTTGGCCACACCATCGGACGTGGCACCCGTATTGACCGCGCTGTTGCAGGTGCCGCCCACGATGATGCCTCCATTGGGTTGCGCAAGCACTGCACCCACGTTGGTGTTCGCCGTACCGGTGCCCACTGTTTGTGTGAGGCGTCCGAAGCTGACGCCAGGCACCACCACCGAGAACCCAGAATCAAGCTGCCCCGGCGCGGCGTGGCTCTGTGGCACTAAACACGCGAATCCCAACAGCGCAGCGCAGGCGTGCAGCCAGCGACGAGCCGCACGGAGGCGGCTTGGACTAGTGGGGCAATGAGGCATCGCGGTCTCCGGGCAGTGGTTTGAAAAACGTTGAGCATTTCCGGCCGTGAAACGCTCATGCCCGAAGAACGTGGCCGTTAGCTGAAAACAGACATTTCATAGAAAAAATTTAACAGCTTTTGTGCAAAAATCCTTTCTACATTGGGCATAGCCGCACTTTTATGCATAAACCGGGTTTATGCATAAAACGATGCTAAGCCCAATTGAAATGGTCATTTCAGCGAAAAGCTGTTAGCCAAATTCGCGAGACAAAACCTGTAGGAGCGGCCTTGGCCGCGATCCCAACTTCGCAAAACCGCCCACTCGTTTGTGAAAGCTCTTTCGCGCCCAGGGGCGCTCCTACAAATATCTTTCTCGCCATGTCTGGTTTCGCCCACAGCGCTCGTTCTATGTGCAGCTGTCGCCGCAAACTCGTGGCGTCCTCACTTGCGAGGTTTTTTGATGACCGCCGTTGCTGTTTCTTCCTTTCTTACGGTTCGTGCCGTTGTTGCCTTTGCTCGCTACCTGCTCGGCGCACTGTTCGCGCTCGTCGCGATCACCGCCCATGCAACCGCAGGCCAGCCGGGCACGCTAGACCCCTTCTGGGCGAATGGCAACGCATTGGGCTCGGGCAAACTCATTACGCCCATCGGCCCGCGCGCAGATGTTGCCTCCGCGATGGCAGTGCAGCCGGACGGCAAGGTGCTGGTCGCAGGTTTTTGTCGGGACATTGGCCTGTGCGCGGCGCGCTATAGCAGCGACGGCACGCTCGACGCGAGCTTCGGCGGCAATGGCAAGTTGCCGCAAGTGTTTGTCCCGAACGCGGCCAATGTGGCTCCGTCGCTCGCACTATTGCTCGACGGCAAATTTTTGCTCGCGGGCACTTGCGTCGATCTCGGCGACAACGATTTTTGTCTGTTCCGCTTCAACGTAGATGGCAGCATTGACAGCACGTTTGCGTCCGGTGGTTCAACCATCACACCCATCGGCAGCGCCGACGATCGCGCCCGCGTCATGCTCATCCAGCCCGACGGAAAAATCGTCGTCGCGGGCACCTGCAATAACGGCGTCGATAGCGATTTCTGCGCAGCGCGCTACTTGCCCAACGGCGCGCTGGACACCAGTTTCGGCAGCGGCGGCAAGGTCATCACTGCATTTAGTAACCGCGATGATGTGGTCAACGCCGTGGTCCTGCAGCCTGACGGCAAACTGCTGCTCGCGGGCTATTGCAACAACGGCACCACGGAAGACGTTTGCGCGCTGCGCTACGAGATTAACGGCACGCTCGACGCGAGCTTCGGCAGCATCGGAAAACTCATCACGGTGGTCGGCAGCGGCTACTCGGGTGCCGGCGCAGTCGCGTTGCAACCCGACGGAAAACTGCTCGTCGCCGCCCAGTGTGTAACTGGTGTGGCGGTGAGCAAAATCGATTTCTGCACGCTGCGCCACAACGCCAACGGCACGCTCGACACGAGCTTCGGCAGCGGCGGCATACTCGTCACCTCGATTGGCATTGGCAACGATTACGTCACCGCCATGACGCTGCAATCAGACGGCAAATACATCCTCGCTGGGCGTTGCGCAGTGAGCGGCCAATTGGATTTTTGCGCCGTTCGCTTCACCGCCGCGGGCGCACTCGATGCCACCTTCGGCACCGGCGGCAAACTCACCACCGCCATCAGCAACGGCGCCACCCCCGCAACCAGCAATGACTACGTCACGGCGATGACGCTACAACCCGACGGCAAGCTGCTGCTCGCAGGCTATTGCCGTAGCGGCTCTTTCGATAAATTTTGTGTCGCGCGCTACGACGGCGGCCCGTTCGCAGCGCCCGCTTGTTCGCTCGATATTGACGGCGACACCCAAGTACTGGCCACCACCGACTCGCTGATCCACGCCCGCATCGCGCTCGGCATTCGTGGCGACGCCGTAGTGGCGGGCATCAATTCCCCAATCAACGCGCAACGCAAAACGTGGACGCAGATTCGTGGGCATTTGGTGACGATGTGTGGGATGACGTTGCTGCCATGAGCGCAGAGAGCACAGCGCTACTTTGTAGGAGCGGGGGAAAGCCCGGTTGGGGTTTTTGCGTCCCCACCCGGCGTTTGCCGCGCCAAAAAAAA
>JANNYE010000114.1:0-18561 GCA_031409935.1 Burkholderiales bacterium | reverse complement strand
TTTTTTTTGGCGCGGCCTGGGCGGCTTTGCCCGTTGGGGCGCGGGCCCCCGCCCGCTCCTACACTTCTAAGTCAGCGCTTAAGCGCCGTAACAACCGCCGCCTGCTCACGCTCAAGCATTCTGTTGATATGCCATTGCTGGGCAATTTGCAAAATGTTCGACACCGTCCAGTACAGCACCAAGCCAGCAGGGAAAAAGATGAACATGACAGCGAAGGCCACCGGCATGTACTGCAAAATTTTCTGCTGCATCGGATCCATGCCTGGTGCGGCGGGTTGCAATTTTGATTGCGCGAAGGCGGTGACGGCATAGATCACGGGCAGCACATACCACGGGTCAGCCGCCGACAAATCTTTGATCCAGCCAATCCACGGCGCATGGCGCAGCTCAACGGCAGCGCTCAACACCCAGTACAGCGAAATGAACACAGGAATTTGCACCAACACGGGCAGGCAACCACCGAGCGGATTGATTTTTTCTTTTTTGTACAGCGCCATCATCTCGGTGTTGAGCTTGGCGCGGTCATCAGCGTAGCGAGTTTGGATTTCTTTCAGTTTCGGGCCGACCAGCTTCATCTTGCCCATGCTGCGACCGGCCGCCGCGTTGAGCGGGTAGAACACGGCTTTGATGAGGATGGTCAGTAGCACGATCGCCCACCCCCAGTTGCCGACTAGATTGTGGAACCACTGGAGCAACCAGAACATGGGCTCTGCAATCACGCTGAACATGCCGTAATCCACGACATGATCCAATCCGGGTGCAGCGGCTTTGAGCAAATCCTGCTCTTGTGGGCCGAGGAACAGGGGGACGGATACTTTCGCTGTCGCACCGGGTGCAATGTCGCCGACCGGCGTTTTGAGGCCGGCGAGATAGGCGTCCCCGGTGGCCTTGGTCATGTAGTACTCGCGTGGCATGCCTGCTTTTGGCAACCACGCATCCACAAAGTAGTGCTCTACCATGCCAATCCAGCCGTTGGTCAATCGCTCGATTGAAATGCCCGGCTTGCCTTTTTCGATGTCTTTGAAATCGACCTTTTGATACTTTTTTGCTTCGGTATAGATCACCGGTCCATGAAATGCGCTCGCGCCCATCGGGTTATTCAAACCGGTGGCCACGCTGTCGCGTTGCAACTGAAAATAAGCGGTTGGCGCAATCGAAGCACCGCCACCGTTGGTAATCTCTTGTGTCACGTCAACCACGTAGCTGCCGCGCTTGAAGGTATAGATAAGGTCGACTTTGCCGCCACTTGCAATCGGCGTAGATAAACGCACCACCAAGGCGTCGGCGCTACCCATGTCCAGACTGTCGGAAACCTTGGTGTAGAGCGTGTAATGATTCGGCATGCTGGCACCAAGCAGCCCCGTCTGCGCGACGTGCATGCGCGTCTGATCTTTCAGCAGCACACGGTAGGGCTTTGTCTTATCCATGGTGTCGCCATGAAACTTTAGAGCCACATCTTCAATGGCACCGCCCAGCGTGTTGATACGGAAGTCGGCTAGATCGGTTTTGACCGAGAGCAATTCGCCGCCTGTGACTTGCAAAGCGGCTGCCGCGGTGGGCACACCAGCGGTAGCAGCAGCAGCGGAGGCTAGGTTAGGTGTCGACGTTGGCAGGGTGCCAGCTGGTACGTCCCCCTTTTTTTCAACGGGTGCCGAAATGGGGGCCACCGGTTTAGGCGGTGCGGGCGGCGCGTTTTCTTTCTGCCATGCCTGAAACAGAAACACGCCGGACATGGAAAAAATGACGAATAAAAGAAGACGCTGGAAGTCCATCGTGGGCTTTCAGTTAAGGGTTGTGAGAGGCGGGCTGCGTGTTGCCGACAGCAGCAGCGTTGGACGAGGTCAGTTTCTTGTCGGGCACCGGATCAAAGCCACCCGCATGCCATGGATGGCACTTGGCCAGCCGCATCAGACCCATCGCGCTGCCACGCATCACGCCGTATGCGCCAATGGCGTCAGCAGTGTATTCAGAGCAGCTTGGGAAGAAGCGGCAGCGTGCTCCGAGCATCGGGCGAATGCCGTATTGATACGCTTTAATGAGACCCAGCGCGGCGGCCTCAGTGACATTACGTTTGCTTGAAGTCACGCGGTTACCGCCGACTTTGCAATGTAGCGATCAAGCGTGGCTGTCCATTCATCGATGACCGCTGCGACATCTTTAGTCGCTATAGAAAGACTCAAGCGCACGACGTATTGCGACGGTTGCAATGCGTGCTGACGGAGGCGGAATTGCTCGCGAACGCGTCGTTTGACGGCGTTACGCAACACGGCGGTTCTGGCGTTTCGCTTGCCGATCATCAAGCCGAGTTGCGGGCGCACTGCCGACGCCGCAAGTTGCTCGACTGAACGCCGATACACCCACAGAAAGCGCCCGCGCTGGGCGCGCGTCTTCAGTGCCCGAGCAAAATCGTCGGACTCAAGCACCCTGGCAGCACGCGGAAACGCGGCTCCCGCGAGCGTAGTGGGCACGGTGGGCGCGGCAGATGTGACGGGCGCGACGACGGCTGTTCGGCTTTAAGCCGAGAGAACCGCGCGGCCTTTGGAGCGGCGCGCTGCGATCACGCGGCGACCGCCTTTAGTGGCCATACGGGCGCGAAAGCCGTGGTTGCGTTTGCGGCGAATTACGGAAGGCTGGAATGTACGTTTCATGATCTCTTCAACTCTGTGTGATGTGCTGGTTTCGCCCGAGGGCCGCCTTCGCTATAAAGGCTTGATGCAGCTTGGGATGTTGTCCGACAGTCTTTGCGCTTCAAAGCCCTGTGCTGACAAAAGCCACACGCATTTACGCGCAGTTTTTGCGGAAAAGCCTTGCATTATAGCTTTTGGGGCGGTTTTTGAAAGTAAGAAGCTAATCCGAACCACAGGCCGAGCGTTAAAGCCGTTCCCGCCAGCACAATTGCTCCGCCCAGCGCCATCTGCAAAGTCACCGTTTCACCCAGAAAAACAGCGTCCCACGCTACGGCAAATACCGGAATCAGGAAGGTAACCGTCGATGCTTTTTGCCCGCCCAATCGCGCGATCAGCCGAAAATAAAGGATCAGCGCAAAAGCAGTTGCTAACACCGCAAGTAGGATCACAGCAATCCACGCCTTTGCCGACGGCATCACTGCGGGCCAATAGGCAATAGCGAACGGTAGCAACATTAGGGCGCCTGCCGTTTGACTGCCCGTGGCCACGCCCATCGGCGACACCCCCGAGAGCTTCTTTTTTGTGTAGTGCGTCGAAAATCCGTACGCCAGCGTCGCTATCAAGCCTGCCACTATAGCTAGACCGGAGCCGCCCGGCTTGAAATCGACCTTGCCCCAGGTCAATACGACCATGCCGATGCCCCCCAGCGCAAGCCCGACCCATTGCAGTTTGCTCAGCTTGGCATTGAGCCAGAACAACCCGACCACCGCTGCCCAGAGCGGGGTGGTGGCGTTGATGAGCGCTGTAAATCCGGCGGTCAATGAAATTGCGGCGTAGGCCAGCAGCGTAAACGGAATCAGCGCGTTGACGATACCGACGACGGCAAGCTCTCGAAGATGGCTGAACATCCGCGTGTTGCCCTCGCGCAGCAACGCGAGCGGCAATAGACACAACGCGGCGATGCCCGAGCGCAATCCAATCAGTGCCAACGGGCCAAACTCAGGAACGCCGACCCGCATAAACAGGAATGACGCACCCCAAATCGCTGCCAGCAATACAAAGTCGATGCCATCACGGCGGCTCAAAGAATGCCCTCCAGTTTTAGCAAGAATTCTTTGTTGTGCAGCCCGCCCGCGTAGCCGGTGAGCGCGCCGCTCGCGCCGATCACGCGGTGACAGGGGATGATGATACCGATGGGGTTTTTGCCGTTCGCTGCACCGACTGCGCGCACCGCCTTGGGCCTGCCCATGCGCGCGGCCTGTTCGCCGTACGTCCAGGTATTGCCGTAGCCGATCTGGGTGAGCGCGCGCCACGCCTGACGCTGAAATTCGGTGCCTCGGGGTGCAAGCGGCACGGTGAATGCACGCAATTTTCCCGCAAAGTAAGCGTCGAGTTCGCGCTTGGTTTGTGCGAATACCGTGAGCTGCTTATCGCGCACCCAATTCGCGCCCATCGCGGGCACGTATTTGCCCATCGTCATGTGCAAATCGGTCAGGCTTTCGCCGTCGGACATCATGAGCAATTCGCCAGTCGGTGTGTGATGCAAGTCATAAAACGTATTCACGTGGGTTTCTCCAGTTTTCTCCATGTGTGTAACACCGCGTAGCTGCGCCACGGTCGCCATGCCTCAGCAATCACATCGGCCTCGCGCTGGCCCCTTGCGGTGTTCGGTAATTTCATCGCGTTTAACAACGCCACATCCTGCGGCGGCCACGCATCGGGCCATGCCAGTGCACGCATCGCGATGTAATGTGCGGTCCATGGGCCAATGCCCTTGATCGCAACTAGCGCCGCGATAGTTTTCGCTGGATCTGCGTTGGGTGCCAAAGCATGCCGCCCGCAAGTCTGCTCCCGCTCCCGCGCGCGCTGATGCACGAGTGCGCTAGTGTGCGCCGGGGTTGGGGTGAGGGTGGTCGCATTCGCAGCCAAGTCGCCTGTGCCGCAAATCAATCTAGCAATCGCAATCATCGCGTCCGCCCGCGCGCCCACAATCCCCAGCCGCCCAATATCGTCACGCGTCAATGGCGCCACCGTTGCAGGCTGCGGAAACGCTCGCGTCAGCTCAGAAAACGGCGTCACCACCGGTTCACCGAACGCGTCAACAAAGCGCGTCGCCAACGTACGCGCCGCTTTCACCGTCACCTGTTGACCGAGAATCGCGCGCATCGCCAATTCAAATCCGTCAAACGCACCCGGCAACCGCAAGCCGGGCGCGCCCGCTGCAAGCTCACCGAGTGCTGCGGCAATTTCCTGCGGATCTGCAGCCACGTCAAACACCTGCTTCGTGCGTGAAAGCACCGCTTGCGTTGAACTCGCAAGCTTCGATGAAAAGCGCAGTTGCAACGCATTGCGCTTCGGCAAGTGGCTGACTTCAAGCCAATTCGCCTTTGTGTCGGTCTCATCGCGATCAACTCGAATCACTCGCCGATAGGCACCACTTACCACCGCCTCCACCCCTGGAATTGCCCGCATCTCGAAGAACGACAGCAGTCGCGTCCAGTCGTAAGGCGGGCGGTATGGCAATACAAAAGTCAGGGCATCGGTCTGATCGGGCGCGTCGTTATCTTTGCCGTCTTTGCGCAGACGCGTTGGACTAAAACTGTAGCGCTCAGCGAATAACGTGTTCATGCGCCGTACGCTGGAAAAGCCACTCGCGAACGCCACCTCCGCCACCGGCAATGACGTGTCAGTCAGCAATCGCTTGGCCAAAAGCAAGCGATGCGTCTGCGCGTATTGCACCGGCGACACACCAAATTCTTCGGAAAAAATGCGCCGTAAATGGCGATCAGTCACGCCGACTTTTTTGGCGACAAGCGATAGATCATCGTAGTTCGCAACGCCGTCCTCAATCATGCGCGCGGTAGTGCGCGCAAGCTTCGCGCTTGCCTCGGTCGCCGCAAACCCAGGTGCCAGCTCGGGACGACAACGCAAACACGGACGAAATCCCGCCGCTTCTGCCGCCGCCGCGCTCGGGTGAAACGTACAGTTTTTCTGCTGCGGCAAACGCACCCGACAAATCGGCCGACAATAAATTTGAGTCGATGAAACGCCCACAAAAAAACGCCCGTCAAAGCGCGTGTCGTGCGCTTTCATGGCTTGGTAGCAGGCAATGATGTCGAGATGCATGGACGCAGTTTATCTGCGATGCACTCGCTGCATTAGCCGTTTTCGGACATCATGATTTCGGTCGCTGCGGCATCACCATTGAGCGCGATCAAGTACGCATCTACCTCGAAACGAACAGTATTGAGGTCTGGTTCGAGAAAACTGGATGACTGTGTTGAGCTATGTCACTTATAGCGCGCTAGGTCGACCGGCCAACGCAAAACTAACTCAAGTGACGCCGAACGCTCGCCTCGATTCCCGCAACGTCTAGGCCAACGGAGGCCAGCATCAGCGCTGGATCGCCCTGATCGATGAACGTGTCGGGCAAACCGAGTTGAACAACGCGAATTTTCATTGCGCTGGCAGTAACGAATTCAGCGACTGCGCTGCCCGCGCTGCCTTGCGCGCTCGCCTCTTCGACCGTCACCAACACGTCATACGTCAACGCCATTTCGCGCAACAATGCCTCGTCGAGCGGCTTGATAAAACGCATGTTGACCACGGTGGCATTGAGTTTTTCGCCGACCACAAGTGCCGGGTGCAGCATCGAGCCCCACGCCAAAATCGCGACCTTCTCGGCGCTTTTGTCGGAAACGCGGCGCACCTCGCCTTTGCCTAGTTCGAGCGGTGTAATCTTTGCGTCTGCCGCGCCATGCGCCGCGCCACGCGGATAGCGCACGGCCACCGGCCGTTGCAACGCCACCGCCATCGACAGCATCGCACGGCACTCAGCAGCGCTGCTGGCTGACATCAACACGATGTTCGGCAGGCAACGCAGATACGCCACGTCAAAGCTGCCTGCATGGGTCGGGCCATCCGCGCCGACCAAGCCCGCGCGATCAATCGCGAACACGACCGGCAGGTTTTGCAACACCACGTCATGCACTAACTGGTCATACGCGCGTTGCAAAAACGTGGAGTAAATCGCGACCACCGGCTTCATGCCTTCGCAGGCGAGGCCCGCCGCAAACGTCACGCTGTGTTGCTCGGCGATGCCGACGTCAAAATAGCGCTCGGGGAATTCTTTGGAATAGCGCACCATGCCCGAGCCCTCGCCCATCGCGGGCGTCACGGCCACAATCATCGGATCGGCCGCTGCGGCGTCACACAACCAGTCGCCGAAAATTTCCGAATACGTGACTTTAGGCGGTGTTGCGGGCGACGGCGGAATGCCAGCGACGTGATCAAACTTTGGAACGCCGTGATACAGGATCGGATCGTCCTCCGCGCGTTCGTATCCCGCGCCTTTTCGCGTTAGCACATGCAAGAACTGCGGGCCTTGCCGATCCTTCACTTTGTTCAGCGTTTCGACCAGCAAATTCACATCATGCCCGTCAATCGGACCGATGTAGTTGAAGCCGAATTCTTCCCACATGGTGCCGGGCAAAACCATGCCCTTCATGTGCTCTTCCCAGCGCCGCGCAAACTGCGACACCAGCGGCGTAGCCGACAGCACGCTTTTTCCCACATTGCGCACTTTGTCGTAAGTGTGGCTGGCGAGCAGGCGTGACAGGTACTTATTCAGCGCGCCGACCGGCTCCGAGATCGACATCTCGTTGTCGTTCAGGATCACCAGCAAATTCGCGTCCATCGCGCCCGCATTGTTCAACGCCTCAAACGCCATGCCCGCGCTCATCGCGCCATCGCCGATCACGGCTACCACGCGGCGATGCTCGCCCTTGGCTTTGGCGGCAACGGCCATGCCCAGCGCCGCAGAAATACTGGTCGACGAATGGGCAACGCCAAAGGTGTCGTACTCACTCTCATCGCGTTTCGGAAAGCCGGCGAGCCCCTTCCACTGCCGCAACGTGTGCATGCGGTCACGGCGACCGGTTAACACTTTGTGCGGATAGCACTGATGGCCGACGTCCCACACCAGCCGATCATGCGGCGTGTCAAACACGTAGTGCAGCGCCACGGTCAGCTCCACCACCCCAAGATTTGACGACAAATGGCCGCCGGTTTTCGACACGGAATCGAGCACAAAGGCGCGGAGCTCGTCGCACACGGCGACCAACGCGGTTTGCGGTTGTTGTCGCAGTTGCGCGGGTAGATTGATGGATTCAAGCAGTGACATGAGCGCGAGACTTTCTAGGGGGTTCGCTGATTTTTAAAAGTGGCGTGATCGCCAGCATATTTCCCAATTCGTCGCCCCCGCGCAGGCAGGGCCCAGCGTCTTCTGGGTCGCACAAGTCACGGGCTCTTCAACCAAAGTCACTGGGTTCCTGCCTTCGCAGGAACGACGAAAAAAAGAGGATTGACTACGCACGACGACTCGCCATCGCCCGCGCCAAATCAACCAAGCGCTGTGTGTTGAGGTGTGCAGGCAGCGCGGCAATCGCCTCATTGGTGAGCCGCTGCGCATACTCGGTCGCCGCCGCAATGCCCAGCAGCGAAACAAACGTGGGCTTGTCATTCGCCGCATCTTTACCCGCCGTTTTTCCAAGCGTGGCGCTGTCGGCAGTGGCGTCGAGCACATCATCGACCACCTGAAAGGTCAGGCCGATTTTTTGCGCGTAAATGGTGAGCGCGGCGAGCGTGGTTTCATCCTCTTCGGCCAGCAACGCGGGGATCACAATCGCCGCTTCAAACATCGCACCCGTCTTCATGGCGTGCATTTCTTCGAGCGCGTTGAGCGTCATCGGAAGGCCCACGTTAGCCAGATCAATCGCCTGCCCACCGGCCATGCCGTACGCGCCGCTGGCTTCGGCGAGCTCGTGCGTCGCTGCGACCACGCCGGTGGCCGTCGCAGGCGCGCCGAGCAACACGGCGAACGCGAGCGGTTGCAAAGCGTCGCCCGCGAGCATCGCGGTGGCCTCCCCAAACATCACGTGACTGGTCGGTTTGCCACGTCGCAAATCGTCGTTGTCCATGCACGGCATATCGTCGTGAATCAGTGAATAGGTATGGATCATTTCCACCGCAACAGCGGCGTGATCGGCTAGCTCCGCGCTCGCACCAATCGCCTCGGCGCTCGCGTACGCGAGCAACGCGCGTAACCTCTTGCCGCCGCCGGTGGCGCTGTAGCGCATCGCCTCCAGCAATCGCCCAGACGACAACTCAGACGCAGGTGTCCAACGCGTCAGCGCTGCTTCTACCCTCGCGCGATGAGCCGTGGCCCATTGATCAAAACCTACGTTGGACATCCGTTAATCCAGCGCGAACGGCTTCAACACATCGCCTTCCAAAACCTTGACCTGCTGCTCCACTTGGGCCAGTTCGCTCTGCGCATATTTCAGTAATTCCGCGCCGCGTTTGTAGGCTGCGAGCGAATCGGCCAACGGCAACTTGCCGCCTTCGAGCTCGGCAACGAGCTTTTCGAGTTCTTCGAGCGCGGTTTCAAAGGTTTTGGGCGGAGCTTTAGCCATGAACGAATAGATTAATACTATGGTGTTGGATTTTACGGGCCGCACAGTGCGGTGCGCTGCTGCCGCCGCTGACCCTGCGTGGCGAAGCCGTTAGAAGCGCGAATGTTCGCAACAGCTTAACGCTGTGATGCCCGTTGAATAAGGGCGAAGCTTATACTTGTGCACTAAGTCGGGTTTATCAATAAATAGCTGTTAAGCCCATGCGGTGTTGGCGTTGCGCCAAAAGCTGATAGGTTCTGGTGCGCAGCGCGACCAACGCACGACGGGCGCTGAGCACGCTCGCCTGATGGCGCTTGACAATCGTCGGCAAAGCGCGGAGCCTCACGCTCCTCTCGAATCCCCCGCCCCGGAACGCAAGTTTGAATATTTCTGCAACCTCCGCTCACTGCACTCGCACCCGATCAGTGCGCTTCAAATCGTTGGCGGCATGCGGTCTGTTGCTGGCAACCGCACTCGCCGCGTCGCTCGCAAGCGTCGCTCGCGCGCAGGAATCTCTGACGCTCAAAAAAATCGCTGAAACCGGCGTCATCACCATTGGCTATCGGGTCGGTTCGATGCCGTTTTCGCATCTTGATGAGACGCTCAAGCCGGTCGGTTATTCGATGGATCTGTGTGATCGCATCGTCGCTGCCATTGCCACGAAAATCAGCCCGCGCAATTTGAGCGTCAAGCGCATTGCGGTGACGACTGCGACGCGCATTCCGCTGGTAGCCAATGGCACGGTAGATCTCGAATGCGGCGTCACGACCAACACCGTGGATCGGCAAAAGAGCGAATCGTTTGCGATCACCACTTTCGTGGCGCAAAGTCGCCTGCTGGCGAAAAAATCCGCCAACATTCGCTCGCTGGCCGATCTCAAAGGGAAGGCCATCGTGTCAACCGTCGGCACCACCAGTATCCGCTACTTGACCGAGGTCAACCGGACACGCAACCTCGACATGAAAATTCTGGCGGGCAAAGATGATGCCGAATCGTTCCAGATGGTCGAGGCCAACCGTGCGCTGGCGTATGCGATGGACGACGTGTTGCTCTACGGGCTGGTGGCCAGCGCCAAAAACCCCGCAGACTTTGCGATCTCGGAGGAGGCGTTGTCGGTCGAGCCCTATGGCATCGCACTCACCAAAGACGATCCTGCGTTCAAGGCGCTGGTCGATGCCGTCATCATCGACATCTTCAGGCGTGGAGAAATTCACGACATCTACCGCAAATGGTTTTTGTCCCCGATACCACCCAAGGGCATTAATCTGCAATTGCCGATGAGCGCGGCGTTGAAACGCGTGATCGCTACGCCGATTGATTCGGGCGATCCGAAGAGGTATGAGTAGTGCGGGTCAACGAAACGCCTTGATCGCAATATTGTGCCGATGCAGTTTTTCGTACAACGTCTTCTTGGCGATACCCAGCGCTTCCATTACATCGGTCGGACGTCCGGCATGCTGCTTGAGCGCCTGTTCGATCAATGTCTTCTCGACCACGTCCATTTGCTGGGCGAGGCTCAGTGGCGTGCCCGGCAGTGCCTGCAGCGCGTGGTCGTTGCCACGGTTTAACTCCAACACAAAACGATCCGCGACGTTGCGGACTTCGCGGACATTGCCCGGCCAATCATGCGCCATCAACTCGCGCATGTGTTCGCTGGTCATGGCCGGAGCGTCGCGACCATAGCGCACCGCTGCTTGCGCAAGGAAGTGCTCGAAAAGCAGAGGAAGGTCTTCCCTGCGCTGTCGCAGCGGTGGCAATTCCAGCACCGCGACATTGAGCCGGTAATACAAATCGCTGCGAAATTGTTGTCGCTCGCTGAGCGCCAGCAAATCGCACTTGGTCGCTGCGATGATCCTCAGTTCCAGCCGAATTTCCTCGTTGGAGCCAAGTCGTTCGAGCTTGCGTTCCTGCAGAATTCGCAACAGCTTGACCTGGGCTGCCAGTGGCATGCTCTCAATTTCGTCGAGCATCAGGGTGCCACCATTGGCGTGCTCGATCTTGCCGACGCGACGTTTGTTGGCCGTGGTGAAGGCACCGGCCTCGTGGCCGAACAGCTCGCTCTCGAACAGGCTGTCGGGCAGGCCACCGCAGTTGATCGCCACAAAATTGCGATCCCGACGCAAGCTGTGATCGTGCAGACAGCGCGCGACCAATTCCTTGCCGGTACCGGTTTCGCCGATGATCATGACGTCGGCGGGGGTATCGGCCAAGCGCAGAATCTGTCTGCGCACTGCCTGCATCGCTGCTGAATTGCCCAGCAGCGCAGCCTCAATCCCGGTCTTTTCGTGCAACTGAAAGCGTAGTGCATCAACCGCCATCCGCAGCACCCGTTTTTCCATCGCACGAATGGCCGACTCGACAAAGCGTTCCGGCGCGAATGGCTTCTCGATAAAGTCATACGCACCGTTGTGCATGGCCTGCACCGCGGTCGACACGTCCCCATGCGCGGTGATCAGAATCACCGGAATCGCAGCGTCGGTCGCAGTCACGTGTTGCAGCAACGCGAGGCCGTCCCGACCCGGCAGCCGTACATCACTGATGACGATACCCTGTAGTCCGGGAACAATATGTGGCAACGCTTCCTCCGCTGACGCGTAGGCAGACACCTCAAAGCCGGCCAGCTCCAGCGTTTGCGTGAGGCTCGTGCGCACCGGCGGATCGTCCTCGACGAACAACACCCTGAATCCTTCAAACATCAGTGACCTCCCGCCACAGTTCCAGATCAAACTCGAAAATCAAACCCACCTCGCCCCGTTCAACGCGCAAACTGCTGCCCATTTCGCGAATGATGTTCGAGGAGATGACAAGGCCCAGCCCCAGGCCCTCGCCAGCAGGTTTGGTTGAAAAGAAGGGTTCGAACAATCGCTTCAGCACTGCGTCGGAGACGCCCGGCCCGGTATCGGCTACACGCACCACCATGCGACCGTCGCGCGGCGCTGCTGAGATCGAGAGCCGCTTGATCGATGCGTCGGCCATGGCGTCGAGGGCATTGGTGGCGAGATTGATGAGTACCTGTTCAAGGCGATTCATGTCGCAGTTGACCAGCGGCGAAGCGGCGACATCGATGACCACTTCGATCTGCTGGCTACGCGTTCGGTGTTCGAGCAGCGTTTGCACGTTAGCGACGGCGGTCAGCAGGGATACTTCGTGTCGATGGAGTTGAGTCTTGCGCGCGAACGACTTCAACTGTGCGGTGATGCGTCCCATGCGCTCGGCAACATCGCCAATGGCTTTCAGGTTAGCCAGCATCTCCTGCGTTCGTCCCTGCTTGAACAGTATCGCTGTGTTTTGCGACAGCGCGCGAAGGGCGGTCAGCGGCTGGTTGATTTCGTGCGACACGCCGGCCGACATCTGTCCGAGCACAGCGAGTTTGCCCGCCTGCACCAGCTCCTCTTCGGCCAGTTTGCGCTCGTGGATCTCATGCAACAAATCACGATTGGCCGTACTCAATTCGCTGGTGCGCTGCGTGACCTTGATTTCCAGTTGATCGTTGGCCTGCTGAAGCGCGTTACGCGCCACGAGCATGTGCGCGAGCGCGCGGCGACGTTGTAAAAAGTAGAGCAGCAGCACACACAAGAACGCGCTAAAGGCACCCCCGCCCCACGCCGCGTAGCGGGCGTTTCGCCAGACCTCGGTCGGGTCGGAGACAAGCATCAGACGCCAGCCGAGCTGCACCATCGACCGTTCGTGCGCGATACGAAGCACGGGGGCTGAATTGAGGGTTTCGGATATTCTGACCAGCGCAACGCCGGGTTCAATCATTCTGTCAACGCTCAAATCCAGCAACTTGACCGCGGCGGGCGGGTATTTGCCAATCGCCGCCAGCTTGAGACTCTGCTCCGGTGACATCGGCTTCACTGATCTGAATTTCCACATCGGCAGCGATGACATGATCACCACCTCATTGTCATCAATGACCATGATCTTTTCGCTCTCGGAGCGGATGCCCAGATCAACCCAAGTTGCCTCCAGCGGGTCGAGGCTGATGCGGACACCAATGGCCCCGAGAAAGCGGTCATTGCGCCGCAGCGGCTGGGTGAAGAAATATTCCGAAGCGCCGTTGACCGCGTTCGCCGCGAAGAAATCCGATTTTTCGCCACGTAGTGCCTGCGTGAAAAAAGACCGCGAAAACTGCTGTTGACTAAAGGCCGTTACGCCCCGGAACCAGTCGCTTGACGCAAGCACGTCGCCAGCAGGATCAATCAAAAATAGGGTGATCGCGCTTGCGCGCACGTTGAAGCTCGCGAGCTTGCGATTGACTGTCTGTTTGAGAATGGGATCGGTTGCACCCTGACACAGGGCAATGACGTCCTCATCGACTTCGATCAAGCTCGGTAGATAAGCGTGCTTGCCAAGCTCGCTCTCCAGTGTCGATGCGTAAAGATCAAGCTGCCGATTGGCCACATCATCCACCTGCACGAATCCGTTGCGCTCACTCCACAGATAGGCGGTCGCCATGGCAGACGCCACCAGCAGCAGCATGGCGATCCACAGGCTCGCTGGTCGCAGCATCGGGCTGATCGACGGCCGCTGCGTTAAATCGTGCTGATTCATTTGATTGTTGCGGTTCGCTTGCGGCGAACACGCCTGTCCTCCATGATGGGGCGATTGGGCACGTCGCCAAAAACAACATGCGACACGCGCGCGCATTCGCGAGTCGCGAGTATGCCTGTGAACCTGCTCCAGCAAGACGCTGAATCCGCGCTGCAAAGCATTACGCGCGAACCGATTTGGCGACGTACACCAAGCCTCTATGCACATCCATCGAAGCAACGCGTGTGTCATTCCACATGCGGCAAAAGCGCGAAGTGTGACTTGCCACACCGACGCCAATGCTCGTCGCCAATGTTGCAAATATTGCCTATATAAATCAACAACTTACCAAGTATTGCTCCAGCCTTCGTCGTGGCACGGCTCCTGCTATTGAGGCTGCGACCCCGCGCTGGCGGCATGAAAGAAAACCGCCAAACGCAGGGATCAATCGAATGGGTGAACGCTCATTTATTTCTCACAAGGAGGCATCATGAAAATCAAAATATCCACCAAGCTGTACGCGCTCAGCTCGACGCTGCTGGCGCTTACGGCAATGTCACTAGGCGGCTGCGGTAGCGATAGCGACACGGCGGTAGTCACCCCGCCCGTCGTAGTTGTCGTTCCTACGGCCGGCGTGCCCGCCAGCGGCGGTTTCGCTAAAGGCGTCGTGGCGGTATCGCATCCGCTCGCGGCGAAAGTCGGGGCAGACATTCTGGCCGCAGGCGGCAACGCGATTGACGCGGCGGCGGCGATTCAGTTCGCGCTCAATGTCGTTGAGCCGCAAAGTTCGGGCATCGGCGGCGGCGGCTTCATGATGATTCATCTGGCCAAAGAGGGCAAGACCATCGTGATCGATGCCCGCGAAAAAGCACCCGCCGCAGCAACCCCCACCATGTTTGGCGATCTGGGTTTCGAGGACGCGTCGGTGACCGGCATTTCGGTGGGCGTACCGGGTACGTTGCGCGGCGTATCGACCGCGCTCAAGAATTACGGCACGCTAACGCTGGCTTCGACGTTGGCACCGGCAATCACGCTGGCTGACACCGGGTTCAAGGTGAACGCTTCGCTTGCGGCCGACGTGATCAACACCAGTGATCGCGGGTTCCAGATGACCAATCTGCAAACCGAAACCGCAGCGATCTTTCGACCGAGTGGCGTTCCGCTGAAGGCAGGTGACACACTGAAGCAACCCGATCTGGCCAAGACCTTGCGACTGATCGCCGCTCAGGGGCCGGATGTGTTCTACAAAGGCGAAATTGGTGTGGCCATCGTCGCGGCGCAGAAGCGCGCGGTGACCAGTGGCGCTGCAGGCCCGGCACTGAGCACTGGCGCTGCGGGCAAGATGACGCTGGCTGATTTGACCGCCTACGACGTGGCGATTCGGGCACCAGTCACGGGAACCTATCGCGGCTACACCGTCACCACCATGCCGCCCCCGTCCGGTGGCGGCATCACGGCGCTGCAGCAGTTAAAGATGCTGGAGCAATTTCCGCTCGGCGACAAAACCAAGGGCTACGGCTTTGGCGCGCAGAACACACTGAATGTGATGATCGATGCGATGCGCCTGTCGTTTGCGGATCGCAACTACTGGGAGGGCGACGGCGATTTTGTCAAGGTGCCGGTCGTCGGCTTGCTCAACGCGACGTATCTCGCGGCTCGCGGCGCGCAAATCAAAGTGGACAGTGCCCTCAAAGTTGCCGCCATCGTCCCCGGCAAGCCACTGCCTTATGACACCGTCGCGTCGCTCGGCGTAGGCGCAAGTAGCGACGCACGAGAAGGCGCACACACGACGCACTTTGTGGTCGCCGACAAGGATAACAATATCGTGAGCTACACCACGACCATCGAATCCCTGTTCGGCTCGGGCATCACCGTGCCCGGTTATGGCTTCCTGTTGAACAACCAGCTCACCGACTTCAACTGGCCGCCCACACTCAACGCCGCCACCGGTGACATCGGCGCCAACGACGTGGCACCGTACAAGCGCCCGCGCAGCAGCATGGCGCCGACTCTGTTGCTCAAGGATGGCAAGCCATTTGCGGCGATGGGCTCGGCCGGCGGCTCCAAGATCATCAACGCCGTTGTGCAGATCACGGCCAACATTCTTGACCATGGCATGACCATCGAACAGGCCATTGACGCGCCTCGCATTTCGGCCCGGCAAGGCGGCAGCGTGTTCTGCGAAACCGGTCCGTTCACACCGACTGGATTTAACCCGACCCCGGCGTTTGCGGCTAGCGTTGTGACGGCATTGAACGCGATGCGCGAATCGGCCATCGGCATGCCGCCATGCGACGGTAAAGAAGCCAACGGTGCCAACCTCGCCGCGCAGGCGCTGGTGATTGATCTGAACACCGGCCTCAAATACGGCGCGGCTGACAAGCGCCGCGAAGGCACCGTGCTCGGAGTGCAATGATTCGATAACACGTGACGACGGTGCCAGCGGCACCGTCGGTCAGAAGCCCTCAAGAAATACGCCGCGCGTGCAGTGTGGCGCGTTGGCGTTGGGCGTGGTGCCTAGCAGCCTGTCGGACTTGAAAAGCATCGGCTGCAAATCCGCCGGCCCGGTTCATATTTCGCCTGTTTTTTGGGCAATATCTCGATATTGCCACTGCAAAACAGTCAAAATCTGCCCTCGGGCGGGCGAATTTTCGCTACGATGTTTCAAGTCCGACAGGCTGCTCGACGTGCCGGGAAAATGAGTTATCGCCACGGGCGAAAAAACTCGTGATCCCGCACGCATGCCACGCTTGCACCGTTGCCCGCTTTGAGCGGCACGCCGCGAATCGGGATCAAAGCCTGCTGGTCTCCGGTCATCACTGTGAGCAGGTCGAAACTACCGTCAGCTTTGACTTTGACCGTCACCCGATGCTGGATGTTGAGCACGCGACCGGCACCAGGCATGCTGCATTTGCCCGTCCAGCTAGCTTCGCGTTTGCCCTCACGCACGTCGGAGAGCTTGCACAACGCGCCTTGCGTGGCCATCACCGCCTGCCAGTCGCGTGCTGTTAAGTCTTCGTTGGTGAACACGTCAACGCACAAGTCGCGCACCTTGCGGTTCCAGTCGACGCGGTACGCGCCTTCGGCGATTTGCAGGGCGGCGAGAGCTTGGCCTGCGGCTATTGCCGTGGTGAAAATTACCAATGAAAAAGTGAAACTCTTCATCTCAGACCACCTATTTCGTCGTTCCTGCGAAGGCAGGAACCTAGTTACTTTGCTTGTGCTGATCGTTGCCATCCCGCGCACGCGAAAGGCGCTTGGCCCCTGACTTCGCAGGGGAGACGAACTGTCAGAAATCAGAGTCACGTCGCTCATTTTGTGCAATCAGCTGCAACAATCCTTACGCAACGTCCACCCGGTTGGTTGCTAGCGCGTTAATACACATCCCCGCCATGGGATAATATGGCGTTGACGATGCAGCCTCAAGCCAAAAGCGGTGAGCGCCCGGTTATAGAAACCCGGCGCAGCCGATTCGGGCAGAGGTTGACTTAGCAAGGGTTGGGTGCAGTCCGTAATTGCACCTGGTTTATGTTGGGTTAACTTTTCCTGAAACGGTTTGGAGCCATGACGCGTCCCTTTACCGCTGCGGAGTTGTCCGCACCGGTCTCACAACTGCCCCCCTCGGCTTATTTCGACACTGCCTTGTTGCAGCGCGAACGCGAACTGCTGTTCGCCAACGGTGCAACCGGCGCTGCCGGTGGCCCCGGTTACGCGGGTCATGAGCTGATGGTGCCGGGCTTGAGCGACTATGCCGTGCTGGCCAGTCGCAGCAATTCGCAAGCGCTCACTCGCACGCAATCAGGCGTCAACCTTATCTCGAACATCTGTCGCCATCGTCAGGCGATGATGCTGGACGGTCGTGGATCGCTTGCGCAGAACGGCGGCAATGTGGTCTGCCCGCTGCATCGCTGGACGTATTCCAGCGAAGGGCAACTGATCGGTGCGCCGCATTTTCCGTGTAATCCTGAGCTGAATTTGCGCAATTCCGGGCTCAAGGCGTGGAACGGTTTGCTGTTTGACGGGCCGTCAAATCCGATGGTTGATCTAGCGGCGCTGTCTCCGCAAACTAGGTATTCGCTCGATTTTTCGGGCTACGTGTTTGATCGCGCTGTGGTCCATGAGTGCAACTACAACTGGAAAACCTTCGTCGAGGTGTATCTGGAGGATTACCACGTCGGGCCGTTCCATCCGGGGCTGGGGCAGTTCGTCACCTGCGACGACTTGGCTTGGGAATGGGGCAAGGAGTTCTCCGTCCAGACGGTCGGGCTGTCGCGCGGTTTCGACAAGCCGGGCTCAGCGACGTACAAGCGTTGGCACGACGCGGTCACGAAATTCCGGCAAGGCGTGCCGCCACCGCATGGCGCGATCTGGCTGACTTATTACCCGAACATCACGGTGGAGTGGTATCCGCATACGCTCGTCGTGTCGTCGCTGTGGCCGCAGGCGGTCGACAAAACGGTCAACGTGGTCGAGTTTTATTACGCCGAAGAAGTAGCGCTGTTTGAGCGCGAGTTCATCGAGGCGCAGCAGGCGGCGTACATGGAAACCTGCGTCGAGGACGACGAAATTGCGCTGCGTATGGACGCGGGTCGCAAGGCGCTTTTCAACGAAGGTCGCATCGAGGTCGGCCCCTACCAAAGCCCGATGGAAGATGGCATGCAGCACTTTCATGAGTGGTATCGCGGCAAGCTCGTAGACGATCAGTTTTAGCGCTCGCTTCGTAACAGCTTGTTAGTAAAGCAATTGTTTTATATGGGGTGGCAGGACTTTTTGGCCATTATCGACTAATGCATTTTTTGCTGTTTAGCCCCAATACTCTTCACTTAACGATTCGTAGAGCGCCATTGATATCAATAGCAGGCAAAGAATCGGCATAGCGATCCCGCACCGGGAATGAACTCATCTTGCGTTTCACGGCACGTGGGTTGCGCCGTCCACGGCGGGGTGCT
>JANNYE010000113.1:0-53224 GCA_031409935.1 Burkholderiales bacterium | reverse complement strand
GCGCGCAGCACTTTGGCCGAATCGGTCTCGTTCCACAGCATGTCGCCCGCGCGCAGCAACACGTCAAGAATGGTGAAACTCAGCCATGCGTCGGGGTTGCTGCGCAGGAACTTGAGCACTTCGGGCAGCTCATCGAGCACCACTTCTGCGTCGGCCGGGAGCTCAATGAGACGAGGCTCGACGGTTGGAAATTGTCGCGACCATTTGCGCTCAAGCGCGATGAGTTTTTTGTCCGCAGTGATCCACGCATCGACGTGGGTGTTGAGCGGATTGTCGTGGTCGATCTGCTCGTTGTGCTCGATTTTGTAGCGCGTCGTGAGCGCGGTGGTCGAAACCGGTTTGGGCAGACTCTCGGCTAACGTGACCCACAAGGCAACGTCTTCACCGGCGTCATCGCTGGCTTCGTCATCGGCCATCTGGTCGGTCAAGCCGCGCATGCCGTCGCGACCCATGCGCTCAATGACCTCGGCCAGCGGCACAAACTCCGAGCCGCGCCGACGTAGCTGGGCACCTAGCACTTTGCCGCGCAGCGCAGCCTCGTCGCTGCGTCCCTCGGAGAGCAGCATCATCATTTCCAGATGCGCTAGTTGCGCGTCAGTCGGGTTGAAGCGCTGCGTTTCATGGAACAGTTGCCACGCGGCTTCATAGTCGCCGCGATCAGTCAACATCATGCACAGGCGGCAGCGTGCAGTGGTTGCCAATGTTTTATTCGGGTGCTTGGCGAGCCGGTCGATCAGCTCGCGACGTTCGCTCTCCATGTTGAGCTCGAGCATCGAGGTGAATAGCGTGTCGAGTGCGGGCTCGCTGCGCTCGTCGAGCTTCGGGTGCTGCGAAAAATACGCGCCCAGAATATCCACAACCCGTTGATCGTCACCGCGTTCACGCCAAAACTCAGCGGCCTGCGCGAGCGCCAGTGCCGGCACATGCGCCCAATCGGCAGCCGTCAGCGATTCCGGCTTGACCGTGTCAAGCGCCAGCGCAAACATCGCATCGGCTGGAATCGGAAACGGCATAGTGGCGTACTCCGCGCAGCACTGTTTGTATTTTTTGCCCGAGCCGCAATAGCAGGTATCGTTGCGCTCGATTTTTGCCGCAGCCTGCACCCGCCAGTTCGCCTTCGGCCGGGGCACGTTGCCCCAAAACTGTCGCGCGAGATGGAGCAGAAATCGGCGGCTATTCGCATCAAGCGGTGGCGCGGCTTTTGCCCGCGCGTGAAGCGCGGTGACGAACCACTCGCAGAACACATCAGTGGCCGCGCCATCCACCACGCGGCGAACCGCGATGGTCAAGAATTCGCCATCCATAGCTTTGGGTGAAAGCATAGTTGCTCGCTTCTAGATTAACGTTTCATCCGCGCAATGAGCCCATCCAGTTGATCGAGACTGGCGTAACGAATCACCAATTCGCCCTGCCCGTTGGCCTGATGGGTGATTTCGACGTAGGTGCCTAGGGTGTCGGCGAGTTCGGTTTCAAGGCGATCAAGATCGGCGTCGCGCGGCATCACCAGGCCGAGCTTTTCCTGTTTGCTGCGGTGGGTCGGGACGCCGGGACGCTTCTTGTCGGCGTTGCCCGTTTCCTGTTTGACCAGCGCTTCGGTCGCGCGCACCGACAGGCCGTTGATGGCGATGTTCTCGGCGAGCATCACTTGGCGGTCTTTGGGCAGG
The DNA here is from genome assembly GCA_031409935.1 of Burkholderiales bacterium. GTDB lineage: Bacteria > Pseudomonadota > Gammaproteobacteria > Burkholderiales > Casimicrobiaceae > Casimicrobium. The sequence goes on along the minus strand of JANNYE010000113.1, from coordinate 51,560 downwards.
GGCGCGAGGGCGCGGGCGTGGCCCATCTCCAGCGTGCCCGCGATCACGCGGTCCTGCACCGGGGCCGCGAGTTCGAGCAAGCGCAACAGGTTCGACACCGCGCTGCGTGATTTGCCGACCGCGTCTGCCGCCTGCTCATGCGTGAAGCTGAATTCGGCGATCAGGCGCTGCAGGCCGTGCGCTTCTTCGATGGCGTTCAGGTCCTGACGCTGCAGGTTTTCGATCAGCGCGAGGGTGAGTGCTGTGCGGTCGTCAACGTCCTTGATGATGACCGGCACTTCGCCGAGTCCTGCCAGAAGCGCTGCGCGAAAACGGCGTTCGCCAGCGATGATTTCGTAGGCGACGCGCTTGTCTCCTGGCGCTCCGCCGGAAGACGTTTTGCGTACGATGATCGGCTGCATGATGCCCTGCGCCTTGATTGAGGACGCCAGCTCGGCGAGCGAGGCATCGTCAAAGCGACGACGCGGCTGGAATTTGCCAGCTTGCAGTTCGGCGATTTTGAGCAACGACATGCCGTTCGCAGGCGCGTCGACCGGGGTCGGCTCCGGCATCAGCAAAGCGTCTAGTCCGCGGCCGAGGCCTTTAAGTTTTACTGCCATAACGTGTTCTCTGTTTTCTCAGTAGTAGGGTGGGCAGCCTCTGCCCACCGGGTGTTGCGTCGCGGCTTGGTGGGCACGGGGTGCCCACCCTACCTTCGGTTAGGCACGTCAATGTCTGATCGCGCCAGTCGGAAAAATGGGATTTCGCCGCGTCCGTTGTAGTTGAGCGTGCCGTCGCGTTTGAGGCCGCACTTCACCAACACGTGTTGTGAGGCTGCGTTGTCGGGGTGCGTGACGGCGGTGATTTCGTCGAGGCCGCCGACGTCGAAGCCGTAGCGAATTGCTGCCCGTGTGGCCTCGGTGGCGTAGCCCTTGCCCCAGTACGCCTGCGGCATGCGGTAGCCCACTTCCACATACGGCGTGTCCTTCACCGGTTTCAAAAACACGAGGCCGAGAAAGACATCGCTGCCGCGAGGTCGCATCACCCACATGCGGCAGATCGGGCTCATCCAGCTCTCGATCCGAGCGCGAAAGTGCGCGCAGAAGTCCTCGAATGAGCGCGTCTCGCCGCTGCCATCGCCGATGTAGCGCAACACCAACGGGTCGCGATCAGTCTCATATGCGGCCGCAAAATCGGCCTCCGTAATGTCGGCAAGTGTCATGCGCGCCGTCGTCAATGAGTGGCCTGTATTTAGCGGCATCAGACGGTTGCTGCCAATGGCACTTCAACGGTTTCATGCGCTTTTTCGTGCTTCGCCAACAGCTCGGCAGCCAACTGCATATAAGCCTGTGAGCCCTTACTCGCTTTGTCCAGCAGCAGCACCGGCAAACCATGCGACGGCGCTTCGGCGAGACGGACGTTGCGTGGGATGATGGTCGCAAAAAGCTTGCTGCCGAAGTGTTGTTCGAGCTGTGCAGCGACCTGTTGCGATAGCGAAATTCGCGGGTCGTACATGGTGCGCAGCAGGCCCTCGATTTCGAGCGTCGGATTCAGGTGTTGCTGCATCTTGCGCAGCGTGCCAACGAGGTCGGACAAACCTTCCAGCGCGTAGTACTCGCACTGCATCGGAATCAGCACGCTGTCGGCGGCGCACAGCGCGTTGAGCGTGAGCAGATTGAGCGTCGGCGGACAGTCGATCAGGATGTAGTCGTATTGGTCGGCCACGGCGGCAATCGCGGCTTTCAACGTGTGAATCGCGTCCTTCAATTTGGTCTCGCGATCCGGCATCGACACCATCTCGATCTCCGCGCCCGCGAGTTCGCGATTGGCTGGAATCAGGTCGAAATCGCCCTTCGCTTTCACCCGCGCATCGAGCATCGACGCCTCGCCGAGCAGGACCGTGTACACGCTCGTCTCCAGCGCGTTTTTGTTGATGCCCGCACCCATCGTCGCGTTGCCCTGCGGATCAACGTCGATCAGTAACACGCGACGGTTATGCGCCGCGAGCGAGGCTGCCAGGTTAACGGCAGTGGTCGTCTTGCCGACGCCGCCTTTTTGGTTGGCGATGGCGATGGTTCTGATCATTGTTATTCTTTACTCGGTTCTTGTGGGAGCGATTCCATCGCGAATTCGGCGTAACGCATCACACCAATCGCGGTGGAACCGCTCCCACAAATCGTGCTCATTTCTGCAACGCAAACTTGACGCTGAAACTGATCAACGCCGCGCCCGCCGCCCGCTTGAGCCACCTGCTCGCCGACGGAAACCGCACAAACGCCCGCTTGGCAATCTGCGCAGCGACAATGAGCCACATGCAATACAAAAACACGATGCCGAGCACCAGTGCCATCATGCGTGCGTATGTTGCGGCACCGTCAAACGAGCGCGAGTCGATGAACAGCGGAAAGAATGCGACGTAAAAGCCGATCACTTTCGGGTTGGCCAGCGACACCAGCGCCGCTTCGCGGAACCACTGCCATGCGCCGCGCCCCTGCTCCGTCGATACGATGCCCTCGCCCATGGTCTGCTTCGAATCACGAATCAGCGTGTAACCGATCCACGCGAGATACGCCGCGCCCGCATAACGCAGCAGGTCGAACGCGCGCGGATACGCCGCCGCGAGCGCCGCCACGCCGGACAGCGCCAGCACCATCCACACCGCGTCACCCGCCATCAGCCCAAGCGTCGCCCAGAAACCTGCCTTCGCTCCCCCGTTTTTTTCGGCCATTGACGTGAACAGTTTGATTGTTCCGGGGCCGGGAATGGCGAGGAAGATCAGCGTGGCGATGATTAGCGCCCAGAGGTCGTTGATGCCGGTCATGGTTGTTTACGCTCGCTCCAACCAAACCAAGCACCGCTCTGCCTCAAGAAATGGCACAGTAAGCGCTCGCTTTCGATCCACCACCCAGCCGGTTCCGGCGAGCTCTGAAATTTCGTCGTTGGGGGTTTTGCCCTTCATGGCGAGCAGCAGGCTTTCTTCGTCGTCGACTAGGCAATGCTCGGCGCTGACCACAAAATCTTTGAGCGAAGCGTAGGCGCGCGAGATCACCACGTCGTAGGTGACCGGGTGATCCTCTACCCGGGTATGGACGGCGCTCAGGTTGCCGATTTTTAGCAGCGTCGCGGCCTTCTCGATGTAGTCGGTTTTTTTGCGTACGGAATCGACGGCCACAACCTCAAGATCGGGTCGCATCACGGCAATCGGCAGCGCCGGAAAGCCGCCACCGGAGCCGACGTCGAGCAGCGTGGTTGCCTCTTTCGGGATGCAGTACAACACCGAGAGCGAGTCGAGAATGTGCTGCACCAACTGGTCATGCGGATCGCGGATGGCGGTCAGGTTGATCACCGCGTTCCACTCGTTCAGAAAGGCGAGCGATTCGATGAGTTGATTTTTTTGATTGTCGCTGGCGGTCACGCGCATTTCGCTCAAGCCCGCATCCAACTTGGCGCGCAGCTCGGCGCGCAGCTCCGGGGTGAACTCAATTTGTTCACGTTTCAATGGTCGATCGATCACGGGGCGCAGCCCTGCAGAAGTGGTCATGCCTTGGCCTTGTGGGTTGATTCCGGGGCGCACGCTGGGGCGCTTACCCGTTGGAGCCGCGCTGTGGCGCGTGGTGATTTTGTTTTCGTTCATAACGTAGGGTGAGCAACTTGTTGCCCACGGGTCGAGAGTTTGGCGATTAACGTCCGCGTGGGCAACAAGTTGCCCACCCTACGCAAAGCTGTGGTCACGCCACCATCTCCGCCAACCGCCCTCTTTTGAGGTGGACGAGGAGCAGCGAAATGGCGGCGGGTGTGACGCCAGAGATTCTCCCTGCCTGTCCGAGCGTATCCGGGCGTTGTGCGGAGAGTTTGATTTGTACTTCTTTCGAGAGTCCGCGCACTTGCGTGTAGTCGAGATCAACCGGAAAGCGCAGATTTTCGTTGGCGAGTTGGCGATCAATTTCGTCTTGTTGGCGTTCGATGTAGCCCGCGTATTTGGCCGCGATTTCTACTTGTTCGCTGACGGATTCGTCTAGAGCCGTAGGCTGGGTTGAAAACCCAGCGTCGCCATCGGGTTCCGCGAGCGCTGGGTTTTCAACCCAGCCTACGGGAGTGGAGTCGCTCTTGGCCTTCAAGCTTAATTCGTCGCGCAGCGTCGAAATCGCCGAATGTGTCACGCCCGGTCGCCGCAACAAGTCGAACAAGCTGTATTCCCGCTCAATCGTCGTGCCGAGCAACGCCGTTGCACGTTCATTCGACAGCAATGCAGGATTCACCCACGTCGATTTCAATCGTTCTGTTTCACGTGAAACACGGTCTCGCTTGCGGTTGAAAGCGTTCCAGCGAGCATCGTCAACCAGTCCGAGCGCCCGCCCCTGCTCTGTCAAACGCATATCGGCGTTGTCTTCACGAAGTTGCAGGCGGTATTCGGCGCGGCTGGTGAACATGCGGTAGGGCTCGCTGACACCTTGCGTCGTTAGATCATCGACCAGCACGCCGAGATACGCTTCGTCGCGACGCGGACACCAGCCGTCTTTGCCTTTGGACTTCAGTGCGGCATTCACGCCCGCCAGCAATCCCTGCGCTGCCGCCTCTTCATATCCGGTCGTGCCATTGATCTGTCCGGCCATGAACAGGCCGTCGAGATACTTGGTTTCAAGGGTTTGCTTAAGCTGGCGCGGATCGAAGTAGTCGTACTCAATGGCGTAGCCGGGTCGCAAAATGTGCGCGTTTTCGAGGCCGAGCATCGAGCGAATTAGCGCGAGCTGGATGTCAAACGGCAGGCTAGTGGACACGCCGGCTGGGTAATACTCGTGCGTGGTCAGGCCCTCCGGTTCGAGGAAAATTTGGTGGCTGGTCTTGTCGGCGAAGCGATGAATCTTGTCTTCGATACTCGGGCAATAGCGCGGGCCGACGCCTTCGATCACGCCGGTGAACATGGGGGAGCGGTCCAGTCCGGAGCGCACAATGTCGTGCGTCCGTTCATTGGTATGCGTGATGTAGCACGGCATCTGGCGCGGGTGCATCGCGCGGTTGCCCATGAAGCTGAATACCGGCGCTGGATCGTCGCCCGGTTGAATGCCTAGTTTGGTGAAATCAATGGTTTTGCCGTCGATGCGTGGCGGCGTCCCGGTTTTCAGGCGGCCTTGCGGCAGCTTCATCTCTTTTAGCCGAGCGCCCAGTGTTGTGGCAGCTGGATCGCCCGCGCGACCGGCGGTGTAATTTTGCAGGCCGATATGGACGAGGCCGGACAGGAAGGTGCCCGCCGTCAACACCACGGTTGCCGCCTCAAACGTCACGCCCATCTGAGTGCGCACACCCGTCACCCGCTCGCCTGCAACGCAAACGTCGTCCACCGGCTGCTGAAACAAGGTCAAATTCGGTTGATTTTCGATGCGTGAACGAATCGCGGCGCGGTACAAAACGCGGTCATTCTGCGCACGGGTCGCCCGAACCGCCGGGCCTTTTGACGAATTCAGGATGCGAAACTGGATGCCCGCTTCGTCAGTGGCGATAGCCATCGCACCGCCGAGCGCGTCTACCTCTTTAACCAAATGCCCTTTGCCGATGCCGCCAATCGACGGATTGCAGCTCATCTGGCCGAGTGTTTCGATGCTGTGCGTGAGCAGCAGTGTCTTCGCGCCAGCGCGCGCAGCAGCAAGCGCGGCCTCGCTGCCAGCGTGGCCGCCGCCGACGACGATCACATCGAAGCGCTCGGGATAAATCATTATTAGGGTGCAGCGACGAGTGTTTCACGTGAAACACCCGTCAGAATGGGAGCCCGTATTCTACCGACGCGAGCACAACCGCCGCATCAAACGGCCGTGTTTCACGTGAAACACGTTGCACTACCAATCGCGCGGCGCGACTTTACGATCGCCGCGCCGAACCTCTGAGGTCACCTCGACAAAGCGTCCCTCTCGCCAGTCAAAGAAGCGCACCTCGGGCAGCCCCAAAACCGCCATTGCTGGAAGGCGATAGCGATAACGGATTCCACCCCATATCGAATCAGCCTTCCATCTGCCGCCAAAGTCAGGCACACCACGCAACGGCAGATCTGACGGCGCGACGCTCATCGGAAAAGCAAACAGCCACGGGGTGCTGTCGGTCATAACATGACAACGCCAGACGGATGCAGGCAGCGATGTGCGAGCCTTCACCGTGACGTCCGAAAACATTCGAAAGTAGGGATGATTCACCTCCGTGCCCAGCAACACCACAACACAATTCCCGTTACCGGCGCTGCCCGCAACCTGCTCCACCGCAGTCGTTGCCGCCACTGAAATTGGCCGCACCTCACTCTGGGTCCAGAAAGCAAACGATTCCCCTAGTGATCGGGCACTCACCCCCGCAAACACAGCGGCTCCCACCACCACCAGCGAAAGCGCGCGACCCAGCGCAAGCGAAGCACCAGAGATATACGTCGCCAACAACGCAACGAGCACGCACGTCACCGCCCAAGGCGCGTAATAAAATCGCGCGTAAGTCACCGTGCCAAACACAGCGCCGTCAACCATCGCAGCAAACGCGGCCGCCATCGGCGTCTGCACAATAAACGCTGCCAACCACAACACAGTCACGCCAACCAACAGTCCCGCCGTTGCCGCCCGTTTGTCTCGAATCATTCGAGTGAACACCGCCGCCACGAGTACAAGAAAGCCAACCAACAAGGCAATTGACGCCGCACTGCCTGCAATGAGGGAGGTTAATCGAGGCGCTACAGCCGCCATCACCGCCGATCCGCGCATGACACGCCCCAACGGATCAGCAGCAGTCAAGGCGTATGCATCAACCAGCACGGCGTGCCGCACAAAAAAGGCAATTGAGATTGCCACGCCAAGCGCAGCAAACACCACCCATCGCCGCCGCCAGCTCACGCTACGCGCCGTCAGCGTCAGACACGCGAGCATGGTGGCAACCGGATACGCCAGCTCTTTGCCCCAGCAAGCCGCAAGCGCCGCAAGGGCGGCGAAAGCAGTCGCCGCAACGCTACCACGCAAGGCGAAGCACATGAATGTCGCCTGCGCCAACAGCAACCCAACCGCAAGCAGATCAAATCGACTGGACGGCCAAAGCGTGGTTGCCAACGCAAGCGGCCCCAGCATGAACAGCGACGCTCCAGCTAGGGCAACGCTCGCACGGAGTGCGAGCGCTCGCAACAGCGCAAACAACAACGCTCCATTGATGCAGTGCAGCACAAGGTTGATCAAACTATGCGCAGCGTAGTCCAGCCCGAAAAGGCGCGTTGCCAACCACCACGACAACACGCCCAGCGGACGGAAATAATAGGGCTCGTAGAAATGGCTCTGCCAAAAAACCGCCAACGGCGCGTCCACCATGCGCCCAGTTGCGAGAAAAACGTAGTCGTCGGCCACAAAATTCCCCGCCGTCACTGGCCAGAAAATCCACGTCGTTATCGCGAACAGCGGCAACAGCCAGAGCGATGATTGCCAGTCGCCTGACTGCGCATGGCGGTGCGGAGAATCGTATTGAGAACTCATCAACTTTTGCGGTTTATGCTCAATTTACTTGGGGTTGTGGTCAATTTTTAACAAAGTCGACTTTAAGCATATTTCGAACTTAGCCCTTTGTTCAATGAGCCACCCATAAAAAGCTGATACTATTTTTCTGTGGAGCACCAAGGTCAACCCCCCTCTTCAAAAAACGCTGCCACCCACGGGGTCGCAAACAATCACCCAGATGCAGCGAATGGCCCGCGCGAGCCTATCACGGCGCTACCCGCCATCATCGATGATGCGCACGCCCATCCGCCGCGCGGCTTCGTGCTGTGGCTCTCAGTGGCCCAGCTCGTCAGTTGGGGCACGCTGTTCTACACCTTCTCGCTGCTACTGGAGCATTTTGAAAAAGACCTGTCGCTGACGCGCGTTGACGCAGCGCTGGCCTTCAGCCTGGCCCTCCTCACCGAAGGTCTGCTCGCCATCATCGTCGGGCGTCTGATCGACGCCGGTCGCGCCCGCGCCGTCATGTGTACCGGCTCGGTACTGGCTGGCGCGAGTTTTGTCGGCTGTGCGTTGGTGCATACGCAGTGGCAGCTCTATCTGGCGTGGATCGGTGTTGGCGTCGCCATGTCCGGCACGCTGTATCAGCCCGCCTTTTCGGTGCTGATTCGCCGCTATCCGCAGGACTTTCGGCGCGCCATTATCACGCTCACCTTTTTGGGCGGCCTTGCCAGCACGGTGTTCATCCCGCTAGGCGCGTGGCTGATTAGCGCCTTCGGCTGGCGAGATGCGCTCGTGGCACTGGGCAGCCTGCACTTGATCGTCTGCCTGCCCATTCACGCGTGGTGGCTGCGCTTTGAGCCCCAGGCGCGGCGCCACGCCGCGAGCGCACCAGCCAAAAAGCTCATTGAATTCACCCACCATTTTCCGTTTTGGGGGCTGGCATTATTCTTTGTCTTATTTTCCGGCATCACCACCGCGATGGGCGCGCATCTGGTGTCCATCTTGCGCGAGCGTGATCTGCCGCCGACATGGGTGATACTGATTCCCGCCTCCATCGGGGTGTTGCAAGTGGCGGGCCGGGTGCTGCTATTTTTCAGCGAAAAACACCTCGATTTGCACCAAGCCAATCGCTGGATCCCAACCTTGCTGCCGGTCGCGCTGTTCACCCTTGCCCTCGGGCTGCGCTCACCATGGGTCGCCATGGCTTTTGCACTGCTCTACGGCATGGCCAACGGCATGATCACCATCGTCAAGGCCACCGCCATGGCCACCTATGTGTCGCGCGAGCGGGCCGCCTCGTTAAACGGCCTGCTTGGCTTGCCCACCGCCATCTCGCGCGCCGTCGCGCCGTCCGCACTCGCCGCGCTGTGGACGGTCAGCGGTAGCTATCTGGCAGGCCTCTGGACACTCAGCGCGATGGGCGGCGTAGCGGTGATCGCGTTCTGGTTCGCGCAGCGGCGTGCGCTGGCGTGACCTCATCAACACCTCCCTTAGCTACAGTCGCTGCACCGACACCGCGTTGACCTCAGTACGAATCGTGGACATGGACGGGCCAAAGTCATCGATCACCGAATCCTCAATTTGCGACTTCACGATGCCGACACCAGGTGCCACCCACCACGTTGTGCGCTTAAGTTCGGAGCGAGCAATCGCGTCGTACTGTGACGCAATCCGCGCGCTAAATTTGCAGGTGACGTAGGTGCCCGTTTGCGCTGTCAGCAGCTCCCTGCCCAAAAACGTGAATTCGCCTGTTTGCGTGGGTGAACCAGAACTCTGATTAGGGCTGAAAGCGACGTACCGGTTTATTACGAACACTTGTCCAACGATCATGCGTCGCAAGTAGGTAGCCGATGGCAAGTAAACGCTATCAACCGTACCCACACCGCCTTGAGTACGCGCCCCCAGATCGGCCCACGTGTCAGCTGTCTCGTCAAGCATCAGGCTCGTGGCAAACCCCGAAATGTGTTGCTCAATGAACGGTTGCGCCGCCTTGCCATTGAAGGTGGTCGGCGCAGCGCCCCTGTAGCTCCACCAAGTATCGGCCGCACCCTGAGAATTGAGCGACTGGTAGCCAATGCGCACGCCAGAATAGTAGAGCGGGCCACAGTCGGCAACGGTAAGCACCATCAGGTCGGTAGCCGCCGTTGCGCAAAACGCAGGCTGCTCAGCAATATAGCCCGCAGTTGCGCTGGCGGCGTAGCTCTGGGCGCTGGCGCTGTAGCGGTGATTGGCGCTTTTTCCACCCGCGGCGGGACGAAAACTTCGATAGATGGTGGTCGTGCCCGATGGGCACGCGCCGCCGACGGGCTGGCGCAGCGCAAAGTCATAGTCTTCCCAATTGAAACCCGGAAAATTTTGGGCGCGGAGTGATTCGCAGTCGGTGCCTTCGCGGCCATAAAAATGGCTATTCGAGTAAGGCGTCGTGGTGCTGACGTAGAAGCGGCAAATGCGCGTGCCGACCGCTGGATTCGACACTGCGGACGCAGCGGTCACCGCCTGAAAAGTCATGCCTGTTCTCTGAAAACCAACGGCTGCGTCGAGCGATTGCTGCTCGGCGACGCGCCCAGTGATGAAATACGCGTCGAGCGGCTGGTTGTAATACTCAACCACCGTGACGGCTTGACCCCAGACAGTCGTCATTGCGCCGCCCAAAACGGGGAGCAAAATTATTTGCCATAGTTTCTTGTACATGATGCTCTCTTTTGTCTTTTGCCGAAGCCGAATGAGTCGAGATGACCGTTCGGACGATGCTAGAGACGCCAGCGCTCTCACCAAGTAGGACGACAAGCCGGTCGCGGGTAAGCGCGCGAACCATTCGCGCGGCCCAGATGTGTAAGCGTGTGTAACCGCGCTCGGATTGGGTCAGCGCTTGCCAGTGCTCACCGTTAGATACACAATCGAGCGCCACTGACCACCCAATAAGCGGACTCGCCGTGACAGCACCTACGACCTTCGAACAAGTTGTCGAGCCACCCTTCACCCATCGAGACTGGAGAAAATCATGAACGCATCAATTCGCACCCTGTTAACACTCGCCGCCTGCACGGTCGCATTCACAGCGGCAGCGCAAACCCAAACCAACGTCGCCGACGCCCGCCAAGATCGTCAGGCCAATCGCATCGCCAAAGGTCAAGCCACCGGCCAGGTGTCCAACCAGGAAGCCGCCCGCCTCAATGCCGGTCAAGCTAAAGTAGCCGGCATGAAAGCGGGAGCCAAGGCCGACGGCAAAGTCACCCGCGCCGAGCGCACAGCGATTCAAAAAGAGCAGAACAAACAAAGCCGCCGTATTAAAAAGCAAAAAAGCGACGGCAATAACAAATAACGTCGTAAACGAAAAAGGCGCACCAAGGTGCGCCTTTTTTACGTGCAGCGAAACCGTCTATTGAATCGCTGTCGCCAGCAACTGATAGCTGCTCTCTATCGAAAAGCCGGATACCACCGTGCTGTCCTGCGCGTCGAATTTAAGCAATCCCACGCCGGGGGCATGCCACGCATTAGCCGTGGTCACGGATCGCGAACCGATGGTGGGATATTCCGTGACCGTTCGCACCGCATATTTGCAGGCGTTGTAAGTGCCCGCAGGCACGGTCACCGATTCACGCCCCAACGAGGTAATGGAACCAGACTGCGTGCCGTTACCGCTGCCGCTTGCGGGCGTGTACTCAATGGCACGCGTGTAATTGAGCACGAAACCGTCGGCCACCGATTTGGGATAGACAATCGGCGGCGTCCACACCACCTCGGATGTGGTGCCAGCACCACTGCCGCTTGAGCGCGCACCCAGCTCGGTCAATGTGGTGCCGTTATCGACCACAAAAATCTCGCTAACGCTGCGCCCATCTGCGGAGGTATCAATGGCTCGCCCAGCCATCTTGCCGCGGAAGCTCACCGGGGTCGGATCATAGCTGCGCACAAACGTGGTGGAGATGCCCGCCTGACTTTGCGTGTTGGTCATGGTGATGCGCTTGTTGGAGGTGTAATAGTCGCCACAATCGCCGCCACCACTTACCGGCGGGGAAGTCACCACCGCCGTGGTCGGCGTTGCGCTTGACGCACAAAACGCGATGTTCTCCCCCACATAGCCTGCGGCAATGGCCGCGTTGTAGTTGGCGAGGCTCGCGCTGTAGCGATGGTTCGACGTTTTGCCGTTGGCGCCCGCTCTAAAACCGCGATAAATGGCTGTGCCGCCGGGTGCGCACGCGCCGCTGACCGGCTGCGCGGTGGCAAAGTCGTAATCCTCCCAAGCGAACCCAGCTAGGTTTTGTGCGCGAATTGATTCGCAATCCACACCCTGTCGCCCGTAAAAATGCGAGCTAGTGTACGGCGTGGTGCTGGTGATGTAGAAACGACAGATTTTGGTCAGCGACGCAGCCGCGGTGGCCGCCGACACTGCCTGAAAGGTCATACCGGTGCGTTGAAACCCGGCCTGAGCATCGAGCGCTGTCTGCTCTGGAACCTTGCCGGTGATGAAGTGGGCGTCGAGCGCCTTGTTGTAATACTCAACCACCGTCACCGACTGCGCGGAGGCTGTGAGCGCACCCAAACTGAAGCACGCCATCAGCGCCCCTACGAAACGAGACAAATAACTACGTAGCATTTTTTGTAACCCCGATCAAATTGATGTGAAATACGCGCTCGACGGCGCGCCTACCCGGCAAAGACGTATCGTAGCGACACTGTACGCCAGACCATACCCGCTGTCTCGACAAGTCAGTGACGTTGCAGACGCAGACTTGGCCGCACGCGATGCTCGGAGCGATGCCGAGTCGTCGCCTACAACACCGTTATTCGCGTCGATGCCTACCCGCGCTTTACCAACGCGAACGCCGCCGCCATCGCGTTGCCCGCAGCCTCGGGCTCCTGTGCTCGCACGATCGTACCCCCGCGCCGATCACCACCGCCGCGTAGTCGCTCCTCAGCGGGCACCGGTGCTGCATCCAGCCGCATGGTCAGCGCGATGCGTTTGCGCGGAATGTCCACCTCAACGACTTTCACTTTGACGATCTGACCCGCCTTCACCACGTCCTTCGGATCTTTTACGAACTTGTTGGCCAGTTGCGAAACATGCACCAACCCGTCCTGATGCGCGCCGACATCGACGAACGCTCCGAACGCGGCCACGTTGGTCACGGTGCCCTCCAAAATCATGCCTTCGATCAAGTCTTTAATGTCGTTCACGCCGTCGTTAAACTTCGCCACCTTGAATTCTGGGCGCGGATCGCGACCCGGTTTCTCCAGTTCGGCGAGCACGTCACGCACCGTGATTTCACCGACACCGTCGACGGTGAACGCATTGGCCGATACTGATTTCAGCCCTGTTGCGTTGCCCAGCAATTCCGACAACGGCTTATTTGCACGCTCAATAATTTTCTGCACCAGCGCATAGCTTTCGGGATGCACCGCGCTCGCGTCCAGCGGATTCGAACCGCCTTGAATGCGCAGAAAACCTGCGCATTGCTCGAAGGTTTTCGGCCCAATGCCAGACACTTTGCGAATTGAATCGCGGTCAGCAAACGCGCCGTGCGCTTCGCGATGCGCAACGATGCTGCGCGCGTTGCTCGCGGACAATCCGGCCACGCGCGACAGCAGCGGAGCGGATGCAAGATTCACGTCCACGCCGACCGAATTCACGCAGTCTTCAACCACGGCATCAAGCTTCTTTGCCAGCAATGATTGATTCACGTCGTGTTGATATTGACCGACACCGATGGACTTCGGATCAATCTTCACCAGCTCTGCGAGCGGATCCTGCAAGCGCCGCGCAATGCTCACCGCGCCGCGAATGCTCACATCGAGATCGGGCAACTCAAGTGAGGCATATTCGCTGGCGGAGTACACCGACGCGCCAGCTTCCGACACGATGACTTTGGTTACGCCCGCGCCAAGTTGCTTGATCAAATCGGCAGCAAGCGCATCCGTCTCACGACTCGCCGTGCCATTGCCAATGGCAATCAACTGCACGTTATGCGTCTCGCACAATTTGCGCAGCGTATGCAAAGAGCCATCCCAATCCTTGCGCGGCTCATGCGGATACACGGTGCTGATCGCCACCACTTTGCCGGTCGAATCAACCACCGCGACTTTCACTCCGGTACGAATGCCGGGGTCGAGCCCCATCACCACTTTGTTGCCTGCGGGCGCGGCGAGCATTAGGTCACGCACGTTGTCGCCAAACACTTTGATCGCCACCTCTTCCGCGCCTTCACGTAGCTTGGCAAACAGGTCGCGCTCCAGTGACGGCGCGAGCTTCACTTTCCACGTCCAACTCACCACCCGCTTCAACCAATCATCCGCCGCGCGGCCCTGATGCGACCACTGAATTTGCGACGCCACCATGCCCTCGCACGGGGTGAATGGAACGGCTGCGCGAGTGCCCGCAATAGGCGCAACGACGGCTGGTGAGATGGCTTCCGGCTGCGCCAACTTCACCGTCAGCACCTCCGTCAACCAGCCCCGAAACACCGCCAGCGCACGATGCGATGGCACCTTACCAATCGGCTCGTCGTACTCAAAATAATCGCGAAATTTGTCGCCGTCTTTCTCTTTGCCTTCAGCGACTTTGCTCTCGAACAAACCGTTCTGCCACAGCCACTCGCGCATCTTGCCGACTAGGCTCGCATCCTCGGCCCACTGTTCGGAAAGAATGTCGCGCGCGCCGTCGAGGCAGGCCTGCGCTTCGGTAAACACGGCGGGTGTGCCTTCTGCTGGCGGCGTGGTGATGACGAACTTCGCAGCTTCAACCAGCGGCACAAGCGTCGGGTCGGCGAACAGCGCGTCCGCAAGTGGTTGCAATCCCGCCTCTCGCGCGATCTGCGCCTTGGTGCGGCGTTTTTGCTTGTACGGCGCATACAAATCCTCAAGCTCCTGCTTGCTCGTCGCGCGATCCAGCGCCAGCGCCAGCGCGTCGTTCAGCTTGCCCTGCTCCATGATCGATGCCAGCACCGTATTGCGACGATCATCCAGCTCGCGCAGATAGCCCAAACGCTCCTCCAGAAAACGCAGTTGAATGTCGTCCAAACCGAACGTAGCCTCTTTGCGATAGCGTGCAATGAACGGCACTGTGGCCCCGCCATCGAGTAGTCCAACCGCCGCTTCTGCTTGCTGGGATGTGATGACAACGTCTCGCGCCAGTCGCGCAAGTAATGATTCAGGCATCGTGTCTTCTAACTAAATTTTTTCGGAAGGCGCGGAGTTTAGCGACAACGACGTGTCGTTGATGACATGCACCACGCGCTGCGGGAACGGCACATTAATGCCGTTCGCTTGAAACGCCCGCCAGATGGCGAGGTTGATGTCGGAGCGCACATTGTTGATGCCGTTTTCCGGGTCGGCAATCCAGTAGCCCAGCGTTAATTCCAATCCATCGGGTGCGAAGTCAGTCAACATCGCGCCGGGTTCCGGATCGCTCAACACGCGCGTTTGGGCGATGGCCGCCTCAACCATCAGCGTGCGTGCGAGTTCGACGTCGCTGCCGTAATCCACCTGCAATTTTGTTGAGAACGCGACGCGCTTATTTTCAAGTGACAAGTTCTCGACGCGATTGACGATGAACATCTCGTTCGGCACCACCGACTCACGGCCGTTCGCTGCGCGCACCACCGTGT
This sequence comes from Burkholderiales bacterium, assembly GCA_031409935.1. GTDB lineage: Bacteria > Pseudomonadota > Gammaproteobacteria > Burkholderiales > Casimicrobiaceae > Casimicrobium. The sequence goes on along the minus strand of JANNYE010000113.1, from coordinate 36,532 downwards.
AGCGCGTGTAAATGTTGGTAATCTGGCCCTCGAAGTTGTCGATCTTCACGCTGTCGCCGACACGAAAACTGCCTTCAAGCAGGATCGCAAATCCGCTCACATAGTTGGCCGCAATCTTCTGCAAACCCAAACCCAAGCCGACGCCCAGCGCACCGCCAAAAACGGACAACACGGTGAGATCAATCCCCACCGCCGCCAGCGCGATCAGCAGCGCTAGTACGAACAACATCGCACGTAAAAAGCGCGACATCACCAACCGCAAACTCATCGTGATCGATGTGGCCATCAAGCGCGTCTCCAGCGCCGACGACAGCCACAGCGCGCCGAGCAAGGTGCAGGCAACCAGCGCCAGTCCTTGCAACAACGTCAGCGCCGTCGCCTGGGTTTTGCCCAGCGGAATCACGATCGATTCCAGCTCATGTTCCACCACCGGCAGCAGCCCGCCGACATGCAGCACCACACCCAGCCAGATCACCACGCTGACCGCATTGATCAGCATGCGCACCGATGGTGACGTCGGAAACAGCCCGCGCAACACCTTCGCCACCGCACGAATCACCGTCAACGACGCAAAAATCGGCACCGCGAGCTTCGGCATCATGCCAGCATTCATCCCATACGGCGTCAGGCGAAACAGCCACAACAACACACACGTCACCAGCGGAAACGTAATCCCGATCAGCAGCGCCCGAGCCAATGCCTGACCAGGTGTCAGCGCCGCCTCGCGCCGCCGCGATACCCACATGCCAAGGGCCGCGCCCACAGCCATCGCAATCAACACCACGCCCATGCGCTCAACATCAGCGCGGTTGATCACATCAAATTCTTCAAGCAGCTTTTGGAAGGGAGAGGCCATGCCTAGATTATGTCGTTCGCGCGTATGTAGGAGCGGCCCGGGCCGCGATCACGACTTCGCAAAGAGAAATCGCGGCCGGGGCCGCTCCTACAAATGCGCCGCCGTACTCAATAGAATGAAGATACGCATAACCACCCGAGTGCCGCCCATGTCTAGCCAAGCAATCCAACCCTTCCACCTCGCCTTCCCCACCCACGACCTGACCGCCGCGCGCAGCTTCTACCTCGACCTGCTCGGCTGCAAGGAAGGCCGCTCCAGCCCGCATTGGGTGGACTTTGATTTTTACGGCCACCAGCTCGTGGCCCACCTCGCGCCCGACGAGTGCTCTATGGCCAAAACCTCTGAGGTCGACGGCGACAACGTCCCCTGTCGTCACTTCGGCATCGTGCTGACCATGAAGCAATGGCACGAGCTCGCCGACCGCCTGCAAGCCGCCCGCACCGATTTCATCATCGAACCGCACATTCGCTTCAAAGGCGAACCAGGCGAACAAGCCACCATGTTCTTCCTCGACCCGTCCGGTAACGCCATCGAGTTCAAGGCGTTTGAGCATATTGAGAATTTATTTGCGAAGTAGGCGCCCACGTTGGCGTTGCTGCGTCGTGATGCTGCTCGCGTGCGTGCTGACTGCGAGTTGTTCAACGAATGTGCGCCGCGTCGTTGCAGAGGCCAAACCATTGGCTATTCAACGAACGCAAGATGCGGACGAGTTCTGCCGATTCGTTGCCGAAAATTACGCGTACTTTGATATCAAAAAAACCGATTGGCCGCGTGTTTGTTTGAACCTGCGAACACAAGCGACCAGTGCCGTTGATCGCATTGCGTTGGTGTCGCTACTAGAGCGCGCGTTGAGCGAGCTGTACGACGCGCACGCTCACCTGAGCAACAGCAATAACGCGTCACCCAGACTGATACCCACCGATACCGATGTGTGGGCCGTTTGGCGCGGCGGCAACGCGGTTATTGAGGACGTGCGCGCAGACTCTGCGGCATTCACGGCAGGCGTGCGCGCAGGCATGACCGTGCTTGAAGTTGATGATGAGCCGATTGGCAAAGCCGTGCTTGCGCGCGAGCCGCGCTTCATGAGGCAGGCCGATCCGGCGGCTCGCGAGTGGGCATTGCAATCCGTGTTGGCCGGACGACAGAACCGACAGCCGGTGCGTCTCAAGGTCACGCACGCGGGCCACACCACGACGTTGGCTTTCAACCCTGACCGACCGCAGAGTAAGGCTTTGTTGGCGGTGAGCAGCGTTGGGCAACGCGGCGATATTGGCGTGATCAGAATCAATAATGCGCTCGGTGACGCTGGCTTGATCGCAGCGTTTGACGCCGCGTTGACCGCGCTCAACGATGCCGAAACCCAAGCATTGGTTCTCGATCTTCGCGATACGCCGAGCGGCGGCAACTCGTCGGTGGCGCGCGGCATAATGGGCCGCTTGGTGGCCAGCGAGGCCGCGTATCAACGCCACGAATCCATCAGCGAATTTCGCGCCACAGGCGTGCGGCGCGTGTGGACAGAATTTGTGCTTCCACGCGGCAACGTTTGGCGCAAACCGCTCGTGGTGCTGGTCGGGCGATGGACCGGCAGCATGGGAGAAGGCATCGCCGTTGGGCTACAGGCCGCGAGCGCAGCACTGATTCTCGGGTCGCCGATGGCACGACTGCTGGGCGCGGTGGAGGAATTTCGGCTGCCGAATTCAGGCATCGGCGTGCGCATCCCCACCGAAAAATTGTTCAGCCCCGATGGCACGCCACGCGAGTCGTTCGTGCCCTGCGCGCCGGTGCAGTCGCCCTCATCGGGCGGCGCATTGATATCCGATGAATTGATGAACCGCGTGGTGAGCGTGCTTGATTCCGGGCCGAATGCGGCGGTACGCGACGCACCGAGCACGTTAACGCCGATGCACTTTGCCTGCCGCTGAACGCGTCGCAATCAGCGTAGTCCGTAGTCTTCAGGCGATAGCAAGCACCACCGACGCGGCGCTTGATTCCACCCAAACCCAGTGCCAGATCAGTCAGTAGCTTATCGCTGTAAGCCCGACTGAATTGGGGCTGACGGCTGATTATTGCTATTCTCGACTTACCCATAAAACCAGCGCGACGCCCTTGTTGACATGGCATGTAGCCAAAAGCGGATACTCCAATTTCATCCTCAAACTGCCCGCCCCATGTCAAAGGCGAATCGTGCGGCACACGTCGCGCCGAGGCGATGTCAGGGTTTCAGCACAGATGGCGTTCTTGTGAGTATCACGGAGCAATCATGCCTCTGATTCGGGGGAAAAACGGCCATGAAATGGGGCTTGCATCGCCAGCGTACGTTTGTTGTCCTGATGTCGTGCTTCGCCCTCGCTGGTGGCGCTCGGGCGACAGCAGGGCTGTCGGGCACGCTTGACCCGACGTTTGGCGGCACGGGGATTGTCACTACGGCGTTTGGCAACTTCAACGCCGAGGCCTATGCGATGGTCATTCAGCCTGACGGCAAGCTGGTGCTGGCGGGGACGTGCCGTAACACCGGCCCTCTCGATACCGCGCTCTGTGCAATGCGCTACCTACCCAATGGCGCGCTCGACCCGAATTTTCAGGGAACAGGCCAAGTGGGCGTGTCGATGAGCCTCAACCACAGCGGCCACGCTGTAGGACTGCAAACCGATGGCAAGATCGTGCTGGCCGGCAAATGTGCTGGCATTGTCGACAGCTATTTTTGCGCCGCTCGCTTTCACGCCAACGGCGCGCTGGACTTAAGCTTCAACGGAACGGGCACGGTAATTACCGGTTTCAGAAGCGCGCCGATGGACGCGAACTCGGGGGACGCGAAAGCGCTAGTCGTACAACCGGATGGCGAGATCATTCTGGCGGGCGACTGTCGATTCAACGGCCAACCGACATTTTGCGCGGCCCGCTACTTACCCAACGGCGCGCTGGATGCATCGTTCAATGGCAGCGGCAAACTCTTCATTCATATCGAAGGCACCAGCACGGACGGCAACCGACTCACCTCGATGGTCGTGCAGTCGGATGGCAAATTGGTGCTCGCGGGCCGTTGCGGCCCAAGCGCAGATAACTCGGTTTTCTGCGTGTTCCGATTTGATGCAAGCGGGATTGTTGACGAAGGTTGGCGCGTCACCACGCACACCATGGGCGTTGGTGGTGCGTCGGCCTACGCTCTCGCGCTACAGCCCGACGGCAAGCTCCTACTCGTAGGCCACTGCCTTGGCTTTCTAAATCGAAAAAGCTTCTGCGCATTACGCGTCAACCCAGACGGCTACCGCGACCTCACGTTCAATGTCACCGGCCGCACCATCACGCTTGTTGGCACGGTGAGCGATGAGGCAAGGGCGGTGGTCATCCAGCCTGACGGCAAGATACTACTTGCAGGAATTTGCCGCAACGTGGACAACACTGACGATAATTTTTGCGCACTGCGCTATCTACCCAACGGCAGTCTCGACAACAGTTTCAACCTCAACGGTAGGCTGGTAACGACCGCGTCATTTAGCAGCCCCCGGATTGGGGCGCTTGCCGTTCAGTCCGATGGCAAGTTTGTTATCGCCGGCGCCTGCATGACAGGTTCAACGAGCAAATTCTGCGCGCTGCGCTACGACGGCGGTCCGTTCGGCTACCAAAACTGCAAACCCGATGTGGACGGCGACGGCGTGTTTGGTGCCACTACGGACGCGCTCATTTACTCACGCATCGCGGGTGGCCTCAGGGGTGCGGCGGTGGTGGCGGGGATCAGCTTTCCGGCAGCGGCGACGCGCACCAGTTGGCCGTTGATTCGCGAATACTTGATGACCCAGTGCGGCATGTCCTTGCCCACCGGCGGCTTGTAGTTCGCGTCACGAACGGAGATGTCTCAATGAACCTGAATCTTGCCGCTTACATCCAATACCGTTCACTTAAGCCTCGTGTAGGCGCGGACTTGGCCGCGCTCTCGAAACGCCGAGCGACGCCAAGTCGTCGCCTACAGGCCGTTGAACAGGTTTGCGCTTACATCCGCGCTGCCGCGCTGGGGGCTTGCGTCGCGCTGTCGAGCGCCACACACGCCGTCGTCGGCTCGCCGGGTACGTTGGATGCGACGTTTAATTACCAGGGAAAGGTGGCGACCTTGATCGGTTTGGACAGTGCTCTCGCCGCTGCTGTGGCGTTGCAGTCGGACGGAAAAATAGTGATCGCAGGCGGCTGCGGACGCGACGCCATTCGCATCGATTTTTGTGCGCTTCGCTACTTACCCAATGGCGCGCTTGACCCAAGCTTCAATACCAACGGCACGGTTCAAACCATTCTCGGCGTGAGAGACAGCGAAGCTCGCGCCGTTGCGGTGCAGCCAGACGGCAAGATCGTGCTCGCCGGGTTTTGCGAAATCAGCATGAATCGCCCTGCGTTTTGTGCGGTGCGATACCATCCAAACGGTGATCTGGACTTAGGCTTCAACGGCACTGGAAAGGTAACCACCACGATTGGATTGACCGGCGATGAGGCTCGCGCGATGGCGCTGCAACCCGACGGCAAGATCGTGCTTGCAGGCGCTTGTCACGGCGACGGCGGACACGACTTCTGCGCGGCTCGCTACCACGCTAATGGCACGCTCGATCGCGGCTTTAACAGCATCGGGAAGGTGATCACACCCGTCGGCACCCTGTACGACAGCGCGAATGCGCTGGCATTGCAGCCCGATGGCAAGCTGGTGGTAGCTGGCGTGTGCGGCACCACGGGCGCGGCAACGGGCTTCTGCGCGCTTCGCTACCATGCCAACGGCACGCTGGATGCGGGCTTCAAAAAAGGCATCACCGAGTTCGACGGACTGTCGTCAAGCGCAAAGGGTCTCGCGTTGCAACCCGACGGTCATGTCGTGCTTGCAGGCGATTGCAGTAACAGCACGCGTGGCTATTTTTGCGCCATGCGACTCGCAACCAATGGCACCATTGACGCGAGCTTTAATCAAACAGGCACCGTGGTGACCGCAGTTGGGTCGCCGCGGGATACCGCGTATGGGTTGGCACTCGAACCCGATGGCAAGCTGTTGCTGGTGGGTGGGTGCGAATCTGCTATGTCTGCGGCCACTGTGATTTGCGCGATTCGCCATCACAGTAATGGTGGACTTGATACCAGTTTCAATGAAACCGGGCGTGTTTTTTTTGAGAGTAACGGGCCAGAGCTTGCGCAGGCTGTGGCACTGCAACCGGACGGCAAGACCGTGATTGTGGGCTTCTGTAATAACGGAACCAACACCCGATTCTGTGCCATTCGCATCGACGGCGGCCCGTTCGGTTATCAAAACTGCAGGCCGGACGTGGATGGTGACGGCGCGTTGTTGGCGAGCAATGATGTGCTGATCTACGCCCGCGTGGCGCTCGGATTCACTGGCGCGGCAGTGGTGAACGGCGTAAGCTTTGCTAACCACGCCACGCGCAAAACTTGGCCGCTGATCCGCGATTATTTGGTGACGCAATGCGGTATGTCGTTGGTGCCTGATTAAGAACTTGTCCGCAAATAAATCGCAATGCATCACGCAGCCATGACCGCCCCTCCTTCGCTTCCGTCGCTTCCGGTGGCCGAGCGGCTGCCGCTGCTCGACATTCTGCGCGGCTTTGCGCTGCTGGGCATTTTGATCATGAACATGCCCTCGTTCAGCTCCTCATTTTTTGCCGAAGCCGATGGCTCGCATCTGTGGACATCAAGAATCGATCTGATCGCTGAACAGGGCCGCGATTTGTTGTTTGCGGGCAAATTCAACAGCCTGTTCAGCCTGCTGTTTGGCATCGGCTTCACCATCCAGTTTGCCCGCATCGAGGCGCGCGATCCGGCCAACGCGACGCGCATTTATCTGCGGCGATTATTCGCGCTGCTGCTGTTCGGCGTCATCCATGCCTGTGTGTTTTGGACGGGAGACGTGCTGCACTCGTACGCGTTGCTCGGGCTGCTATTGGTGCTCGTATTGCGTCGCGTCAGTGATCGGGCGATCATGGGTCTGTTCGTCGCCTGCGTGCTCTATCCGGCGGTGTCTGGGACGCTTCGCATTGTGTTGATTTCCAAAGAAGTCGTGGCGGAACGCGTGCGGCTGTCGCAGGCGTTTGAAATGAGCAACAACGCGGCCTACGGCCACGGCAGTTTTGTCGACACCGTCGTTGAAAACCTGCGCGTCATGGCCGTCAATTACGGCGACCCATTCAGCCTGTGGATAACGGCCAGCTTCTACGTCATGCTGGCAATGACCATGCTGATCGGTGTGCTCGCCGGTCGGCGGCGCTGGGTGCAGCGGGTGCCGGAGCTGCTGCCGCAGATTCGTCGTTTGACGTGGTGGTCGTTGCTGCTGGGCATCGTGTGCGGCGTGGTTTTCACCTACATCTCTGAGAGCAATCGCGCGCCGGGGCCGTCGCCGATCAAGGTGCTGGGCAATGTCTGCTTTTGGCTGTCGCGTGTGTCGCTGATGATTTTTTATGTGCTGGTGATCACGCAGCTCGCGCAACACCCTTGGTGGCAGCGACTGTTCGCCCCGCTGGCGGCCACCGGTCGCATGCCGCTGACCAATTACCTAATGCAAACCGCCATTTGCATCACGCTGTTTAATGGCTGGGGTTTCGGGTTGTGGCTGAAGGTAGGCCCGGCGCTGGGCTTGTTGCTGGCCATTGCCATCTTCTTCGTCATTCAGGTGCCGTGGAGCATCTGGTGGCTCAAGAAGCACGAACGCGGCCCGATAGAGCTGCTGTGGGCGCGCATGACGTATGGGTCCACCGCCTGACGCGGCGTGCTGATCGCGGCCAAGGCCGCTCCTACAATCTACGCATGCTGAACTTCACTGACATCCAATCCGCAGCCGCTCGCATCAAAGGCATAGCGCACCACACCCCCATCCTCACCAGCACGACGTTAAACGCGATGCTTAGTTGCGAGGTGTTTTTGAAGGCTGAAAATTTTCAGCGCATGGGCGCGTTTAAATTTCGCGGCGGATACAACGCGATTAACTCGTTGACCGACGCCGAACGTGCTCGCGGCGTGCTCGCGTTCTCATCCGGCAATCATGCGCAGGCGGTGGCGCTCGCAGCACAGATTCACGGTTGCAAGGCCGCGATTTTGATGCCCGCTGACGCGCCGCAAATGAAACTCGACGCGACTCGCGGCTACGGCGCGGAGGTCATCACCTATGACCGCTACAAAGAGGATCGCGGCGCGCTGGCAAAGCAGTTGAGCGATGAGCGCAACGCCGTGTTGATCCCGCCGTACGACTACCTACCTGTGATGGCGGGACAAGGCACTTGCGGGCTGGAGATCGCGGAGGACGTGCCGAATCTCGACGCGCTGATCGTGTGTACCGGTGGTGGTGGATTTCTCTCGGGCTGTACGGTTGCAGCGAAGGCCGTGCAGCCAAATATCCAAATGTTCGGCGCAGAACCCGAGGCGGGCAACGACGTGCAGCAATCGTTGCGCAGTGGGAACATCGTCAGCATCGACGTGCCAAAAACCATCTGCGACGGCCAGCAAACTCAAGCGGTTGGCACGCATCCGTGGGCCGTGATCCGCACCCAAGTCGCCGATGTTTTGACCGCGACGGACGCGACGGTGATCGAGGCCATGCGCTTCGCATTCGAGCGCGTGAAGGTGGTGCTGGAACCGTCCGGTGCATGTGCGCTGGCCACGCTGATGGCAAACGCGGAACGCTTCAAAGGCCAGCGCGTAGCCGTCACGCTGTCCGGCGGCAATATTGATTTCGGCCGGTTTGCAAAGCTGCTGGCGACTTAGTAATCACCGATTTTTTGAAAAAGAAGCACCCTATGAAGTACCTGCACACCATGGTTCGCGTCACCGATCTGGACGCATCGATTGCGTTTTATCGCGACGCGCTCGGCCTTGAAGTCATGAGCATCAAAGAGGTGCCCGCAGGCCGCTTCACACTCGCGTTCTTGGCGGCTCCCGGCGACCCCAATGCGCAAGTCGAGTTAACTTACAACTGGGATCCGGAGACATACACCGGCGGTCGCAATTTCGGACATTTGGCCTATACCGTTGACGATATTTACGCCGCCTGTAAACGCCTGCAAGACTTTGGGGTCACCGTGTTGCGTCCCCCACGCGACGGCCGCATGGCGTTCGTGCGCTCGCCCAACAACATCTCGATTGAACTGTTGCAAGCAAGCGCAGCGCTCGCGCCGATGGAGCCGTGGGCCTCGATGGCGAATACGGGTAGCTGGTAGTCGGCGAACGAGCCGGGTGGCGGCCTGCGCGAACTGAACGCAGCGCTACAGCTTTGCGGTGAGCGCCCCATTGAATATGGGCATAGCGCTCTATTCGTCAGAAACTCAACTTTGGCTAAAAACCGCACGCTGCCCAAGTGAAACAAGGCTTTCAGCGTTGAGCTGATGGGGTTTACCACCCGCGCGCAGACTCCGTCAGCCGTCGCAAATGATCCTCAAGGGTCGACGCTGCGGTGCGCGTCGCGCCCACCGGAAACGTGATGCCACCGAACAGCGCCGTGCCGCGAACGCCCAATTGCCAGCGCATCAGTATCAACCCGTCAATCGTGGGCGTCACCAGCCCGTCGCCGTCGATGTCAAGCGCCGGGCCGCCACCGTCAACCCGTGTGGCAAACAGGTCCCATGGCCCGAGATTGCCTTGATTGATGAGAAAAACCGCCGTCGCTCCGTCGGCGCTGAGCGTGAACGCACGCTTCTCCACCGTGTCGCCCACAATCATCGGGCCGGAAATATCAAGCGGCGCGTTGACGCCAATACGCATGCTCAGGAGCCGCGCCCGCGCAGGATTCACCACCCGGGAAGAATCGGGCGTAATCCGGTAAGAAGACGAATGCGCCGTCGCGCTGCTGACGATACCCACCGAAAACGTTTGGTCGCCAATACCGATCGGCGCGCTCATGTCGACGCTCGCGCCGCCGGTCACCGTGGTGGAGAACAGCTTGAGCGATGCCGACCTATCCGTGTACACCACACAAAGGCTGTTCGGGCAGACGGTAAAACCGGACACACCGGTGGCTGCGAGGGCAGGATCGGACAGCTTCACGGTGGCGTTGGCGGCGTTGATCGGCGCACTGTAAAGCTCAGTGAGTGTGGCGCTGTCCTTGCTCGCCGCGAACACCACGCGTTGGCCATCGGGCGTCAAATTGAGCGTCTGAAAAACACCCGACGCCCCGGCAAGCATCGCCCCCGACAACTTGGTCGATGCACCCACCAATGTTGCCGATGCGCCGTACACCTCAAACACGTTGACGGTGTCTCTTGACGCCACAAACACCACCCGCTGTCCATCTGGGGTGATGCGGTAGGCCCCCACATCCGATGTGCCCAGCAACGTCCCCGAAAGCTTGATGGCCGCCGTGCTGCCATCCACGGGCACACCGTAAAGATCAATCACGCCTGCGGCGTCGCGATTACTGCGAAACGCCACGCGCGAGCCGTCGGCTGCAATCAAAAAATCGCTGATCACCGCAGTCGAAATCGTGGCCCCCGACAGCTTGGTGGGCGTGCCGCCGCCGAGCGGCTGGCTGAACAGCTCCGGTACATCGTTCACGGTGCGATCAGCGACAAACACCACCCGGCTGGCCGTCCCAGCCGCCTCGTTGGTCGCGATCCGAAAGCTCGACACAGAACGGTCCGCCGTGGCCAACTGCGACAGGTCGATCACCGTACCGCTGCTCAGCAATTTGCTGAACAACTCGTTCTTGCCGCTGGTGACGCGTTGCGCCGAGAACACCAACCGCAGCGAATCGGGCGTCCATTCGTATGTCGTGCCGCAACTGTTGGCCGCGATCAGACCGGACACCGCCACCGGTGTTGCCGCAGTGCCGTTGTTGGCCACCACCCAAAGCTCACACTGAAACGCCGTCACCGGATCGGCCAAAAAGGCCACGTTAGCGCCGTCCGGGCTGACCTTGAACGAACGGACGCCAGAGCCCACCGTCGCAGGCGACAGCAGCACCGTTGTGCCGCCGGTCAGCAACACGCTGCGCAGACGCTGTATGGGCGAGCTGTCGTCAACAAATAAAACCCGTGGCGGCGTGGTCGGTGAAATCGCCGAACCGGTCAGGTCGTACGCGCGCGCGCCATCGGAGAGCTGTGTTCGCGGGCTGGCTGTGCTCGCGGCGGGCAGCAGCCCGAGCAGTGCCCATATCGAAAATAGTTTGAGAATCATCATTTTGCCCAGACAAAGTTTTTTCAAGCTGCGCTCAAGCGGGCTCGCACAGGCAGTGCTAAAGACGGCTTCCCGGCCAAAATCACGCCAATGGGAGAGCATTGAGAATATGCCCGCAAGCCCCGCCCTACAATCCCCAGCATGAAATCTCACGCCATTATCCGCCTCATCGGCGCACCGACTGACATTGGCGCGGGTTCGCGGGGCGCGTCGATGGGGCCGGAGGCGATGCGCGTGGCCGGTTTGGCCGAGGCGTTGACGGCGCGCGGCTTGCATGTGGTCGATGACGGCAACCTCAGCGGGCCGCCGAATCCGTGGTTGCCGCCGAGCGATGGCTATCGGCATTTGCCGGAGACGTTGGCGTGGAATGTATTGGTGCTTGAGGCGGTGACCCATGCGTTGAACGCGGGCGAATTTCCGGTGTTGCTCGGCGGCGATCATTGCCTCGCTATTGGCTCGATCACGGCCATCGCGGCGCATTGCAAACGCCATAAAAAGCAGTTGCGCGTGTTGTGGCTCGACGCACACGCCGACTTCAACACCAGCGCGATCACCCCGTCCGGCAACATTCACGGCATGCCGGTGGCGACCCTGTTTGGTTTCGGCGCGGGCGCGTTGGTGAACCTCGCTGACCCGGCTCCGGCGTTGAAAAATAGCGAGATCATTCAGATCGGCATTCGCAGTGTTGACGAAGCGGAAAAGCGCTTCGTGCATGAGCAAGGGCTTGAGGTGTTCGACATGCGCTCGATCGACGAGCTGGGCATGCGCGCCGTGATGCAACAAGCGCTCTCCGGTGTAGATGAAAACACCCATTTGCATGTCAGCTTCGACGTTGATTTTCTCGACCCGGCCATTGCGCCCGGTGTTGGCACCACGGTGCCCGGCGGCCCCACCTATCGTGAGGCGCAACTGTGCATGGAGATGATCGCCGACAGTGGTCTCCTGTGCTCGCTCGATGTGATGGAGCTCAACCCCGCATTCGACGTGATGAACCGAACCGCCGTGCTGGCGGTGGACTTAATCGAGAGCCTGTTTGGCAAATCGACGCTGATGCGGCAGGCTTGATGCCATCGCATGCTGGCCGACGGGGCCGCTGTTAACGGCTCAGAACAATCTGGAAATCATCCTTGGCGGCGCTTTAAGGCGCGATTTGTCCCTATTTTCCGCTCCTGCTCAGTACCTACGTCGTTGATCGGTCTACACTGCCACGCCCACAACTGAGCGTTCGTACGAGTCCCCCGTGTATCAAGCCCACTACGAAGACGAAGGTTATTCCGCGCTCGACATCCCCACCAGCGCCGCGCTGGCTTATGTGCGCGACCATGCCGTGGCGACCCATCGAGCGACCGTCGCGGCGCGCACGGCAACCCATGCGGCTGAGGCCGCGCGGGTGCTGATCGTGGTGGATGCCGGCTGCGACATGCCGACCGCATGGCTGCACAACAACAGTGTGGGCATTGTGCCGGTGGATGTTCGCGTCGGCAAACAGGGCATTCGCGACGTCCGCGACGACACCTTTTGCGGAGAATTCGCCCACAATTTGCGCAACGTCGCGATGCCTTTGTTGCGCTCTGAAACACTGAAACCGGTGGAGATTCGTGATCACTTGCAGTCGTGGATGGCCCCCACCGTTGACTACGTGGTGCAACTGACCTTCGCTGCGTCGCGCAGCAAAGTGCTCGTCAGTTCGCTCACCGCCATGCAATCCTTAGTGCTGATTCACAACAAAGTGCGCCGCTCGATGTCGGGGCGCGGCTCGCTCAGCGCTTGGGTGATCGACACCCAAAGCGGGTTGACCGGGTTGGCGGTGCTGCTGGCCTATGCGGTGCAGCTGCGGGATCGTGGCGTCGCAGCAGCGCAGCTCGCGCCAGCGCTTAAATTAATGCGCGGCAAACTACACACGCTGCTGGTGCCCGGCGACCTGCGCTATCTCGCCCAATCCGAGCAGCTGCGCGGAGAAAGCGGTTTGCCCAAGTGGAAAGCCGCGCTCGGCCGTGCGCTCAATATCAGCGCGGTAATTTACGCGGGTGGTGGCGACATTCAGTCGATGGCCCGCGTGCGTGGGCAGAACCGCGCCTACGAGCTAGCGCTCGCCCGCGCGACCCGCCATGTTGAGCTTGGACTGTCAACGCCGACCGTTTGCGTGAGCTACTCGGGCGAGCTGGAAGCGCTGGTCGCCGCGCCGGGCTATGCGCTCCTCCACGCGGAATGTCGGCGTCGTGGCGTCGAACTGCTCACCTCCACCATGAGCATGATCGGCACCATGACGCTCGGCCCCGGCGCGATGGCCGTCTCGTTTGCGAGTGAGCGTTTTTCGCCCGTGTAAAAGGCTCGGTCACCAAGCTGCATTTGCCGCGATTTCTGCCCGCGCGCTTAGTCAACACTTTTCCGCAACGCCACGGTTGTGCGGATGGTGAACGCAGCGAATCGGGTCAGCGCGCGAGGCTTGAGAAACAACGCAATAACTGTGCATAATCACAGCATGCACAAAGAGCACATTGTAGGCCCAAAAACCATTGCCAAAGGCCGAGGCGCAACGCTCAATATGGCGGGCCGCTTTGAGTCAAGGGACGCTGTATGGTTTGACGACGGCTGGGGCGAAGACGAGGCCATTGAGCGCGCCGCCAAGCGCCCAAAAACCGTCATCCACATTGAGACGGCACGCAGCATCATCTCGCACAACGAGTCGCCGGACATTCGCTTCGAGCAGTCGATCAACCCCTATCGCGGCTGCGAGCACGGCTGCATTTATTGCTACGCACGGCCCACGCATTCGTACCTGAATCTGTCGCCGGGAATAGATTTTGAGACGCAGATTTTTGCCAAACGAAACGCGGCGGAATTGTTGCGCAAAGAGCTTGGCAAGCGAGGCTACAAACCGTCTGCCATCAACCTCGGTGCCAACACCGATCCGTATCAGCCGATAGAAAAAACTGAGCGCATCACACGCAGCCTGATCGAGATGTTGAACGAGTGCAATCATCCGCTGACCATCGTCACCAAAAACGCACTGATCTGCCGCGACATTGACCTGCTAGCGCCGATGGCTGCGCGCAAACTGGTCAACGTATTCGTCTCCATCTCACAACTGGACAACGATCTCACCCGCATCCTCGAACCGCGCGCCTCCACTCCCGCCAACCGCCTGCGCGCGGTGCGAGAACTCACCGATGCGGGCATTCCTACGACGGTCTTGGTCGCGCCGATCATCCCGTTCATCAACGACGAATTCATCGAGCGCGTGCTCGAAGCCTCGCGCGAAGCCGGTGCCGTGTGTGCGAGCTACACCGTGATTCGTTTGCCGTACGAATTGAAAGAGCTGTGGAAGGACTGGCTCAACACCCACTTCCCAGACCGTGCCGAACACGTCATGAACCGCATCCGCGACATGAAAGGCGGTCGTGAAAACGTCAGTGACTTCGGCGAGCGCATGCGCGGCACCGGCATCTACGCCGACCTAATCCGACAGCGCTTTCGCAAAACTTGCGCGAGATTGGGACTCTCTGCCGCTAATCTGCCCGCGTTAGACCTGACGCAGTTTGCGCCGCCACGTGAGGCCACAGCGCAGCAATCGTTGTTCTGAGCGAACTGTACGAGGGGTTCCACCCCGACCCAACGCCTGCGTTGTCAGTATGGGTCGGGGTGGAACCCCTCGTACAGATTCAAAGCGCCGCGCCATGCGGCGAGCTTCTGCTCAAAGCGCAACGAGGCGTGGGCCGGACTGGTCGAGGGCAAACGCAGATAACTGAAGCGTGGACCACCCAGCAATGAAACGCAATGCCGTTTGAAGCTAGCCTCGGCTGCGCGCCCGTTGAAATAGACCTTCGTGATGCGCGGATGCTGCGCCAAAAACGTATCGAAATCGTTGACCACCTCGCTGACCCGACGAATCGACGCATCCAGACTGCCGCGACGCTCGCATGATTGCAGCACATCCCACACCGCCACCTTGGCCATTTGCAAGGCGCGCACCCGCTCGCCGTAGGCCGCGTCAGGCGCGATGCTAAAGACGCCGCCCATGATGCGCCAGAACGCGTTCTGCGGATGCGCGTAATACTGGTTCGCCGCCAACGAAACCGTACCCGGCATGCTGCCCAGAATCAGGCGGGTTGCGCGGGTGTCGGCAATAGGTGGGAAGCTTTCGACGTGGGCGTTCGTTAGTTGATTCAGCATATCGAACCGGCGTCATTCTCGACGTAGTCGGGAATCCAGCGAGGATGACGACAGCTTCGGGTGGAGCATGGAGGAAGAAAATCAAAAAGCAATTTGTTTATTCTATTTGACAACGGTAACACCCGCTTGACGGCCCCCACAATACTTGCATGTATCAGTACACCGCATTTGACCAATCCGTCGTTGACCAACGCGTTGCGCAGTTCCGCGACCAGACCGAACGGCACCTAGCAGGCGAGCTCGACGGCGAAGCGTTCAAGCCGCTGCGCCTGCAAAACGGGCTTTACGTGCAAAAGCATGCGCCGATGCTGCGGGTTGCAATTCCGTACGGCCTCGTGAACACGAAGCAGATGCGCATGTTCGCGCATGTCGCGCGTGAGTACGACCACGACTACGCGCACTTCAGCACGCGCCAGAACATTCAGTACAACTGGCCTGAGCTTTCGCGCGTGCCGGACATTCTCGCCGAACTTGCGACCGTGCAAATGCACGCCATTCAAACCAGCGGCAACTGCATCAGGAACACCACCACCGATCAGTTCGCGGGCGTTGCGCCGGACGAAGTGGTGAACCCGCTGGTGTGGGCTGAAATCATTCGTCAATGGAGCACGATCCACCCGGAATTCGCCTTTCTGCCGCGTAAATTCAAGATCGCCATCAGTGGCTCGGCGCAGGATCGCGCCGCCACATTGGTGCATGACATCGGCTTGATCGCGTTGAAAGACGCAGCGGGCAATATTGGCTTCCGTGTCGCAGCGGGCGGTGGTTTGGGCCGCACGCCGATTGTCGGCACGGTTATCCGCGATTTCTTGCCGTGGCAGCACCTGATCTCTTATCTCGAAGCGATCCTGCGCGTTTACAACCGCCTCGGTCGTCGCGATAACAAGTACAAAGCGCGGATCAAGATTCTGGTTAAGGAATCCACGCCTGCGCAATTCACCGAATGGGTTGAAGCAGAGTTCGAGGCGACCAAAACCGGCCCGCAACTGCTCACGCAAGGGCATGTCGACGCCATCGCCGCGCGCTTCACGCAATCGACTTATCGTGACTTGCCGGTGGACGATGCAGGCACCGTGACCTTTGCTGCATCTAGCAACGAATTCGCCCGTTGGCAGCGCCGCAACGTGCATGCGCATCGCATCGATGGTTACGCCGCCGTGAGCGTGTCGCTTAAGCGCATTGGCGTGCCTCCGGGCGACATCACAGCCGACGAAATGGACGCCGTTGCAGCACTTGCTGACAAGTACTCGCAAGGCGAGCTGCGCGTCACGCATGAGCAAAATCTTGTACTCGCCGACGTTGAAAAGAATGCACTGCCCGATCTGTGGCGCGACCTGAAAGCGCTCGGCATGGCGGTGCCGAATATCGGCCTGATTGGCAACATCATCGCCTGCCCCGGTGGCGATTTCTGCGATCTCGCGAATGCAGTTTCAATCCCGGTGGCCGCTGCAATTCATGAGCGTTTTGAGTCACTCGATTACCAGTTCGACATTGGCGAACTGGATCTCAACATCTCAGGCTGCATCAATGCGTGCGGCCACCATCACGTCGGTCACATCGGGATCCTAGGCGTCGATAAGCACGACGAAGAGTGGTACCAAATCACCATCGGCGGCGCACAAAGCGGCATGCCGAGCGGCGTCGGTGGCCCCGCAGGCGGCACCGCGAAGATCGGCAAGATCATCGGCCCGTCATTCGCGCGGGCGCAAGTTGCTGACGTTGTTGAAAACCTTATTCAAACTTATCTGAGCCTGCGCGAGCGCGATGACGAACGTTTCGTCGACGTTGTGGCCCGCACCGGAATTGATCCTTTCAAGGAGCGTGTTTATGCCGAAGTTAATTAATCGTTACGGCGTCGTGGACAAAGACGGCAGCGACGGCTGGATCGAATACACCGGCGACGCGGGTGCGATTCCGGCGGGCGCAAAGGTGTTGTTGCCGCTTACCGAATTCCGCGAATTCTCGGGCACTTGGCAGAAGCATGTGGGCGAAAACGGCGCGCTGGGCGTGCGTCTATCGCCCTCGGATGATCCCGCGCTGATTGCCAACGATCTAGAAAAGCTCGCGTTGATCGCTGTCGAATTTCCGGCCTTCACCGATGGCCGTGGCTACTCCACAGCGACGTTGCTTCGCGAGCGCTATCGCTACATCGGCGAGCTGCGCGCAGTGGGGGACGTGTTGCGTGATCAGGTGTTTTTGTTGGCCCGCGCAGGCTTCACCACCTTCGCATTGCGCGACGATCAGAGCGTCGAAAAATCCCTCGCCGCGTTCAACGATTTCTCATCGTATTACCAGCACGCTGCCGACCGCTTCGTCGATCAGCACGCGCTGCCTTTGGCTGCGTAAATTCGCGGACAGCTTTTGATTGAAGCGCTTATTTTACGCGGGCTTAGCTCGCAATAAGCAATAAGTCGAGAAACGGCTATAAGTGCCACTGAGCCCGCATTCAATGGGCATTTCAGCAAAAAGCTGATACGCGTCATCTCGCCGTAAACGCCCTCAACGTTGCGGCCAGCTCACCCAGCCGAACGCGCCCGCCGCGAGAATCAACACGCCGAACGCGATACGGTACCACGCAAAAACGCGCAGCGAATGGGTGGCCACAAAACGGATCAACCAGCGAATCACCACCAGCGCCACGATAAACGACACCACCGTGCCCACGACGAACGCGGGCAAGTCCGCAGCGGACAACAGCG
This sequence comes from Burkholderiales bacterium, assembly GCA_031409935.1. GTDB lineage: Bacteria > Pseudomonadota > Gammaproteobacteria > Burkholderiales > Casimicrobiaceae > Casimicrobium. Next base: position 18,664 of record JANNYE010000113.1, on the reverse strand, counting down.
CCCGATCTTTGTACAGCGAGTAAAGACTAGCTGCTGCCAACGTGGGCACGCCGAGAAAAAACGAGAACTCGGTGGCCGCCTTACGCGACAGCCCAAACAACATGCCGCCGATCAGGGTGGAACCGGAGCGGGACATTCCGGGAATCAGACCGAAACACTGCGCAAAGCCCACCTTGATCGCGTCCAGCGTCGTCATGTCATCGACGTCACGCACGCGCGCATTGACGGCACGATCGGCAAGCATCGACGGCCGCTCCACCCAAAAGATCACCAACGCGCCAATAATCGACGCGGCCGCCACGCCGTAGGGGTTAAATAAGTACGTCTTGATGGCTTTATTGAATAGCAAACCCAGCACGGCGACCGGCAAAAATGCAATGAACAAATTCAACACGAAGCGGTTGGCGTGTTGCTCGCGCCCGAGCCCAATCAACACACGACTAAAGCGATCTCGATACGCCCACACCACGGCAAAAATGGCACCGATCTGGATGGCGATTTCAAACACCTTGCCGCGCTCGTCATGCGCCCCGAGCAAAGAGGCCGCGACAATCAAATGCCCCGTGCTTGAAATCGGCAAAAACTCAGTTGCGCCTTCGACGATGCCGAGAAGGGTTGCGTCAAATAAATTCAAAGTTTCGACTCATAAAAAAAGCGGCTCAACGCCGCTTTTGTATTGTAGGTTCGGTCGCTGGCCTAGCCAAACAACCCGCCGCCTTTGCCCCCGCTGCCACCCATGGCGCTTTTGAGCACGCTGCCGAGCACGTTGGACATCATGTCGTTCGAGTGTGCCTGCGGCACTTGACCATCGGGCGTCATACCGTCGATCACGCCGGGCAACACCTTGGCCAGCAATCCGCCCAGTTGATCCTGACCGATACCGCTTTTGCTCAACAGGTCGCCCAGACTGCCACCCGCGCCACCGGGCGCGGCACCACCGAGCACCGAGCCGAGCAGGCCACCCAAGCCGCCCATTGCGCCCATCGCACCCGCGCCGCCCTGCTGCGCTTGCGCGGCTCCGCCGCCACCGAGCACCTGCCCGAGTAGGTCGCCAATGCCACCAGCACCGCCACCCCCCTGTTGCCCGCCACCCATCATGCCGCCAAGCACTTTCATCAGATCGCCGCCTTCAACGGGCATGTTCTGGCCGGTGCTCTGCCACGAATCGGCTTCCTGACTCATTCCGCCCTTTTTGAGCATGCCGAGCAGGCCGCCTACGCCGCCAGCTTGCTGAATCAGCCCGCCAATCACGCTCGACATCAGGTCATTCTGACCGCCGCCTTGATTGCCGCCACCCATGCTGTTTTGAAGTACCGCGCCCAACACGCCATCTAGTAAGCCCATGATGAATCCCCCGTTTGCTTGTACAAAATTTCAAAGAAGCGGCACAGTATCACAGGCAGCAATAGCGCGCTAGCCAGTATTATCTGAATCGCTAACGTTTGTAATGACGGCTAATTCGCCCTGCTGGCGCGTGCGGCACCCACGCACGACATGTCCACTTCGCGCGCCGACAGCAAATCGCACAGCCGATCCATATGCGGATCATCGAGCCCTGCCGCGCGCAGCGCCGCTGCTGTTTGGCACAAATAGTCTGCGCCGGAGCCGTAATGACCGCGACAGGTGGCCAATTTTTCAACCACTTGTTCGTCCGCCAAACGCCCTGCATACGCTTTGGATCGGTGGTTCATCACGAAGCCAATAGCGCGAATTGGGCCGTCCTCGGTGTTTGCGTTAAGCCATTTGGCAACGTAGCTGCCGCCGAACATTTCGCGCCGCCAGAGCAAGGCCAGTTCCTTGCGCGCCACGGTGGCATGCAGGCGATAGGCGACCCCGCGACACGCGCCACCCCGATCCAGCGCGAGCACGAGGCCGGGGTTTTCCGGTGTGCCGCGATAAACGTTGCTCCATAGGCAGAATCGGCGATGAAAGCCGCGCACGGTGGCATTGATGCGACCACTGTGCTCCATGCACGGGTTCCAGATCAGAGAGCCGTAAGCGAAGACGTAAACGTCGGCATCGCCGTCCCACGCTTCGAGCATGCCATCGAGCGATTCGCCCAGCGATTTATCGCACAACACATGATCGGCCAGCGGTGAATTGCGAATGGCTTCGCGCGAGTAATCGTTCTCGATTGCTTCGCGCGTGATTCCGGTGAAAGAGAGGCGTCTGTCTGAACTCACAATTTGTAATGGATGTCCGTGTACTGACTCTACCGAGCGTGATAGCGCGTGATCCGTGCGACCTCTGCTTTGCTGCCAAGGATAACGCTGACGCGCTCATGTAGTTGCGTCGGGCGCACCTCCAAAATGCGCTGATGGCCATTTGTTGCGGCACCGCCCGCTTGCTCCACGATAAAACTCATCGGATTGGCCTCGTACATTAGGCGCAGCTTGCCGGGTTTGTCTGGCGTGCGCTTGTCGCGCGGATACAAAAACACGCCACCACGGGTGAGTATTCGATGCACATCGGCCACCATCGAGGCCACCCAACGCATGTTGAAATCCTTAGCCCTTGGGCCGTCTTTTCCAGCGAGCAGCTCGTCAACATAGCGCTTCACCGGTGCCTCCCAGTGCCGCATGTTGCTCATGTTGATGGCGAATTCCTGCGTCTCTTCAGGGATCGTCATGTTCGCCTGGGTGAGCACCCACGAGCCCATCTCACGATCCAGCGTAAAGCAATGCACGCCGGTGCCCACCGTAAGCACAAACACGGTTGTCGGGCCGTACACCGCATAGCCCGCCGCTACCTGCTCGGTGCCTGGCAGCAGGAACGATTGTTCGCTGACCTGCCCCATGTTTTCCGGTCCTTTGAGCACCGAAAAAATGGTGCCAATCGACACGTTCACATCAATGTTTGACGAGCCGTCGAGCGGATCAAACAAGAGTAGATATTCGCCCTTAGGATAACGATTCGGAATCTCGTGAATCGTCTCCATTTCCTCACTCGCCATGCCCGCCAGATGGCCGCCCCACTCGTTGGCCTCCATCAGAATGTCGTTGGAAATCACGTCCAGTTTTTTCTGCGTTTCGCCCTGAATGTTCTCGGTACCCGCGCTGCCCAGCATGCCAGCCAACGCGCCCTTGCCGACGTTCACCGCGATGGCCTTGCAAGCGCGGGCGACAACCTCAATCAGCAGGCGCAATTCGGGTTTGATGGCGTTGGCCGAGCGCTGCTGCTCAACCAAAAACTGCGTCAACGTCGTGCGGCGGGTCATGGGCGAGAGGTCGAACGACCGCATTTGAGAAGCAAGAATTGTAGCGCTGTGAGATACGGCTTGCGCATAGAACGTCCAAGGAGCTTGGGCTGAGTGCACATTTATGCTTAAGTCGACTTATAGTCAAAAAGCCTGCTATTCCAATACAAACGGTCGTTTCAGCGAAAAGCCATATTGCACCAAACGCTGCGCAATTGTTTACGTCGCGGTCGCAACCTGGTCACGGGTTAAACCCCACGTGTCGAGGATATGCCCGAACAACAGACTGGGGCCGCACGTGGCTACAACCCCAGTAAACCGGGGCGCAGATCGCACCATCCGCTGATGGCCTTTGTTTCTGACGTGCGCATGATCGCCAACGTATGGCTGCGACCGGGCCACACGGGCAGTGCCAACAACGTGATCCGCTTTCTGCACGCCACCCGAGCGCATCTGGCGGGCAGGATGATCGGGTTGCTGCGCGCGGACTCCGGGTTCTGTGAGGATGCGTTTCTCACGCACCTAGAGGGCGAGCGGACTGCGAGAACCGGATCAAGGAGTTGAAATACGACTTTGCAGCGGGTAGCCTCAATCTGCGCGACTTCAGGGCCACCGAGGCGGCCCTCCACACCGTGATGATGGCGTTCAATCTGATGAGTTTGTTCAAGCAGGCGTTGCTCAAACAAGCCATACGCACGACAGGCAAAAACGGCACCAACACGCCGATCCAGCACACGCTCTCGACGCTGCGCCACCAGCGCTTCGCCCAACCTGCGTTCATCACCCACGAGGCGCGCCGCCCACTACTCAAACTCGCCACCGCGATGCAGAAGTGCGAGTGGATCACAGGGCTCTGGGATCAGTCCCAACAGTTCGATCTAACCGTTCATTTCACTACCCAATTCGCGTGCCCTGATACTTGCTAATGGAAAATCTGGGTTGATCGAAAATGCTGCCTCGCATCGTGTGCTTGGCAAAGCCGGCATGCAACGTGGTGAATTACGTTGCAATGACGACGGATCGTTTACTCAGTTTTCTGTGTGGCAAAAAAGTGTCGATTAGATCGTTCGCAAACCGTGCGGGAACCGTGCCGATTGCGGCCTTATGATTCACTCAAATTGAGCCTTTATCGATGACCCTGCCGACGCTTCACTACCTAAGCCACTTTGAGCCCTCAGGCTATGGGCTCTCGGCCATTGCGACGGTGCGGGCGCTGCGTAATGCGGGCTACCCAGTGCGCTGGACACCGCTTAAACGGCTGGGCTACGATCAACTGGTGGCCGTGCCGTGGCCGCAAGCGTTGGCTGAGGCGAGCCCATGGCTTCATGGAGACGCGTCCTTGTCTGACCTGCCCGCGCTGGTGGCCACCACGGCCCAAGTGCCTCTGGCGGGGGCTGCAGGTTTCAGCATCGCCCACGTGGTGCCGGAACATCTGTCGTTGGTGCATATGATCGCCGCAGAATCAGCCCATTTCGAGCGTGTGGCCTATACGACGTGGGAGACCGACGCGCTGCCGGTTCACTGGTTGCGGTACTTTGGTAGGTGCGTGCGCATCGTGGTGCCTTCGCGCTTTAATCAAGCGGTGTTTGCCCGCGATCTGCGTCGCCCGGTGCAGGTGGTGCCGCATGTTCGGCGGCATCAGCACAACGAATTTACGGCGCTAGAGCTGACTGACTTTCGCCGCAAACTCGACATCCGCAGCGATGAATTTGTTTTTTATTCGATCAACAGCTTCGAGCCACGCAAGGGCATTGGCCCTTTGATCGAGGCCTTCGTTCGGGCATTTAGCGCGGCTGACAAGGTGGTTTTGCTGCTCAAAAGCAACAACTTTGGTTCGGGCGATGCGCCCTATTTTGAGCGGGTTCAGATGCGTGACTATTTGCCGCAAATGCTGGAGCGACTGGGCGTCGAGATTAAGCCAGATTTACCCAAAATTTGCCTGATTGATGACGCGAATGCGAGCGGTAAAACCATCGATGCTTTGCATGCCTTGGGCGACTGTTTTGTGTCGCTCGCGCGAGGCGAAGGTTTTGGTATGGGGGCGTGTGAAGCCGCTTGTGCGGGCAATCCCGTGTTGATGACGGGGTGGGGCGGCCAACTGGATTTTTTAGGCGCTGACTACCTCGGCAATTTGCCCTTCACGTTGGCACCAGTGCCGATTTGGCCGCCGGAGCGCCCATCTTTCTGGCCTACCCAGCGTTGGGCGGAATGCTCGGTGGACGGGGCGGTGCGGGCGATGCGGCATATCGTGGCGCAGCCGGACATTTTTCGCAGCGCGGCGCGGGAACGGGCTGAGTCGATTCACCCGCAACTGGCCGAGCCGTCGGTGGTGGCCGCGTGGGCTGACGTGTTTCGGGCAGGTTGAGATGATCGCGTTGATTCCCTATGTTTTTCATTTTGTGTTCGGCCTCAAAGCGCAGACCGAGGTGTTTCATTTGGCCCACTATCTGTGTCTGGCGTCGTGTCGTGCGCAACACCCCACTGCGCGCATTTGCATGCACCACCGCAACCTACCGTGGGGACCATGGTGGGATGCGATTCGGCCCGAGCTTGAGCTGCATCCGGTGGCTGACACCCCCGCCGATTGGCAACCCTCGCGCTACGCGGGGCATGTCGACGGCGCGATGGCGCTACAACAAAATTTGAGCTACGCCCACGAGTCCGATTTTTTGCGACTGGACATTTTGCTCGCGCACGGCGGCGTTTACGCCGATATGGACAACTTTTTCGTGCAACCGTATCCCGAGCGGTGGTTCAGCAGCGAGCACGCTTGTCTGATGGCGGAAGAATTGCCCGTGCTTGACACGCAGGGGGTGGCGGTGCCGTCACTGTGCAATGCGGTGATGCTGGCGGTGCCGAATGCGCCGTTCATTCGCGTTTGGCGAGAGCGGATTGCTGACGCATTTGACGGATCGTGGAGCCATCACAGCTGCGCGCTAGCAGCCAAGCTGTGGCGTGAAAGTGCCGCGCCGATTCAGGTGCTGCCCGCCGCCCGGTTCTTTGAGTTTCCGTGGACGGTCAAGGGAATGCAGCGCTTGTTTGAGCAGGATGAATCTGCGGCGCCATTCATGCGAAATGTTTACAGCATTCACCTTTGGGCGCATTTGTGGTGGAGCGAGTCGCGCGTTGATTTCACGCGGTTTCACGCGGGTTTGATCACGCCGGAAAACGTGGCGCGTGGCGGATCGACCTACTTTGAATTGGCTAAACCACTGCTCGAAAAAGCGCACCTGTGATCACGTGGCGGCACTGAGGGTGGTGACGTGGTTGATGCAATCGTGCAAGGTGGCTTTCACGCGGGCCTCGCCAAATTCGGCGAGCACATAGGCTTGGCCCGAACGGCCCATTTGCTCGGCATCGGTGGGGTGTGCGGTCAAATAGTTGACCGCCGCTGCAAACTGCTGCGCGTTGCCCCAAACGATGCCACCTGCCGCTCGACCGCACAACGCCTTCACCACCGGCGAATCAGCGTTCACCAACACCGGTATTGCCGCAGCCCACGCCTCGCACACCGCGATGGACAAATTGTCGAGACGACTCGGATTGACCAGCGCTAAGGCGTTGGTTAGCCGCTCGCGTTTGTCCTCACCAAACACTACGCCCGCAGCCACTAATTCCATTTCTAAATCAATACGATACGTCGTTGCTCCTCCTTGCCGTGCTAACGCACTGTCTGCGTCGTCGCGCCTAGTCTCCTATTGATTTAGAAACGGAATAACCCGGGAATGTGCGGCAGGCTCATCTCTAACGCCCCGGCCAAAATCAGGGCTCCGAGATTGGTGGTGGTTTCAACATAATGCTGATAGTGCGCGAGCAGAACGTCGCAGCCTTTGTGGACGCCCACACGGCCCATAAACAACAGGTTCGGTTGCTGCAATCGGTGCTTGGTGCGCAGGGTGTGAGCCGTCGAGCGCTCGATGCTTTTCATCGGGGCGGCCGTGATGGCGTGGTCGGCCCGGGTGGCGGAAACTTTCTGCACCCAGTCGCGCTCCTCGGGCGTGCAATAAATCATCAGTCGCGGCAGGTTGAGCAGACGCACAAAGTGGGTCATCGAGATTTCGACCTCATTGGGCGGCGCGGTGGGCACCAAGACCGCCCGATCTGCCACCAGTGGCAGACCCATCAAGGTGGGGTAATACAGGTAGGTAAAAAAGAAAAAACATCGTGGGCATCATGCATCCGGGCTAAGTGCGCCAGCAAGTCGGGCAACACCGGACCCTGTTCGAATATCCACTGGCATTCATCTTGGATTGTTCTCGGTCGGCGCTGCCAAATGTCCCACCAGCGACCGAATTGCGGATGCCGCAACTGGCTCGCCGCAAAGCGAATCACGCGTACGCCGTTGACCGCGCTCTCGCCCGCCGAAAGCTCGTTGGCCCAAGTGTGGTAACTCGTCGCGCAGGAGGTGAGTACGGTCACGTCATAGCGCTCGGCGAGCAATTCCGCGTAGTCGCGGCATTGCGACTCGGCCCCGGCTATCACCTACTGGCCGTAGCGATGAATTACGAATACGATTTTTTGTATCATGAGCTGGGCGGTCGACAGTTGTGCTTCCCACCGAACACGGCACACGTCAGAGCTGCCCCACGGAGCACGGTTAGGGGCGTCGCGTCCACACGTGGGTCATGCGCGACGTGCCTCACCCCAACCCTCTCCCCCGAAGAGAGGGGCCAAACTACCGACCAGTGGGACGAGTTGCCGAAGCGGTATATCTGCGCGCCTGATTTACTCGCCGCGCCGCAGGCGACGCAGGCCCACCAGCATCAATCCCAACGCGCTGAGCAGCAGTCCGCCCAAGCCGACGACTGGCACTGGCAGTGCCGGTTCCGCTGCCACGCCAATGCCTCGCACGGAGAAGCCTGCCAGCAACAGCGCTTTAGCTCGCTCTGACGGCGCTGCGGCAGTGCCAGTTGCTACTCCGTCGTCGGTTGAGATTAGTAGCGATGCCGAGCGCGGGCCCACCGCACTCGGCGCGAAGCGCACGCTGAAATTCAGGCTGCTATTGGGCGCAATAATCACTGGGAACACCGTTGGGCTGGTGATGGTGAAGTCGCTGGCGTTGGGGCCGGTAAACGACATGCTGTTGATGGTGAGCGGGGCGGTGCCCGAGTTCAGGATAACAAACGTGTTGGTGGCGCTCTGCCCCACTGTTAGCGAGCCAAAATCGGTGCCGTCAACTGTGGCTGGCGTGGTGTCGCCGTTATTGATGACGACCGCATTGCCGCTGAGGGTGATCCCTGCGCGTGGCACCGCCGAGAAGCGCGCTATCACCGCGCAGTCGGCGAGGATTGCTGCGGTGTTGAACGTGGTGCCACTTAGCGTGCCGCTACACCCCACCACTGAGGCGACGTTGTAGCCCGCGCTCGGCGTCACTGTGAAGCTGGTCACGGCATTGTTGTTGACCGTGACGACGGTGCTCGGTGCAATGCTGCCATTGCCGCCGCTGACGCTGGGCGTGACCACCCATGTCCTGATCGCAACCGCGCAGGCATTCGCCGCTGTGCTGGCGCCGGTGGCGTTGCCGTTGCAGCCCCACGTCCACGGGCCGGTGCCTGAAACAGCGGTGGCCGTGCCTGTGCTGCACAGATTGGCTGACGGCGCGACCAGCGCCGGGGTTACGCTGCTGGCGGAACCGCAGGCCCCGTTGATCGGGATCAGGCTGAAGGTGGCCACTACGTTGCAGTTGCTGATGATGGCACCGGTGGTGTAGGTGCTACCCAATAGCGATCCGGTGCCGCAACCGGTGACCGCAGCAAGCTGATAACCCGCGCTTGGGGTGAAGCTAAACGTGGTGGTGGTGTTGTAGTTGGCGGTCTTGGTCGCCAAACCGGACACGCTGCCGTTGCCGCCATTGACCACCGCGTTTGCGGTGAACACTTGAATGTTGGTGGCACAGTTCGCAGTCGATGTGCCTGTCGCGTTCGGCAAGCAGCTCCACGCCCAAGGCCCAGCGCCCGTCACTGCGGTGGCCGTGCCTGTGCTGCACAGGTTCGCGGTGGGTGCGGTGATGGCCGATGGGCCGGTCGCGATGCCGCAGCTGCCGTTGATAGGGGTGAGCGTGAATGCGGCGACGACGTTGCAATTGCCCGTGACCGCGACCGTGGTGTACATGTTGCCCGCTAGCGTACCGCTGCCGCAGCCGGAGGCGGTTCCGGCTGCGTAGCCTGAGGCGGGGGTGAGCGTGAAAGCGGTGGCGGCGTTATTGTTTACGGTAACGCTTGGCGTGGGGCTGATGCTGCCACTTGCGCTGCCGGTGCCGACCGAAGAGCCGACTGTCCATGTTCGTATTGGCGCTGCACAACTCGCGGTGACGGTGCCGGTGGCGTTCGGGGAACAACTCCATGCCCACGGCCCGGTGCCAGTGACGGTGGTGGCGGTGCCGGTGCTACAAAGGTTGGCGTTGGGCGTGGCGACGGCGGGTACACCGTTGACCGCGCCGCAGGTGCCGTTGATCGGGGTTAGGGCGAACGACGCGACGACGTTGCAGTTGCTGGTGACCGCGTTAGTGGTGTAGGTGTTGCCCGCTAGCGTGCCGCTGCCGCAGCCGGTGGCTGTTCCGGCGCCGTAGCCTGAGGCGGGGATGAGTGTGAAGGCCGTGGTGGCGTTGTTGTTCACGGTGACGCTTGGCGTCGGACTGATGCTGCCGCTAGCGCTGCCGCTGCTGACTGCGGAGCCGACCGTCCAGGTTCGTATCGGCGCTGCACAACTTGCGGTGCCGGTGCCGGTGGCGTTCGGGGAACAACTCCATGCCCACGGCCCGGTGCCAGTGACGGTGGTGGCAGTGCCGGTGCTGCACAGGTTGGCGCTGGGGGCGGCGATGGCGGGTACGCCGTTGACCGCGCCGCAGGTGCCGTTGATCGGGGTCAGGGTGAATGCGGCGACGACGTTGCAATTGCCCGTGACCGCCGCCGTGGTGTACATGTTGCCCGCTAGCGTGCCGCTGCCGCAGCCGGAGGCAGTGCCGATAGCGTAGCCTGACGCTGGAGTGAGGGTGAACGCGGTGGTGGCGTTATTGTTTACCGTCACGCTGGGTGTGGGGCTGATGCTGCCGCTCAGACTACCGCTCGTGACGAAGGAGCTTGCCGTCCACGTCTGAATGGTGGCCGAGCAGGTGGACACCGTGTTGCCACCGTTTTCGCCAGTGCAGCCCCACGTCCACGGCCCGCTGCCCATGACCGGCGTGGCGGTGCCCGCGCTGCATAGATTGCTGGTCGGGCGAGTGAGCACGGGGGCGGTACTGCTGGCGCTGCCGCACACGCCGTTGACTGGGGGCGGACTGGTCTCGAATGCGCCAATGTCCACCGTGCCGCCATTGACCCGCGCGAAGCCCGCGCCGCGCTGATCGGTGGTGAGAATAGTGCTGCCGCCAGCGTTAATGGCCGGGCTGCCACTGAGCAATGCGTGGGTGAGTGTGACGCCACCGTTGTTTTGCAGTGGGCCGAGCAGCGGGTCACTGGTGAGCGGCGCGTTGGTGAAAGTGACTGCGGATGAGACGTTTTGCACCAGATTGTTGGTGCCGCCCACGGTCAACGTCTGGAAGTCTGGGCTGCCAATGTCCACCGGGTCATTGCCAGCCATTACGGTGTTGTTGAGCGTGATGTTGCCACCGTACTGAAACACGGCAGCGCGCGATCGACATTCGCCGCCCAAAGCGATCGGATTGAATGCGACGGTGCTGCTGGTGAACGTGACGCTGCCAGAGCGGGAGTCGAAGCCGCCCATATACAGCGCTGCGCCGCGGCAGGCAGCGGAGTTACCGCTCAGTGTGCTGTTGGTGATCGAGACGGTGCTTCGTGCGTCCGCATAAATGCCGCCTCCGTCACGTGTCGAGCCGTTGCCATTGCCCGACATCGTTGAGCCGCTCAGAGTGAGCACGCTTGCGCCGCCCAGATAAATTCCCGCTCCGTCAATAGTGCCACCGTAGGCCGTGTTGTTACTAATCGTTGAATTAGTGATGGTGATGGTGGCAACAACGTTTGAGCCCGAGGGTACGTAGATGCCCGCGCCTGCGCTGCTGGCCGAATTGCCGGTAATGACCGAATTTTTAAGCTGGAGTTTGGTGTCAACGCCGTTGAGGTCTATCCGTATCGCCCCGCCGTTGTTTGATCGCCCGCCAGTGAGTGTGATGCCGTCGAGCGTCAAATCACCACCGTAGTGATAGATCAGGCCACCATTGGCTGACGGTCGTGTGATGGTAATGCCGCCTTGGCCTGTGCCCTGAACCAGCAGCGACTGAGCGGTAGTGAAGACGCCGTAATTGAGCGGAGGCGATTGAGTGAGGTTGATGGTGGTGATGGCGTTGCCAAACGTGATCGTGTCTGAGTTACCAAAAGCGCCGCCGGTGTTAGTGCAGCCCGTGGTGCCCGAAATGCTTCCGCCCACCATGAAATTCATCGCATCGCGCAGGATGCACACGCTGGCGCTGCTGGTGTCTCCCCCGTCGTTCACCACAATGGTGGCTGCATGACTGGCAGTTCCAACCAGACCCAAAGACAGCCCCGCTGCGGTGACCAAAGCAAACGGCAACGTCTTAAGCTTAAGCGAGCGTGGTTGCCGCGAGCGACGCGCGGCAAGGGATTGCGGGGCGTAGGCGGGTTGGGTGCGAGTGGTCATCGACGAAACTCTTGGAATAGTTACTCTAGGATTATTGCACCGTTTATCCAAAAAATGAGTCGTTTCGGCAGACACGACTTGAGACATGTTGCGCCGGGAGTAGCAATGCATGCGCACCAGGGCGGCAGGAGCAAGTCAATTTGTCGTCCACCTGCGGCGCGCGTGCTGGGCGATAGCCTGCCAAAATCACGGTCATGAAATCAGCCACACGAGCCCTCCGGGTGCTCGATCTTTCGTTTAACTATCCGCACATCGCGGAGAGCTACATTGATGCCGAGATTCGTCATTTGCTGGCCTGCGGCGTGAAGGTATTTGCGTGGTCGAACCAGCTTGCACCGGCCCCCGGCCCATTGCCAGACGGCGTGGAGATAGCTATGGGCGTGCCGATTGCGCCCGTGGTGGCCCGCTTTCGGCCCGACATCATTCACTTGCACTGGCTGATGTGGAGTCAAAGCGCGCTGGACGTGCTGGCCGCGTTCGGCCTGCCGATAACGGCACGGGTTCACACCGACACCACCCGCGAGCGCTTGCAGATCTACTGCGCGCATCCGGCGGTTCGCCGGGTGTACACCTATCCGGGTGACAGCGAGCGATTTGACTTTTTTCACGATAAGCTGCGCGCCCTGCCTGTGGTGATTGAGCGGCAACCGTTGCTGAATGTGCCGCGTGATCGGCGCTTGATTTTGCGCGCGGCGAGCCTGTCGCCGCGCGATCAGGCGATGATGGTGGCGCTGGCAAATCGGCTACCTTCGTTCCGGGTGGTGCTATGTTTGGCCGACAACGCGCACCACGGGGCCAACGCCACGGTCGACGCCATCAACGCGGAAATCTTGGCACTCAAACCCGACAACCTGACGGTGCTTTGGAACGTGCCCCCGCAAGAGATGGCGCGGTGGTACGCGCAGTCAGGCATCTACGTTCACACCTTTCCCGACGGCAAAACTGCGGCCATGCCGGTGTCGATTGGGCAGGCGCTGAGTGCGGGTTGCTACACGCTGGTACGCAATCAGCCACAGCTTTCGCGGATGGTCGGCGCAGCGGGTGACGTTTATGCGTCGCTCGATGAGGCAGTGGCGTGGGTGCGGGCCACCGAGCGGTGGGGCGATGCTGCGTGGGCTGCGCGGGAGAACGCGTCGCGCGCCGAGGGCGAGAAGTATTGCGCCGATCAAGCGGTTATGCCAATGCTTGACGATTGGTTGCGGTTCGCCGGTGAGCTTAGGTTAGACGATGCGCGCGCTGATCGTCACTTTTAACTATCCGCAGATCACTGAGAGCTATGTTGAGGCCGAGGTGAGCTATCTGCGCAGCCTCGGTGTGGCCGTGTGCGTGTGGGCGCAGACGGCAGCCGCAGCACCTGGGCCACTTCGCCCGGATGTGGGCGTGGCCGTCGGCGTACCGCTTGACCCCATCGTCGGCGAGTTTAAGCCCGATGTGATTCACCTGCACTGGCTGTTGTGGGAAGGCAACGTGCTCAATTTTTTGAGCCGCTACGGTGTGCCGATCACGGTGCGAGTTCACACTGATACCAGCACCGAGCGCTTACAAAATTACGCCGCACACCCAGCCGTCGCGCGCATTTACGGCTATCCGGGCGACGGCGAGCAGTACCGATTTGCGCACCCAAAATTCGTTGAAACCCCGATTGCGGTGACCCGCCCGCAGGCGGCGGTAGGCCGCAAAAACCGTCGGCTCGTGCTGCGCGCGGCGAGCGAAAATCCGCGCGATCAAATGCTCTTGGTGACCCTCGCGCGGCGCTGCCCGCAGTTTGAGTTTGTGCTGTGCATCGGAGGGAGCTTGCATCAAGATGCGCTGCAAACACGGCCCGCGCTAGCCGCTGCGTTAGGCAGCCAGAGCCCACAGAATCTGCAAATTTTGTGGAACCAATCGCCCGAGCACATGGCGCTGTGGTTTGCGCAAACGGGCATTTACCTACACACGGTGTTGCCCGAAAAAACCGCCGCCATGCCTGTGTCGATTGCCGAGGCGTTGGTCAACGGCTGCTACACGCTGGTACGCAAGCAGCCACGACTGATGGCCATGCTCGGCGCGGCGGGCGGCGTGTACGTGGACGCCGACGAGGCAGCAAAGCTCATCCTGCACACCCTTGTTTGGAACGACGCGCAATGGCAAGAAACCGAGGCGGCAAGCCGCGCGGCGGGTGAGCGTTTTTGTGCAGATGTGGCGCTACTGCGGATGTTGCACGATTGGAAACAGCTTATTGCGTGAAGCGTTATTTATATTGGGCAAAGAGGGTGTTTTTTGCTTTATCGACTATTAGCCAAAATAGCCGCTAGCCCCTTTGCAATAAGCCTCACAGAGAAGAGCTGCTTACCCTCGTGCGGCTTCACCTGCCTTCAAAGTGCCAAAACGGGAACTCGCCCAGAGGCGTTGTAGGAGCAGCGCAAGGCTCTCCTGAGCACCGTCGAAGGACTGCGATGATCTGGTGTTGACCACCGCATTTCGCGGCTCACGCCGCTCCTACAGCCAGCTGATTGACCGGGTGTCCGCCGGCGCTACCCCGGCAGCGCCTCGGTCATCAAGCGCCACATCAGCGACTCGTTATCGCCGCTCAACGCGCTGTTTTCTTGGGCCAGCAGGGCCGCGCGTTGTGCGTAGCGGGTTGAGCTGAATAGCGAGGTGAGGCAGGTGCGCAGCGCGTCGATGCTGGTCTCGGGGCGCAGCAGTTCGGCCACGCCTTCGGCGACCAGCGTTCGTGCGGTGATAAAGGCCTCGGCCATGTCGGGTAACAACAGTTGCGGCACGCCCGCGAGCAGGGCCTGCGAACTCGCCCCGACGCCGCCCTGATGAATCACGCACTGCGCGCTGGCAAGCAAGGTTTTGAACGGCAGCGGTGTGTTTTGAATGTGAATGTTGCTGTGCGGATTGCTCACGCCCTCAGCGCCCTCCACGTACACCAGCGATGAGATTGCCTTGTCGGCTCGGTGCTGAGCCAGCGCGTTCAAAAGCGGCAGCGTGAGCGGATGCGCCGCTTTCAGATAGGCGAGCACGCGCGTGCTGTGAGGGGACGACGCACCGGGCCAATCGGGGGGGAGGGCTGTGGCCCCAGCCGCGTTCGCTGCAAGCTCCAACGGCCCGCAGTAGCGCGCGGGATGGCGGCATTCACCGCGCAGTGTGGCGGCGTAGTGGTCGAGCATCGGCACCGAGCGAATCACCGAGGGCGTGTCGTAGAGGGCGGCAACAGTGGTGACCAGCGGCAATCCGGTGCGCGTGGCCGCGTGTTGCAGCGCGACCGAAATCGCTGCCTCCGCTTCGGCCATGCGCTGCGTGTTCGGCGTCTCCCACGTACGAAAACTGGGTAGGCTGCCGGTGCCATGGCTGGGCGGAATGGCGAATCCGGTGCCCAGTTGTATGCAGGCAACGCCAAGTGCGCGGGCCGTCAACATTGCCGTCGGCGCGTGGTCGGCCACCAACACGCTGGGCGCGACCAGATCAATCACGTCGCGCCAGCGCTGCACGCTGTTGACCAGTGCGTCGGCTTGGGCAAAACCTTGCTCAAACAACAGCTCAGTCATGCTGCTGGTGCCCACCCTCGGTGCGCTGATCGTGGCGACTGCGGGGGCCAACAAAAATCGCACACCCGCAGGCAGTTGCACCGATGAGGGCAACGGTTTGCTCGCGGCGATGATCGGCTCGATGCCATGCAACAGCGCCTGCCGCGCCACCGCAACTAGCCCCGCCAAATGGCCCAGCCCATGCCCCATCTCCCACGCCAACAACCAGCGTTTCATAGGGTGGCCTTGAATCCCGCCACCATGCTGCCCACTTGCATGTTCAACGCTGGAAAACCGGGGCGGTACTCGGCCAATTTTTGTTGCAACAGATAGAGCTGCGCATGCAATCGCGGCGGGCTCATGGTGCGCACGTTGGCGATGGCCCGGTGGTGCGCCTCGTCCCACGCGTTGCCGCCGTGATGCCGATACACGTAGCTCCAGCCCGCACCGCGCAGCCGCGCAATCTTGTAGTGACCGTGCTCCGCGCCGCGCACAATGTCCCAGCACAGGAGGGTGTCCTCGCCGCGCACCAAGGCCGGGTAGCGAGGTATCAAATCGCGCCGGGCGAGCAAGCTGCCCTGCACAAAATTCATCGGATAGGTCTCAGTCTGCCAGTCCACCCAAAACAGCTCGTTGGTGCCCTCAAACCAATGCAGTTGATCAACTAAAAAACAAAACGCTGCGCCTTGCGACTGCATCGCATTCCACTGCTGCGCTAGGCGCTCGGGGTGATAACGATCATCATCGTCCCATTGGCATATCCATTCGCCCGCTGCCGCATCCATGGCTAAGTTGCGCAGCGCGCCGAGCGTGGGTTTAGGCTCAACGCTGACGTGCACCACGCGGATCGGCGCGGTGGCCGCCGTACTCGCGAGCAAGGCGTTGACTTCGTCGACAAATGCAGTATCGCCATCGTGCACAATCAGCAGCTCGCGATCGGCAAAAGTCTGCGCGCTAAAATCGGCCACCGCCTTTGAGAGCAAGCGGGTGCGGCCCGGTTGGGTAATCATCACACAACTAATCATCACGCAAGCTCGTCCCATTTTTATGGCAAATTTCGCACCGCTGGCTTGCTACATTTTGACCTATCGCGCCGAGCGTGCGCTGCCGCAATCCGGGGCCGATCACAGGCTGAATAATTTGCTCACCGTGCTGGTGTGGCTGCGCCGCATACCTGAACTCGTGGTGATTTTGGTGGAGCAGGACAGCACGCCGACGCTAAACACCGCCGAGCTTGCGCCGCATCTGGCGGGCGTGAACTATCAATTTGCCTACAACCCCGGCCCGTTTAACAAAAGCTGGGGGCTTAACGTGGGCGCGCGTATGAGCAACACCGGCATCGTCGGCTTTGGCGACGCGGATGTGATTTGCGGCGATGTGGTTGCGTCGGTCAAAGCGTGTATGGAGCGGGTGAATGCGGTGAACTGTCATCGACGTTGCATTGATTTGACCGAGCCACAATCGGCGCAGGTTCACGCGGGCAATTTCGACTATGTCCCGACCGAGGCTGAGGCCAACGGGCGCGACCAACAGCACGAGCAGGTGGTGTTTTGCGGCGGCAATTTTTTCATTCGCGCGCAAACGCTGATGGAGCTGGGGCTATGGGATGAGCGCTTTCTGGGCTGGGGCGGCGAGGACGATGCGATGTCGTTCAAGTTGCAACGCGCCCGCGTGAGCGCCATGGAATTTGACAGCCGTCCGGCCATTCATTTGCATCACGCACGCGCTGCGCCGAAGGTAGGCGGTGCGCCGCCCCATGCGGACTATGTGAACAACGTGCGACTGGTGCAGCGCTACCGCGATTACGCCGACGACGAGCTGTCAAGGCTGTACGAAGTCGGTCGCCAGATTCACGGCAATGCCAACAAATATCGGCCGATGCCATGATTACTCCCGCTGCTCAAATCCTGCCACATGTGATGATTGGAACGCCCGCTTATGGCGGCATGGTGCATGTGGATTACGTCTCAAGCTTGCTGCTTTTTGCGGGCTCTGGCATCCCCTTTACGCTGGTCACCATCGGCAACGAAAGCCTCATTACCCGGGCTAGAAATACCATCTTCGCTGCGTTTTTCGCGCGGCCACAATTCACCCACTTGTTGTTTTTAGACGGCGACGTGCGCATGTCGGCGGCGAGCCTCGCGCGGCTGGTCAGCGCGAATGTGGACGTGATCGGCGCGCCGGTCGCCCTCAAAGGCAGGAACCCGGACGGCAGCCGAATGTGGAACGTCGGCCAATGCGTGGGCGAGGCAGGCGAGCTGATGGTGTGTGACCGTATCGGCACGGCGGTGTTCATGTTGTCACGCAAAGCGGTAGCTGCGTTGGCCGATGATGCGATGCGTCGCGGTGCCATCTATGGCCGCTCGCCGCGCACCCAACGCGGCGATTTTGATGCGGACATTCATTACGACGTGTTCAGCGTCGGCGTGGTGGAAGGTGAATACCTATCCGAGGATTTTTGGGCCTGCCATCGCCTGCGCCAACTCGGCTTCAAAATTCACGTCGATCCGACCGTGGTCACCCAGCACCATGGCACGGTGGCGTTTTAACGTTGTAGAAAAACAGACCGATCTAAGCACACCGCGAATCAGCGTGAGTGATCCTCTCGACATTTCGTTGAGTGATTGAGCCATGCGTTTTCAGCGGCGTGGCAACACCGTCACTTGGTTGTATTCATCCCAGATTTTTCATTGGCAAGATTTTCTAATAGGCACTCCTATAAATTCCCCATGAAATCAGCCAACGGCGAAGGCTGTTGCGCGTTAAAGATAGGCTCCTGAAACACACCTTGCGTGCAGCATGCAAACCAGCTTCTTTGACCTTGAAGACCGCTACCGCCAATTGAGCCGAAGTGGCGACCCGCTGCAGCGGCTCAGTCGCGCCATTGACTGGGAGATGTTTCGACCGCTTTTGCTAGGCGTTGATCAAAAGGCGCGCAAGAGCAACGCTGACCGAAAGCCCGTAGCTCGGGTGCTCATGTTCAAGATGCTCGTGCTTCAGAACAAATACCGACGCTCGGACGAGCAGCTTTAATATCAGGTCACCGACCGCTAAAGCTTCATGCGATTTCTTGGCGTCATGCTCGCGGGCGACGTGCCTGATTCGCGCACCGTCTGGGTGTTACGGGATGCGCTGAAAGAGGCCCAATTGATCGAGCCGTTGTTTGAGTTATTCAACAGCGCCCTCAGTGACATGGGCGTGGTGATGAACAGCGGACAGATCATTGATGCGACCTTCGTGCCAGTGCCGATCCAGCGAAACGGGGTGGACAACAACGCGCTGATCAAAGAGGGCGCGATACCCATTGCGTGGGGCGACACGCCCGCCAAGTTGCGGCAAAAAT
>JANNYE010000112.1:0-42137 GCA_031409935.1 Burkholderiales bacterium | reverse complement strand
ACACCTACACCGACGAGTACGTCGCCGAAGTTCAAGACCACATTAACCGACGTCCGCGCAAAATCTTGAACGGCTTGACCCCTTACGAAATACACTTCGCTCCACCGCGCTCGCCGACAGTTCGTACCTAAACGCAGCTTTATCAAGATATCGACTTTAGCCGAAAATCAAGGCAAAGCCCAAGATAACCAATGGTTTCAATAAAAAGCTGAACCTAAAGACTAGCCAATAATCGCGATATTGGCTTTGGCAGCGCGGCCTTTGCCAGCTCGCTGCGCGCGATCCACATCGCACCCGGTTGCATCGCTCGTGACTCGATTTTATCGGCGATTAAATGCGCGACATTGATCGTTAAACGAAAGTGAGTAAATGCGTGAGCAATCGGCGGCAGCGTTACGGGATGGTTTGATCCGCTTGCGCCGTAGCGAATGTGAGCGGTCGCTTCTTCGTCATCATCATCGCCAATTTCCGGTAAACACCAGAGCCCGCCCCAGATGCCCAGTGCCGGTCGTTTCACCAGCAAAATCTGGTCGGCGTGCGTCAACAGCAGGTATCGCTGCGTACGCTGCGGCACAATTTTGCTTGGCTTTGACGCTGGAATTTCGTTGGTGCGCCCCATGGCTTTGGCCGCGCAATCCTCAGCAATCGGGCAGAGCAGGCACGCGGGATCGCTGCGCGCACAAATCGTCGCGCCCAAATCCATTAAACCCTGCGTGTAGGCGACCATGTCTTGGGCAGCGGTCGGCAGCCGCGATTGCGCCTCTAACCACAGGGTTTTCTCGACCGCGCTTACGCCGGGAAAACCTTCGATACCCGCATGCCGCGCCAACACGCGCTTCACGTTGCCATCAAGAATCGGTGCGATGATGTCGTAGGCAAAAGCGGCAATGGCCGCAGCCGTGCTTCGGCCAATACCGGGCAGTTCTGCCAGTAGCGCTACGTCCGCTGGGAACCGCCCGCCGTGGTCACTCACCACCTGTCGCGCGGCACGATGCAGATTGCGCGCACGGCTGTAATAACCGAGCCCGGCCCAATGTGCCATCACCTCGTCATCAGCCGCGTGTGCAAGTGAAGTGATGTCGGGAAATCGCTCAAGAAACCGCGCGTAATACGGCAGCACGGTGCTCACCTGAGTCTGCTGCAGCATGATTTCCGAGAGCCAAATTCGATAGGCATCGCGGGTGTTTTGCCACGGCAAATCGTTGCGACCATGGACGCGTTGCCAGTTGACGACGCGGCGGGCAAAAGTGTGATGTTTGTTGCTACTAATTTTGCTATTCAACCCACACCCAGAAACCCAGAACTGCCGGTGCAGGAGCGGCTTTGCCGCGACCCGCTTGCACAGATAGCTCCGAGGTCGCGGCGGAGCCGCTCCTACAGCTGCACGTTATTTGATGCCCAAGCGTTGTCGTGCCTTGGCTCCGGCTTCGGACGAGGGATATTTGCTCGCAACTTCTTGCAGCGTGGCTCGGGCGGCTTGCAAATCGCCTAATTCGGCCTGTGCGGTTGCGATGTTTAGCAGGGCGTCGGGCGCTTTGGCGCTGTCAGGATATTGTGCAATCAGCTGGCGTTGCGTGTTAATGGCACCGCGAAAATCGCGCACAGCGTAGAGCGAATTACCAATCCAGTATTGCGCCGATGGCACCAGCGTGCTGCGTGGAAAGTTACGGGTGAACAGCTGAAAGGCAGTGACCGCCTCGGCAAAGCGCCCAGCGCGGAAGTGTTCAAGGCCCTGATCATAAGCGCGTTGTTCGGCGACGGGGTCAACCATGATCGGTTGCGCAACGCTTGCAGGTGGCATTGCCCGACTAACGTCGGCAGGACTCGGCGGCGGCGTGCCACCGGGTGGCATGCTTGTGCCCGGCGCAGCCGCTGGGGCAGCCGCGATAGCCGCTGCGGCCTGAGCAGCGCGCGCGGCAAGCTCTGCGATTTGCGCTTCCGCTTTCCGCATGCGGCCATCAACGTCAACGTACAGATCACGCTGGCGCTTTTGGGTGTTTTCTAATTCGTTTTGTAGCAGTTCAATCTGTCCCCGCTGACGGGCAATTTCCGCCTTCAGCGTTTCGACCTGATTGAATAAATCGATGATGCTGCGATTCCGCGCCTGCGCTTCAAGCTCCGCGATACGCTGATCAAGCAGGCGCTGGCTTTCGGACGTTTGGCTGCGCAACTGCAAAATCTGTTTGCGTGCTTCGTCGTCGTCGAACATGCCAGCATGGGCCGCCGTTACCGCCAGCGCGGACAACACGATGCCGCAGGCTACGGATCGAAGCGACGCACGCGGTGCAACGCTGCCGTAAAGTCTCACACCACGCATCGACTACTCTCCCGCGTAGGCCAAGTCGCAGCGACGATTCTCAGAATACGCCGCATCGGAGCTAGCCGGGTTTTTTGGCTTCTCTTCGCCGAAGCTCACCGTGTCAATCTGCGCGTCATTGACGCCGAGCAAGCTCAGCACCCGCTTGACGCTCTCGGCGCGCTTTTGGCCGAGCGCGAGGTTGTACTCGCGGCTACCGCGCTCGTCGGTATTGCCTTCAACCTTAATTCGCGCGTTACGGTTGGATTTCAAATAGGCCGCGTGTGCCTCGAGCAATGGCTTGTACTCATCGCGCACGGTGAAGCTGTCGTAGTCATAATAAATTTCTCGGCGCGACAGCGGGCTGCGCGGGTCGCGCAGCGCGTTGCTGCCGCTGAGAGTGCTCGCAGCCGTGCTGCCACCAGCGTTGGTCGCAGTGCCCGTGGCGTTGGCATTACCGGCAACGCCGCTGGTTGAGGCACCGGTGTCCGGCGTCACGGTGGCGGTGCCAGTACCGGTGCGATTTTCAACCGGTGCAACGGTCTCAGGTGTGGAGCTGCATGCGGCAAGTGCTGCGGCAGCCGAAACGGCGAGAATGAGTTTCCAGATTGATTTCATTGGGTTCCCTTTCGATTAGGAGGCGGAGCGCATCTTTGGATTGATCTACTAGTCACTTGATTATTTGGGGAAGGGTCCCCACGCCGGTTCGCGCACATCAGCATTGCTGGCACCGAGTCGTTGTTTCACACGTCCATCCGCAGACACCGCCGCAAGAATACCTTTTCCGTTATACACCGACGCGTACACGACGAGCTTTCCGTTCGGTGCAAACGAGGGCGATTCGTCAACCGGGCCCTGGGTCAAAACTTGCACTTGTTTCGAGGCGAAGTCCTGCACCGCAAGCATGTAGCGCGACCCTTCGCGCTTGACGAATACCATGCTCTTACCGTCCGCCGCCACGCGCGGATTGGCGTTGTCACTACCTTCAAAAGTAACCCGCTCGGCGTTGCCACCTTCGCTCGACATGCGATAAATCTGCGGCGAACCACCGCGATCACTCATGAAATAAATGCGTCCATCCGGCGCCCAATTCGGCGCAGTATCAATGGCGCCACTGCTAGTCAAGCGACGAGCGCCGCTGCCGTCAGCACCGGCAACAAAAAGCTGGGTGCCACCGGCTTGCGAGGACGCAAAAACGATACGACCGCCATCGGGTGACCACGCTGGTGCCGACTGATTGCCTGAGGCTCGGGTCAAAAGCGTGCGCTGGCCACTGCTCACGTTCTGCACGTAAACGCTGGGCTTTCGGCCTTCAAACGAAACATAGGCCAAACGAGTGCCGTCAGGAGACCAAGACGGCGAAATGATTGGCTCGACAGAATTGACCACGGGTATCGCGTTAAAACCGTCGCTGTCCGCCACGATCAATTGAAAGCGACCCGGCGACTTGGCAACATACGCCAGCCTCGTACCGAACACCCCTTTTTCACCCGTGAGTCGCTCATAAACGATGTCGGCAATTCGATGCGCGGTGGGGCGCAAGTCTTTGGCCGCCACCTTGAAAACGAGCCCCGTGAGCTGCTCCTGTTTAGGCACATCGACCAGTCGAAAGCTGACGGCGAAGTTGCCGTCGGCCTCCGGCGTCACGGATCCGATCACCGTTGCGTCCGCGCCTCGGCTTTTAAGCTCATTGAACGCGATGGCCGACAGCTCGCCGCTTTTTGGTAAGCCGTTATTGCTGATGGTTTTTATGAGTCCGCTGCGCGCCAGATCAGCCTCAATCACGGCCGACATTTGCTGCGCTTGTGCGGCGTCGCTGCCCGCAAAACCCGCCACCGCCACCGGGATTTGCTGCGCGCCGACGCCCACGATGTCGATGGTTAACTGCGCGTGCGCGGCCAGCGACGATAGTGCGATGCCGAGCAACGTGAAAATGCGAGTAGAAAATGAGGTCATCGGTCAGAGCTTGAAGTAATCGGCAAAGTGATTGATAGCACGGACCGCGCTTGATCCCGCGCAACGGCAGCGTCATTGCGGGTTAAATAAGGCCCCAGACGCACCCGGTACAGCGAATCAATCTGCTGAACGCGCGGCAAAGTATTCAATTCAGTGGCCATGCGCTGTTGGAACGCCTGAGCGTTCGCAAAGTTTCCGAAAGCGCCCAATTGCACGAAATACTCGCGCGCCGAGCCGGTATCTGGGGGTTGCAATGCGGGTGACACCTGTGGCGCAATCGGCACAACCGGCAAAACCGGCACGACGGCGGGTGTTACGGTCGGCTGGGCCACGGCAGCGTACGGGGGCTGAAGCAACTCGAACTCCACCTCGCCACTGCCGCCTTGCGCGATCCCCAGCCGGTGCGCTGCGGCATATGACAAATCCACGATGCGACCCGCGTGAAAAGGCCCTCGGTCATTGATGCGCACCACCACGCTGCGCCCTGAACGGGCATGTGTCACCCGAGCAAAGCTGGGCAATGGTGCGATGGGGTGTGCGGCGGTCATCGCAAACATGTCGTACACCTCGCCAATGGCGGTTTTCTGACCATGAAATTTGCGCCCATACCAAGAGGCAATGCCGCGTTGCCGCAGTGCGGACAGCGAAGTAGCCGGTTTGTAGTCAACCCCGAACACGTTATACGGTCGGTTGGCAAAGCGGTGCAGCGGCTCGTTGCGCGGTTGGGCGTCGGGTATCTGGTCAAGATCGGACGGTATCGCTGCGGCAGGCCCATCGTCTTTGTAATACGCGCCGGGTCGGGGCGTGTTGGACGCCGCCTTGCTGGGCGGCTTGCTTGCGCAGCTTGCGAGCAGGGCGCACAGCCCAACGAGTGCGACCTGCGCGGCGCTCGGCGATCGCATTATGAGTTCACCAGTTTCCGATGGGTGGTGACGCTCATCATGATGCCCACGGCGATGAACAGAGTCATCAGCGCCGTGCCGCCAAAGCTCATGAACGGTAACGGCACGCCCACCACCGGCAGGATGCCGGTCACCATGCCCATGTTGACGAAGGCATAGGTGAAAAACATTAGCGACATTGAGCCGGCCATCAGTCTTCCAAACAGCGTGGATGCGCTGCCCGCAATGATGAAACAGCGACCGATGAACAGCAGGTACAACAACACTAGCACCACGCCGCCGAGCAAACCGAATTCTTCGCCGTAGACGGCAAAAATAAAGTCGGTGTGTTTCTCAGGCAAAAACTCAAGATGCGTCTGCGTTCCGTTCAGCCAGCCTTTGCCCAGCAAGCCACCAGAGCCGATGGCAATGGCCGCCTGCGTGGTGTGCCACCCGGCGTCCTGCCCATCCGCTTCGGGGTTTAAAAAGGTCATGACCCGCGCTTTTTGGTAGTCGTGAATGCCCACTTCAAAATGCCACATGGCGGTAACCAAGCATGCGCCTAGCACGGCCGCACCGACGATCAACCGCCAGTCGAGCCCCGCCAGATATAGTACATAAAAGCCGCAAGCTCCGATGAGCAGTGCGGTGCCCAAATCGGGTTGCCGTGCAACCAGCCCGAACGGAATGATCACCAAAATGGCCGCCACCACAAAGTTGCGCCAGTTCATCGCGCCCTCATGCCGCTCGAAGTACCACGCGAGGATCAGCGGCAGAGCAATTTTCATGATCTCGGACGGTTGAATGTTGCCAATACCGGGAATTTTTAACCAGCGACGTGCGCCTTTGATTACCTCACCCCCCAGCGCAACACCGATCAACAACACAATGCCAATAACGTACAGCGGCACGGCGAATCGCGCGATGAATTGTGGCGACAGGTTGGCAATCATAATCATGATCGCCACCGCGACCACGACCTTCTGCGATTGCGAAATCACCCGGCCAATGGTCTCATTGGCTGCGCTGTAGAGCACCAGCAACCCGAGCGCGGCAATAGTGGTCACGATGGCAAACAGAAACGGATCAAGATGATCGGTGAGCTTTGCCCAAAGCCGTTGCATCATCGTGCCCGCCTTACCTCTGCGGCAAGATGAGCTGCAGCGATGGCTTCATTGCGCTCGGCAGACGGCTTGATGGCCGCATCGAGCAGAGTTGAATCAAAGTAAGCGTCCATCACTTTTCGCGCAATCGGGGCAGCAGCCTCAGCACCAAAACCGCCATTTTCAACGAAGGCGACCAGCGCTATAGTTGGTTTTTCTATCGGTGCCAGTGCGATGTACCAAGCATGGTCGCGCAGCCGTTCAGCCACTTGCGATGCAACGTAATCGCCGCCACGCAAGCCGAACACCTGCGCGGTGCCGGTTTTGCCGCCGCTGATGTACTTTGCTTTTAAAAACGCCGTGCGACCCGTGCCTTCGGTCACCACGCCGGCCATACCTTTGAGCACCGCGTCGATATGCGCAGGTTTGAGCGGTACGGTGTACGCGGGTGCGGGTTGGGTCAGACGATATTCACTGGTGCGGGCGTCCTGCACGCGCTTCACCAAGTGCGGTTTGTAAGCAACGCCGCGATTAGCCAGCACCGATGTTGCGTACGCCAATTGCAGTGGTGTGAAAGTATTGAAACCCTGCCCGATTCCGAGCGACACCTGATCGCCGACGTGCAGTTTTGGATCTTTAGGGCGATTTTTTGCCTTCCACGCGCGATCAGGAAGGATGCCGGGCAATTCGCCATCAATGTCGATACCAGTTTTTAACCCAAAGCCGAACTGCCGCATGAAAGCCGCCCAATCGTCGACATCCGTCTCGGCAGCTACTTGGTAATAGTAGGTGTCGCAGGAAATGGCAATGGACTTGACTAAATCCACCACACCGTGCCCACCCACTTTGTCGTCACGCCAATGCCCGCCGCCAAGGCGGAAGAAACCGGGGTCGTTGATCGTTTGCTGTGCTGTGCGAACGCCTAATTCTTGCGCCATCAGTGCCATGAACGGCTTGTAGGTTGAGCCGGGGGGATAGGTGCCGCGCAGCGGTCGATTGAGCAACGGTTTATCGAGCGAGGTGTTGAGCAGATCCCAGTTTTGCGGGTCAATGCCGTCAACGAACAAATTGGGATCGTAGCCCGGCTTGCTCACGAAGGCGAGTACATCGCCCGTGGTCGGTTCAATGGCGACCAGCGCACCTCGTTTGCCACCGAAGGCCTCCTCTGCAATTTTTTGCAACCTTATGTCGAGCGAGAGTTGCAGATTGTTACCCGTTGTGGACGGCTTCCGCGACAGCGTGCGCACCACGCGACGGGATGCGTCTACCTCAACTTCGATGGCCCCGGCAGTTCCGTGCAATTCCCGCTCGTAGGACAGCTCAATGCCCACTTTGCCGATGTAGTCTGAACCCTTGTAGTTCGAGGTCAAACCCTGCGCCTCGATGCGCTCTTTTTCGCCCTGACTGATGCGCCCGATGTAGCCGATGACGTGGCTGGCCACTTCACCAAATGGATACTGGCGAAACAACCGCGCTTTGATTTCGACGCCTGGCAAGCGATATCGATTCGCCGCGACCCGTGCCACTTCCTCGTCGGTCAATCGCGACTTCAGCGGCAGACTATCGTTGGTCCGAAACTCGTCCCACAGGCGCTTGAATCGGCGGCGATCACGCGGAGAAATTTCTACGATTTTTGCTATCTCATCAATGGCCGCTTCAAGGTCAGGAATCTTTTGCGGGTTTAGTTCCAGTGTGTAGGCCGAATAATTCGACGCCAGCACAATGCCGTTGCGATCCGTGATGATGCCGCGATTGGGCGCTTCGGGCTGAATGTCGATTCGGTTTGCTTCCGCGAGCGTCGCAAAATGTTTGTGCTGCACCACTTGCAGGTACACAAAGCGGCCAAGCAGCGTTACAAAACACATCACCACCAACACCGCTGCCAGCGTCAGTCGACGCTGATACCAAAACAGTTCCTGATCGTAGTTTCTGAGTTCAGCAGCCATCTTGGTACGGCGTTAATCCAACAGCGAGCGAACCCGCTGCGGCCATTGCAGCAGCGCCGACACAACCGGCCAGATCAAGGCGCTGCTGACGCTGCTCAACACCATAGCGGCGGTGGGCACCGTGGCGCCGCTCATCAGGCGCAACACCAGCACCACTAGTTGCGCGACTATCAACAAACCGAGAACGTGCAGCGCTTGTTGCCACAGCGGAAAACGCAACACCCGGCGATGAAAATAACTCGCCGCAAAACCAAGAATCGCATAGGCCAACGCATGCTGCCCAAAGAGATTGGCCTCAACCACGTCAGTCAGCAGCCCGCAGGCCCAGGCCATCCCAATACCAATCCAGCGCGGTTGGTGAATGGCCCAATACAGCAGCACCAGCGCAAAAAAATCGGGCCGGATGGCTAGTGCAAATCCGGACAGCGGGAGCAGGTTGACGGTGAAAGCCAGCGCCAGAGTCAGTGCCACAAACCACGGTTTTGGTGCGAGCAGAATATCTTCTGGTCGGGCAATTCTGAATAGCGGTGAATCGGGCAAGCGAAACACGTCTACCTTCGCCTTTTGCTGACTGCGTCGGGGCCAACGACGTCGGCGGCAGGGCGCGGCGGCGGCGCAGCGGGCTTGTCGAGCACCAGCACAGCGTCGGAGC
This sequence comes from Burkholderiales bacterium, assembly GCA_031409935.1. Classification (GTDB taxonomy): domain Bacteria; phylum Pseudomonadota; class Gammaproteobacteria; order Burkholderiales; family Casimicrobiaceae; genus Casimicrobium. The sequence continues at coordinate 33,303 of JANNYE010000112.1, read as the reverse complement.
CAGACACGCTGGCTGTCGGCGCGCATTCAATGACGGCGAACGCACTTTCAGCGTTGCGACGAACGCTGGTAACGCGCGCGACGCGAATGTTGCTCGGATAGAGCCCGTCAATGCTTGAAGTGAGCAACACATCCCCGTCTTTCACGTCAGCATTTCCAGCCACGTAGCGCAACTCTGGTAGTTTGCCGGGGCCGCGCCCATAAAGTAGCGCTCGCATCGCGGTGCGCTCAATCTTTACTGGTACGGCGAAATCTTTCTCCGTCACTAATGTGACCTCGGCAAACAGCGGATGCACGCGGGTTAACTGGCCGAGCAAGCCCAACTCATCAACCACCGCTGAGCCCGTTTCGAACGGCTGCCCTGTGCTTCGATCAACAAAAGCTTTTTGCGAAAACGGATCACGCCCGAGATACACCACACGTGCGGCTTGAGCGCGCACCGGCGACGCTTGCGATATTTGCAGCAGCCTTGACAACCGATCCGCCTCTTGTTTGGACGCTGTCTGCGCGAGCTGCGCTTGCGAGGCTTGCAACAAGTCAGCCTTCAGGCGTGTATTTTCTTCGCGCAATTCCGTTCGCGTTTCGAAAAATTCTCCGGCACGCGCAACCACTTGCGCAGGCACGAGAGCCGCTTGCTGCATTGGGTAAACCACGGTGGCAATCGCCATGCGCACGGTTTCCAGCGTTTTGAACCGCGCGTCAATGAACATCAAAGCGAGCGAGATCACGCCAAAAAAAGTTAGCCGCGCAAGCGGGCTCGGCCCGCGATTAAAAAATCGCGGCGGCTCGGACGGTAACGAGGTCACTCTACCGTGCATAAAGCCTTACTGTGTGGCCAAAATTGTGCGCGAACCAACCACCAACGCTCGTGCTGAGAGCCGCAGGTGACGGTACATCGTGTGGCAGGTTTTAGTCGGTGGTGAAAATGGACGACAAGCGATCAATGTTCTCGAGCGCCTTGCCACAGCCGCGCACCACGCAGGTAAGCGGGTCTTCGGCCACCACCACGGGTAGCCCAGTTTCTTCCATCAGCAAGCGATCAAGATCGCGCAGCAAAGCACCGCCGCCCGTCAACACCATGCCTTTGTCGGCAATGTCAGAGCCCAACTCCGGTGGCGTACGTTCCAGCGCCTGCTTGACTGCGCCAACAATCGCGTTCAGCGGATCGGTCAGCGCTTCGAGAATTTCATTTGACGACACCGTGAATGCGCGCGGAATACCTTCAGCCAGGTTGCGGCCCTTGATTTCCATGTCGCGCACCTCAGAGCCGGGGAAGGCAGAACCGATCTTTTTCTTGATCGTTTCTGCTGTCTGCTCACCAATCAGCATGCCGTAGTTGCGACGGATGTAATTGATGATCGCCTCATCAAATTTGTCACCACCGACCCGCACCGAGCCCGCATACACCATGCCGCCCAGCGAAATTACACCCACTTCGGTTGTACCGCCGCCGATGTCGACAACCATCGATCCAGTCGCATCCGAAATCGGCAGATCAGCGCCAATTGCAGCAGCCATTGGTTCTTCGATCAAAAATACTTTCGACGCACCCGCGCCAAGGGCTGACTCACGAATCGCGCGGCGCTCCACCTGCGTTGAGCCGCACGGCACACAGATGATGATGCGCGGGCTCGGGCTGAACATTTTGCTGTCGAGCACCTTGCGGATGAACTGCTTCAACATCTGCTCGGTGACGTTAAAGTCCGCAATCACGCCGTCTTTCATCGGGCGAATGGCGGTGATGTTGCCCGGCGTGCGGCCCAACATCTGCTTGGCAGCCAAGCCCACGTCCTGAATGACACGCTTACCGTTGGGGCCACCTTCCTGGCGGATCGCAACGACCGACGGCTCGTCGAGGACGATGCCCCGACCACGCACGTAGATCAATGTATTGGCGGTACCGAGATCGATCGCGATGTCGGTGGATAGATAACTGGTCAGAAACTTGAACATAAACTCTAGCGGCCTCCCGTGACCGCATCCCGCATGGGCGCTCTCATGCAATCCACCAAATGCGAATCGCACGACACTGCAAATCCCCCGGAAACGTCGTCTGCAAGCCCTTCTCGATCACCGATTTAAGGGGCTACAGCGTGTTGTATTTAACCCGATATGTTACCCTACCCATCTTGCGAAAATCCAACAATCCTCGCCTTTCGCCGCTGCTTCTGCTAAGCGGTGCATCGCGCGGGCCTCTCGTTTCAGATTCATGAGTCTCACTCCCCAAGATATTGAGCGCATCGCGCATCTCGCGCGTATTCGCGTTACGCCCGCCGATGTGGCCGACGTTCAGGCCAAACTCGACGGTATTTTCAAGCTGATCGACGAAATGCAGGCGGTGAACACCACAGGCGTGGAGCCCATGTCACATGGCCTCGACATGGTGTTGCGCCTGCGTGACGACCTGGTGACAGAGGTCAATCGTCGCGATGACTTCCTGAAGAATGCGCCCGAGTCGGCGGAGGGCTATTTTCTGGTACCGAAGGTGATGGAATAACTATGGCTTGGAACACCTTAGCCACCGTCGCCGAAACAATCAAGGCGCTCGACGACAAGACAGTTAGCGCCGTTGAACTCGCAACCCACTACCTTGACCGTGCGAACGCGCTGCAACCCACACTTAATGCCTACATCACGCTCGACCGCGATAAGACACTTGCACAAGCACAAACCGCCGACACCCGGCGCGCGGCTGGCGAGACTGCACCGCTGCTCGGCGTGCCCATCGCCCACAAAGACATCTATCTGATCGAAGGCTGGCGCACCACGTGTGGCTCGAAGATGCTGGAAAAATTCGTCGCGCCGTACACCTCGACCGTCGTCAAAAACATGTCGGATGCAGGCATGGTCACGCTCGGCAAGCTCAATATGGACGAGTTCGCGATGGGCTCGTCGAACGAGACCTCCTATTTCGGCCCGGTCAAAAACCCGTGGGATTTGTCGCGTGTGCCCGGTGGCTCCTCCGGCGGCTCGGCGGCCAGCGTGGCTGCGGGTCTCGCGCCCGCGTCGACTGGTACGGACACTGGTGGTTCGATCCGTCAGCCCGCGATGTTCTGTAACCTGACCGGCCTCAAACCTACTTACGGCGTCTGCTCACGCTTTGGCATCATCGCGTTTGCTTCCTCGCTGGATCAGGCAGGGCCATTTGCGCAAACGGCAGAAGATTGCGCGTTGCTGCTGACTGCAATGGCGGGCTTTGACACGCAGGATGCGACCTCGCTGGATCGTCCAAAAGAAAACTATTCGCGCGACCTCGCCAAGCCGCTGAACGGCCTGCGCATTGGCTTGCCGAAGGAGTTCTTCGGCGAAGGCGTCGCACCGGGCATCGCCAAAGCGGTCGATGAAGCGCTGACGGTTTATCGCAAATTAGGCGCGACCACCGTTGAGCTTTCGTTGCCCAACGTGAAGTATTCGGTGCCTGCGTATTACGTCGTTGCACCCGCCGAAGCCTCAAGCAACCTGTCACGCTTCGATGGCGTGCGCTACGGCCACCGCGCGGAAAAGTACGACGACCTGATGGATATGTACAAGCGCTCGCGCGCCGAGGGTTTCGGGGCCGAAGTCAAGCGCCGTATCCTGATCGGCACCTATGTGCTGTCGCATGGCTACTACGACGCATACTACCTGCAAGCGGGCAAGCTGCGTCGGCTGATCGCAGAGGACTTCAAGCGCGCCTACGAGGTCTGCGACGTCGTCATGGGCCCGACCGCGCCAGAAACTGCCTTCCAGTTCGGAGCCAAGAGCGACGATCCAGTGAAAATGTACCTAAATGACATCTTCACTATCTGCGCCAACTTAACCGGACAGCCCGCCATGAGCCACCCGTGTGGCGTCGACGAAAACGGCCAGCACGTAGGCATGCAAATCATCGGCAACTACCTCGATGAAGCCCGCATGCTGAATGTGGCGCACCAGTTTCAACTGTCGACGGACTGGCACAAACGCCATCCGTCCATCTAGAGCACGATCATGGCCCAGTGGGAAATCGTCATCGGTCTTGAAACACACACGCAGTTGACCACTGCGTCGAAAATTTTTTCGGGCAGCAGCACGGCGTTCGGCGCTGCGCCGAATACGCAGGCCAGCGTCGTTGATCTGGCAATGCCGGGCGCGCTGCCGGTGATGAACAAGGGCGCGGTTGAACGCGCCGTGAAGTTTGGTTTGGCCATTGGTGCGAAGATCAATCAGCGCTCCATCTTCGCGCGCAAAAACTACTTCTATCCCGACCTACCCAAGGGTTATCAAATTTCGCAATTTGAGACGCCGATTGTTCAGGGTGGTGGGCTCACGATTACGCTCGACGATGGCACGACCAAGTTCATTGAATTGACGCGTGCGCATCTAGAAGAGGACGCCGGCAAGAGTGTTCACGAGCAGTTTGATCATGAAACGGGAGTTGATCTGAACCGCGCAGGTACGCCACTGCTGGAGATCGTGACCGAGCCAGTTATGCGCTCCAGCAAGGAAGCGGTGGCTTACGCCAAAGCGCTGTACAGCCTCGTGCTCTATTACGATATCTGCGACGGCAATATGCAGGAGGGCTCTTTCCGCTGCGATGCCAACGTGTCAGTGCGACCGATGGGGCAAAAGGAATTCGGTACTCGCCGCGAAATCAAGAACCTGAACAGTTTTGAGTTTATGCAGCAGGCCATTGACTATGAAGTGCAGTGGCAGATTGCTGAAATTGAAGAAGGTCGCAAGATTCAACAGGCCACCGTTCTGTTCAACTCCGACACAGGCGAGACGCGAGCAATGCGCAGCAAGGAAGACGCGATGGACTATCGATATTTCCCGGATCCTGATTTGCCACCGCTGGTAGTGACCGATGAAATGCGTGCGAACATCGAAGCAAAAATGCCCGAGCTACAACAGGCGAAGTACGCGCGCTTTACGACCAAATATGGGCATTCTGATCTTCTTGCTAGGACTTTTACAAGTCTTCCTGCGATTGCTGATTACTTTGAGGACGTCGTCCGCGCCGGTGCCGACTACAAGCTTGTAACTAACTGGATGTTGGTTGACCTATTTCCCGCGTTGAACCGTGAGGGAAAGGATATCGTTCACTCGCCCATCAGCGCTGCGATGCTCGCCAGTTTGATTGTTCGCATTACGGACGGTACGATCAACAACAAGATAGCGCGCGTAGTTTTTGATGACTTGTGGAATGCACCGCAGAATGTCGATGGCACGCGCTTGCTGCAAGATGTAGACGAGATCATCGCAGCCAAAGGCCTAAAACAAATCAGCGACAGCGCCGCAATAGAAAAAATCGTCGATGAAGTGCTCGCGAAGAGCGCGGCCCAAATTGCTGACTACAAAGCAGGCAAAGAAAAAGCGCTCATGAGCATCGTCGGCATGGTCATGAAGGCCAGCGCGGGCAAGGCCAATCCGGCGCAGGTGAATGAAATTGTGAAACGCAAAATTAGTTGAGCTTGTTCACCACACGGTCCCCTCTCCCTTGGAGGGAGAGGGGCTGGGGGAGAGGAGGGGCGTGGATTGCAGCGCCAAGCTGGCTTCACTTTTAAGCGTCCCCCTCTCCCTAACCCTCTCCCTCCGGGGGAGAGGGGACAACACCCGCTGCGAACGGACAAATTCCGCCACCCAACACGGCATCCCATGGTTGTTACGATTGCGTCATGACCGCCACCGCGTTCGCGCTAGTCATCCTCGCGGCACTGATCCACGCCAGCTGGAACATCGTCGCGAAGAAGGCGTCCGGCGGCGCGCTGTTCGTGACGCTCGGCGTGCTCGTGGTGTCGGTGATTTACGCGCCGATCTTTGCGATTTACGTTTACCTGCATCCGCCGAATCTCGGATGGCCAGAGATGGCGCTGTTGACCGTCACGGCAGCCATTCACCTCGCCTATTCGCTGATCCTGCAGCGTGGTTATCAGAAGCATGATCTGACCGTCGTCTACCCCGTCGCGCGCGGTACCGGGCCGCTGTTGTCGAGCGTGTTCGCGATCATCGTGCTTGGCGAGCATGTCACGCCGTATTCCGGGCTGGGCATTGCCTGCATCGTCGTTGGCATATTCGTGCTCGCGGGCGGGCATCGCATGCTGCGCGCGCGCACGGCCGACCAGATGAGCGGCGTCGCATATGGCACGATGACTGGCCTGATGATCGCTGCGTACACGCTGGTCGACGGTTATGGCGTGAAGCATTTGCTAATCGCGCCGCTGGTGCTCGATTACGTCAGCAACCTGATTCGCGCGATGTTTCTCGCGCCAATGGCGTGGCGGCGACGCAGTGAACTCGTCGTTGAGTGGCACAAGAACGGTCGTTACGCACTCTACGTAGGCATCGTCTCGCCACTCGCCTACATCCTCGTGCTCTACGCCATGCAAACCGCACTGATCAGCAGCGTGGCCCCAATGCGCGAACTGTCGATGGTGTTCGCCGCCTTCCTCGGCGCGAAGCTACTTGGCGAAGGTCATCGCGGCGAGCGAATGGCGGGCGCAGTACTGATGGCGTTCGGCGTGTGGGCACTGATTCACGCTTAGCGTCACGCGATGCGAAACCGGGTTGGCGCGTTGTCCAAAAAGACGACGCCCTTCGATGCAAACCGAAACATAAGCGCTTTTAAAACTCTAGACTAGGCGCTTCATCCCGTCCCCGGAAATAGCTCTGATGCAAGCGCCTCGTTCCCACAATCTGCGCATTGAAATCGCTTTCTTGGCGTTGCTCGCGGTGTTGTGGGGCTCGTCTTATCTGCTCATCAAAGTTGCCTTGATGACGATTCCGCCGGTCACGTTGATGGCGGCGCGGGTGACGTTGGCGGCCCTGTTTTTACTCGTGGTGATGCGGGTACGTGGTGAACATTTGCCGACGGATTCACGGTCATGGCGTGATCTGTTCGTGCAGTCGCTACTCAACAGCAGTGTGGCTTGGCTGGTGCTGGCTTGGGGTGCGCAATATGTGCCGAGCGGCATGGCGGGTGTGCTCAACTCGACCTCGCCACTTTTCTTGTTCTTGCTCTCCGCGTTTTCAACAAATGCATCCTCTAGTAGAGCGAAATCACTGAAGAAAATAGCCGGAGTCGTGCTCGGATTTGTTGGTGTGCTGCTGGTCGTCGGCATGGATTCGTTGCGCGGGCTCGGGCAGCAAACGCTGGCGCAGGCTGCCGTGTTGTTCGGCGCGTTTCTCTACGCTTGCGCTGCGCTCAACGCCAAGCGACTTGTGCACTTGTCACCCCTAGCCACAGCGACCGGAACCATGCTGTGGGCGGCTGTGACTCTGGTGCCTTTGAGCCTGTTGCTTGAACACCCGTGGACATTGACGCCGTCGCGCACTTCACTTTTTGCTGCGACAACACTCGCCATTTTGTGCACCGGCATCGCGCTCATCATCTACTTCCGTCTGATGCACACACTAGGCGCGATGGGTGTGGCGAGTCAGAGTTATCTTCGCGCCAGCGTGAGCGTTTTGCTCGGGCTCATCGTGCTTGGCGAGCAACTCTCCGCCACCGTGTTGATAGGTTTATTCGTCACTATTATTGGTGTTGCGCTTATTAATTGGCCTGCTCGAAAACAACGCATTTCATCCTCACCCGGAACCACCCATCCATGATCGCCGTCATCTTTGAAGTCATTCCCAAGCCAGGCCACGAGGACGACTATTTTGGCCATGCTGCTCGTCTGAAATTGACGCTGGAAACGATGGATGGCTTTGTCAGCGTCGAGCGCTTCGAGAGCGTCACCCAGCCAGGAAAATTTCTGTCGCTGTCGTTCTGGCGCGATGAAGAGGCTGTGAAGGGTTGGCGCAACCAGATGCATCATCGCGTCACGCAACGCGCGGGTCGCGAGCACATTTTCTCCGACTATCGATTGCGCGTGGCGAGCGTCATTCGCGACTATGGCATGTTTGAGCGCGACGAAGCACCCGCTGACTCACGCACGCATAACGACTAATTCACTGAACGAAAAATCGTGTCCATCACCTGTTTGATCCGCTATCAGATCGACCCGTTTCAGAAGGACGCTTTCCGCGCCTATGCCGAAAACTGGGGCCGCATCATTCCGCGCTGCGGCGGTGTTTGGTCGGTTACTTTTTGCCCGAAGAAGGCACCAACGACGTTGCTTGAGGCCTGATTTCGTTCGATTCGCTGGCAGCCTACGAAACCTATCGCGCTCGACTTAAAACCGACGAAGAAGGCATGCGCAATTTCGCACTGTTGCAGACAAAAAAATTCATTCTGCGTGAGGAGCGCATCTTCCTGCGAGGCGTGCCCAATACACTGGCGCAACCCGCTATCAAGCAGTAATCAACAACTGCAAGTTGAGGTTTTAGTGAACGACACCACCGCCATCACCCTCTGGATATCGTTCGCGTTTGCCGCTGCGGGATTCGTCAAAGGCGTCGTAGGTATGGGCCTGCCGACGGTGGCTATTGGCCTGCTCGGTATCGTGATGGCACCGGTGTCTGCGGTCGCGATTCTTGTGATTCCCTCGCTCGTGACGAACGTCTGGCAACTGCTCGCAGGGCCGCAGTTTGCAACACTCGCGCGACGCTTTGCCAGCATGTTGCTTGCGGTGTGCGTTGGCACATTTATGGGCATCGGCGTGCTCACCGGCCCGTCGGCATCAACGGCGGGTGCCGCGCTGGGTGCGGTGCTGATGGCCTACGGTCTGTATGGATTGTTCGGTCGACCCTTCACCGTTGTCAGTCGTATCGAGCCGTGGCTATCGCCGTTGATCGGGATCCTCACGGGCCTGATCGCGGGTGCGACCGGGATTTTTGCGATTCCGATGGTGCCGTACCTCAACTCGCTGGGCCTCGCCAAGGACGATCTCATTCAGGCACTCGGGCTTTCGTTCACTGCATCCACCATTGCGCTGGCGGCTGCACTCGCCGCAAAAGGTCAGTATCAAATGCCGATGATCTGGAGCTCGCTGTTCGCGGTGCTGCCGGCGCTGGCGGGTATGTACATCGGTCAACTCGTGCGCGACAAGTTGCGACCCGAAGTGTTTCGGCGCTGGTTCTTCATCGGTCTGACAGTGCTTGGCACCTACATGCTGGCGCACGCGGTTTGGCCTATGCTGTGGTCAAAATAGCGTTGGCAATCAATTCACAACGCAGCGCACCCGAACCGCGTTTTGCGCGCACCGCCGCGATCATCGGTGATCCGTCGCGAGGCGTTGGTGCGTTGAGGAAATTGTTCGCCGACGCGTAGCTGGACTAATTCCGTTTCTAAATCAATAGGAGACTAGGCGCGACGACGCAGCCAGTGCGTTAGCACGGCAAGGAGGAGCAACGACGTATCGTATTGATTTAGAAATGAAATTACAGCGTGGCGCTGGCGGTTTTAACCCGACACTTGTGCATAAAACGGCTTAAGCCCTCACAGAGCAAAGACTTACGCTCAAAGCTGTTACCCATTCCGAGCCACACCTCAAGCGGTTACAGCCCTTGGCGAGATTTTTGCCACCGCATCCATCATCGCGCGAATATGCGCGGGCGTCGTGCCACAGCAGCCGCCCACGATGTTGACCAGCCCGCTCTGCGCGAATTCTTTGATGAATCCCGAGGTCATCTCGGGAGTTTCGTCGTAGCCGGTGTCCGACAGCGGATTTGGCAAGCCTGCATTCGGGTACACGCTGATGAAGGTGTCCGGCGCGATCTTGGCGAGTTCTTCGATGTGTGGTCGCATCGCCACCGCTCCAAGCGCGCAGTTGATGCCGATTGACACCGGTCTGGCGTGACGTACGCTGGTCCAGAATGCGGCGACGGTTTGCCCGGACAGCGTGCGGCCCGAGGCGTCGGTGATGGTGCCCGAAATCATGAGTGGCGGCGGGTCTTTGTCGTCCTCGAACACGCTTGAATACGCGAACAGCGCGGCCTTGGCGTTGAGCGTGTCGAAGATGGTCTCTACCAGCACGAGGTCAATGCCGCCTTCGACCAGCGCTTCTAATTGTTCGGTGTACGACGCCACTAATTCATCGAACGACACGTTGCGTTTCGACGCATCGTTCACGTCCGGCGAAATGCTCGCGGTGCGGTTGGTTGGGCCGAGTGCGCCAGCGACGAAGCGCGGTTTGTTCGGCGTCTTTTTCGTCCATTCAGCGCAGCATTCGCGCGCGATTTTGGCCGCCTCGCGATTCATCGCGCGCACCATGTTTTCGAGTTTGTAGTCGGCCATCGCAATGGATGTGCCGTTAAAAGTATTGGTCTCGACGATGTCGGCACCCGCCTCCAAGTAGCCGTGATGAATTTCGCGAATCACTTCGGGTTTGGTGAGCACCAGCAGATCGTTATTGCCCTTGACGTCACAGACGTGATCGCGACAGGCGTGGCCGCGATAGTCCGCCTCACCCAGTTTGTATTGCTGCACCATTGTGCCCATGCCGCCGTCGAGAATGAGGATGCGTTGGCGGAGCAGGTCGGTGAAGTGTTGGCGGCGGTTCATAGCGTTTTCGGCAAATTTACTCCGCATATTTTCTCACGGGCGTCCCCATGTTCGGCTGAGTCATGGCTTCGTATCCAAGCACAATGCGCAGTGCAAAAAAAGACGACAATCGGCACTGTCGTTCAACTCACTACGTGGTTCTATGAAACACCTAACCCCTAAAGAAGCCCACGACCTTATGCGCAGCAACACGGATGCGGTGTTTGTGGACGTGCGCTCAGAGATTGAGTTTTTCTATGTGGGGCATCCGGTCGGCGCTGAGCACATCGCGTGGCAGGAGCCACCAGATTGGGATGTGCAACCTGAGTTTGCGCAGCATGTGAAGGCGCTAGTCGCCGGCGTGAAAAGCCGTCCGGTCATCCTTATTTGTCGCAGCGGCAAGCGTTCTGTTGACGCGGGAAAAGTGCTCGAGGGCGCAGGATTTTCTGACGTCTACAACGTGCTGCATGGATTTGAGGGCGATCTGGATGAAAGCTTTCATCGCGGTCGCAAAAGCGGCTGGCGCTTTGACGGCTTGCCCTGGGCGCAAATGTAGCTTGGGCATGTCACGGCAGCGAGGGCGGGGCCGCAGCGCTTTTTGCAGGCGAAAAAAAGCCCGCGCGAGGCGGGCCGGAGTCCCAGGAGACCTGATAAGACCGGAGGACTATCGAGGGGGTGGTCTCAAGAGCTGCACGCTAAATAAATTGTACAAAGTGTGCAAGGTAGATACTAGTCACGAATTATGCCGATGTCAAGTCGCTGCTTGACTTATTCTCATACGCCTTAAAAATGCAGAAAATTCTGGGTAGTTACACGTTGCTGCTTCAAATTGAACCGAGGTTATTCATTGGCTTTTATCCTCGTCGCCGCTGCGAAGCATGTCGAGAGCCTAGCGAAGGGGCAGTAGACCAGCGTCTTTCGAGAAAGCCAGCCCCGCCACGAAACAGGCAAAGTCGCTGGGTTCCTGCCTTCGCAGGAACGACGAAAGGTAGAAATCTCGTCATGAATAACTTCGGTTGAATCAATTTCAACGCTGCCTTGGCGGCAGTCGTATGTTGCAATTAATAAAACAATCCACCGTCCGAACGAGTAGCTAAGACTTTTCGTATGACAGTGTAGTTAGCAAGAAAAAGCCCAGCGAGGCTAGCCAGGCTGGGCAATAAGGTATGAGCATTCGTATTAATCGCGATAAATCACCGGCGACACGGCGGAATTAGCCGCCGTGTCGCTGCCGAAATTTTTCACGCATATCGTCTGCGCGAGAAACGCGATCAAGTAGTTGACTCTTGATCATGCCTTTTTGTTCCGCAGTCAAAATTTGTGTGAATTTCACCCACTCAGCAATCGCTGCCTTTCGCTCGGCAGCTGTAGCCGCCTGCGTTTCGTCACGCAGATTGAGCAGCCGTGCAAAATCAGGATCGGCTTTTGCGAGTTCCGCCTTGGCAACCCCCGCTGCGGCCACGCGGGCCTTGCGGATCGATTCATTAGCCTTGATGGATAGCTGCATCGCCACAACGTACTGCGCATCCTGCGTGGCGTTCAGATTGAGCTTGGCCTTCATCGCGGCAAAGTGGTTGCCAAACGGCAGGCCCAGCTCGGGCATGCCTGGCGGGGCGGCGCGCGCGAAGCTCGCGCCAAGAATGAATGGTGCTAGCAGCGTCACGATGCGGGCGACCGACTTGAGTGTGGATTTGTTCGACGACATGAAACCTCCGTAATTCGTATTCTGACAACTTTCAGACGCAATTTTCGCGCATCGGTTCGCGTAGCACTTCGGATCGATCAGGAACAGTTGTAAGCACTTGTAAGGATCGTCACCCTGCGCGCGCAGGCTCTGTTATGTTTCTACTATGACCGCAACTGCTCTCCCGCCTCATATTCTCGTGCTTGATGACGATCAGCGTTTGCGTGAGTTATTGCAGCGCTTCTTGACTGAGCAGGGTTTTCGCGTGTCGACGCTGCCCGATGCACGCGACCTGTCAAGGCGCTTGGAGCGCGATCCGCCGCATCTGATGGTGCTTGATTGGATGATGCCGCACGAAGACGGGCTGTCCGTCTGCAAACGGCTGCGCAGCGGCGGCGACCGTACGCCGATCATTATGTTGACCGCGAAAGGGGACGACGAAGAACGCATCGACGGGCTCGACGCAGGCGCTGACGATTACCTAGCCAAGCCGTTTAATCCCCGTGAATTGGTGGCGCGAATTCAAGCGGTATTGCGCCGCGCGGCAGATGTTTTCCCTGGCGCACCTATACCAACCGATCAGCCGATCGTGTTTGGTGACTGCGAAGTAAATTTTGCGACACGTGTGCTCACGCGCGGTGGCGTCGGTCAAGATTTGACCACCAGCGAATTCGCCATGCTGCGCGTGTTCGTCACCCATCCGCATGAGCCGTTGACGCGTGAACGTTTGTCGATGCTCGCGCGTGGCAAAGAGCACGAAGTATTCGACCGCGCCATCGACGTGCAAGTGTCGCGTCTGCGCAAGCTGGTTGAACTGGACGCCGGAAAGCCGCGCTACATCCAGACGGTTTGGGGTCGTGGTTACGTGTTCGTGCCGGATTAGTTCGACGTAGCGCGTGATGCCAAAAACGCTTTTCTGGCGACTCGTCATTCTGCTGATGGTCTCAATCGCCATCGCGGTCCTCGCCATGACATTTCTATTCCGTCAAGATCGGGCGAGTCTCATCGCGCGTAACTTTACCGAGGCAAAAATCGCCCAGATTGAATCTCTGCGCGCCGCGCTCACCAAGGCCTCAACCGATGCACGAACCGGCCGTGGCCCGCAGCTGCAAATGATTGGTCGCGAATACGGCGTGATGCTGATTCCCGTGGATCGTCGACCTGAAATCGGACAGGTGCCGCGCGGCCCTGCGCTCGCGCCATTGGTTGAAAAATTGCAGGAACAATTGGGTCGCGACACCGAGATTCGCCTTGGTATGCGGCTCGATCAACCAGTGGTCTGGATTCGTCTCAAGGTGGGCGACGACGCTGCGCGATCCGTGTGGGCGGGCATTCCCGTTCGCGACACCGAGGCGGGCGAGGTGCCGATGCGACTGCTGGGCACGCTCGCCGTATTGCTGGCGGTGCTGCTCGCCTCGACCTTCTGGTTTGCGCGGCGATTGTCGAAACCGCTCGCCGATCTGGCCGATGCCGTGGACAAAGTCGCGCTCGGCAAACGCCCCGATCCGCTGCCCGAAGACGGTCCCACCGAAATCGCGCGCGTGGCCGGCAACGTCAACCGCATGGCGGCCAATCTGGAGCGGCTGGAGCGTGACCGCAGCACCATGCTCGCCGGTATTTCGCACGACATCCGCACGCCGTTAACACGCTTGCGACTAGCCAGCGAAATGTCAGTTGGCGACGCGCAAAGCCGCTCTGAAATGGCGGCTGACATCGACGAAATAGATCGTGTCGTCACCCAGTTTTTAGACTTCGCACGCGGCAACCCAAAGGAAGCACCAACTCGCGTCGACGCCCGCGAGGCGCTGACCGCCATCGCCGACAAAGCCAACGGCCGTGGCTTGGCAGTCGAGTGGTCGGCGGGTGCAGTCGTCATCAGCGTCGACACTTTCCCCGCTGCGTTCGACCGCATGCTCATGAACTTGATCGAAAACGCCCACCGCTACGGCAAACCGCCGGTAGAGCTGGCGCTGCGACGCGACGGCGCGGTGGTCGAGATCGACGTGCTCGACGCGGGTGTTGGCGTGCTAGCTGCCGACGTAGAACGCCTGAAACAACCCTTCGTGCGCGGCGACAGCGCACGCGGCGGCACCATGGGCGCAGGCCTCGGCTTAGCACTCGTGGAGCGCCTGGCGCAGTGGCACGGCGGCAGCTTTGATTTGCTGCCGCGAGTGACCGGTGGGACGATTGCGAGGTTGCGGTTGCCGTTGGCTTAGGTTTTGGGGCTTACGCCGCATCCTCAAACGGATTGAGAACACGCACGCCGGTCGGTGCAAAGTGCTTCACGTTTCGTGTCACTACCGTCGAGCCGCCAGCAAGCGCCGTTGCTGCAATCAACAAATCTGCGCCGTCATGCCCAAGCTTGGCGGAGAGCCGTCCCCACAGCCTCGCAGCATTGGCGTTCACGGGGATTACGTGATCACCGTAAAGCTGCATTAGCGTTTCCAACCACTGCTCCAGATCAGCCGCAAACGCGGCATCGGTCTTGCGCACTTTTTCAATGCCACGCTCAATCTCACCGATGCTCACCACGCTGATAAACAAGCTTTCCCGCTTTTGCGCTTTCAGCCACTGCACCACTTTGCGCGACGGTTTGGTTTTGCGCAACTCGGAAAGTACCACCGTGTCGACTAGAAAGTTCACAGATCGATATCGCGCAGCTTGAGCTTGGCGCGAGGTGCAACTCCAGTCGCTCTCGCGCTGGCAGTCGCCTGATGCGGCACAGCCTTTTCGCGCGGCATCGCCAGTAGATGCGCTACAAAATCGGGCGCATCACTTTTGGCGCTGCTCGTCAACGCCACATACGCCTGCTCGGACAGTACCATCACCGCGTCCTTGCCACGCCGAGTAATGCGCTGCGGCTCCCCACGCAAGGCAGCCTCAACCAGTTCGCTGAGCTGCGCTTTCGCCGTCTGCAATTGCCATTGAGCTTGTTGCATGGTTGGGTTTGCAAAATCTAGTCTGTTTAACTGACTAGATTGTAAATTGCCTTGCTCAACGGCGCAAGTCGATCAACCGCCAGATTGCATGGTTCGGTAGGCGAAGCAAGATAAAAAGTACGAATCCAATTAATTTTTCTAACAATCGTATAATTGACCACCAAACAGCGCCAAAAAACACCGCTATGCCCACCGTGCGCGTCCGTGACAAACACCAAATTACCTTGCCGCGCGCCATCGCCTTGGCCGCCAACGTGTCAGTGGATGACGCGCTGACGGTGGAATACACCAACGGCGTGATTACGCTCTCTCCCGCCAAATCGAAAAAAAGCCGCGTCACCGCGCGGGATTTTCTGGGTGCTTTGCGCGGCAGCTACGGGAAGACTGTTGCAGAGATTGACGCCAATCTCCGCAGCGAGCGCGATTCTTGGGAGCGATAGTGTCATCCGTGCCGCCCGCACGGTCGACGTCAGCAACGACTGTCTGGCACGCAATGCGCGGCGGGCGGGTGTATGTCGACACCAACGCGTTTATCTATTTACTTGAGGGCGCACCGATTTACGGCGAGGCGGTCGCCGAATTGCTCGCGGCGTCCGAGAGGCACGAGCTGTTCGCCTGCACAGGCGACGCCGCACACGCCGAACTGCTTGTGAAGCCCATGCGCGACGGCAACAGCGCAGGCGTCGGCGTGATCGACGCATTGTTCGCACAAACGCGCATGCTCGAAGTGTTGCCGCACGACGCCAACGTGTTCCGCCTCGCCGCCAGCTTGCGCGCGTCGCACCGACTGCGCTTTATCGACGCGCTGCATCTGGCGACCGCGCTGTCGCAACGGTGCTCGCACTTTGTGACGAATGACGGAGATTTTGCTGGGGTGGATGGGATTGAGGTTGTGCTGTTGTCGGCGGTGGTTTGAAAAAGCTCAGTTCGAAGTAACTGCGGTTCGCTCTAAAGTGACGGTTCGCACTCCTGTTAAACGGTTTACAAATACCGCATATTTGCACGGAACACCGATGCATGCGGGCCGACGAACGTGGAAAAGCATTTCGCAATTTGCACTATTAAAAAGTTAAACTCGCCTGAGCATCACTCAAAGGCCTTCCTGGAGCCCTAGATATGAAAACCACCGGTACTGCCCCACCTCCAGCTTCTGTCGTGCATAAAGTCGATGTTGAACTACTGCGAGCAGGAGATGTTCTACTCACGCGCTCACCCGGACAACCCGCCAGTGAGCTCATTCAAAAAGTTACTGGCAGCCTATTTAGCCATGCAATCCTCATACTTGACCCTCCGTACGCAATAGAATCCACGAGGTATGGCGTCGTTAGGTTTCAAATTGATAGATTGGTATTTAATAATTCATCGAACGGACTTTTGCTCCGAAGCAGATCACAGAATGACGGATGCTTCAATATTGATTCTCTGCTGCTCTTCGCTGAAGGACGAGTTAGTACGCCTTACGCCAGCACAGAGGTATTACTTTCGCTATTTCGCTCCCTACCACGCGTCGAACGAGGAACATATTTTTGTTCGCATTTAGTAGCAGAGGCCTATGCGCAGGCCGGGTTTGGGCTGATCGACGAACTTACCCCTGAGCGCGTCACGCCAGCCGCACTCGCGAAGTCCCCGCTATTCGAACATATAGAAACGTTCACCTACCCAGTAAGCACTGAGTTATTGCCATTCGATCACGCCTACTTTGACGCGCCTTCTGAAGCTTCTTTTGCCCAGCAGGAGAGCATGCGAAAACAAGAGATAGTAGATTCAGTTAAGAAAACATATCCTCAGCTTGCGGACAGGTTCGCTAGCTTTAACGACATGATTGTCTACCTCTCGAAGCTGCTAAATTCGAATGAGAAGGAAGCTTTCGCCCTAGACGGAGTAATCGCAAAGGCAATCGTTGATAGCAAACTGCATCTTCTCGCACGCGACCTTATGCCCCCAGATTCAGACACCTTCTTCACAGACTTCTACCTCCGCGGAGCGTTGGTCTACGGCACCCTCTCAGTAGAGCAAAAATATTCCCTGCGCAACTTCTATCGACAGATGGGCGCACGAACCGACGCCACAATGACTGACCGCCAACGTGATGTAGACGCGTTTCGCAAAGCGTACATGCAATCTGAGCTTGAATCGGTGAGATTGGTTTTGGCAATCGCGGAAGACTCTAAAGCAATCCACGCTCGCGTATCACTGGTTGTCAAAACGTGCCTTCAACTCGTCGAGGCGGCATTCCCGACCGGTGATGCCTAACTCGAACGTTAGTCACAAATTCCTTGCATCTACGGTGGCACTCGACACCGAAAAAATTGACGCTGCCGTACTCTCTCTTCTGTATCTGACTTTGCACGACAACGCGCGCGCATGGAAATCGATGGATTGGGACGCGTTGGCGCGATTGCATGACAAGGGCTTCATTCACGATCCGGTGAACAAGGCTAAGTCGGTGGAGTTCACCGATGCGGGCCTGAAAGAGGCGAAACGCTTGTGTGAGCGGCATTTCGGGACGCCAGCGCTGGCGGTCGATTCGCGCGGCGTGAGCGCACAAGTTGAGGAGCTTGGCTCGGCCAATGGTGTGAACGGCATGCTGTGTCGCAGCGCCGTTGACGGCGGCTATTTCTTTCGCGTTTACTCAGCCGATCACACCTTCACCGATTACGCGCTGATGCACGATGATCTTGAGGTTACGATTTCGAAGGACGCGTTGGCCTCTTTTTATCGAATCGGTGAGGCGCACATTCTCGATCACAGTCCAGCAGTGCTTGGTCGCGAAAAACGAGAGTAGCGCGATTGATGCGATAGTCACCGGATCAATCGCACAGCGCTGCCGCTACCATTACAACTCGTTTTTTCGCGAGCCGATCATGAGCACAACCACTCTCCTTCACTCCCTCTTCAAATACAAAGTCTGGAGCAACGATCAGCTCTTCGCTGAGCTTGCCAAAGTGGATCCTGTGGCGCAGCAGGAGGCGCGGCACAACGCGATGCGAATACTCAATCACATCTACGTGGTTGATCAAATTTTTGCGGCGCATTTGTCGGGGGCGGCGCAGTCGTTTACTGCCACCAACACGACGGAGACGCCGATGCTTGAGGCGTTGCGCGATGGCGTGGCGATGCTGGACGCTTGGTACGTTGACTACTCCGCCGATCTGTCGCCGGAACAGTTGGCGGAGAACATCGCCTTTACCTTCACCGATGGCGACAAAGGCCTGATGTCGCGCGAAGAAATCCTCACCCACGTTTCGCTGCACGGTACGTACCATCGTGGAGGCGCAGGGCGCATCATGGCGCAGGCGGGCACGCCGCCGCCGCGCGATCTGTACACACGATTTCTGCATCAATCCGAGCCTCTGCGGCGTGCCGCGTGATCACAACGTTGTCGTAGACATGAGCGCCGCCGATGAGTTTTTTCCGCCTATAGCTTTTTGTTGAAAGCCATATTTCATTGGGGCTAAACCGCTGTTTTCGCGAAAAGTCGGTTTCCGATGAAAATGCGATTTATCTCCGGTGTAATAAGGACTTCCGCTGAAAGCTGCTGCCATGCTAAGAGTCTCGGCGCAACCAAAATGATAGTGTTGCCGTGATGCTCTACCTTGCCGCCGCGCTGATGTTTGTGACAGGTCTCGCCCACTCGTACCTAGGCGAGCGCTACCTGCTGCTGCGCCTCTTCAAGCGCGACAATTTGCCCAAATTGCTGGGTGACGCTGCATTCACCAAAGGCACGCTTCGCTTCGTGTGGCATCTCACCACCGTGGCCTGGTGGGGGCTGGCTTACCTTGTTTTTAGCGCCGCGCAAAGTGAGCTCACTGCGGCGCGGACGTTGCGGGCTATCGCTGTTGTCGCGCTGGTATCCGGCCTGTTCCCGCTGTTCTTTACGCGCGGGCGGCATCTCTCGTGGATTGTCTTTTTCGTGGTCGGGGCGCTGCTGTGGCTGGCTGCAACCGCATCGTAGCCGCGCGCTGACGCCACGCCGCCCAAAAAGGAGCCCTCGTTGTCCGATCTGATTTACACCGCCACCACCGAGAGCGATTACGCCGCGTTTGCAACACTCGTCACCGAATACGTGGCGTGGAGCCGCACGCGTTACGCATCGGACGCGTGGTTTGTGGAGCAGGTGTTTGGCCATCAGTCGCTGGCGAGCGAGCTGCTGACGTTGTCGTCCGAATACGGCCCACCCCACGGCAAAACCTTGCTCGCCCGTCGCGATGGTCAGATCGTCGGTGCCGGTGCGTATCGCAAGCTCGCGGACGGCAGTTGCGAGATGAAGCGGCTGTACGTGGGCGAGCAATTTCACGGGCGCGGCACCGGTCGCAAACTGTGCGAAGCGCTCATCGCGGCAGCGCGCGCCGAGGGCTTTCAACTGATGCGGCTCGACACCGGCAACCGGTTGTTGGAGGCGATTGCCCTGTACCAATCCATCGGGTTCCGCGAGTGCCCGCCGCACCGCGAATACCCGGCGGAACTGATGCCGTATCTGGTGTTCATGGAGCTGCCGTTGACGCCAGTTCAAGCGGCGTAAACGCGTTCAACCGCAGCACTGTGCCGCACAACACGCTAACCCCGCAAGGAGCGCCGTCCATGAGCCAACACCCTGACCGCAACAAGCGCCACGCCATCGCGTTCTACGATCTGATGTTTAATCAGTGCCTGCCAGCCGAGGCCATTGAGCGTTACGCCGGTGCGGTGTATGCCCAGCACAACCCTGACGTGGCCGACGGCAAGCAGGCGTTCATCGAATATTTCGAGCGCATGGCAGCGCAGTACCCCGGCAAGCGGGTCACCGTCAAGCGCGCGGTGGCTGAAGGTGATCTGGTGGTGCTGCACGGCCATCAACACTGGCCCACCGAGGCCAACCCGGACTGGGCGGGCATCGACATTTTTCGCTTTGATGACGACGGCAAGATCGTCGAACACTGGGACGTGTTGCAGCAGGTGCCAGCCTCCGCCGCGCATGGCAACACCATGTTCTAGCTCTCATCGTCGCTGACCCCACCATGACCGACCCGCTGCTGTATCAACGCCTCGCCGACGCCGTGCTGGTGTCGCATTTCGCGCTGGTGGTGTTCGTGGTCGGCGGACTGCCGCTGATTGTCGTCGGCAATTTCGCGGGCTGGCCCTGGGTGAATGCGCTATGGTTTCGGCTAGCGCATCTGGCGGCCATCGCCATCGTCGCCGCAGAGGCGTGGTTGGGTATCACCTGTCCGCTGACTTCGCTTGAACTTTGGTTGCGAGCGAAATCGGGCGTGAATGCGGGGCTTGCTTATGGCGACAGTTTTGTCGCCTACTGGCTGCATCGTTTGCTGTTTTACTCCGCTCCACCGTGGGTGTTTGTGCTGGCGTACACGGTGTTTGCTGCGCTCGTGGTGGCGGTGTGGTTCTGGATTCCGCCACGGTCAAAATTGCGCGACACAGGCGCTGTACCATGACCTATTTCGTCGAACCGGCAGGCCATAGCTGGGAAGTCGGGCAGCGCGTGGTGCCCAAGTAATCATCAGGAGGAAGCTTGCCCACCCTCTTCGACAAACTGAACTTAAAGCTTCAGCGCGAGATCGTCGTCATCAACGCACCTTCGTCCTTCGAGCCAGAGTTGGCCTCGCTAATGGACGTCGTAATGCTTCGCGATGCGAAGAAGGCTAAGACCGTTCACTTTGCAATCGCGTTCGCAACCAAACAGGCCGAAGTCGACGCATTGTCCCGCGCGGTCGCAGCCAAGGCGGAAGGCGACGCGCTGCTCTGGTTCGGCAGTGGCCATCGACGAAGACTGGTCGGCGCTGCGGTTTCGGCGGGTGGAGTTTATTAAGGTGGTGGAGTAGTCTTGTGAATCGCGCCTTCTAACCACCGTACGTGAAACAAAAAAATGCCCATCCTGCGGCTTCTTCTGCGTTAACCCGCATATGCGTCAATTTGTCAGCATCTGTGTTACTATGACCGCACATCAACCGGTACAAAAAGGAAATTTCAAATGGCACCGAAAGAGCTTCTTGCTCTGCGACTGCTCCAAGACAACCCGACGGGCTTATACGGCTCAGAGTTGGTTCACTTGTCTGCTGGTGCGATTGGTCGCGGAACCGTCTACACGCTATTGGATCGTTTGGTACAAAAGGGTATGGTTCGTGAGCTGGATGAAGAGCCCACGCCCGAATTGCAACTTAAGCGAACGAGACATTTCATCACTGGTGTAGGGCAACGCGCTTGCATTGATTTCGCCGAACGTCATGGTTTGACGATTAACCTTGGCGTTTTCGCGCCCTGATAGTCATGTCATCGTTTAATCAAATCTTCACCGCTGTAGTTGACCTCGGTGCCGACAAGCCGGTAGTTGCCTTGGTCGGGGTAACCGCAATGACTTTGGCCGTCATGTTCGAGATGGGCTTGTTGCTGGGAATGCGCTTTGGCTGGCGGCCTATCAAGATTCTGAAATATCTTTCAGACTTGATTCCACCACCGCGATTGCGCAAACGAATTCAAAAAATGCTCGCGGATCAGGCCGCGCATGCGACTTCATTGCGAAAGCGCGGACGTCGTAAGGCGGCCTACTGGATCGAGGTATCAACTTGGGGCTTGGCGCTTTGGTATCTCATGGTTGCCCCCATTGCGGCGGTGTGGTCAGCAGCAGCCGACAAATTTGGTGGAGCTGGCGAGTAACTATGTGCTGATCGTGAATTTGACTAGACAACGTTGGTCGGCAAAGAACACTTCCAAATCACTCAAACGTGTAGGTACAGCTTTTGTTAAAACGGATACTGCGTAGGGCATAAGGCGCTCTTGACCGGCAGCACAACAATTCACGATGACCGCTTCGCTCGACTGTGGAATAGACAATTGCCTCCCGTCGCGCCAAGGCCTCCGCGTTTTTCCGTGCAGACACCGTGGTCAAGAGCGGACTACACTTCCTGAATGCGCTCCTTATCGTCGGTGCGCGCCAATTCGGCGGCACCATGAACCTGCACCGCTTGGATCTTGTGTCGCTGTCGCTGTTCAGCCTGGTGGCGCGAACCGGCAGTATCAGCAAGGGTGCCAAACTCGCGCGCCTGGCGGTCGGTGCCGCCAGCAAGCGCATCTCGGATCTCGAAGCTGCTGTCAATGCCGAACTGTTCGACCGCCATTCGCGCGGCGTCACCCTGACGGCTGCTGGCGAGGCGCTGCACCGCCATGCCCAGCGCATCCTGCACGACGTCGACCAGCTCTCAGCCGAACTGTCTGATTACGCCAAAGGTGTTGCAGGCGTGGTGCGACTGTGGGCCAATACGTCTGCCATTACCCAGTTCATGCCGGCCGACCTGGCGTCGTTCTCCGTCCTGCATCCCGACATCCGTATCCAGATGAACGAGGCGGACAGCCACGAGGTAGTGCTGGCGGTGCTTGAGGGCCGGGCTGACCTCGGCGTCTTCGCAGACCGCACGCCGGTGCTCGGCCTGCAAACGCTGCCGTACCGCAAGGATCGCTTGGTGTTAGTGGTGCCGCCGGGGCATCCGTTGGCGAAGCAGCGTCGCATTGCCTTCTCGCAAGCGGTGAACTTTGACTTTGTCAGTCTCGCTCGCGGCACGTCGCTCGCACAACGACTGGAGCTTGCAAGTGGACAACTCGGCGCGCCGCTGCGAGTCCGCATCCACGTACGCAGCTTCGATGCGATGTGCCAGATGGTCGCCGCCGGGCTGGGCATTGCGGTGCTGCCCGGTGCCGCTGTTCAAGCGCTGGTGAAAGCGCTGGGACTGCGCAAACTGGAACTCAGCGACGACTGGGTGGATCGTGAACTGTTGCTGGGCGCGCGCGATTTTGCTGCACTACCGCGTCCGGCCCGCAGTCTGCTCGACCATTTCGACAACCAGCGGCGTTTGGCGCAGCATAAGGCGGGTTGAATTCGGGTAAACCCCCGCTTGCCTTCTCGATCCACGAAAGCACCCATCTGCACTGTGCCATTGCGCCTGAGTGTTGACGTTCCTAAACTGTGGCGTCTTCAGCTATCCCGCCAAGGATCCGATGCCTGCCGCCGCCCGTACCCTGTTCGAGAAGCTCTGGCAGAACCACCTGGTCGACGTCACCGAAGACGGTGAGGCATTGCTCTACATTGATCGTCATCTCGTCTACGAGGTGACGAGTCCGCAGGCCTTCGAGGGCTTGCGGCTGTCGGGTCGTCGCCCGTGGCGCGCCGATACCGTGCTCGCCACAGCCGATCACAACGTGCCGACCACCAAGGCAGAGCGTGTGAGCGTTGAGCACATTAGGGATGCGCTGTCACGCATGCAGGTGCGTCAGCTCAGCAGCAACTGCCGCGAGTTCGGCATCACCGAGTTTGGCCTGGGCGACGTTCGCCAGGGCATCATCCATGTGGTGGGCCCGGAGCAGGGCGCAACGCTACCCGGAATGACCGTGGTCGCGGGGGACTCGCACACCAGCACGCACGGTGCCTTTGGTGCGCTGGCCTTCGGCGTCGGCACCTCTGACGTGGAGCATGTGCTTGCTACGCAGTGCCTCGCATTGCGACCGATGCGATCAATGCTGGTGCAGGTGGAGGGCGTGCTCGGCTCTGGCATCAGCGCGAAAGATCTGGTGTTGCACATCATCGGCCGACTCGGAACGGCGGGTGGCACCGGCTTTGCCATCGAATTCGCCGGCAGCACCATCCGTGCCTTGTCAATGGAAGGCCGCATGACCTTATGCAACATGGCTATTGAAGCGGGCGCGCGGGTAGGCCTGGTGGCCGTAGACGACAAGACGATTGACTACCTGCATGGCCGACCGTTAGCGCCGCGCGGCTCGCACTGGAGCGCCGCCGTGGAATTCTGGCGCACGCTCACGAGCGACGATGGTGCCCGCTTCGACCGCACGTTGCACATCGACGCCTCGGCGCTGCGCCCGATGGTCACGTGGGGCACATCGCCGGAGATGGTAGTGCCGGTGGATGGCCGTGTGCCTGACCCGGCCACCGAGGCTGACCCGGTGAAACGTGCCGGAATGACCCATGCGCTCGCCTACATGAGCCTCATCCCCGGCACGCCGATGCAACAGATCGTGATCGACAAAGTGTTCATCGGCTCGTGCACCAACGCCCGTATTGAGGACCTGCGGGCCGCTGCTGCCATGGTGCGCGGCCAGCACGTGGCAGCAACGTTGAAACAGGCGCTGGTAGTGCCGGGGTCGGGCTTGGTCAAAGCGCAGGCTGAAGCTGAAGGCTTGGATCGCATCTTCATCGACGCAGGATTCGAATGGCGCGAACCCGGCTGCTCGATGTGTCTGGGCATGAACGACGACCGGTTGTTGCCGGGCGAGCGGTGCGCCTCCACCTCCAACCGCAACTTCGAAGGCCGGCAGGGCGCAGGCGGGCGCAGCCACCTGGTGAGCCCGGCGATGGCGGTCGCCGCTGCCATTGCCGGCCATTTCACCGACCTGCCTGTCGCGGTGGGAGCTGCCTGATGGAAGCGTTCACCACCTTGCAATCAGTGGTCATGCCGCTGGATCGCGCCAACGTCGATACCGACGCGATCATCCCCAAGCAGTTCATGAAGACGATACTGCGCACCGGATTTGGCGACAACCTTTTCGATGCATGGCGCTACCTCGATGCCGGTGCGCCGGGTCAGGATCCGGCCGAGCGGTTGCCTAACCCGGACTTTGTGCTCAACCTGCCGCGCTACGCAGGTGCCAAGATTCTGCTGGCTCGCGAAAATTTTGGCTGTGGCTCTAGCCGCGAGCACGCGGTGTGGGCGCTACGCGACTTCGGCATCCGCGCCGTGGTGGCACCGAGCTTCGCCGACATTTTTTTTGGCAACTGCTTTACCAACGGAATTTTGCCGGTGGTGCTGGCGCCGTCGGTCATCGAGCGCTTGTTCAAACTGACGGCCGACGTGCCCGGTTTTGCCGCGCAGATCGACCTGCAATCTCAGACCCTCACATTCGCCGCCGCCGCCGCCGCCGCCGCCGCGCCGATCAGTTTCGACGTCGATCCTGCGCGCAAGCACCGGTTGCTCAACGGGCTGGACGCCATCGCCCTTACCCTGCAGCGGGCCGATCTTATCCGGGCCTTCGAGGCGCGACGCCGCTCCGTTGAGCCTTGGCTTTTTTCACAATCGAAGGAGACAACCCCATGACTATCCAACGTCGCGCCATCTTACTGGCCCTTGCCGCCGCTACCGCCGCCTTTTGGGGAGGAGCCCACGCTCAGGACAAGTACCCGAGCCGTGTGGTCACGCTGATCGTGCCGCAGGCCGCCGGTGGTGCCAATGACGCCATTGCGCGCGTCATCGCGCAGAAACTGACCGAGCAAACGGGTCAAAGCTTCATCGTAGAAAACCGGCCGGGTGCCGGAGGAAACATCGGTACGGCGGCCGCTGCCAAGGCCAAGCCTGATGGCTACACGCTGCTGCTCACGGTCAACAGTGCCCACGTGATCAACCCGTCGTTGTACAAAAGCACCGGGTTCGACCCGATCAAAGACTTCGAACCTGTGGCACCTGTGGCCACTGCGGGCTACGTGCTGGTAGCCCATCCCGGTTTCGCGCCCAAGAACGTGACGGAGCTGGTGACACTGGCCAAGAGCCAGCCCGGCAAAATTACCATCGCCTCAGCCGGTAACGGCACACTCAACCACCTGATTGGCGAAATGCTCGGCAAAGCCACGGGCATAGACCTCGTCCATGTGCCCTACCGGGGTGCCGCAGCCGCCGTGACCGATCTGGCGGGCGGTCAGGTGCAGGTGTCGGTGCAGAGTCTGCCTTCGTCGCTGGCCTTCATCAAGAGCGGCAAGCTAAAGGTGCTGGGTGTGGTCAACGAAAAGCGCGTCGCCGCGCTGCCCGACGTGCCCACCATCGGTGAGACGGTTAGGGGCTTCGGTTCCACCCCGTGGTACGGCATGTTCGCGCCGTCCGGCACGCCGAAGAACATCATCGCCCTGCTCAACGCCGAGATCGTGAAGGCGCTTGATTCCAAGGATGCGCTGGACAAGCTCGCGGGAGTTGGCTGCGAGCCGTACAAAGGCACGCCGGAGCAGTTCGCCACGGTGATTCGGGAAGATCTGCCCAAGTGGGCAAAGATCGTCAAGGACTCCGGCGCAACGGTCGATTAAGCGAGGTGGGTATGAGCATTCCGCAACTCACACCTGGAGCGCTGGCTGGATTACGCGTCGTCGAAATGGGGCAATTGATCGCTGGACCGTTCGCCGGTAAGACGCTTGGCGACTTTGGTGCGGATGTGATCAAGATCGAGCCGCCAGGCACCGGCGATCCACTGCGCAACTGGCGTCTGATACAGGATGGCACCTCGGTGTGGTGGCAGGTTCAGTCGCGTAACAAGCGTTCGATTGCGCTTGACCTGCGCAACCCCGAAGGCCAGCGAATCGCTCGTGAGTTAATCGCGAAGGCCGACGTGCTGATCGAGAACTTCCGCCCCGGAACGATGGAGAAATGGGGCATGTCGTACGAGGAGTTGTCCAAGAATAACCCTGGCCTCGTCATGCTGCGCATCTCGGGCTACGGCCAGACGGGCCCGTACCGCGACCTGCCCGGCTTCGGCGCTATCGGCGAGGCGATGGGTGGGCTGCGCCACCTCACGGGCGAGCCGGGTCAGGTGCCGGTGCGCTGCGGCATATCGATTGGCGACACGCTGGCGGCGCTGCACGGCACCATCGGCGTGCTGACGGCGCTGTACCACCGCAAGGTCAATGGCGGCCAGGGGCAGGTGGTCGACGTGGCCCTGACGGAGGCCGTGTTTAACGTGATGGAAAGCCTAGTGCCCGAGTACAGCGCGTTCGGTGCGGTGCGCGAACCGGCGGGCTCGGCGCTGCCGGGCATTGCGCCGTCCAACGCCTACCGCTGCACCGACGGCGTGGTGTTGGTGGCTGGCAATGGCGACAGCATCTTCAAGCGGCTGATGCAGACGATCAGTCGCGACGATCTGGGCGACGACCCGGCGCTGGCCGACAATGCTGGCCGGGTGGCGCGGGTGGAAGAACTGGACCGCGCCATCGGTGCCTGGACCGTGACCCGCAGCGTCAACGAGGTGCTGCGCCAGTTGGGCGAAGCCCGCGTGCCAGCCGGTCGCGTCTATACGGCCAAGGACGTCGTGGAAGACCCGCACTACCGCGCTCGCGACATGATTTTGAAACAGCAGACCCGCAACGGGCATGAACTGGAAGTGCCGGGCGTGGTGCCCAAGCTGATGGGCACGCCCGGCAGCATCCGCAGCTCGGCCCCCAACCTGGGTGACGACACCGACGCGGTGCTGGGCGAACTTGAATACACAGCGGCGGACATTGCCGCACTGCGGGAAAGGAAGGTGGTGGCATGAGCACGACCGTCTGGCGCGGCGAAGGTCGGCGCGTTTATCTGCAAGAGGTGGGGACGCGCGACGGGCTGCAGGCGGAGGCCACCTTTGTACCGACGGACGATAAGGTGATGCTCGTCAACGCCCTCTCCGATGCGGGTTTGGCCAAGATTGAGGTGACCGCCTTCGTCTCGCCCAAAGCGATTCCGGCGCTCGCTGATGCTGAAACGGTGCTGCGCCAGATTCGCCGTACGGCGGGTGTCGTCTACAGCGCATTGGTGCCAAACATGCGCGGTGCCGAGCGCGCCATCGACGCACGCGTCGATGAGATGAATCTCGTCATGTCGGCGACTGAAAGTCACAACCTGTCCAATCTTCGGATGACGCGAGAGCAGTCGTTCGCTGGTTTAGCTGAAGTCGGAGCGAGCGCGCGGGCAGCGAGCGTGGCGGTGAACGTTTCGCTGTCGTGCGCGTTTGGCTGCCCGATGGAGGGCGACGTACCCGCAGACACCGTGCTTGCTTGGTGCGGTCGTTACGTCGAAGATTTGGGTGCCCACGGCGTAACGTTGTGCGACACCACGGGCATGGCCTATCCGACGCAGGTGGCGCGGTTGACGCGCGCGTTTCGTGAGCGCTGGCCGAGCACCGAACTCACCCTGCATTTCCACAACACGCGCGGCATGGGTTTGGCCAATGTGCTGGCGGGAATCGATGCCGGGGCTGACCGCTTCGACGCGTCCTTTGGTGGCATCGGTGGCTGTCCATATGCGCCCGGTGCCAGCGGCAACGTCTGTACGGAGGAGATCGCGCACGCGCTGGCACTCATGGGCTACGACACCGGCATTGATCTGGCTCGACTGCTCACCGCAGCCCGTCGCTTGCCCGCGCTGATCGGCCACGACATCCCGAGCCAGATTGTGAAGGCCGGCCTTCGGCTCGACCTGCACCCCAAGCCCGCCGACTTCGAGCAGATTCGTACCCGCGCGGTTGAGCGCATCGCCGTTTGATCGCTGACCAAAAAACCAAACACGAAACACCCAAAGGAGAACGCACATGCCCCAGTTCACATTGAATGTCAACGGCAAATCGCAAAGGCTCGAAGCCGATGCCGACTCTCCGTTGCTCTATGTCCTTCGCGACCAGCTCGCCCTGCACGGCCCCAAGTTCGGCTGCGGCATGGCGCAATGTGGCACCTGCACCGTGCATTTGGATGGGCAGGCCGTGCGCTCATGTGTTGTGCCAGTGTCTGCGGTGGGTGCCAAAAAAGTGACTACTCTCGAAGGACTGGGCGGCACCGGCAAGCCGTCGGCTTTGCAGCAAGCCTTTATCGACGAACAGGCCGTGCAATGCGGTTACTGCATCAACGGCATGGTCATGCAGGCGGCGGACCTTCTGAAGCGCACGCCCAAACCTACCGAGCGGCAGATCCGCGAGGGTTTGGCGATGAACCTGTGCCGCTGCGGCACGCATCAGCGCATCGTGCGTGCAGTGCAACGCGCGTCTGGCCAGACCGTGACCGCCTGAGGAGGACGCCATGAACACCACCAACACCATGTCCACGCCTACCTCTACTTCCCGCCGCGATTTTCTGGCCGGCACCGCCGTTGCCACGGGCGCTCTGGTCGTTGGCTTCAGCCTTGCGCCTGCCCAAGCGGCCACAGCGCCGCTCGACCCGCGCAAGGCTGTCGCCAAAGACCTCGTCGAGAGTTTCGTCGCGCTGCACCCCGACGGCAAGGTGACCATCCACGTCGGCAAGGTCGATCTCGGCACCGGCACCCGCACCGCGATGGCGCAGATCGCGGCCGATGAACTCGACGTGCCATTCCAGCGCATCACCATGGTGATGGGCGACACCGGCACCACGCCCGACCAATGGATCACCGGTGCCAACCTCACCATCGCCCAGGGTGGCACTGAACTGCGGCGCGCCTGCGCGACAGCACGGGCTGCGCTGGTTGCGCGCGGTGCGGCCAAGCTGGGCACGTCGGCGACAGAGCTCGCCACCGGCGAGGGCACCGTGTTCGTCAAGGCCGATCCGGCGCGCAGGTTCGCATACACCGAACTCATCGCTGGCCATCCGCTCGCGCTGAAGGTTGACGACAAGGCCGTGACCAAGCCGGCCGCCGACTACAAGGTGGTGGGCAAGTCAATCCCGCGCGTCGACATTCCGGCCAAGCTGAGCGGCGAGTTCACCTACGTCCATGACTTCCGCCTGCCCGGCATGCTGCATGCACGCGTGCTGCGGCCAGACGACCTGGGTGCGCCGCTGCAGTCCGTTGATGACACCCAGGCGCGCAAGGTGGGCGGCTTCGTGCGCACCGTGCGCAAGGGCGATTTCCTCGCCGTCGTCGCCAAAACCGAGTGGGGCGCCATCAAAGCGATGCGGGCGATGAAGGTGCAGTGGGGCACCGGCACCGGCCTGCCCGACCAGGCCACCGTGTTCGACCACTGGCGCACGCGCCCGGTGGCCAAGCAGGACGTAACGCAGAAGGTCGGCGAAGCCGATGCCGCATTGGCCGCCGCGCCGCGCAAGATCAAGGCGCGCTACGACTTCGCCGTGCAGACCCACGCATCGGCCGGCCCCTCGTGCGCGGTGGCGCGCGTCGAGGGCGGCGAGCTCACGGTGTGGACCGCCTCGCAGGCGACGCATTCGCTGGTGGACGAATTGGCACCCATTGTGGGACTGCCGCGCGACAAGATTCGCGCCGTCTACCTCGAAGGCTCCGGCTGCTATGGCCGCAACGGCCACGAGGACGCGGCGGCCGACGCCGCGCTGATCGCCACGCTGACCGGCTCGACTGTGCGCGTGCAGTGGATGCGCGACGACGAGACGGCCCGCGCGCCCAAGAGCCCACCACGCAGCATGGACTTCGAGGCGGGGCTGGACGAACAGGGCAACGTGCTCGCTTGGACGGGTGACTTCTGGATCGCACTGAACCACATCGTCGCCTTCAAGCCGCTCGACTTCCCGCTGCTGGCCGCGACTGAGACGGGCCTACCTAAGCCGGGCAACTGGGTCGGCTTCCTGTTCCAAAACTCGGGCATCGGCTACGCGCTGCCGGCCATCAAGGTGAACACGCGGCACGTGGAACAGGCCTTCTTCCGCAGTGCGCACCTGCGCAGCCCGGGACGCATCGAAAACTCGTTCGCCAACGAGTCGTTCATCGACGAACTCGCGTTTGCAGCCAAAGCCGACCCGGCGGAGTTCCGCCTGCGCTACCTGAAGGAGGCGCGAGGCATCGCGGTGCTGAAGAAGGCGATGGAACGGGCCAACTGGCAAACCCGCGTCGGCATCAATCCCACCGGGCCGCAGGGCGACATCGCACGCGGGCGCGGCGTCACCTACCTGCGCTACAACAACACCACGACCTTTGTGGCCGCCGTGGCCGAGGTGGCGGTGAATCGCCGCACCGGTGAGATCAAGGTGGAGCGCGTGTGCGTAGCGCACGACTGCGGCCAGCTCATCAACCCGGATGGCACCGTCAACCAGGTCGAAGGCGGCGTAATCCAGACCGTCAGCCGCACGCTGATGGAGCAGGTGACCTGGGATCGCACCAAGGTGTTGTCGCGCGACTGGGTCACCTACCCCATCCTGCGCCACGACCAGGTGCCGAAGGTGCTGGTGGATCTGATCGACCAGCCCGGCCAACCCAGTTGGGGCGCGGGCGAACCCACGGCCTGCGCGATCCCGGCTGCCATCGGTAACGCCGTATTTGACGCCACCGGCGCACGCCTTCGGGCCGTGCCCTTCACGCCGCAGCAGGTGCTGGCCGCGCTGGCTCGACCCGTGGCGGTTTGACGCTAGGCAACGTCAACGCGGGGGTACGCGCAGGCCGACCCCGCGCTGCTCTGGTTTGCGTACCCGACGGGCACGTCGAAAAAGTACCCATGTGAGTTCAACCGCGACACTGGCTGGGACGCTCTGCGCAGCGCGGGTTTCGACACCGTGCGCGCCGTGGCAATAGTCGAAGACTGGTCAGCGCTGCGGTTTCGGCGGGTGGCGTTCACTACGGTGGCGGGAAGTAGTGGCCTGTGTCGCGACCCACTTAGCTGGGGCAGGGGCAACATGTTGTCTGCCCGACGGCTACTATCAAGCCTATGCAACGCTTCACACTCATTCCAGAAGCCCATCTTCTTTTATTCAAGGAAGGTAGTGTGCTTCTTCTCCGCCGCCACAACACAGGGTACGAGGATGGAAACTACAGTGTCGTTGCGGGGCATGTCGACGGCGGAGAGACAGCAAGGTCAGCCATGGTACGGGAAGCGGCCGAAGAAGCGGGCCTTGACATTTGTCCTGACGACCTCCGGATGTGTCACGTCATCCATAGGCATGCCACCGACGAGCGAGTGTCGTTTTTCTTCACTGCTGACACATGGCGCGGAGAGCCTCAGAACCGGGAGCCCGAAAAGTGCAGCGAGCTCGCCTGGTTTTCAATCAATGCGCTGCCGCCGAATGTCATTCCGTATGTCCTCCACGCCATAGAGCAGGTAGCACGAGGAGAGCCGTATTCCGAGTTTGGCTGGTAAATCGCGAGTTACAAGATACAGCTTGTTGCTCAAACGGCTATTGCATTGGGCATAGAGCGCAGTTATCTAGAAAACCGACAATCGACATAAACCAGCGCTGTGCCCAAATAAAATAAGGCATTCAACCAAAAGCTGTTACACAAAACTCTCTAAGCAAACAACGGAATCGACCCATACTTCCCGCCCAAAACCTTTTCGCTTTGCGCGCCTGAAAAGCCCCACCAGTCGCGCAGTAGCGATGCGTACAGCGAGCGGTAATCTGCGGTGTGGATGAGATTGCCGTCGCCGCCGAGTTGCGTGAGCGACGGGTGCATGCCTTTGATGCCGCCTTTGACTGCGCCGCCCATGACGAATTGGGTGTTAGCGGTGCCGTGGTCGGTGCCGCCGCTCTGATTTTCTTTGGCGCGGCGACCGAATTCGCAATAGGTGACTACGACCGTGTCCTGCCAGCGGCCCAACTCTTCACTCGCCGTTTTGATCGCGGCCAATCCCTCGCCGAGCTGCTTGAGTAGCGTTTGCTGCGTGTTGAGCTGGCCCTGGTGCGTGTCGAACGAGCCCAAGCCCACGCGGAGTGCTGCGACGCCCGGCGACGCGGCCACGACCTGCATGGCGGTTTTCACCTGCTGGCCGAAGGCGTGGGTGGGGAATTCGGTTTTGAGCGTGGCGTTCGGGTTCAGGTTCAACGCGGCCGACTGCGCTTCGCCTTCGAGCCGCAGGATGTGTTGCAGCGCCTTGTTGCTGGCGCGACCGTGTGGGTCCGCGAGCTTGGCTTGACGCATGAAGGCCTCGGTCGAGGCAATCGACAGCGACCGCGCGCTGCTCGTACCGCCGGCAAATGGCCCGAGATCGCCACCGCCAACCGCTATGCCGTCCGCGATAAACGACTTCGGCGGCGCGACTGATTCGAACGCGCGTGCGAGCCAGCCTTCTGACAAATAGTCTTTCGAGTTTGAGCCGGTGTCCCAAATCTCGATGGAGCGAAAGTGCGACAGATTTGGCTGCGGATAACCGAGCCCGGTCACTGCCGCCAGCTCACCTTTCGACCACATCGGCATCAGCGTGTCGAGCGCGGGGTGCAGCCCAAATTTATCGGACAGTTGCAGCACCTGATCTCGCTTGATGCCAATGGTCGGGCGCAGCGCGTAGTACGCGTCGTCGGCATATGGAATAAACGTGTTCAGGCCGTCATTCGCACCTTTGAGTTCGACCAGGATTAGCAGGCGTTTGTACGGGTTGGCGGGCGGCGCTTGCGCGAAGGAGGGCAAGCTTAGAACGCTGACACCGGCACCAATAGCGGCCAAAAAATTACGGCGATCCATGATGACCCCCTTCACTTGAGCTGATACATCGGGTCAAGCGCCAACGTGCGCAGGCCCGCGAGATTTCTTGGCACGTCTTTCGACGCCTGCACCGGCGGCCCGGCAAGCACGGTATGCCACACGCGTTCGTCCCCTTGCGCCTGCAACGTGGGGTCGTTCGCCATTGGCTGCGCGGCAAGCTTTTGCGGCG
>JANNYE010000111.1:0-25309 GCA_031409935.1 Burkholderiales bacterium | reverse complement strand
GCGCGCATCGCATCCTTGATTTGGGCGAATCGCTTCGTCGAAAATGCTCGCAATAGCCCGCTATTGCTGCGCTTTTCGTCTCGCGCTTCATCCCAAATCAAGGCGCGCTGCAACGCGTCGCTTTATTCAGCGTCTCCCTAGCGCGACGCCCGTTGCTTTTTCGCTCAACGGCAGGTGTGCTGAAAAGTCTGGTGCGAATGAAGGGACTCGAACCCCCACGCCTTGCGGCGCTGGAACCTAAATCCAGTGCGTCTACCAATTCCGCCACATTCGCATAACCCTTTATTATAGACAACCTGTATACGAGGCCTGCGCCTTCATCTTTGGGTCATCATGGCCGTCGACCAGCACTACGAAAACTTCCCGGTCGCCTCGTTTTTTGTTCCGCCGCAGATTCGCACCCATGTTGTCGCCGTCTATCGGTTCGCGCGACATGCCGACGACATTGCCGACGAGGGTGACGCCGACGATGAAACTCGGCTTTCGCATCTGGCTGCGTTGCACCGCGACATCGAGGCGCTGTTCCGCTTCGAGCCAACTTCAATACCGGTGGTTCTGGCACTCGCCCCGCTGCGCGACGCTGCCGTGCCGGGCGTCAGCGCTCAGCCTTTCCTCGATTTGTTATCGGCGTTTAGTCAGGATGTGCGCACCAAGCAATATGAAACGTTCGACGAGCTTGCCGATTACTGCCGACGATCAGCCAATCCAGTTGGGCGGCTAATGCTCGCATTAGTGGGCGTGCAAGACGCGGCATCCATTCAAGCCTGTGATCAAATTTGCACCGCATTGCAACTCGTCAATTTCTGGCAGGACGCTGCCACCGATGCTTCACGAGGCAGAATTTATGTCCCAAAATATGATTTTGCCCGCTTCAACGTGCTCGATGAAAATTTCCCTCGTCATCCCGATCATCAAACGCTGATGCAATTTCAATGCGAACGTGCACGTTCAATGATGTTGGCGGGCGCTCCATTAATCGGGATTTTGCGCGGACGATTCCGCATCGAAATTGCTTTCACTGTCGCGGGTGGATTGCAAATTCTCAAAAAAATAGAGCGTAACCAGTTTGATGTACGCATTCGTCCCACGCTGCGCTGGTACGATGCCCCACGACTGCTTTTTCTCGCGACGCGTGTCCTGCTTAGTTCGAGGCCAAACCGAACATGACTCCCGACGACTACTGCCAGAAGAAGGCGGCCCAATCGGGCTCCAGTTTCTATTACGCTTTTCGCATGCTGCCCGAAGCGCAACGGCGCGCGATCACCGCGTTTTATGCGTTCTGCCGCGAAGTCGACAACATTGTCGATGAGGTCAACGACCCCGTCGTCGCTCGCGCCAAGCTGATGTACTGGCGTCGCGAAGTCGATGCATTGTTTGTGGGAACGGCGCAGCATCCAGTCATGCAGGCGCTGAAACCGCACATTGCGCCGATGCGCTTGCCGCAATTGGCATTTCATACAGTCATTGACGGTATGCAGCAGGATCTGGAAAAGACTCGATACCTGAACATTGATGAACTGTCCGCATATTGCTACAAAGCAGCGGGCGTGGTTGGCGAAGTGAGTTCGCGAATATTTGGCATGAAAGTGCCTGATAATCCAAAGACGCTTGAATACGCACGAACGCTGGGCGAAGCGCTGCAACTTACCAACATTATTCGCGACGTGGGCGAAGATGCGCGTCGAAGACGAATTTATTTACCGCAGGACGATCTCGCGCGCTTTGGCGTGTCGTCAAGCAAGTTGTTGCGATGTGAGTCGGACGATAAATTTGTAGCGTTGTTGGCATTTCAGCATGGTCGCGCCATCGAGCTTTACGACCGCGCATTGGCGCTGCTCCCTGCCGAAGATAAACGAATGCAGCGCGTCGGGCTGGCTATGGGCGCAATCTATCGTGCATTGCTAGAAGAAATTCGCCGCGATGGGTATCGCGTGCTCGAACATCGCGTGGCGCTGACCCCGATTCGGAAGCTCTGGATCGTTTGGAAGAACGTGACCTTCGCATGAACAGCGTCGCCGTCATCGGAGCCGGCTGGGCAGGTTCAGCAGCGGCGTTGACGCTCGCTCGGGCAGGCACCCGGGTGACTGTATTTGAAGCGGCCAGAGCCGTGGGTGGCCGCGCGCGTGGCATCGAAAAAGACGGGCGCAATTTCGATAACGGGCAGCACTTGCTGTTAGGCGCGTACCGGCGATCCATTTCGATGATTGCGAGCCTGCACGCCAATGTTGATAGCGTCATATTGCGGATACCCCTTGCGCTCGCTACGGTGCCCGCCGTTGCCGCACCGCTGACACTGCGCGCCCCGCGTGCTCCTGCGCCGCTACATCTGCTTGTCGCAATTGTCACCGCTAAGGGCCTGTTGCTGTCCGACAAATTTTCAACGCTGGTGTGGGCGGCTCGTCACCTGCGAACGCCCCTGCCACTTGGGCTGGTGACCGACAACGCGACCGTTTCGGAAGTCTTGGCAACGCAACCCGAACCCGCGCGCCGATTGCTATGGGATCCGCTGTGCGTCGCAGCCTTGAACACGCTGCCTGATGCAGCGTCGGCGCGTGTGTTCATCGACGTTTTGCGCCAAGCGTTTATGGGTAGCGCAGGATTCAGCGACTTGATTATTCCGCGCGTCGATTTGTCACAGCTTTTACCTGTACCTGCATTGGCAGAAGTGTGCCGCCTAGGCGGCGCGGTAAACACCGGTCAGGCGGTAATTTCGATTACCGAGGGCGAAAAAAAAATGCGCGTCACCACGCGTGACGGGGCGCTCGAATTTGACCGGGTAGTCGTTGCAACCGGGCCGCAACATGTGGCGAGACTATTAACCCAGAGCCCAGCTTCGCGCGAGGTCGCCAGCAAATTGGGTGTCTTGCAATACGAACCCATCACCACGCTGCACTTTGAATTTGCGTGGACGACGCCGACCGCGTCCACCGGAATGTTGATGCTCGACGGCAATCCAGGTCAGTGGCTGTTTTGGCAGCAGTTGAGCAATGGCCACTGGCGAGCGAGCGTGGTGA
Source organism: Burkholderiales bacterium (assembly GCA_031409935.1). GTDB lineage: Bacteria > Pseudomonadota > Gammaproteobacteria > Burkholderiales > Casimicrobiaceae > Casimicrobium. Next base: position 22,295 of record JANNYE010000111.1, on the reverse strand, counting down.
TCAGTGCGCATCACCGATCACAGACTGAGGATGAATTGACGGCGCAGACATTGCAGCAGCTTCATCGCAGTTACGCGCTGCCCACACCTACGTGGCACTTGGTGATCACGGAAAAGCGCGCAACCTATGCCTGCACGCCGCACCAGCGCGATTTGCTCGCAACTTTACCGAAGCAGATTGGCAAACTGTATTTCGCGGGTGACTGGTGTTTTCCCGAGCTTCCTGCCACGCTAGAAGCTGCGGTGATCTCAGGCGAAAACGCGGCGCAACTTTTGCTCAAAGATTGCCGCAATGGCTGATGCAATGAATGTTTTTACTTACGGCTCACTCATGTTTGCGCCCGTGTGGGCCCAAGTGGTGCGCGGCAACTATCGCTCAAAAATAGCCACCATCCATGGATTCCGACGCGTTTGCGTCGTAGACGGCAATTACCCCGCGTTACTGATTGCGCCACGTGCGGTGCCTGTAATAGGTCGCCTGTACTTGGACGTTGCAGTCGCTGATGTTGCCCGGCTAGATCATTTCGAGACCAGCCAATACGAGCGCGTTCTGCTTGCCGCAACCGTTGAAGGCGTCGCAGTGACAGCGCACGCTTTTCTCGCCGTGAACGTCTCAACGCTGACCGATACCGACTGGAGCGTTTCGGATTTCAAGAGCAACGGATTGTCCTTATTTCTCGCGACCTACCTAGAAAAAAACAACCCGCGCGGCTAGCGTCGTGTCTCGCCTGAAATGATGCTAGGAGCCTTATTCGAACGGGACAATCACGGCGACGCGACGATTTTTTGTGCGTCCCTCTGGCGTGTCATTGCTTGTGATCGGTCGCTCAAAACCGAATCCTCGCCGCTCCAGTTTGTCGCTCGCAAATCCGTTGGCGATCATGACGACAGCCACCGCCTCTGCGCGCTTGGCAGAAAGCGTGCGATTGAAATCAACCGAGCCCACGTTGTCGGTATGCCCGAAGAGTCGCGCCGTATCGATATTTAACCCCCGAATATCTACCGCCAGTTTTTGGATGGAAGCCTTTGCGTCGGCACTCAAAACATCGCTGCCTGTACCAAACAATAAAGCTCCGGGCAAATTGAGCACAAAGCCTTCATCAGTTTTTTCAAAACCCAATGCCAGTAAAGCCGACGTCCGCGCAGGGACGGTGGCCGAAGGAGCAGGAGCAGGAGCCGCAGATGAAGGAACGGGTGGCGGAGCGCTCGTGCACGCAGCCAGCCATGCGGTGCTCATCATCGCAAACAGCAAGCGAGTTACCCGGTTGAGTGAGAAAAATTGTGCCTGCATTTTCAGGGTCCGATCTGTGATTTACGGTTTTGGGTAGGCCAATTTATTACGTTTGAAGCGGCACCGTCTGTGCCCGTTCGCAGCGTGGGGGTGCGAAGCGAATCACTGGCCAAAATAACCCGAATGGAGTCGTCGACCGGCAGCGCTTTCGCCCGATACGTCGCTTGATCAGCGGCATGCACAAGGCTGCCGATATCGTCGCCGTCATCCGGAAAAACGGTGACGCCAATGCTTGCACGAATAGGATATGCCCACGCGTCATCAGGCAGCGATATCCCCAACCAGACGGTCAATCGCTCACCCAACTTCAAAGCATCAGCGGGTGTGGCAATATTCGACGACACGATCACGAATTCATCCCCGGCCAACCGCGCTAAAAAGTCGGTACCGCGAAGGGCGCGACGAATTCGCGCTGCGGTTGCGCGTAGCGCGTCGTCGCCCGTAGCGCGGCCAAAAGTGTCATTAATCGCTTTAAGATTATCGACATCTACAAACAGCACGGTAAAGCGCTTTGCTGAGGCTCTGGCTGACTCAATTTCTGCTCGTAATGTGGCGTCAAACATAGCGCGGTTCGGCAGTCCAGTCAGTGAGTCGGAAAACGCCATAGTCTCAAGCTGCTGGTTATGCGCTTTCAACTCGTATTGCTTACGTTTGAGCTCTCGATTTTGCTCGGCAAGCTGAGTGATCAGCGATTCAAAACTTGTGGTCAAGCGATCGACCTCTTGTCCGCCGCCACGCGGAGCGGGCGCTTGCAGGTTTCTTGACTGCGACACCGCCTCGGCCCAACCCGTGAGCTCGGCGACCGGACGAAGCAGCGCGCGGCTCAATACTTTCGCCAACCCTATGCCAATCAACGCGCTAATGGCCAACACCAATGCCAGCATCGTCAGCGCACGGGAAAACATGCTGTTCAGGGAGTGCTGATTCGGGTTCACCACCAGCGTTCCCAACTGCGTGGGCGCGTTCGCGGTCTGGTCGTCGCGCAGAGCGAGCTGAACCGGTTTTGCCTCAAGCACGCCTACCTGCCGCTCATGCAAAACCGACAGCTGGGGCGGAAATTTACGCTCTCCGTGAGCAACAAATTCGCCAAGCAATCGGCCTTGCCGGTCATACACGGCCACCGAGTCGGGGTCGGAGCCTCCATCAAATACGCGCAACGATTCAGAGATCACGTCACTGCCACCGAAGCGCACCGCCGCCGACACGGTACTCGAAGCAATGCTTGCTTGCGTCAGGGCGGCAACCCGACTTTGATCAATTTGGTCTTTGGCGAACAGCGCCGCAAGCGCGAGTCCCGTTAGCAATAGCATGATCACCAGCGTAGTGACCGCCGCGAACGTAACTCGCCGCGCTAGTGCGTAGCTTGAAAAGTACCGGCGCAAGTTCACTTTGCCTCTCCGGAACTCACGTTCACGCGCGGTTTTTGGCTTAGGCGCAAAGCGACGGCAGCTATATTCACGCGAGACCGTTGCAGTGCCTCAAGATTGATCTCGAAGCGCCAGTCTTGTCCTACGCGGTAGGCCCCGATCACGCCTCCATCGGCTGTAAAGTCTGCATAGTTACTGATCGTGAGAATCGGCTGATCCAGCGCATTAACAATCCAAGCGCGCGGGGCGGGGCGTACATCGGAACTTAGCCAGACGATATTGCACTCAGCGATTTGCTTTGGTGAAGTAATTGGCAACCAGATGACTGCCGCCCCCCGCACCGACCAAGCCGTCGTGGTTGGCGGTGGCCCTCCCGGCAGGGCAGCGCCGTGGGCATGGCAAATCGTCAGCGCTTTCGGCGTAGCGGATTTCGGCCACGAGGTGTAGCGCGCGATGTTGACGATGAGTTCGGCAACATCATTCGGCGGAATCGTTATCGGAGCCATCGGTGTTGCCGCTTCTAGAGCGAACGACGCGACCGAGACTACCAGCGTCGCTAGCAGTTGCGACAACCTGCCGCTTCGTTCCTCGGGCGCACGACAGCGAGATGCCTGCACCCGTGCACGTGTAGAGCGAAGTGACGAAACCGCTGAATCGGGGTTACAGCGATTCAGGGGTGGCTTTAGGAGCAACGGCCGCTGGCGTGGTTGCATCAACCTTGACTCCGTCGGCGTTAGCGTCCCCTGTCACGACCGGCACCGGGGCGCCCGTTGACGAATCATTGCCGCCGCTACCGGGCGTGTTGTACGTCTTCACCGCGCGCACCGTACGACCGGCCATGATGTCTGAGATCTGATCCGCATCGATGGTTTCGTATTCCATCAGTGCTGCCGTCATCGCTTCAACCTGTGGCGCGTAATCCGTGAGAATCTTGGTCGACACGGCATATTGCTCGTCGATGATGCGACGAATTTCTTTGTCCACGGTTTGCATCGTGGTCTCGGACATGTTGCGTGTTTGCGTGACGCTGCGACCGAGGAATACTTCACCCTCGTTGTCGGCGTACACCATCGGGCCGAGCACGTCGCTCATGCCGTATCGGGTGACCATGTCGCGAGCAATTTTTGTTGCGCGCTCGAAGTCGTTTGACGCGCCGGTCGAGATGTTCTTGACGAACAAATCCTCTGCGATGCGGCCACCAAACAGCACCGATATTTCGGTGAGCATTTGATCTTTGTACAGCGAGATACGATCACGCTCCGGCAGCTGCCATGTCACGCCCAATGCACGACCACGCGGGATGATGGTGACCTTGTGCACCGGGTCGGCTTTGGGCATGACCGTGGCAATGATCGCGTGGCCCGATTCGTGGTACGCCGTGGCGCGTTTTTCGTCTTCGGACAACACCATGGATTTGCGCTCGGCACCCATGAAAATCTTGTCTTTCGCGCGCTCAAAGTCGTCCATGTCGACGAGACGTTTGTTACCGCGTGCAGCAAACAAAGCGGCTTCGTTCACGAGGTTGGCAATGTCAGCACCCGAGAAGCCTGGGCAGCCACGCGCGATCACATGCGCCTTGACGTCAGCCGCAATCGGCACTTTGCGCATATGCACTTGCAGAATCTGCTCGCGACCGCGAATGTCCGGCAGCGGCACCACGACCTGACGGTCAAAGCGGCCGGGACGCAACAACGCAGGGTCGAGCACGTCGGGGCGGTTGGTCGCGGCAATCACGATGACACCCTGCGAGCCTTCAAAGCCGTCCATTTCGACCAGCATCTGGTTCAACGTTTGCTCGCGCTCATCGTTACCACCGCCGAGGCCTGCGCCGCGTTGACGACCAACCGCGTCAATCTCGTCGATGAAGATGATGCACGGCGCATTTTTCTTCGCCTGCTCGAACATATCGCGAACCCTTGAGGCACCGACGCCGACGAACATTTCAACGAAGTCAGAGCCTGAAATCGAGAAAAACGGCACTTTCGCTTCGCCAGCAATTGCCTTAGCGAGCAGCGTTTTGCCGGTGCCCGGTGAGCCGACCAGCAACACGCCGCGCGGAATGCGTCCGCCGAGCTTCTGGAATTTGCTGGGGTCTTTCAGGAAGTCAACGATTTCAGTGACTTCTTCCTTCGCCTCGTCGCAACCGGCGACGTCAGAGAACATGGTCGTGTTGTTGGTGTCGTCAAGCAAGCGTGCGCGCGACTTGCCGAAGCTGAACGCGCCGCCCTTACCGCCGCCCTGCATCTGACGCATCATAAAAATCCACGCGCCGATCAACAGGAGGATCGGGCCGAATGAGAACAGGATCGACGACAGGAACGACTGCTGTTCTTCAGGCTTGCCGGAGAACTTGACATTGTTCTTGATCAAATCGTTAATCAAATCCTTGTCGTAACCACCGGGCACGTAGGTCGCTCGCTTGCCTTCGCTGGTGCGGTATTCGATGTTGCGGCCCTCAATGGACGCCTCACTGACTTTGCCGCCGCGCAGCTCTTCGATAAACGACGAGTAGGCTACTGCATCACTCTTGCGGCTCGACTTATCAAACTGCTGAACGACGGTAAGCACCACCAAGCCGATCACGACCCAGATACCAATGTTTTTGAGCATGTTGTTCACGCACGAACTCCTGAGGCCACTCGTCCCACAACAGGCGGGACGCTGCAACCACACTTACTATGATTTTAAGGGTGAACGCGGTTTTTCAAGGTGCAACGTCACATGTTCGTGAAAAGGCCGCATGACTGTCGCCAAATGAAGACGGCAACGGTTGTGGACGACATCCTGCTCGCATCGCCAAGCTGGAATCAGCTTTACGGCAAAAGCCTTGTTTATTATGGTCTATACCGGTAATTTGGCAGTTGTCGATAAATTGCATAAATGTGGCTTAAGCCCATATTGAAAAGTAATTTCAACCAAAAGCTGTTGCCACTACCGTAGCCCTGTGCCCAACAAAAACACCTCCGCGCTGCGGTCTCGCGATGCATCGGGTTTTCGGCTGGCTACCGTCTTGAACTGCCGTTTGAGCTGCGTGAGAAATTCCTCGAACCCCGGCCCCTGATACGCCTTGGTGAGAAATTTTCCGTCGGGCTTTAAGTGCGCCAGCGCGAACTCCGCCGCCAATTCGCACAGATAAATGGCGCGCGGCGAGTCAATCGCGGCAACACCGGTCATGTTCGGCAACATGTCGCTCATCACAACATCGACCTTGGCTCCGGCAAGTTTTTCCTCGATCAGTTTCAGCGGCCCCGCCTCGCTGAAATCGCCCTGAATGAAGTCCACATTGGCCATGCCCTGCATGTCGCGCAGATCGATGGCGATAATTTTGCCCTTACTGCCAATTTTTTTCGCCGCGACCTGACACCAGCTTCCCGGCGCGGAGCCCAAGTCAACGATCACGTCGCCCGCCTTGATTAGCCGGTCTTTGGCGTCGATTTCGATCAGTTTGTACGCGGCGCGCGAACGGTAGCCCTCGGCCTTGGCTTTTTGCACAAACGGGTCGTTGACGTGTTCGTCGAGCCAGACCTGATTGGATTTGTGACGTTTACCGTTGGGGTTAAGCATGTGAGAGGTTGGGCGACCGTGAAACTGCGGCAAAAAACGCGAATAACTGCAAATTATCGACGCTTTTTCTCCTCTTTCCGGCGATTAGGCCGCGCGCTCCCACAAACCCCTGCCCAAGCGCGAGATAATCGCAGTTAATCCAAGCAAGAACAAAAAAGACTCGTTGATGACTACCTCCCCTAAAGTTTCCACCCTTTCCTCTAGCGCCCGTCGCGCACTACGCGCCGCCGCGCACCACCTCGACCCGGTCGTGATGATGGGCCAACACGGGCTCACGCCAGCCGTGCTGCACGAAATCGATCTGGCACTCACCGCGCATGCGTTGATAAAAGTTCGCGCTGGCAGCGATGAGCGCGAAATTCGCGATGGCTATCTGGCTGATATTTGTGAAAAATTGAGCTGCGAAAGCGTGCAGCATCTCGGTAAATTGTTCGTGCTGTGGCGCAATGCCGACGGTGCTGACAACGCGAATAAATCGGCCGAACAGGACGCCGCCGCCGTCACAGCCAGCAATGACCCCAAGGCGCTCGCCGCCAGAGAACGCGGCCCACGCAGCAAATTGCCGAGCGAACGCGCTGCTGAGCGCGCTAACTCAACACCGGCAGCACGCAGCGGTGGTTACGCTGCGCGTGGTGGCCCGCCGTCGGGTGGGCGAGGCGCCGCATCTGGCGGACGCGACAACGCAACCGGCCCGCGCTGGAAGTACGGCGAAACACCGCCGGATGCGCCACGTCGTGAAGGCTGGGCGCCGAAGGATCGGCGCGGCGCAGCGCGTTTTGGCGAAGGCGGCGACGATTCGCGCCGTCGCGACGGCCCGCCGAGCTACGGCGCACCGCGCGGTCGCGCGCCCGCGACGGGTGGCGGCGGCTACGCGGGTTCATCGGGCTCCACGGGCGGTGGCGAAGGCTATCGCGGTGCAGCGCCGACTGGCGGACGCAGCGGCTACGGTGGAAGCAGTGCCAACAGCGCCGGCGGCAACTACGGTGGCGATACCCGTGGCGGCGCAGGTGGCGGATCAAACTATGGTGGTCGGGGCGGCTCCGGCAGTTACGGCGGCGGTCAAGGCGACGGGGCGCCACGCGCACGCTGGGGCGAGCGTCGCGAGCCGTCACAGGGCGGTGGCGGTGGCGGTTCTGGCTATGGCAGCGGCGGCAATTCGGGCAGCAGCTTCGGCAATGATCGTGGCGCACCTGCACCACGCTCCGCTTACAGTCGCGGCAACGATGCGGGCGGCGCTGACCGCGCGCCACCTCGTACAGGCACGGGCGGCGGTGGCGGTTGGGGCAATCGCGACGGCGTGACCGGCAAACCCACCGGTTTCTCACGCGGCGGTGGGGGTGCGGGAGGCGGCACGGGCGGTGCGGCACCTCGTGCGCGTCGTCGTTTCGGCTAATTTCTTAACCAGCGTGCTCGCTCTACGCCCGAACTGTGAATGCTGCAATCGCGACTTGCCCAACGAGTCGACCGAGGCCCGCATTTGCACGTTTGAATGCACGTTTTGTGCGGACTGCGCGACAGTGCAGCTCGGTAATTTCTGCCCCAACTGCGGCGGCGAACTGGTCACCCGACCGCGACGCCCCGCCAACAAACTCGGCAAATTTCCCGCGTCAATCGAGCGGATTTACAAGTCGTTAGGGTGTGCCGGAAAGACAGCGTAGGCTGGGTTGAAACCCAGCGCAAGGGTGGCCTTAGCGAGCAAAGTCGGCACTCAGAGATGCTCGTACTAGCGGCGAAAGCCGCGACGCCACGTTTGTGAACAATCGCGGCTTTCGCCGCTCCTACCTAGTTTCTTGGCGATTCTGAAGCGCGTACAACGCCGCATTGACCTGCTCGTAGGGGCTCAATTCAATCGAGATCATGGTCGCATCGTCAGGTCGCTCCATCGCATCAAACTGACTGCGCAGCAGCGACTCTGGCATGTAGTGATTAGGCCGCTCGCGCACGCGCAAAGCGATTAAATCAAAACTGCCATCGAGAAAAATCCACTGCACGTGCGGCATGCTCGCAGCAATAGCTGCGCGATATTTTTCTTTGAGCGCGGAGCAGGCGAGCACCACCAGCTCACCTTGTTGGTCGCGCACTTTTAACTCGCGATTCAACGTGGCCAGCCAAGGCGCTCGGTCTTCATCGTTAAGTGGCATTCCGGCACGCATCCTCACCACGTTGGCTTCGGGATGGAAATCGTCGGCATCTAGAAACGTAGCGTTCAAGCGCAAGGCCAGAGCGTGGCCCACCGTGGTTTTGCCGCAGCCTGATACGCCCATGACAATAATGGGGCCAACGGTCCTGTGATCGTCAATCAAATTCCCCACACCAACGCCCTCACCCTAAGCCCGGGCGCACACTCGCGCCAGCCCGCGCAAGCGCACTACAGCAGAGGGTATTTAATCCGAGATTATTCATTAGGCGGGGCTTCGCACCTACGCGGGTGCTGTCGGGCGATTTGCGGCCAAATTGAGCGCTCACTCGTCGTCCATAGCTCGCTATGGACTCCTCGCGACCGTCCAAACTGACTCGCAACTCGCCGCGACATCACCGCGCGTCCTAATGAATAGTCTCGGTTAATTTTTCTTCACCGCATGTCCGCCAAACCCGGCGCGCATTTGAGCGAGCAGTTTGGCAGCGTAATCGCCCTTGCCTTGCGTTGCGAAACGCGTAGTTAACGCAAGGGCTGTAACCGGTGCAGGCACCCCTAAATCTAGCATCGCCTCCACCGCCCAGCGCCCCTCGCCGGAGTCCGCCACATAAGGCGCAATCGCCGCGATGTCGTCCGGTTTTTTGAGCGACTCTGCGGTGAGATCAAGCAACCATGAACGCACCACCGAGCCATCACGCCACGCCTCGGCGATATCAGCAATCGGCATCGCGAAATCTCTCTTCGCTTCCATCAACGCAAAGCCTTCGGCGAGCGCTTGCATCATGCCGTACTCGATGCCGTTGTGAATCATCTTCGCGTAGTGGCCCGCGCCCACCGCGCCCGCATGCACGATGCCTTGCGTCGCTGATGGCGCGAGCACTTCGAGGTACGGCTTGAGTCGCGCGTAACTCTCGGCTGTCGCGCCGGCCATGACGCAATAGCCGTTCTGCAAACCCCACACGCCGCCGGACACACCGACGTCGGCGTAAGCGACGCCGACGGCGTTGGCCTTGGCTGCGCGACGCACCGTATCTTTGTAGTTGGCATTGCCGCCATCGACGAGCAAATCGCCTTTCGTGAGCATCGGCAACAGCGCGTCAATCGTGGATTCGGTGATCTCGCCCGCCGGCAACATGAGCCACACCACGCGCGGCGATGGCATCGCTTGCAGTCCGTCCGCGAGCGACGCAACTAGCATGATGTTGGCCTCGGCCGTTGCCGCGCGCGCGTCAGCGTTTTGATCGAACGCGACGACTTGAACACCGCCGCGAGCCCAACGCCGCGCCATGTTCGCCCCCATGCGACCGAGGCCACTTAATACGATTTGCAAAATTTACCCTCCTATTTTTTGTTGGAGCGGCCTTGGCCGCGATGCCCGGTTGCGATGACGTGACATGTTCGCGCCTAGGGGCGCTCCTACAAACTTACACTGGCGGCGCAACCCGCTCCACCTCTTCCACCGTGGTCAGCCCGGTTGCAATCTTGTGCGCGCCCGACGCACGCAGCGGCTTCATGCCATCGCGAAACGCCTGTTCACGCATTTCGTCAATGCCGGCACCAGCCACGATGAGTTTTCGCATCTCGGGCGTCATTTGCATCACCTCATACAAACCGGCACGACCTCGATAGCCGGTCATGCGGCACTCCAGACAGCCGACCGCTTTGTACGTAACCGTCGGTTTACTCGCGCGATACGGCTTGGTCAGCGCAGCCCATAAATCGTCATCCAACGGCTGGGCGGGTGCCTTGCACGCATCGCACAACGTGCGCACCAAGCGCTGCGCCATCACCCCCAACACGGTGGAGTTGACCAAGTACGCGGGCACGCCCAAATCAACCAATCGCGTGATCGCCGTTGGCGCATCATTGGTGTGCAATGTGGACAGCACCAGATGCCCCGTGAGAGCGGCCTGCACCGCCATCTCAGCGGTCGGCAGATCGCGAATTTCACCGACCATAATGATGTCTGGGTCTTGCCGCATCAGAGTGCGCACGCCGCTCTCAAAATTCACACCAATTTGGGGTTGCACCTGCATCTGGTTGAACGCAGGCTCCACCATCTCAATCGGGTCTTCGATGGTGCAAACATTCACCTCAGGGGTGGCCAAAGTTTTCAGCGTGGAATAGAGTGTTGTCGTCTTGCCGGAACCGGTCGGCCCGGTCACCAAAATAATCCCATTAGGCCGCGCGATCATCTTCTCCCAACGCGCTAGATCGTCGTCGCTGAAACCCAGATCGCGGAAGTCGCGCAGCAGCACTTCCGGGTCAAAAATACGCATCACAATTTTTTCGCCGAAGGCAGTCGGCATGGTCGCCACGCGCAGTTCAACCTCAACGCCTTCAGGCGAAACGGTCTTGATACGACCATCCTGCGGTCGACGTTTCTCGACAATTTCCATGCGCGCGAGCAGCTTCACGCGACTGACCATCGCGGTCAACACCGCCGGCGGAATTTGATAGACCTGATGCAACACGCCGTCAATGCGAAAGCGCACCACACCAAAGTCGCGGCGCGGCTCAATGTGAATGTCGCTTGCCCGTTGCTCGAATGCAAACTGCCACAGCCAATCCACGATGCGTACGATGTGGCGATCATTGGCATCCGGCGTCGGGCCACCCTGCGCACCGACCTGCACCAGTTGCTCAAAACTTGAGATCGCGCTCTTGTCGTCGGTCGCTTTTTCTTGCGCCCGGCGCACCGATTGCGCGAGCGCGAAAAATTCGGCAACGTAGCGTTTGACGTCGAGCGGATTGGCAAACACCAACTCCACGCGGCGACGCAACAAGTTCGACAGCTCCGGAATCCACGACCGCACAAATGGCTCGCTCGTGGCAACCGTCACGATTTCTGGCGTTACCGCGACGGGCAAGATGCGATAGCGATTGGCGTAGCTCGTACTCATCACCGAGCCCACCGCCGTGAAATCCACCTTCAGCGGATCGATGTGCAAATACGGCACGTTGAGCCGCCCAGCGAGCCACTGAGACAGCGCCTCCAGCGTCAGCACCCGCTTGGGTGGTTTATTGCTGCGCCATTTTTGCTCGGCGATAAGCGTCAGCGGGTGGTCGTAACTGCGGAACTTGGCGTTCACACGCAACGCCTCAATCAGGTCAGCATCGACCAGCTCGTCAGCGGCCAGCTCACGCAGCACGTGTTCAAGCGTGAGCGTGCGATCTCCTGACGTCTCTGACGCGGGTGCGGCCTTTGCAATTGCAGAGGGCGAAGGAGAGACTGAAGGGGACTTGACGGCTGCCATCAGCCTATTTTGCTACAGGGCACGGAACCCGCGCGCAATAGCGCAGCATGTCGGTCAAAGCATGACGCGACCGAGCACCTGCAAACCTGCCGACGTTATGCGAACCAGCACGCCTTCACCCGAGGCCGGGGAGATGCCAGTGACGGCGGAAATATTCACCTGATGCGTAACCAGCAACCACGACTCATTCACGGGCGAGGTGCGCAGCAGATTCACAATTTGCTCGGTGGCGTCAGCAATTCTTGGGTTGTCCGCAAACTGCGAATTCAGCACCGGCCAGTCGCGGGGTTGAACCGAGGGTTCTGCCAGCAGCTTTGCCGTGTCACGACAGCGACACCAAAGGCTAGTGTAGATGCGAGCAAAGCGTATCCCGCCTTTTTTCGCACGATCCGCCATCGCGCGCACCTGCGCCCGCCCATCGCTCGACAAATTGCGCTGCGACTTGCAGTTGTCCAGCGTGAAGCCGGGCGGATCACCCACCCCCGCCTCGGTCTGGCCATGCCGCAACAGCAACGCGACGCCGCCCGCCTTCAACAACCGCGTCGCCTCCGCAGACGACAACGGATCACCCGGCGCGGCCCATGCCGGCAAGCCCAAAAAAGGCAGCGCCAACAACGAAAACACAATTGCACGACGCATGATTCGATATTTTTTTAACTACAACTTGACGCTAGACCTAAGCGTTGGCGGTAAGTTCAACCGAGATTCCGTCTTAGACTTTTTTGTTTCGTCGCCCCCGCGAAGCATGTCCTGAGCCTGCCGAAGGGGCAGGGGCCTAGCGTCTTTCGAGCCCACCAAAAATGCCACGAAAAACCAAAAGTCACTGGATTCCTGCCTTCGCAGGAACGACGAAGTGCATAAATTTCTCGAATGAACAATCTCGGTTGAACGCAGCCTTACATCTGCTTAAACAAATGCGAGAACGGGCGGCTGACTTTCAACTGCTCTTTGTGATCCTTCACCTTCACTGTGGCGTCGCCGCGAAAGTCGCGGGTTACGCCTGCGATCGCGTTGACGTTGACGATGGTGCCGCGATGGATTTGCCAGAAGATGTTGGCGTCGAGCTCATCGAGCAGTTCGCGTAGAGGCTTGCGAATCAGCGCCTCTTCCGTCGCCGTGACCACACGCGTGTACTTCTCGTCCGAGTTGAAAAACAGTACGTCCTTGACGTCAATCAGCTTGAGGCTTGAGCCGAGCGAGGCTTTGATCCAGCGCATGTATTCGACTGGTGCGCCGCCTGCACCCGCCGCCGCGCCGCGCATTTCGCGCTTAAGCGTAGCGATGAGTTGTGACAGATTGTCGGGCAGCGTCGGCGCGTCCTGATCTTGGCTTTCGATGCGCTCTTTGAGTCGCTCGATGGTGGTGATCAGGCGGTCTTCCTGAATCGGTTTCAACACGTAATCCACCGCGCCACGATCAAATGCGGCAACCGCGTACTCGTGATACGCGGTGACGAAGACGATGTGCGTGTCCGGGCTCTCCTCGGCGATGCGCATGGCGACCTCAAGCCCGGTCAATTCGGGCATGCGAATATCGAGAAACGCGACGGTCGGCTTGAGCGTGGTGATCAGTTCCACCGCCGCCAAGCCGTGCTCCGCCTCGCCCACCACGCTCAACTCAGGCCACAGCTTTTCCAGTTTTTTCTTGAGGAACAGGCGCAGAACGGTTTCGTCCTCAGCCAACACCGCCGTCATCGTCATTCCCATTCGCTGACCCACTTTCCTTCGTTGTCTTTGAGCTGTCCGCTTGCTACGATCACTATGTCGATCAGCCACCAAATGCCGAGGCCGCCGAGCGTGAAGAGCATAGCGAAAGCGGTGCCGGTACGCCCCACATAAAAGCGATGCGCGCCGACAAAGCCAAGTAACAGCGTCAGTATCAGCGCAATCGCGCGTGAGCAGCGCGAGGTGGCGGCGTCGCGCGCCTTGCCGGGCGCGTGATGGGTTCGTGCGCCGTCGTACACCCGACGATCCTCGCTGTTCAATCGCACGATACGGCGTCCGTTGGAGTCGCGGAACTCGCGGGTGATGATCCACACCACGTCCAAAATCACCCACATGATGAGCGGCACCAAAACCACGGGCACACCGCCCGACAAAATACTCAGCGTGCCCAGCGCCGTTTGCACCGCGCCGGAGCGCATGCGGCCCACATAAAAACGATGCACGCCAAGCCAACCGACAAACACCGCCAACAGCCCAACTGTTTGCATGGTGAACGGCGATATGCCGCTGGCCAGTTGCTCAGCTTCGGTCATTTCCTCCACCACTTCCGGCACCACCGTCGGCACTCGCAAAATCGCGCGCACGCCGCTCGGCGCGTTGGGTTCCACCACCAATTCGCCCGCGCCGCCGTAGAGCATTTTCAGCCGCTCGCGGGTGTTGGCGAGGCCGATTCCGGTGCCGCCGGTTTCAGCGCCACCGAGGCCCAAGCCGTCATCGGCCACCAACACTTCCAACGTGTCCGCTGCGCCATTCATACCCGGCAAAACGCGCACGTTGATGGCAATGGTGCCGCCTTCTTTTTTGGGCTCCAGCCCGTGTTTGATGGCGTTCTCGACCAGCGTGGCAATCATCGTCGGCGGCAATGAAGTGTGGTTCAGATCGACCGGCACGTTGATCACCGAGCGCAACCGATCACCCATACGAATTTTCAGCAAATCGAGATACGCGCGCACCACTTCGATCTCGCGGCCGAGCGTGGACGTGGTTTCGCGCATGGTCGGCATCGCGGCGCGCAGGTACGAAATCAGACGCTCCAGCATCACACCGGCTTGCGGCGGATCGATCTCCTGCAACGCCTGAACGTGCGCCAGCGTGTTGAACAAAAAGTGCGGCTCAACCTGCGCGCGCATCACCATCAGTCGCGCCTCAGCAAGCTGCCGTGCGTACGTCTCCGAGCGTTCGCGCGATTCGGCGATCACCGCGCGCTGCTCGCCACGCGCCGCGCGGCCCGCGAAAGCACGCGCCACCAGCATCAGGAAAAACAGGGTCAGCAACACCAAGAACGATACGCCGCCCGCGATGAGTTTTTGCGCGTCGCGTTGCACCGTGGTGTTGATGAGCGCGCGCGTATCAGGGTCTAGGTTGATCGGGTCGGCCACCGGACGATCTTCCACATTAATCACTGCCTGCGCCTTCTTGCCGAAGACACTAAAGGTGATGACCTTGTCCTTCGCGTCCCCGGCCTCGGCGTCAAATTCGCCGATGCGGCTTTGCATTTCTTGCAACTGCGAGACGCTGTCCTGCAGCGCCTCCAGCTTGGTGGCGAACTGCTCGATGTTGTTGGTCGCGTCGGTCGAATCGATGTTGTCGCGCAGCTTGCCCGCCACCTGCTCCAGCGTGCGGCTGGTCTTCTTGATGTCCTCCTGTTGCGCGTTGATCAACGTCTGCAATTCAGCGACGCTTTTGACCACGACCTCATGCTTCGGCGACGACAGCTCCCGCTCAACACCCGCGATAGCCTCGTCAATTTCCTTCGCCGCCACCGGGTCATCTGCGATCGCGCGGATACCCAACAAGCCGGATCGCGCGCGTTCCAGCACCTGTTTTTGCACCGCGAACTTGAACGCCTGCTTCGCTGCCGGGGACTTGAGCATCGGCTGCAAACGCAGCGAATCAAACGGCACCGTGAACAACGCCACCGCGATCAACACGATCAACCCGCCCACCACCAAGCGCCACCAAGGCGTGCCACCAAAGCCCTTCCACACGCGCTGCCCGAACGTTGGCGGCACGGTGATCGGTAACGGTGCGGCTCGCTCAGAGCTAGGGGAAGTGGAATTCATCGCGTCGGCATAAATTATGGGGATTGCGAAGAGTGTGCCACCGCTGGTTTGTGAATGCGCGGGCGCTGCGACGAATGGGAGGCGAACTCGATCAACTGCGGGTGGGGGTTGGCACCACCACGGAGGAGATTTTAGTTAACAGCTTTTTAGCAAAAGCACCATTTAACTTGGGCTTAGACATGGTTTTTGTTGTTTATCGATAAATAGCATTTATAGCCACTTAGCCCATATACAACGGATGTTTCAGCGCAAAGCTGGTACCGATCAAGCAACTGTGAGCCCTGATTCCGTCGCACGCACTAACCCACCGCTTCTCTAACCGAGCCGCCGAACTAGGATCGATCGCGCGTCGCTTACCCAGTAAGCAGCTGCTAATCTCCGCTGAAGAATCGTTACCCAATGAAGCACACCATGAGCGCCGCCACTCTCACCGCGAAGGGCCAGATCGTCATCCCGGCGGACATCCGTGCGCGGTACGAGTTGACACCGGGCACGCAGGTTGAATTTGTTGATGAAGGCGGCGTGATTCGCTTGCTGGTGCGCCGTCGCGTGGCAGCGACTGATCCGGCTTCGGGTTATGGGTTGGTGCGCGTCAAGCCTAGCCAGCCGGGGCAGGTAGCGCGGCGGCTGTCGCAGTTTGACCCAGCGTCGCTGACGGTTGCGGGCGCTCGTTCACCGCGCAAGCCGGCGAAATGATCGCGGTCGATACGAACATTCTGGCGCGTTTTTACTGCGACGACCCCGAAGACATTGGGGCCGAACGTCAGCGCCCCGCAGCGCGCCGAGTGATGGTGGAATCAGCCTCGTTATTCGCACCGCTGACCGTAGTGCTTGAATTTGAGTGGGTGATGCGTGGCTTCTACGCAGCGTCAACGGAAGAATTTTGTCAGGCAATGACGCACCTGCTGGGCATGTCGCACGTCACCGTTGAGCGCTGGGAGGCCGTCAACGATACGCTAGCGCTGCACAGGCAAGGCCTCGACTTTGCCGACGCACTGCATTGGGCCAGTAGCAGCGCATGCAGCGCGTTGGTCACGTTTGACGATAAGGGTCTCGTTCGCCGCACCAAGCGGCTTGGCCTTACGCCCGAGGTAGCGCTCGCGAGTTAGGCGCTACTTCTTGCCCGGATTAGCCGAGAAAAATTCAATCTTGTTCGGCTTGTCGCGCCAGTCGTCGGCGTCCACCGGGGCTGCCTTTTTGCGGGCGATGTTCGGCCAGATCACGGCGTATTCTGCGTTCAGTTTGATCCACTTTTCCGAGATGTCGGAGTCCGGCTTGATCGCGTCGACCGGGCATTCGGGCTCGCAGACGCCGCAGTCGATGCATTCGTCGGGGTGGATGACGAGCATGTTCTCGCCTTCGTAAAAGCAGTCGACGGGACACACGTCCACACAGTCGGTGTATTTACATTTGATGCAGCTATCGTTTACAGCGTAGGTCATGGTGCGTAATATCCGGGCGTTTGCGAACTTGCGCTGCTGTGCGCAAGTCATTATTTTGCCGTAATTGACGCTTAGCAACGACTGGGCGGGGGCGCACGGCGCCCACGCACGCTCTGAAACTTCAAAAAGAAGTCCCACAATGGCGCAAAGAATACGAAAATGGCACCTCTGCCAACCATGCGGCACGCCCCACGGCGTGTCAACGTCAACGCCAACCGGGGATTATGGTGAGTTCAACTATTCGATTTATCGGCAGCGCAGTCGTTCGATCGGTGGCGCTGCTGGCGCTGCTGCTCGGCGCTACTTCAGTTCACGCACAGGACTATCTGTCGGTCTCAGCGGGCGGCTCGCATAGCTGCGCGGTGCTCGCCAGCGGTGGCGTGCAGTGCTGGGGCGCGGGTAGCAGCGGTCAACTCGGCAACGGCGGCACCGTCGATAGCGGCACCCCGGTGGCCGTCAGCGGCATTACCACGGCCATCGCGGTCTCAGCGGGCGGCTCGCACAGTTGCGCGGTGCTCGCCAGCGGTGGCGTGCGGTGCTGGGGCTTCGGAGGCAACGGTCAACTCGGCAATGGCGGCACTGTCGATAGCAGCACTCCGGTGGCCGTCAGCGGCATCAGCACGGCCACCTCGGTCTCAGCGGGCAGTGTCCACAGCTGCGCGCTGCTCGCCAGCGGCGGCGTGCAGTGCTGGGGCGCGGGTGGCAACGGGCGACTCGGCAATGGCGGCACGGTCGATAGCAGCACCCCGGTGTCAGTCAGCGCCATCACCACGGCCACCTCGGTCGCAGCGGGCGGCTCTCACAGCTGCGCGCTGCTTGCCAGCGGTGGCGTGCAGTGCTGGGGCTTCGGTAGCGCCGGGCGGCTCGGCAATGGCGGCACGCTCGATAGCAACACCCCGGTCGCAGTGTTTCGCATTAGCAATGCGACCCGCATCGATGCGGGCGACACTCACACCTGTGCACGTTTGACCAATGGCGAAATTCGCTGCTGGGGAGCCAATAGCTCCGGGCAGTTGGGCGATGGCCTCAGCGTGCTGAGCGCTCCCGTGCCGCAATTTGTGGGCAGCTGTACGCTCGATTTAGACGGCGATGGCATCGTTTCTCCCACCACCGACGGATTGCTGCTGGTGCGCGCGCTGCTCGGCTTCAGTGACAACGCAGTGACCGCGAACGCTACCGGCGCCAACGCGCAACGAAACACCTGGATCGCGATAAAGACGCATCTGCAACGCAAGTGCGGTGTTCCGGGGTTGGCACCGTAGCTGACTAGGCAACGCGCGCACGGGCGCGATGAGATCAGTCGCGATCCAGCAACTCTCCAAGCGCCGCGCCGCGATTTTTGGCGGCGCGCACGGCCTGCAAAATCGCACCCGCCACGTCGCGCTCGTTCAACACGGCGAGCGCAGCAGCGGTGGTGCCGCCTTTTGACGTCACCCGTTCGCGCAACACCCGCGGCGAATCGTTTGACGCCTCTGCCAAGGAAGTTGCGCCCTTGAGCGTGCCGAGCACCAGCGTGCGTGCGTCAACCGCATTGAAACCGGCGTCCTCTGCCGCAGCTAACATCGATTCGATCCAGTGAAAAACATAGGCCGGACCGCTGCCCGAGACGGCGGTCACGGCATCAATCATGGCCTCGCTTTCAACGCGGATGACAGCGCCGGTTGACTGCATCAATTCAGTCGCGGTGGCGAGATCGGCTGCGGCCAACCCCGCGGGCGCATACACGCCGGTCACGCCCTGCCCAATCAGCGCGGGCGTATTGGGCATGGTGCGCACGATTCGCGCGTGGCCGCCCAGCCATCGAGTGAGCGTGCTGATGCGTGCGCCCGCTGCAATGCTCACGATCAGCTCGCCGTCGAGGTGGGGCAGCAGTTCGCCACACGCCTGCCCCAACACCTGCGGCTTGACCGCTAACACCACCGCGTCCGCGCCAGCAACGGCAGAGCGACCAGCGGCGGGGTCCACCGTCACATTCAGCGCCGCGAGCTTTTCGCGTGCTTCGGCGAACGGCTCGACGACGTGGCAATCGAGCGTGGGATGTTTTTTGCGCAGCCCCGCGATCATGGCGCTGGCCATATTGCCACCGCCGACGAAACAGATTTTTTTCACGGATTTTCCTCAGATATTCATTCGAGATTACCCATTGGGGGAAATCGCTCATTCGTCGTTCCTGCGAAGGCAGGAACCCAGTGACTTTGCGCGCTGCTCAGTAGGTTGAAGTGCTCGAAAGACGCTGTGCCCCTGCCTTCGCAGGGGCGACGAATGAAAATAAATCAAGTAGTAAGTAGACTCGGCTCATGCCGTGGGCCGCGCGCCAAATAGCGCCGTGCCCACGCGCACCATCGTCGACCCACACGCCACGGCGATTTCAAGATCGTCGGACATGCCGATGGATAGCGTGTCAACGGAGGCCATGCCTGACTGTGCCTCGGCAAATAATGTCGCGAGCATCAAAAATTGTTGCCGCGTCGCGGCCTCGCCAGTTCCCGGCTCAGGCATGCCCATTAGGCCGCGTACCGACAGTTGCGGCAGCGCGCTGGCCGCGAGCATGAGGGCGAGCGCCTCATCGGGCGGACAGCCGCTTTTCGATGCTTCGCCACTGATGTTCACCTGAATGCAGATGTTGAGCGGCGGCAAATGCGCGGGGCGCTGCGCCGACAGTCGTTCGGCAATTTTCAGCCGGTTCACCGAATGCACCCACTGAAAATGCTCAGCGACGACGCGCGTTTTGTTCGATTGCAACGGCCCGATCAGGTGCCACATGATGTCGGCGTGGCGCGGCGTTGCTGCAAGCTGCGTGATCTTGTCGACCGCTTCCTGCACATAGTTTTCACCGAACGCGCGCTGACCGGCGGCGTATAACAATTCGATTTTGTCGACCGATTGCAGCTTGCTCACGGCTAACAGAGCCACCTGATCCGCCATGCGCCCCGCGCTGATCGCAGCAGCAGCAATGCGCGAGCGCACCAACGCTCGTGCTTGCAGGGGATCAAAGCTTGCGGTCATAATGCTTGTGTGTCGCCGCCACGCCGGTTACGTGTGGGCGAGCCCACTGTTGGGGAAAAAAGGATTATAGGGATGGATATTTCGGAGCTTCTGGCGTTCTCGGTGAAGAACAAGGCGTCGGACTTGCATTTGTCTGCCGGGTTGCCGCCGATGCTCCGGGTCGATGGCGACATGCGCCGCATCAATCTGCCCGCGATGGAGCACAAAGATGTGCACAGTTTGGTGTACGACATCATGTCGGACCAGCAGCGCAAAATTTTCGAAGAAAATCTGGAGGTTGACTTCTCCTTTGAAATCCCGAACCTAGCGCGCTTTCGCGTCAATGCGTTTAATCAGGAGCGTGGCGCGGCGGCGGTGTTCCGAACCATTCCATCGCGCGTGTTAACGCTTGAAGAGCTGGCAACCCCGAAGATATTTGCCGACCTTGCGCTCAAGCCACGCGGATTGGTGCTCGTGACCGGCCCCACGGGCTCCGGCAAATCCACCACGCTGGCGGCGATGGTCAATCACGCCAATGAAAACATCATGGGCCACATCCTGACGGTGGAAGACCCGATTGAGTTTGTCCATGAAAGCAAAAAGTGTTTGATCAACCAGCGTGAGCTGGGCGAGCAAACACTATCGTTCTCAAACGCGCTGCGCTCGGCGCTGCGCGAAGATCCGGACATCATCCTGATCGGCGAGATGCGAGATCTTGAAACCATTCGTCTCGCACTGACCGCAGCCGAAACCGGGCATCTGGTGTTTGGTACGTTGCACACCTCGTCGGCCGCAAAAACCATTGATCGGATTGTGGACGTGTTCCCCGCCGCTGAAAAAGACATGACTCGCTCCATGCTTTCTGAATCATTGGTCGCGGTCATTTCGCAGTCGCTGTTGAAGCGCAAAGATGGCTCGGGGCGAATCGCAGCCCATGAGATCATGATCGGCACGTCGGCTATTCGGAACCTAATTCGCGAGAACAAAATCGCGCAGATGTACTCGGTGATTCAGACTAGCCTTGGCGCGGGCATGCAGACGCTTGACCAATGCCTGCAAGAGCTGGTGCGACGTAATCTGATTAATCCGCAAGAAGCCAAACTCGCCGCCCGTCAGGGCGAAATGTTCGCGTAACCCTCACCACCCAACCACCGGGAGCCCTAGCGATGGAGCGCGAACAAGCCACCACCTTCATGAACTCGCTGCTGACCATGATGGTGCAGCGTAAAGCGTCCGATTTGTTTCTCACCTCCGGCTTTCCGCCGGCGCTTAAAGTCGATGGCGAGATCGCGCCGGTGTCAAAAACCGCGCTGACGCCGATGCACACCATCACGCTCGCCCGCTCAATCATGAATGACAAGCAGGCTGCTGAATTTGAGCGCAGCAGTGAGTGCAACTTTGCGATCAATCCGCCCGGCACGGGGCGATTTCGTTGCAGTGCGTTCATGCAGCAAAATCATGTCGGCATTGTGATCAGAACGATTAACACCACGATTCCCCGTTTTGAAGAACTGATGTTGCCGCCGATTCTGCGCGACATTGTGATGGCCAAGCGCGGTTTGGTGATTTTTGTGGGCGCAACCGGTAGCGGTAAGACCACATCCATGGCGGCGATGATCGATCATCGCAATCGCAATTCGCGCGGCCACATCATCACCATAGAAGACCCCATCGAGTTCGTGCACGAGCACCGCAACTGCATCATCACGCAACGCGAAATCGGCACCGACACTGACAACTGGGGGGTAGCACTTAGAAACAGTTTGCGACAGGCACCGGACGTCATCACCATCGGCGAGATCCGTGACCGTGACGCGATGGATCACGCCATTGCCTTCGCCGAAACCGGTCACCTGTGCGTGGCGACCCTGCACGCCAACAACACTAATCAGGCGCTGGACCGCATCATCAACTTCTTCCCGGAAGAGCGGCGGCAACAGCTGCTGATGGACCTGTCGCTGAACCTGCGTTCGTTTATTTCGCAGCGCCTCATCGTCAAGCGCGACGGTAAGGGCCGCGTGCCAGCCGTTGAGGTGCTGCTGAACTCACCCCTGATCGCAGACCTGATCTTCAAGGGCGAGGTAAGCGAGATCAAAGAGGTCATGAAAAAATCTAACGAGCTCGGCATGCAAACCTTTGATCAAGCGCTGTTTCAGCTGCATGAGGCAGGTCACATCAGCTACGAGGACGCGCTACGTAATGCCGACAGCGTGAACGACGTGCGCCTGCGCATCAAGCTCGAAGGCCATGAGGCGCAGGGCCGCAATTTACTGGCAGGACTTGAACATCTTGACATGATGAAGTGACGCGATTGCGCCACCCCTTTCCTGCGAACCATAAAACCAATCGTGTAGGAGCGGGGGGGGGGGGCCCGCAGACAAAAAACAGGGGGGGGCAGGCGCGGCCCACACTTATTTAAAATAGGACAAGCCACGCCCGGGACAAAAAGGTTAAAGACAAAAAAAA
>JANNYE010000110.1:0-20760 GCA_031409935.1 Burkholderiales bacterium | reverse complement strand
CACATGATCACGTTATCGCGCTCGCTGTTGATGCCGTTTCTGACGTTTTCCGAGCGGCGCGATTTGCGCGAACAGGCGTTGCAGGCATGGCTCGCGCGAGGCGAACATGCCGGTGCGAGTGACAACCGTCCGATTGCGCTTGAAATTCTCAAGCTGCGACTGGAACAAGCCAGTCTGCACGGCTACAAAACGTTCGCCGACTATGCACTCGTGGATCGCATGGCGGGCAAACCATCGGCGGTGCAGGATTTGCTCGGGAAAGTGTGGGAGCCCGCGAAGCAGCGCGCTGCCGCTGAGCTTGACGCGATCAAGGCAACGGCGCTGGCGACCGGAAACACCCATGCGATCGAGCTATGGGACTGGCGTTTTTACGCGGAAAAAGTCCGACAGACGCGCTACCAGCTCGATGACGCCGAGACCAAGCCGTACTTCGAATTGAACGCCATGATCGGTGCGATGTTTGATTGCGCGGGCATGTTGTTCGGGCTCTCGTTTGAAGAGAAATTGGGCGTGCCGATGTACCACCCGGATGTGCGCACTTTCGAGGTCAAAAACGGCACCGGCGCGTTGGTTGGCATCTTTTTGAGTGACAACTTTGCGCGCGCATCGAAGAGCGGCGGCGCATGGATGAGCGCGTATCGCCTGCAGTCGCGCATGGCTGGCTCCGAGGTGTTGCCGATCATCGCCAATCACAATAATTTTGCGAAAGCACCTGCCGGTGAACCGACGCTGTTGAGCCTCGACGACGTTCGCACGTTGTTCCACGAGTTTGGTCACGGCTTGCACGGGCTGCTATCAAAGGTGACGTTCGAGCGGCTCTCGGGCACCAACGTGTTGCAGGACTACGTCGAGCTGCCGTCGCAATTGTTCGAGCACTGGGCGCTCGAATCCGTGGTGCTTGACCGTCACGCGAAGCACTACAAAACCGGCGCACCGATTCCCGCAGTGTTGCGCGAAAGAATCGAAGCGGCGCGGCTGTTCAACAAGGGCTTTGAGACAGTGCAATACACCTCCAGCGCGCTGGTCGACATGGCCGCCCACGCGCTCACAAACTATGATGGCTTTGACCTCGTAGCCTTCGAAAAGGCGGAGCTTGCGCGGCTTGGCATGCCCGCTGCAATCCCGATGATGCACCGCCTAACCCACTTCCGCCACCTGTTCGCCGGCGACAGCTACGCAGCAGGCTATTACGTCTACATGTGGGCGGAAGTGCTCGACGCGGATGCATTCGACGCGTTCGTCGAAGCGGGTGATCCGTTTGACGCACCGACCGCTGAGCGGTTGCATCGCTACGTGTATTCCGCCGGCAACACGATTGAGCCGCGCGACGGCTACGCAGCGTTTCGCGGACGCGCGGCGAAGGTGGAGCCCATGCTGCGCAAAAAGGGCTTGCTGGAAGCGGCGTAACGTCGTTGCAGCGCTGAGCGATATTTCGTTTATCAGGAAAAAAGGCGCATTAGCGCCTTTTTTTGCAGCGTGAAAAAACCTGCGCTCTACTTGTACAGCACACCCGGCAACCACATGCCGATCGCCGGAAAGATGTAGAGCAAGGCTAGTGCGACCACTTGAATGCCCATAAACGGCAGCATCCCCAAAAAAATCTGGTTCAGCGTTACATGCGGCGGGGCAACACCCTTCAGATAAAACGCGGCCATTGCTACAGGTGGAGAGAGAAACGCCGTTTGCAGATTCAGCGCTACCAGAAGACCAAAGAACAGCGGGTCGACGTTAAACAGCGGCAGCAGCGGAATGAATATTGGCATGAAGATGACGATGATCTCCGTCCATTCCAGCGGCCACCCGAGCAAGAAGATGATCGCCTGCGCGAGCAGCATGAACTGCACCGACGTCAGATTCATCGAGAGCACCCATTGATTAATGATCTCCTGTCCGCCGAGCAAGGCGAACGCGGCGGAAAAAATACTCGATCCGACGAATAGCCAACACACCATGGCGCTGGTCTTGGCGGTGAGGTACACCGACTCTCGCACCACATTTAAGTTAAGCCGCCGGTACGCTGCCGCTAACAACAGCCCTCCCAGTGACCCCATGGCAGCGGCTTCCGTCGGCGTTGCCAAACCATACACAATAGTGCCGAGCACCGCCATGATTAGCACCGCGAGCGGAAAAAACGACCCGAGCAGCATCTTGAATATTTCAAGGCGAGCGAAGGTAAATATGGCGTAGAACGCTGCTAGGGCGGCCGCGCCGATGGCGAAGGTAATCCAATAACTCATCGGGGCAGCTACACGCTCTCCGGCCACTGTGTCCGATGGCGCTGCGGCGACCACAGAGCGTTTCGCAGGCGCTTTTGTCACGACAGGTGCCGCGGCAGTCGCTTTGGCGTCGTCCGCAGGCGGCTCTTTGAGCCCACCTTCTTGCGGCGGCTCCGCCAAACCACCGCTTTCGGCTTTGCCTTCGTCGCTCGAAAATCCTGATCCCATCTGTACGGCATCGCTGGACACGGCTTCGATGGGGGCTGTCACCATGCGGTACGTCAAGCCCATCGCGGCGGTGAAGACAATCGCTGGCAACAAGGCAATGAACAATTGATTCAACAGCGTGCGCTTGGGCACGTCGAGCTTCAAATTGCCTTGGATACCCACCACCAAGCCGCTGACTACGTTATTGCTGAACCTGGTCGAGATTTGCGTGGCGTATGCAGGCAACGGAACGAATCGATCTGCTTCCGGCAGCGGTGGTGCTAGTTCTGGCTTTAATTTAGCCACTACGATGATGTAGCCGACATACAGCGCGGCCAGCATGATGCCAGGAAAAAAGGCGCCCGCGTACAGTTTGACCACGGAGACGCCGGCAGTCGCGCCGTAAACAATCAGCAGCACCGATGGCGGTATCAAAATACCCAAGCAACCACCTGCGGTAATGGCACCTGCGGCAAGTCGGGTGTTATAGCCCGCTTTGAGCATTGCGGGCATGGCCAGCAATCCCATCAGTGTGACCACCGCGCCGACGATACCTGTTGCCGTGGCGAAAATGGCGCAGGTGACTACGGTGGCTACAGCCAACGATCCCGGGACTCGGGCCATTGCCAAGTGCAGACTCTTGAACAGCTTTTCGATCAGGTTGGCGCGTTCGACCAGATAGCCCATGAACACGAAAAGCGGAATCGAGATCAGTACGTCGTTAGACATCACCGAATACGCCCGTTGCACCATCAGGTCGAGCGTCTGCTGCACGGCAAGATTCGGGTTCTGGCTGCGAAAAGCCAGCCATGCGAACAACATGCCCATGCCCATCAACGTGAACGCTGTGGGGAAGCCCATCATGATTGCAACGACGATCAATCCGAGCATCAACAGGCCCAAGTGGCCGTTGGTCATTTGCGACGGGGCGGGCAACAATATGAAAACGCCAATCACCACAGCAAACAGTATGCTGAGGCCGAACCATATTTCTTTTCTCACTTGCGAACCCCTGCCTGCGCGATGACCAATGCATCAAGCTTGTTTATGTCGTCGTCATGTACATTGACCATGTCTTTGAGCTTTTCGACATCAACCTCTTCTACGTCATCAGCGCGTAGGGGCCATTTTCCGGTCTGAAGACAAACGATGCAGCGCAGAATTTCGACGACGCCCTGCACCAGCAACAAGCCACCCGCCAATGGGATGATGGTTTTGAACGGATAGATGGCCGGCCCGTCTGACGTGATGTTTGAAATTTCTTTGATGGCCCACGACTCGGCGGCGTAAAAATAGCCCGCCCAGGCGAGGGCGAAAACGCCCGGTATAAAAAACAAGATATACAGCGTCAAATCCAGACCCGCTTGCAGTCGCGGGGGGAAGAACCCATAAAGCACGTCGCCACGCACGTGGCCGTTCTTGGACAGCGTATAAGCGCCTGCCATCATGAACATGGAGCCATACATCATGATCATTACGTCGAAGGCCCACGGGTGCGGGTGATCTAAAACGTATCGAGAGAAAACCTCCCATGCAATCATGAGGGTCAAAGCCAGAATCAACCAAGAAAAGGCGTGCCCGATCTTGGTGCTCACCTTGTCCACGAATAGAAATAATTTCTGCATAGTGTCACTTGCTCAAAAAAACAAGCCATCCGGGTTGAGCCCGGATGGCTTTTTATGGGTAGAACGCTTTAGGCTTTCTTCTCGCCGAAGAAATGGTTCACAGCCATACGGCGGTTGACGATCGTATCTTGTTCCCATTTAACGGCGCGTCCGGCGAACGCCTTCTGTGAAGCAACAATTTCCTTGAACAGCGGATTATCGGCGGATTTTTTCACCAAAATTTCCTCCCAAAGTTTGAGCTGTTCTTGGAGGACAGCATCGGGCGTTTTGTAGAACTTAACCTTGTCCTTAGTCTGCAACTCGATGTAGTCTTTGGAGTAGCGATCAATGGCTTTCCAAGACATATCGGCAGATGATGCCTCGACCGCGCCTGAGATGATCGCTTTCATTTTGGCTGGAAGCGCATCGTACTTCGGCTTGTTAAACATGATCTCAAAGGTCTCTGCACTTTGGTGGTAGCTTTGCAGCATGCAGACTTTTGATACATCAGGAAAGCCCAGCAAGCGATCAGACGTCGCGTTATTGAACTCGGCACCATCGAGTAGGCCGCGCTCCATCGCAGGCACGATCTCGCCACCCGGCAGCGCGTTGACGGCGGCACCCATCGCAGTGAACAAATCGATTGCGAGGCCGTTGGTGCGGAACTTCAGCCCCTTGAAATCAGTAGCCTTGGTGATCGGTTTTTTGAACCAGCCGAGCGGCTGCGTGGCCATTGGGCCGTACAAAAACGACTGCACCGCCGTCATGCCGATAGACGCATAGAGCTTGGCGAGCAACTCCGCACCGCCGCCATATTTGTGCCACGACAGCAGCATGTTGGCGTCCATACCAAATGCCGGGCCTGAGTTCCACAGCGCCAACGCGTTTTGCTTGCCATAGTGATAGCCCAGCACGCCGTGACCGCCGTCGAGCGTACCCTTCGATACCGCTTCGAGCAAACCGAATGCGGGCACAACCGCACCGGCCGGAAGCACTTCAATCTTGAGATCGCCGCCGGTCATGTCGTTGACTTTTTTGGCGAAATCAAGCGCGTACTCATGAAAAATGTCTTTGGCTGGCCAGGTGCTCTGCCAACGCATGGTGATCGGGCCAGCTTGCGCGCTCGAAAGCATCGGCGCGACCATCACGGCACCGCCGAGAGCAGTGGCAGAGGCGCTCTTCAGGAAGCGGCGACGCGCAGTGGTTGGTTCAGGGCTGGTCGTTGACATGGTGTCCTCCAAAAATTTGATAGTGCCAGACGGCTGTTGATTTTTGAACCATTCATCAGAAAATTCCTTCGTAGTAACCCTTGCGATTCTTCGCTCCTAAACTAATCGCCGACGGCAACGCACTTAAAGTGAAACATGAATAGTTTCGATTTGTACGCAGCTATTGGGTTTCCGGCACAGGGCACCACCAAAAGCGAACTGATTCTGGCAAGCGAATCCATTCGCTGTGGTGGGGTATCGGCGGTTGAACAGCGCTGGGCTCGGCATCCCTACAATCGCTCCATGAGCAAAAGAAAATATTTCGGCACCGACGGTGTACGGGGCGAGGTGGGCGTTGCGCCGATCACGCCGGACTTCATCATGCAATTGGGCCATGCTACGGGGCGAGTATTGCGCGCGCAAATGGGTGTGACGACCACCGGTGTGCGCCCTGCTGTGCTCATCGGCAAAGACACGCGAATCTCGGGCTACATGCTTGAGGCGGCGCTGGAAGCGGGCTTGTCGTCGGCAGGCGTTGATACGTTGCTCACTGGGCCGCTTCCAACGCCTGCCATCGCCTATTTGACCCGCGCTCTGCGCTTACAGGCGGGCCTCGTGATTTCCGCGTCGCACAACCCGTTTGCCGACAACGGCATCAAGTTTTTTGACGGTAATGGCGACAAGTTGTCCGATGTGGCCGAGCTGCGCATCGAGGCAGAGATTGATTGCGGCCTGCGTTGTGTTCCTTCAAGTGAACTAGGCAAAGCCAAGCGTTTGAACGATGCGCCCGGCCGCTACGTTGAATTTTGTAAACGTGCATTTCCGACTGAGTTGTCGCTGCGCGGTTTGAAGATTGTGGTGGACTGTGCGCACGGCGCGGCCTATCAGGTGGCTCCGGCGGTGTTTCACGAACTGGGCGCGGAAGTCGTGAGCCTCGGCGTCTCGCCGGACGGAACCAATATCAACAAAGGCGTTGGTGCCACACATGCGGATTTCCTCTCCGCGATGGTGGTTAAACACGAGGCGGACTTAGGCATTGCTGTCGACGGTGACGCGGATCGGCTGATCATGGCGGATGCTAACGGCGGGCTCTATGACGGCGATCAGTTGGTCTACATCATCGCCGCGCACCGGGCGACGTTGGGTGAACTCGGTGGCGGTGTCGTCGGCACGCAGATGACCAACTACGGCTTGGAATCAGCCTTCGCCAAACGCGGAATTGCCTTCGAGCGCGCCAAGGTGGGCGACCGTTACGTGCTTGAAGTGCTGCGCAAAAATAACTGGCGCATTGGCGGCGAAAATTCGGGCCACATTTTGTGTTTAGATCGGCATTCAACGGGGGACGCGATCATTGCAGCACTTGAGGTGTTGCGAGCGTTGGTAGAGCAGGGCGTGTCGATGGCGGACGCTGCGCACGACGTGCAGTTGTTGCCGCAGGAATTGATCAATGTGCGCATCGATAAAGCGTCGAAGTGGGCGGATAAAGCGGGCGTGAAAGCGGTGCTTGCGGATTGGGAGGCCAAACTTACCGGGCACGGGCGCATTTTGTTGCGGCCCTCCGGCACGGAGCCCGTGGTGCGGGTGATGGTTGAGGCTGAGGACGCAGCGATGGCGCGGACGGGGGCTGAGGCTATTGCGGCGGCGGTGGCTGGTTGATGGATTGCGGTGGGTCGTTGTTGGTGAGCCCCTCGCCCGCCTGCGGAAGAGGGGGGCTAAACCAGCGACAATAGGCCGTATCGCGCCTAATTCCATTTCTAAATCAATACGATACGTCGTTGCTCCGCCTTGCCGTGCTAACGCACTGTCTGCGTCGTCGCGCCTAGTCTCCTATTGATTTAGAAACGGAATAACTCATCACCATGAAACTCACCTATTCCCACCTCGATCTCGCCGCTATCATCGTCTTTGCGTTGTGCTGGTTTGGTTAC
Organism: Burkholderiales bacterium; assembly: GCA_031409935.1. GTDB lineage: Bacteria > Pseudomonadota > Gammaproteobacteria > Burkholderiales > Casimicrobiaceae > Casimicrobium. The sequence continues at coordinate 13,597 of JANNYE010000110.1, read as the reverse complement.
GGCTGGTTTGCCCAGCGCCATTCCTCGAACCGCTCCAGTTTGTTGACCGTGATGAACCCAATGCGCGAGCGGTGGTTTGAGCAAACATTGATTCGCGAAAACCGTATCGTGGATTCGTCGCTGTTGGCCAATTTGATGCACAGCGCCACATTTTTTTCATCGACGACAGTGCTTGTGCTCGGAGGCTTGCTGGCACTGTTTGGTTCAGTCGAAAAGAGCGCGGATTTATTTGATAATCTACCCTTTGCACAGCGCTCGTCGCAGCAATTGCTGGAGGCGAAAGTAGTGCTGTTGATACTGCTGTTTGTCTATGCACTCATCAAGTTCACGTGGTCGGTGCGGCAATTTAATTTTGTGACGATTCTCATTGGCTCGTTGTCGCCGAACGATCAGGTGACCGATGATGACCGGAGCGCTGCGCGGCGTGCAGCGGGCATTTTGAAGCTCGCGGGTGAGAATTTTGGGCAGGGTATGCGCTCTTATTACTTCGCGGTGGCGGTGCTGATGTGGTTCGTGCAGCCGTTGTTTTTTATCGCCGCCACGGCCATTGTTACGTTGATGCTCTATCGCATGGAGTTTCATTCACGCACGATTGACGTATTGGCTGGAAAGTAGCAGCAGCGTTTATCAACCAACCCGGTTTTATGGGGCGTGAAGGCGAACCCCGCTGTATATCCATGTTCAACAATGCAATCAGCGTAGCGCGGCACGTATTTTTTAGATACTGAGTAGGGCACCGCCTATATTATTAAGCGTTTGAATATGCGCTCCGGAATGTGCGCGATGATGAGCATGATTAGTCGCCAAAATCCCGGCAAATAAACTACATCGCGTTTTTTGTCGATAGCGTTGACGATGCCCGCTGCGACCGCTTCTGGCGTCGCCCACAGCGCACCTTTTTTTGCAATGTGTGCGGTCATCGGCGAATCGATGAAGCCCGGTTTCACTGTGACCACATGTACGCGCCGCGCCGCCATGCGAGAGCGCAGGCCTGAGCAAAATGCGCTGAGACCAGCCTTCGCCGCACCATATGCATGGTTGCTGCCGCGACCTCGATCTCCCGCCACCGACGAGATAACGGCGATGCAGCCTCCGGTTGCATTGTTGGCCGCCATGCGCTCCGCAAGCAACACCGCCCACTGGGCGGCGCTGACGAAGTTGGCATGCAGCTCAGCAGCCAGATAGTCAACATCACTGTCGACGCGTGCTGAATCAGTGAGGCTGCCATAGGCGATCAATGCGACATGCGGTGAGTTGCATGAGCGAACGGATGCAACGATGAAGCCGCGCTCAGTCAAATCCCCCGCCATGGTCGTCACCAACGGCGAGCCGCGCACGCGGGCGTCGGCGGCGATGCGTTCAAGCTCCAACGCATTGCGGGCAACCAGCGTGAGCGTGTGTCCGCGTTGCGCCCACAGGCGAATGGTTGCTTGCGCGACAGCGGATGTTGCGCCCACGACCACGACGTTAATTTGATTCATTCCTGAGTGTCCGATGAGGTGGTGACGCGTCGCCAAAATGAGGACGAGATGGCTGGGTCGCGAGTTGCTTCAAGTGCGTGCCAGTGCGGAAAAAAGCGTTGAAACATGGCCGCAGACATGCGTGCGTCTTTGGCGGGATATACCCGGCCACCGACGTCGCCCACCATCGCGTCAGCTCGATCTAGCGCGCGCAGATCGTGTGAATTGGGCGCTGGAATATCCAGTGCGACCGTGGTGCCAGGCAATGGAAAACTCATCAATCCCGGAGAGGCCAAAGCACCGAAAGTTTTGATCACGGCTAAGTAGCTAGCGACGTCTGCTTCGCGCAGATGCGCGAGTATTCGCGGTATGGTTTCGCGTGCTGCAACGGTAGGCACAGCAAACTGATACTGGACAAAACCACGCCTGCCATACGCCCGGTTCCACGCATTTACCGCATCGAGCGGAAAGAAAAACTGCCATAGCGGTATCGTTTCTCGGGTCGCGGTTCGCCCGGACTGCGCGCGATAGTAGGCCGCGTTGAACGCCTTAGCGCTCCAGCGACCCAGAACCCACTGTGGCGCATCGATTGGCATCGTGAGCCGCGCGGGTTTCGGAGCCAGCCATTGATCCGGCCCGTCACAATGTTTGCCGCGAAAAAACACGCCGCGTAAACCACGATCTAGCGTGTCAATCCAGCCAGCGGTGTATTCCCAAGCGCCACTCTGCGCATCAAGCGAGAGACAATCGTCGATACTGCCGTCGCCGCCGAACAGCTTCGTTTCTAGATCGATACCCGCGCCGGGCACGGCTTTAAGTTGAATGCTGGCGTCGGTGATAAGCCCGGACAGTCCTAGGCCGCCAATCACCAACGGAAACATGCTGTCGGCGGATGTGACCGTTTGCGCGGATTGCCAATCGGAGCGGTAAAGCGAGCAGGATTTGACGAAGCGCCCGAACGTCCCGGCACCGTGGTGGTTCTTTCCGTGTACGTCGTTGGCGATTGCACCTCCCACCGTCACGTACCGCGTACCCGGTACGACCGGCAAAAACCATCCACGCGGCAACATGACCTCGGCAATGTCTGCGAGCGAAGCACCGGCTTCACAGGTCAGCACACCGCTTGCATCATCGAACGCAAGTAGACGGTCACGACGAAACGTGTGTAGCAACGCGCCGCCGTCGTTGACGCACACATCGCCATAACTGCGACCCAGCCCGCGCGGCAAAAAATTTCTAACGTGCTGCGAGTGGTCGTCAAAGAACGCATGCGTGTGCACGGCACTCGAACCCCGACCCCACGGCTGATCGAGTGAAATGGGGTTCACGGACCGGGTGCCACGATTCGGTGCTTCGAAGGAGCGGCGAGCGCCGCGAACGGGTGGCTCATGCGCCTCTCGCGGCTTGCGCCGCTCCTACCGGAGCCGTACAGGTCAATCCAGCAACCACGGAATCCACAGCGTCCCCAAGATCGCCAGCAAGCAGAAAGCAATGATGGCCAGCCACACGTTAGTCCAGCCGGTGGCGGTACGCACAACAACTGGCGAGACGGGCGTGGATCGTTGTTGCAACGCCTGATGAATCAGCCGTGGCACCTGTGGCAGAGCCGACGACAGATACGGTGCCTGCTCAAGCAGGCGCTGCCACACGGCGTCTGGGCCGACCTGATCGCGCATCCACTTTTCGAGGAACGGTTGTGCGGTAGCCCATAAGTCAAGATACGGATCGAGCTGGCGACCTAAGCCCTCAACATTCAGCAACGTTTTTTGTAGCAACGCCAATTGCGGCTGAATTTCTACGTTAAACCGACGCGATACCTGAAACAGTCGCAGCAACACTTTGCCGAACGAAATGTCGGCCAGCGGCCGATCAAAAATGGGCTCACAAACGCTGCGCACCGCGTTTTCTAGCTCATCCACACGTGTGTTCGGCGGCACCCAGCCTGATTCGATGTGGGCGGTTGCCACGCGACGGTAATCACGGCGGAAGAACGCCAAGAAATTTTCTGCAAGATAACGGCGATCCGTGTCGGTCAAAGTGCCAACGATGCCGAAATCCATGCCCACGTATTGGCCCAAATGTTCTGCATCGGTGCGCACAGCGATGTTGCCCGGGTGCATGTCGGCGTGAAAAAAGCCATCGCGAAATACCTGCGTAAAAAATATTTCGACGCCCTCACGCGCCAGCTTTTTGATGTCGACACCCGCCGCGCGCAGGGTATCGAGCTGGTTGACGGGTGTGGCGTGCAATCGCTCCATCACCATCACGTTTTGCTCACACCAGTCCCAATAAACCTCGGGCATGTAGAGCAGGTTGGAGCCAGCGAAATTACGCCGCAGTTGCGAGCAGTTGGCGGCCTCTTTGATCAGGTCGAGTTCGTCATGCAGATATTTGTCGAACTCGGCCACTACTTCGCGTGGCTTCAGGCGACGACCGTCAGCGCTGAACCGCTCAACCCAGCCTGCGAGCACGCGCAGCAGCGCCAAGTCGCTTTCAATCACCGGTTTGATGTTGGGGCGCAACACTTTAACCGCCACCTCGCGCGTCTCGAAGGTGTCGCCGACCTTGAGCTGAATGGTCGCGAAGTGAACCTGCGCCACGCTGGCGCTGGCAATCGGTGTCCAGTCAAAATCGGCAAATACTTGATCAAGCGGGCGGTCGTAGGCGGTTTCCAGCACTTTCCGCACATCATCGGCGGGGAACGGCGGCACCCGATCTTGAAGCAACGACAACTCGCCGGCGATATCTGCCGGAATCAGGTCGGGGCGTGTCGACAATACCTGCCCAAACTTGACGAAAATAGGCCCCAGCGATTCAAGCGCAGTGCGTAGCCGGGCACCACGAGGTAGCCCATGGGTGCGCGCACCTAAAACACTGCCGATAGCCCGCAACGCCATATTTGGCGCGTCTTTCAGCACGAATTCATCGAGGCCGTTGCGGTGGAAGACATTAAGGATTTTCGCAAGACGGAATAGACGCATGATGTGATTCTAAGAGTCGGCGCGTCGCTAGTTGACTATCATGTTGATCAAAGGAATGCCCGCCATCATGAGTTCTGTGACCGCAGACGCCAACCTAAGTCAGCCCGATGCGCTGTTTGAACTCGCCCCGATGTCGATGTGGCTTGAAGACTTCAGCGCGGTGTACGAGCTGTTGCAGTCGTGGCGCGCGCAGGGTGTCACCGACATCATGGGCCATTTGACTGACCATCCTGCAGCAATCGCGGCGTATTTTTCGAGCATTCGAGTGCTGAAAGTTAACCAGCGCACACTTGACCTTTATCGTGCTAAGGATATGCATGCATTGCTTGCCGCAGGCGACGCCGTGTTTGACAACAAGCACCAGTCAGGTGCAATTGCCGAGATTGCGCAGCTATGGAACGGCGCAAGCGCTTATCAAACCGAGACGATCAACTACACGCTCGACGGACGGGCGCTCAACATTCGGCTCAACGTCAATCGGCTTGCCGACGCCCACAAGCCGTGGGATCGTATGCTGATGGCGGTCGAGGACTTTACAGAGCAAAAGCAGGCGCAGCGTGAGGCGGCGATCAATGAGGCGTATGCCCGAGGCCTGTTCGAGTTGTCTCCGGTGTCATTGTGGGTGGAAGATTTCAGCGAGGTCAAGGCGATGCTCGATGAAGTGCGCGAGCAAGGGATCACCGATTTCCGTACCTTTGTTGACGTTCATCCCGAATTCGTTGCCTTGTGCATGCAGCGCATTCGCGTAGTTGACGTTAATCGGCAGACGCTGACGATGTTTGGCGCGGAGAGCAAATCTGAATTGCTGGAACGGCTCTCCGAGGTGTTCCGCGACGAGATGAACCGATCCTTTGCCGAGCAACTACTGGATTGCTGGCAGGGCACGCTGTTTCAGTCGCGGGAAACGTTGAACTATTCGCTGCGTGGAGACCCGATCAACCTGCACATGCAGTGGTCGGTGTTGCCCGGTCATGAGGCGAAATGGGATTTGGTGCAGGTCGCGTTAACCGACATCACGGCTCGAAAAAAAGCTGAGTCGTATCTCGAGTTTTTAGGTAAGCACGACTCGTTGACTAAGCTGCGCAATCGCGCCTTCTACGATGATGAAATTGCGCGACTCAACCGACGCGGCCCGTTTCCGGTGGGGGTGCTGGCCATTGATCTCAACGGGCTCAAGCTTGCCAACGATGAATTCGGCCATGGCGCTGGCGACACACTGCTGCGCCGCGCGGGCGAGGCGCTAAAAAAAGCCTTGGGTGACCACCTGCAAGCCGCGCGAGTCGGCGGCGACGAATTTGCGTGTTTACTGCCGCGCTATGGTGAGGCTGAAATGAGCACACTCAAAGACGGACTGCGCATGGTCATCGAGCTCAATAACCAGTTTTATCAGGGGCCAAGGTTGTCGCTCTCGGTGGGCTCGGCGGTGTGTGAAAAAGCCGGCGAACTCGACCGCGCGCTGCGCGCGGCGGACGACGCCATGTACGCCGCAAAACGCGCGCATTATGCGCTGCACGCGCCGGATCGACGCGGCGCATAAAATCTACGTGTTGTTCATCAGTTTTGCCGCGACCGAGAGTCGCGATGCTTCATGCTCTCCACCCCTACCGTCGCGCCGATTTTCTGGCAATTTTCACTGTCCACCCTAAACGCCGCCTTTTGGCTGGCGCTGCTGCTGGGCGCGATCTGGATGGGCCGAAGCCTTTCTTGGCGGCGATTGGCGGCAATTACCGCGTTTCTGACGCTTGACCTGATCGCCTTTGGTGCCTTCGTTCGCTTGACCGATAGTGGCCTCGGTTGCCCAGACTGGCCCGGCTGCTACGGAAAATTACTACCCGTGCAAGCGGCATCGCAAATCGATCAGGCAATTAGCGAGCAGGGCGGGCCACAGGGGGCTGTCAGCCACAGTAAAGCGTGGATCGAGATGTTGCATCGCTACGCCGCTTCGTTTATCGGTGCGCTGATTTTAGTGATGCTGGTGCGCGCCGTGATCGCACGCATCGCGCAGCGGCGAGCGGCCAATCGTGGCGGCTTCATAGACTCTGGCGTGGGGCTCGGCTGGCCATTGCTGCTGCTTCTAGTGGTGAGTTTGCAGGGCTTGTTTGGCAAGTGGACGGTCACCCTTAAATTGATGCCGATTGTGGTGACCACGCATCTGATGGGCGGCATGCTGTTGTTCGCTCTGCTGATCTGGTTCTGGATGCGCGAGCGCGAGCGGGCGGGGGACGCGCAAGCGATGACTGTGGCGGTTTCCCCCCGTGCCCGAATGATGGTTTGGATGGCGGTACTGGTGTTGTCGATGCAAATTTTTCTCGGTGGCTGGGTGAGCACCAATTACGCAGTGCTTGCCTGTGCTGATTTTCCGGGATGTGGCGGCACGCTAACCCCGCGCGTTGACTGGAGTGAGGGTTTCAGTTTCATCCGTGAACTCGGGCGCCGACCGGATGGCTCGTTTTTGACCATCGAGGCGCTGCGAGCGATTCATTGGGCGCATCGCATTGGCGCGCTGGTGACAACCATCGCGGTGCTAGCTGCCGCGATCACACTGATGCGGGCGCATGCAGCGCTCAAGCGACAGGCGATGTGGATTAAAGTGGTTCTGATCGCACAGATTGTGGTCGGCATTAGCACCGTGCTCTGGAGTCAACCCATCCTGCTGGCAACAGCGCATAATTTTTTCGCAGCCGTGCTGCTGGCCACGCTGGTCGTGGCAGCGTATCGGGTGAGCGGCGCACGTTCCTTTGAAGCGTTCTCCGTTGCATCAACGTTGCGCTGAAGCAGCGGATAGCGGCTGTTCGTCCCAGACACCTTATTAGGCTCTCACCACGCAGGAGCGACGAAGCGCGTGAATTTTCTACTGACTATTATTGAGCTAACCAAATACGTCCTACTGCACACGGTTTGACTCCCTCTCCCCGGGGGAGAGGGCGGGGGAGAGGGTGTTGGCGCACGATCCAAGTTTGGAGGCTATGTGAAGTTCCTCACCCCAACCTTCTCCCCGGAGGAGAGGGGGCGAGCCGAACCGGTCGTATCTCGTTGACTGCGTAATAAAGCATCTTGAAGTCAACCGCACTGCCAGCGATGCCGTTGCGCAGTAGCCCACCCGTTTTCAGGAGAAATTCATGCGCCCATTAGCTCCCTTTCACTTGTCCAACCCGATTCTGAGCGTGTCCGCTGCGCTGCTCCTTTCAGGCTGCGTGATTGCGACGCGCGTGCCGATGGGTCCGGCGCTGTATGTGGATCGCGCGCCGCCTTCCGCGTACAACGAGCAGGTGTTGGTGTCCCCGGGCCCCGGCTACGTTTGGGTGGGTGGCCATCACAGTTGGACCGGTCGCGATTATTACTGGAATCGCGGTCATTGGACGTTGCCAGCGCGCGGCTATTCGCACTGGAACCCCGGCTACTGGCGTCGCGATCACCGCGGCCACTATTGGGTGGCCGGGCACTGGCGTTAGTTGCCGCAGCGCAGTGGACGCGTCAATGGGAGATGCCGATTTCGCGCGCCGCGAGTACCGCCAGCAGCGGTAGAAACACGATCAACCCGGCCTGAAGGTGAATGAAGCGCTGGGCGGCCTTTATCTCTTCGATCCCGGGGGTAAATTGCGCATTCGTCTTGAGCGCAGCGCGCCAGCGAAAGTAGCGCAACGTCGGTGGCACTGACAATAGACCGATGATGATGAAGAGCCCAACTTTGGCGTGAAAAGCCGAGTTGTGAGCATAAAACTGCGCGCCCTTGATGCCCCAGAAAGCGCGCATCGTCCCCACCACCAGTAGCATCGCCGCGAAGAGGCCGTACATGCCGTCATAGCGGGTCAACGTGCGCACTTGCGCGAGTGACATGTCGGGCTTGCACAGTGCCATTTCCACGAACAAAATCGCCACCAGCGCGTACGCCGCGATGTGATGAACATAGGCGAGCAGAGCGTCGGTCAACATGCGGTTCTCCTGCACGACTTGGGCGTGGTTTAGCGCGCATGGGTTCGCCGCAACGCGTGAGTTTATTCGACATGTGAGGCAACGCTCGCTCTTCATTTGTTCTACATTCGTGAAGCACACAGCGGAAACACCCACCACACCAACAAGGCATCGGTATCCATGCGCATCGCAATTGGCGGCTTTCAACACGAGACCAACACCTTCGCGCCCTCGCGGGCGTCCTACGAGCGATTCGTGCAGGGCGGCGGCTGGCCGCCGGTGTCCATCGGTGACGAAATTTTCGAGCGATTTCAGAATCAAAATATTCCAATTTCCGGCTTTATGAAGGAGATGGGTTCGGCGCACGCGCTGATTCCCACCGCTTGGGCAGCTGCCAGCCCCAGTGCGCAGGTGACCGATGACGCGTTCGAGCGCATCGCAGGCGCGATTTGCGAGGGCATCCGCAAGGCCAACGCCGACATGGTCTACCTAGATTTACACGGCGCGATGGTCACCGATTCGCATCCAGATGGCGAAGGCGAATTGCTGCGTCGGGTGCGCGCCATCGTTGGATCACAGATGCCGATTGCGGTGAGTCTTGATCTGCATGCAAACACCACGCCCGCAATGTTTCAGCACGCCGAAATGCTGGTGGCCTATCGCACCTATCCGCACATCGACATGGCGGAAACGGGCGCGCGCGCGGCGTTTTATTTGAAGCAGCGCATTGGCGGTATGGACATGCCGAAATTAGCATCGCGCGAGTTGCCGTATCTGATCCCGATCACCTCGCAATGCACCGATTTGTTCCCCGGCAACGACATCTACAACCTGGTCGGTCAGTTGGAGTCGAAAGACGTGGTCAGCGCATCGTTCACGCCAGGATTTCCGGCAGCGGATTTTGAAGGCTGCGCCCCCGTCGTGTGGGCATACGGCGTGAACGATGCAGCGGCAAATGCGGCGGCAGACAAACTGGAGCGGCGCGTGCTCGCAGCCGAAGGCGAATGGGACGCGCGGGTGTTGACCGCCATTGAGGCCGTGCGCGAGGCGCAGCTCATCGCCAAAACGGCACGCAAACCGGTGGTGATCGCCGACACGCAAGACAACCCCGGCGCGGGCGGCGACAGCGACACCATGGGTATGGTGCGCGCATTGCTCGAATGTCGTGCTGAACGCGCTGCCACCGGCTTGATTGTCGATGCAGCCGCAGCCAAAGCGGCACATGAAATTGGTGTGGGAAAAACCCTTAACTTCGCGCTCGGCGGCAAAAGCCGCATCCCGGAGGATTCACCGCTGCAATTGCCGTGGATGGTGGAGGCGCTGCACGACGGAAATTTTGCCGCCACCGGCCCGTTTTATCGCGGTATGAAAATGCGCCTTGGTCCGTCTGCCTGCCTGCGTTATCAGGGCGTGCGCATCGTGGTGGCGAGCTACAAAACGCAACTGGCCGATCAGGCGATGTATCGCTACGTCGGCATCGAACCGACCGAGCACGCCATTCTTGTTAACAAAAGCTCGGTGCACTTTCGGGCTGATTTCACGCCGATTGCCGAGAAAATATTGGTCGCAAAGGCACCGGGCCCGATGGCCGCTGACCCAGCAGATTTGCCTTGGAAGCATCTCAAACGCGGGATCCGTTTAAATCCGTTTGGTGCAGTTTTTTAGCAATCAGCTTTTTGCTGAGAGCGTTTATTTAATTGGGCGAAAGAAGAATTTTTAAATAAGTCGATATACGCCGAAAATACGTCCCAAGCCCATGTAAAAGGATAAAGTAGCGTAAAGTTGTTGCACAATTAATCATGTGCTCCCCGGTCATGTCTTCTTTCCCGTTGCGTACTGGAATGCCATCTTGTAGTCAACGTTGGTGTCGTTTTGCCAGCGGCAGGCTCGCATCGCAAATTGCTCCATCGAGTCGAGTACTCGTTTGAACAGAGGATTTTCTGCTGATTTTTTACTGGTGATCTCCTCCCACGCCTTGAGCTGTGCAAGCAAAATTGAGTCTGGGGTTTTGCGGAACTTGACGCCGCTCTTTTGTAGCTCGATATAGTCTTTTGAATATCGATCAATGGCTTTCCAGCTCATCTCGCTTGAGGCCGCTTGCACTGCCACCGTCAGCAGTGATTTCAGCTCGGCGGGCAGCGCGTTGAATTTGGTTTTGTTGAAGACGATTTCAAACTGCTCGGCAGATTGGTGAAACGATTGCAGCATGCACACTTTAGACACGTCGGGGAAGCCGATGGCGCGGTCTGACGAGGCGTTGTTGAACTCCGCTGCATCGAGCAGGCCGCGATCCATCGCGGCCACAATTTCACCGCTGGGCACCACTTTGACGGCCGCCCCTAGCGCCGTGAACAATTCAATCGACAAACCCACGGTGCGGTAGCGCAGCCCTTTGAGATCTGCGACATCGGTCATCGGCTTTTTGAACCAACCCAACGGCTGCGTGGGCATGGGGCCATACAGGTAGGACACAACGTTAAGGTTCAGGCGCTCGTAGATCTCAGCCAACAGCGCCTTGCCGCCACCGAATTCGTGCCACGCTAGCACCATGTTGGCATCCATGCCAAATGCGGGGCCGGAACCCCATAGTGCGATGGCGGAATTTTTTCCATACCAGTAAGCCGTCACGCCGTGGCCCCCGTCGAGCACTCCTTTCGACACCGCATCAATCAGATCAAACGCTTTGACCACCGCACCGGCTGGCAACACGTCAATCTTCAACCGGCCACCCGAGGTGTCGTTCACTTTCTTCGCAAAATCATGCGCATACTCGTGAAAAATATCCTTCGCCGACCACGTCGATTGCAAGCGTAAGGTGAGCGCAGGTTTGGCCACGCTGACCATGGGGGCTGCGCCAATGACGGCTCCGCCCACGATGGTCGCGGTCTTGAAAAAGGCGCGGCGCGCGTGAGTGAAGGACTGTGTCATAGTCGAAAGCCGCTTCGCCCCAACGGCGACGGTCATTGATGATGTGCGGTGAATTGTGAAGTGGCACCGCTCACCCTGATTTAGCGCTTACCCGTGCGCAGCAATTTTTTTTGCTTCCTACCTGCGCTGATGTTCTGATGCCCGCATGATTTTCGCGTGCAAATGAGCAGACAAAACCCCCGGAAACGGGTAAATTTCGGGTGTTGCAAAAAAGGTCAACAAAATTGACCTAATTAGCCAATTCGCGCCGTGCGGTGATCCCGCAGTTGCCCCCAAAAATCAAGGAGTCGCCCCATGTCCCAAGAACCCCTCGCCACCACGTCGCTGCCGGAGGCTGTTCAACAGGCCATCAACAGCGTGGCCCTTGATGATCGCTTCACGTTGCCGTCCGGTCGCGTGTACATGAACGGCTCACACGCGCTGTTGCGCCTGATGATGCTGCAGCGGCAAATCGACGAGCGGGCGGGCTTGCACACGGGCGGCTTCCTTTCCGGTTATCGCGGCTCGCCGCTGGGCGCGATTGATCAGAACGCGTGGAAAGCGAAAAAGCATCTCGCCAAATCGCACATCACGTTTGTGCCGGGTGTCAACGAAGAGCTCGCCGCGACTTCGGTGTGGGGGACACAGCAACTGAATTTGTATCCGCAAGCCAAGTACGACGGCGTGTTCGCCATGTGGTACGGCAAGGGGCCCGGTGTGGATCGTTGCGGCGACGTGTTCAAGCACGCGAACCATGCCGGCACCAGCAAGGACGGTGGTGTGCTGCTGATTGCGGGCGATGACCACGGCGCAAAATCGTCCACGCTGCCGCATCAGTCAGACCACGAATTCATCAGCGCAGTGATCCCTGTGCTGTATCCGGCTGGCGTGCAGGAATATCTCGATCTTGGCGTGCATGGCTACGCGATGAGCCGCTACTCCGGCTGCTACGTTGGCATGAAAGCAGTGACCGATACAGTGGAGTCGACGGCCAGCGTCGTCGTCGATCCGGACCGCATTAAGCCGATCATTCCCGATGACTTTCCGTTGCCTGAGGGCGGCGTCAACATTCGTTGGCCGCACACGCCGCTTGAGCAGGAAAAGCTCATGCACGACTACAAGATTTACATGGCGATTCACTACGCGCGAGTGAACAAGTTAAATCACATCGTGATCGATTCGCCGCGTCCGCGTCTGGGCATCATGGCCGCAGGCAAGGCCTACCTCGACGTGCGTCAGGCGCTGGAAGATCTGGGTATTGATGATGAGTTGGCGCGGGCAATCGGCCTGCGCGTTTACAAGGTTGGCATGGTGTGGCCGCTGGAGCCAGAAGGCGTGCATGAATTTGCATCGGGCCTCGAAGAAATTCTCGTCGTTGAAGAGAAGCGACAAGTCCTCGAATATCAGTTGAAAGAGCAGCTCTACAACTGGTCGGAAGCAGTACGTCCGCAGGTGGTCGGCAAGTTCGACGCCAAGGGTGAATGGGTGCGCCCGCACGGCGATTGGCTGCTGCCTGCACCGTCGGAGCTGACGCCCGCGATGATCGCGCGCGTGATCGCGGGACGCATCGCCAAGTTCTACGTGAGCGACCAGGTCAAGCAGCGCGTCGACTGGATTAACGAGAAGGAACGCGCACTCGCGAGGAACGTCATCACCATTGCGCGCGCTCCGTATTTCTGCTCCGGCTGTCCTCACAACACAAGCACGAATGTGCCCGAAGGCTCGCGCGCGGTTGCTGGCATCGGCTGCCACTACATGGCGGTGTGGATGGATCGCGCGAGCACTTTCACGCAGATGGGCGGTGAGGGCGTGCCGTGGATTGGGCAAGCGCCGTTCACGGATGAAAAGCACATCTTCGCGAACCTGGGTGACGGCACCTACTACCACTCCGGCCTGCTCGCGATTCGTGCGAGCGTAGCCGCCAAGGTGAACATCACCTACAAAATTCTCTACAACGATGCGGTCGCGATGACCGGCGGGCAACCGCATGATGGGCCATTGTCGCCGTTGACGATTTTGAATCAGGTCATTGCCGAAGGTGTGAACAAAGTGTGCGTCATCACCGACGAGCCGGAGAAGTACGAAGGCGTTGCGCTGCCCGCCAATTGCCCGGTGTATCACCGCGAACGGCTCGACGAAATTCAGCGTGAATTCCGCGACGCGCCGGGCTGCACGGTCATCGTGTACGACCAGACCTGTGCCGCAGAAAAACGGCGTCGTCGCAAAATCGGCAAGTTTCCTGATCCCGCAAAACGGGTGGTCATTAACGAAGCGGTGTGTGAAGGGTGCGGCGACTGCGGCGTCAAATCAAACTGCGTTTCGGTGATGCCGCTGGAA
>JANNYE010000109.1:0-40518 GCA_031409935.1 Burkholderiales bacterium | reverse complement strand
GAGGCCACGATTGCGACATCGCTTCTGATCGACTTCCTCGGTTTACTCGACCGGCGCGGCCTGGCTGCAGAAACCGTTTGTCGAGCGGCGCAGATCGACCCCGCTTGGGTCGACGAGCCCAATTCACGTGTCCCCGCTGCGGCGATGGAACGGTTGTGGGCCGCGGCGGAGCAACTCACCGGCGACGCCGACCTGGGCCTGCACAGTGCGGAGTCCTACAACCCCGGCGCGTTGAGCATCGTCGGCTACGTGATCCTCAGCTGTCGAACGGCGGGTGAAGCGCTCGAGCGCCTTGCACGTTATGCGCCGTTGCTCAACGAGGGACTGAAGGTCAGGGTCGAACACAAGCAGGGCACAACGATCTGCCGGTTCGGCGCGGCGGACGACCTCGGCAGCTATCTGCGTCGCTCACCGCGCCAGGTCATCGAGACCGTGGCTGCTGGCATCGTGCTCACGCTCGGGCGTGTGGCGGCTCAGCCTCCGGTGCCGATCGAAGTAAGCTTCCAGCATGCCGCGCCCGCGTCCATCGCCGAGCATGCGCGGGTGCTAGGCCCCGTGGTCCGTTTCGATCAGCCCGAGAACGCTGTCGTGTATTCCACTTCGGCGCTGGCGGCAGGCATGCTCTCAGCCGATCCGGCCTTGCTGGAGGTATTTGAGGGGGACGCGCGGCGTCGCCTCGAACAACTCAAGTTACACGGTGCAGTGAGTGGCCGGGTGCAAAGCATCGTGTTTGCGCGCATGAAGGGTGAAGTGCCCAGTCTGGCTGCTATTGCCTCGGAACTGGCGATGAGTGAACGATCGGTACAGCGCAGCCTCACCGAGGAATCCACCTCCTACCGGGAAATCGTGGACGACGTCCGCAAGGGTCTGGCGCTGTCTCATCTGTCTCGCCCTGATGCCTCGGTAGCCGATGTCGCGTTCCTGCTCGGTTTCTCGGAACCCAGCGCCTTCACCCGGGCGTTCCGCCGGTGGACAGGGTCGTCGCCCTCCCGGTTCAGGTACGCCTGAGGCCGGGATACGCCGCAATTAAGTGCTTTGACATCCCGCGGGCATTGGTGTCGCGGCGGCATCTTCTACTCGCGGTGAATTGAAGGCCGGCCCAATTGATGGGGTTGCAATACTCCTCGCGCAAAGTTTTCCACGTATTTTTGATCCGTCATCCGCCCGCGCGCAAACAGCTACCGCAAACGCTTCTCAAACAAGTGACCGACTATTGAGTTTTCTGCCAAGAGGCGTATTTCACAAAGCTTCTTACCGCCCGCCCGGCGCGTGCGCCCGTCGACAAACAGGCACTGCCCGATTAACCCTCAGGGAATCCACCCTGGCTGCACCCATCTGCTCGCTTAACAACTGGGTGACTCCTAATTAAACAGTCCATCGCCAAAACTCACCCGTGCGCGCTCGCACCAGATGCTGATACCGTCTAGATTGTCAATGTCGCCCGGTTTCAGCGTGATTGTTACTGTTGCGTTGCTTCTCGGCGTGCCAAACAAATTGCTGCCGATACGGAAGCCGCTGCCGTAATTGCCGCCTTTCGCGCCCCACACGTACACATCGGGCAAACCACCCCCATCGTAATTGAAGTTACTCAGCTTAATAGTGCAATCGTCCACCACCGTAGCCGTACCGCTCACGCCATGCCCGCGCATGCTCAGATTCAGCGTTTTTCCTACTTTGGCGCTCATTTTTCCACCGCATGCCGGCACACACATCTTCACGCCTTCGCCGTCCCAGCCGGCGGTCACGAGGCTGTTGTAGAGTGACAAATCGGTGGTGAAGCGGTGGTTCGGGTCGTCTGGGAATCGCGTGTTGCCGCGAAAGGCGCGGTACACCGGGACTTGCCCGGCGGCGCAGCTGCCACCGACGCCTTCAGTGGTCGGCGCGAAGGCGTAGGAGTCCACGCCTTCGTTGTACGGTTTTCGGGGAAGAATGGCGTTGCTGGGGTTTTGCGCGTTCAGCGCTGTGCGCTCAGCGTCCAGCGGGGTGTAGAAATGCGAGCCACGTTGCTCGGCTCGGGCGATTTTGTCGAAGTAGTAGCGGGTGATGGGTTGACTGCCCGCGCGAAGGCCGGTGGGGTCGACGAAGAAGCGGTTGCCGGTGAGCGCAAATTCAGGTGCGACGGCTTTAAGCAAGAGTTTTTCTGACACGCGAGACGTCAAGAAAAAGTAGTCGAGCGCGCCGTGGCGGTATTCGGCCATTACGCGGCGGGTGTCGAGGGTGAGTCCGCCCAAATGCGCTGTGGCACGGGTTTCGTCGTTGCCGGCGACGGTAATCGGAGCGGTGCCCCAGCACTCCACCGTGCCACTCACTACGACGGCGCACACATAACGATTGCTGGCACCGAGCGCCACCACCGGGCCGCTGAGGCCGACCACGTTCACGGGCGTGGGCTGGATGATGTCGGCGGTTGAAGTCGATGTGTTGCCATCGCCCGCGCCACCGGACTGGCGACGCCCCCAGCAGCGCACCGCGCCGGTGTTCAATGCCACACAGTTGGCATCCGTGGCCGAAGCAATGCCGCTGGCGCCAGCACCGGCGCCCAATCCGGTGGGGGTGACCGGCACAAAGCTCCCCGGATTGAGCGTCGGGCTGCGCGCTTTGCTTACGCCGTTGCCCAGCTGCCCGTCTTGCCCCTCGCCCCAGCAGCGCGCGCTGCCGTCGGCGAGCACGGCGCAGGCATGGTTGAAGCCCGCAGTGACGTCGATCACGCCCGTGCTCAAGCCCACCACAGCGGTAGGGCTGGCGCGCTCGGTGAAGGAGCCGTCGCCAAGCTGACCGGAGGCGTTGCGGCCCCAGCACTCAAGACCGCCGTCAAAGCGCAGCGCGCAGGTGTGTTGCGCCCCGTTCGCCAACTTGCTCACCCCGCTTAACCCCGGCACCAGCGTGGGCACGGCAGTGCTGCCGCCGCCAACGGGTTGATAGCCCCAGCAGAGCACGGTGCTTGCCGCCGTGATGGCGCAGGTGTGGTTAGCCGTCGGACCGGAAAAAATACCCACCACCGGGCCGGGCAGCCCCATCACCGCTTGCGGCGTGGTCACCGTGCGCACGTTGGTGGCTGGGTCGCCCACCTGCCCGTAAAGATTGTCGCCCCAGCAGACGACTGCGCCGTCGTTTCGCAATGCGCAGTTGTGGCCGCTGCCCGAGGCCAGCGAGACGACGTTGGTGAGGCTAATCACCTCGCGCACCGCGTTGCTGGTGGTTCCGCTCGGGCCCTGGCCGCTGGCCTTGGTCTCACCCCAGCATTTCACGGTGCCTTCGGTTTTAGCCAAAGCGCACATGAAATCGAACCCACCGGAGAGCACGGTTTGCGCGCTGGCCGGTGCGACGAGCGAGAGCAAAAAGACCGCCGCGATCGCGGCGAGACTGGGCGAAAGTCGTTTGAACATGGGTGCCTCAATCGTTAAAAAGGTGTGCTTAGGGTGTGTTTAGGCCGAAAATCTGCGCTCACCCGCCTAAGGCGTAATGAGCGCAAAAACAACGCTCCGCAGCCAAAAAAGTCAAGCCCACGAACCGAGAATCGCGCGCCTGCAGCGCCGTCCGTTCGCGAAATCGCTCACAAACTATCGGATACGATTGAGCAACGTAGTCGGGGCTTGGTCGCCGCTCACGCCACGGGCCTTACACGCTCCAGCAAAAAAAGTTTATGCACAACAATATGTACGTTAACGGAGTTGAAAATAAATCATGCACGCCATCACCTACACCACAGTCCGCGCCAACTTGGCCAGCGTCATGGATCGCGTCTGCGACGACCACGAAGCGCTCATCATCACGCGCAATGGCGAACAAGCCGTGGTGATGCTCTCGCTTGAGGACTACAAAGCGCTCGAAGAAACGTCGTATCTGTTGCGTACACCAGCAAACGCCAAGCGCCTGCTTGCTGCCGTAACTCAACTCGCCGCAAACAACGGCGTTGAACGCGCGCTCGCAGAGTGAAACTGATCTTTGCGGATCAGGCTTGGGAAGATTATCTTTACTGGCCAAGGCAGGATCGGCAAGATCGGCGCATGGTTGAGCGCATCAACAAATTGTTCGTGAAACTGAGCGCGAACCGTTCGCGGGCGTTGGCAAGGCCGAACCGCTCATGTATGCACTGTCGGGGTTCTGGTCACGCCGAATCACCGACGAGCACCGCATGGTGTATCGCGTCGAGGAAGACGCGTTGCTGATTGCGCAATTGCGGTTTCACTATTGAGTGGTGGTGTAGCAGCGTAGCGAGGAACCGCACGCGTTTGCCTCACGAGCTGCAGCCTCACCGTTTTGTAGGATGGGCAACTTGTTGCCCACGCGTCACGGCTACGCTACAACTTGACCGCGCAACTCATCTACTGCGGCTTGCAGGGCGGCGATTAACCGCTCGGCGGCTTCAATGCCCAACTCAAGTTCGACGTTTCCTGTGATGTCCTCGTCATCAATGCGTTCATCATGTATATCGATGCCAGAAATCTCCGCTTCCGAATGCACCGACCACGACTCCAGATTGACACAACCATCGTGAACGCGAGACACCTCGACAAATCCCTTGCGGTAGGCGATGGAATTGCAACGTATGGTTTGCGGCAGCATGTTGGGTGATAGTGGCTAGGTTGAAGAGGAAACAGATTCAGACAGCCCCTTTGTGACGGGCTGCTTCAGCTTTGACGCGTACGGATCCTTCCGCGACTTCAGTTTCGAAAGATCGTATTCAGCTTTCATGGCGAGTCACCTTGATAAAACGCGCTTTCGTGCCGGATTGTTTTGCGCGACCCATTTCAACGGAACGCGTATCAAAGGCCAAGCTCGCTATGTGAGCCGAGGCGCACCAACTGCATTACGTCTGCACGCAGCTTCCGGTAAATCAAAACAAGGTCAGGCTTTACGTGGCAGTCACGATGACTTTCCACTCACCTGTGAGCGCATGATCGCGATGCTTTTCGGCCAGTGGCTGGTCATTCGCCAAAGCCGCGACGATGCTGACGAAATCACGTTGAAGGGCTTGTCGGTGCGGGCCTTTCGCCTCGCGCTTCAGGTCTCGCTTGAATTGCCCTGACTGCTCAATCGTCCGCATCAAGCACCGCTTGCAGCGCGCCAAGCGTTAAAGTTTCCAGATTGCCACGCCGTGCTTCTTTCATCGCTTCGATGGTGACCGCGTTCGGCACCAACGGCTCAAACGGCAGCGCCTTCTCGCGGGCCACGCGGGTCAACATGATGCGGAACGCATCGGATACGGTCAAACCCATCGCTGCCAGTACCACCGTGGCTTCTTCTTTGATCTGTTCGTCGATCCGTGCTCGAACCACTGCGTTAGCGGCCATGATGTGACTCCGTTTGTTGGGCTGCATAGTAGCCCACCCATGGGTTGGCAAGTTGCTCTCCGCGTGCAACGTTGGACTGCTGAGCGAAGGTGCCTACCTTTTTGAGCGCACTTTGAACTCAATGCATCGATGCAAGACTTGGCCCCGAGCTTCTACGTAACTTGCCCAAGGCAGACGGCACCCAGGCAATCTACGCGACCGCCAATCCGCGCAAGATTTTTGGATGCTTTGCCGCGACGCGCAACAGCGTTTGCGCCGCACCAGTCGGATCGCGCCGTCCTTGCTCCCAATCTTGAAGCGTGCGCACCGATACCCCCAGTAATTCAGCGAATTGTGATTGGGTGAGCCCGACCCGCGCCCGCGCCTCAGACGCGGGCGTCACCAGCACGCGTGTGGTTCGCGCGGCGCGACCGCGTTTCATCTGCGCAACCGAGCGCAACAGATCCGCCTGAAACTGTTTCATCTCAGCGTCCACGCTTTTATCAATGAGTTTGATTGCCATCTAAGCTCTCCAGAATTGCAGATTTCAGTCGATTCAAAAACGCGAGCGGCAAGTTGTCAAATTTGGCTTTGCTGTAAACAATCAGCAACCAAATTTTTCCGTCTGACAACACGTTGTAGTACACAACGCGAACGCCACCGCGTTTGCCAGTACCTTGCCGTGAATAGCGAGCTTTACGCAAGCCACCCGTGCCCGGGATCACGTCGCCCGCGAGCGGATTGCTTGCGATCCAGGTGACAAACGTGTCACGCTCTTCCGTTGACCAAACGGAGTGTGCATAACGGACGAAAACGTCAGTTTCGGCGACGGTGTACATGTTTGAAATTATACGGCATTGCCGTAATTTACAGCGTAAGGCGGAACGAAACTACGACCCAAACATCAGCCGTGGTTGCAGTCCCAGTCGAGCGGCGAAGGTCAGCAACATATCGATGCTGAAGTCTTTCCATGTTCCTTTGAGCAGGGCTGAAACTCTTGGCTGAGTGACGCCAAGCTGTTTTGCGGCTTCAGCTTGTGTGAGGCCTTGCTGGGTGAGCGTTTCGCGCAGTTGCACGATCAACTCCACACGCAATGCCATAACCTTCGCCTCGGCGTCATCAAAGCCGAGATCAACAAACACATTGCCGCTACTTTCGGTGATACGCGTATCGTCAATGCGCGGATCAGTTTTTTTCATGGCCTGCCTGCGATTAGTTTGTAACGGGCGGCTGCGAAGTCGCGAGGTCGATATCGCCCTTGCTGGTTTTCTGCGTCTCTTTCTGAAACGCGTGCAGAACGTAAACCGCGTCTGCAAACTTGGCGACATAAATGGCTCGCCATGCACCGTAAATAACGTACCCGAACCTCATGCGCCCCAGCCCGCACAGAGCTCATTGGCTTGAGGTCCGTCGGCGCACCGCCTCTGGGAAATCACGAATGTCATCCTGACTTGAGCCGACAAACTTCAGTTGCCGCAGTATCGACTTCATACAAAATTATACAAGTATTTGTCTAATTGCGAGAGGCGGGATTGATGTTCGGCCCGTCGGGCAGGCAATGGCGGATCACGCTTCGCCGATCCGTCCTACGAGCTACGTTTTGCGCCGATGGTCCGGCGTAGGGTGTGCACCGCTTCGGTCAATCAGCAGTGGTTCCCGTAGGTATAGCGAAGGTGTGCAGTCTGATGCGCACCTTACCTCGCTGAGAATGGCACAAATTGGTATTTTTGTATAAATTATATAAAACAGGTAAAATTATGGCGTGTTCAGAAAATGAGGATTGGAAAATGGCAACGACAGACGCTTTAGAGAAACTCCCCACTGTCCCCGCAAGTGAGTTGGTTGCCAAATTTCACGCGACGACCACAAAAGTCGAGAAGAGCGGAACGTTGTTGGTTACCCGTCATGGCCAGCCAAGTATGGTCATGATGTCGCTGGATCGCTATCGCGCACTCGAGAAGGCGACCACGCCGGATTTGGCGCAGCTGACCCTTGAGTTCGATGTGATGTACGCCGGGATGCAAGCACCTGATGCGATCACGCGTATGTCAAGCGCTTTTGCTATGGGTCCGCTGGAACTCGGACATGCCGCGATCCGGCAGAGTCGTGAAGGTGCGCGTCGCGCCGCTGTTGTCGACGAGTTCGCCACACCAGGGCCGTTCGTCACCCCACCAACCGCCAAGGCTCGGCGCTAGATGCCCGCGTTCATCTCCGTGTTGGCCGGTGTGAACGGCGCCGGAAAAAGCAGTATCGGTGGTGCAGCGCTTCAGTCGCAGAACATTAATTTCTTTAATCCTGATCTCTTCGCGAAAAAGCTTTTGGAGCGACGCATCGTTTCCTCCTTGGAGGAGGCGAATGCTCAAGCCTGGGAGATGGGGCGCGCGGGGCTCGCACGCGCCATCGATGCCTCAGAAAACTTCGCGTTCGAGTCGACGCTCGGCGCGAAGACCATTCCCAATATGCTGTTGGACGCGGCGGGTAAAGGTGCCCAGGTGCATGTCTGGTTCGCAGGTCTGTCCTCTCCCGAGCTACACATCGCACGCGTGCGCTCGCGTGTCGCAAACGGCGGGCACGACATCCCCGAGGCGAAAATACGTGAGCGCTACGACACGAGCCGCGCCAATCTCGTTCGGCTGTTGCCGCACCTGACCAGCTTGCGCCTGTATGACAACAGCCAGGAGGGCGATCCGGCGCGAGGCGTTGCGCCGCAGCCGCTGCTGTTGCTGCATGTTGAATGTACGCGAACGGTGTTCGTCAAGTCGTCCATTCCTCAGTGGGCCAAGCCGATCGTGGCGGTAGCCTTCAAGCTGCAGCGGTGAGTGTCGCCTAGCCAGACTGCTGCGCAAACGGCGTCGCCGTTAGACGGCGAAACTATTTACGGCGACCTCGGCTTAGCCGCTCGGGGTTCCGTGACTGTGACTTTTGGCGATACCGATCCATTAACGGTACTTTTTCTTTCCATTTGGCACGGCGAAGAATTGTCCACCGCGCTTACCAAAACATAATGATTCACCACCCAAGTAGACCCCATCTTCACCCGCTTGAGTCGATGCTTCGCAGGCGCGAGAGCACCGGCTTGCCACCGGCCAGCGCGAGTGTCGTGTCACGTTTGAAATGGCGCAATATCGCGCCGCCATCGGTGTGCGGGGCTAGGCGCAAAACGCAGCTCATGCCGGGGCATGCGCAAGTTTTGCAACGACGCCACGCGCAGCGAGGGCAAGCGAGATGCGTCATTTCAGGCGTGACACGACACTGATACCGTGTAGCCGCCCGCCGAATGGCCCAGCGCACCGACCAGCAGCCGCCTTTCGTCACCACCGGCACCAAGGGCCAAGCGTGCGCGCCATTGCGGGTCGGCGAGCACGGTGTCGATCACGCGCGAAGCCTGGCGCGGCCGCTCGGCAAAGTAGCGCCCCGGCGTGGCACGCATCGACTGATCCTGCCAGGTGTCACCCACGTGCTCGACACTGGCCACCAGATAGCCGTTGCGCGCCAGCGCAAGAGCCAACGTCGCAAAGCCCGTCTCGGTGGAGGCCGTGCCATGACTGATCACGATCAGGCCCTTGACTTTCGACTCCGGTGGGCCGTTGATGGCCACGGTCTGCGGGAACGGCCCCATTGGAATCCCCCGCGCCGCATCAGGCGTCGGGTAATAAAGCGCGAAGTGGGCCGGCTTGGCATCCGCACTGCCGGCGGCCACCGTCATCTGGCGAAAGCCCGCTTGGGTGGCAAGAGCGGCATCAGCAGCATGAGCGGCAGGCAGCAGCAGGAGGGCACTGGCCGCTGCAAAGACAAGCGGAAGAGCACGAAAAGCAAAGAGGGAACGGGCAAACATGGATGGATATCTTTCGGGTTGGGTTGCGCTGCGGGGATCAGCAGGCCGAAGTATCCAGACAGGTTTGCGCGGCGTCGCGAAGGTGCGACGAAGGGCCGGTCAGGCGCGCCAGAGGATAGATGCGCGCGTGGACGCACGGAGCACGTGGCCCCAGCACGCACGACTGTGAGCGTTGTACGAGCTTCTTCGCGGCGGACGGGCGGATTGAAGAGGCGTTGCGGAAGCTGCTGGGTAGTTTCGTGGCACCTCGATTAGCGCAGCGAGATCGAGGTAAGTCGGGCATGACATTCGTCAGCCAAGCAGCCGGTTAATTGGCGCTTTCGCGTCTGAAATATACGACGGATGTCAAATGCGATGGACTTGACATTTCGTGACATTTTGTGACAATGCCGAATCGTTCTCGAATGGTCCATATGGATAGACCCACTATTTTGGTCAGTTCCTCGGTGTACGGACAGGAGTACCTACTCGATCAGGTTTTCGCGGTGCTTAGAGGGTACGGCTATCGGGTTTGGATGTCCTGTAAGGGTACCGTTCCGATCGATCCATCCAAGACTGCGTTCGAGAACTGTCTGACTGCCGTTGACCAATCGTGCGCAGTTCTAGGAATCATTAATGGCAAATATGGAAGCGGCGTCGATGGAGACGCTCTATCGATAACACATCAGGAAATGCAACGTGCTATCGATCTCGGGAAACCACGTTTTTTTGCAGTGCACCGGGACGTGATAACTGCTAGGAATGTTCTTCGACAGTTTCGTAATGAAGCAGACGGAAAAACGCCGAGGCACCATTCGTTTTTCAAAGCGACAACTGTTTTGGATGACATCCGCATTCTTGACTTGTATGAGCAAGCTACGCGATCGGACATTCCGCTAGCTGAACGAAAGGGCAATTGGGTGCAACCCTATCAGGAAGCATCGGATCTTTTGCTCTTCATCGAGAGTCAATTTGGCGATATCGAACGCTTCAAATCGCTGATCGAACTTTAATTTTTTGTTGGAATTGAAATGACTCAAACCCAATTGTCATCCGAAGCGACCGCGATCATGGGGAATGCATCCGCGGATAAGGTCGCACGAGTAATTTCTGCATTTCTCAACGGGAGTGGCGGTCGATTGCTTCTTGGTGTGGATGAATCGGGTCGCGTCATCGGCGCGGACGATGAGTTGGAGACGAGTTGGTTTCGACAACACGTCGAAGAAATGATCAGTCCAGAGCCAAAATTTTCCGTTCTCGCCAGAGCAGCAGCTCGCAAGACGATCGTTTTGATTGATGTTCCAGCAGGATCGGAGCGACCATATGTTGTGGACGATTTGATTCACGTTTGGAGGGGAGGGCGGTTAGAGACAGCGAGTGCCAAGGAAATTTCTGACATGATCGTCACACGCAGTGGCGAGTCACCGCGTTGGGAGCGTCAACTGGCGCTAGGTGTGACGCTGAATGATCTCGACGGTCATCAAATCGAAATTACGAGACTCGAAGCGATGGAGCGGCATGTTCGCCCCAACAAAAAACTGGCAAAAGTGGCTTCCTTTCTAGAGGAAATTAATGTTTGCCAATCGGGCCAAGTCCTGAACTCAGCCTTGGTGCTATTCGCTGATTCTCAACATTCTCTTCCGCAATCTCGTGTGCGGATTGCGCGATTTAATAGCCTCGATCGTTCGGAATTTTTCGAAAATCGACTGCTAGAAGGAAATATTTTTGACTTGTTCGATCAGATAACCGCATTCTTCGAGCGCAACATACCGACGTTTTCGGATTTTGAAATGTGGGAACGGAAGGACTCTAGGTCCATTCCTCCATTCGTTATTCGTGAGGCCGTTATGAACGCGCTTGTTCATCGAGACTATGCGCAAACAGCTGCCAACACTACAGTCGCACTACATCCTGATCGACTCGAGGTTTGGAACCCTGGGCAGCTACCCGACGGTGTTTCACCGGAGACTTTAGCGCAGACACGTGTGTCGCGGCCACACAATCCCGACATCGCAAACGTCGTATTTCTTCGCGGCTTGGTAGAGCAATGGGGCAGTGGCACAGGTCGCATTGTTACCGAGTGCAAGCGCGCTGGCTTGAAGCCACCCGAGTGGGAGTCGGTGAGCAACGGCGTTTTGCTCCGGGTATTTCTAGCTCGTGGCACTCAAGAGCGTCATCAGCTCAATGAGCGCATGAAAAATTACTTGCTCAATAGCTATCCGAGTCAGAATATTACTTTGGATGAGTATCAGCACCTGTGGGCTCATGGTGTAGCCGAACGAACCGCGCGTCGTGACCTTGAGGATTTGGAAGAGTTGGGTTACCTAGAGGTGAAAAACTCTCGGCCGCTGGTTTATGCTCGAACAGACAAATTTGAGAATCTGTGACTCTTAGTCGCTCGCCATCTGCAAAACCAATTTCCCAAAATTCTCCCCGTTGAAAAGCTTGAGCAGCGTCTCGGGGAACGTCTCAATGCCGACCACGATGTCTTCTTTCGATTTCATCTTTCCGTCTTTTAAATATCCGGCCATTTCGGCAATCGCGATGCCGTAGCGATCTGCGTAGTCGAAGACGACGATGCCTTCCATGCGCGCGCGGTCGACGAGTAGCGAGAGGTAATTTTTTGGGCCTTGCACTGCCGTCGTGTTGTTGTGTTGAGAAGTGGAAAAGGTACCTGGCCCCTTAATTCTGTGTCCACAGGGGCAGCCGAAAGCTTGCCAATAAAAAACTCGTTTCGGCTGCCCCTGTGGGCAAGTCGAGCACTCGCGCAAAACGGCATCGTTCGGCTTGCTTTTTAAGACGGTATCTACCTCGCTACGACGCAAAAATATCCATTGCGAAGCCGACAACGAAAAGCACCGCAGTTAGAAACATCGTCTTACGTCGAAGGTTCGCATCCGAAAGCATGAAGGAAAATGGATAAGAAATGCGAACTACGATATTGGCCAATGCAACATTCATGAAACCCCACAAAACAAAGAAAGCGGCCGTAAGGATTGCTCCAGCCACAATAGCGAGAACGTCGAACCACCAACTGTTCACGTACCACGTGTCAAGCAGTTGGACAACGTAAAAAAACAACATAAGTAGAAGGATGCCGCTTACACCCTCAACGGCTTTGTGGGCGCGTTTGCCATATTTCTCTGACCCTGGCCGGACTTCGGTTTGCCTGTCAAGAAACGACCCGACAGGCGCCGTCCATCGTTGAATTGGTGCCATCAACTTTTCAGTTAGTTTCGGCGCTATTGCATTGATGATAGTGAGCGCCACGTACGTTGACCCATAAACAATCACGGTCACGAGCGAAAAGAACAGTATTCCGCCTTCATTTTGCTTGCGATAACCTCGCGATACAACCAACGCACGAAGCATCTTGAGCCTCAATCGATTGGGGCCGTACAAGTCAATTAACGTAACGAGCAAACATGATGCCATCATCACTTTCCCGATACGCCCAAGCCAGATGATTTTGATGCCGTACAAGAACGAGCCGCTCACTGACTCGCCCGTTGCCCACATACCTAGCGCACTAAACAGCTCCAAATCCATTTCAGTTTCCGTAGGTCGACACGTATTGTTTGGATCGTGGAAAGCGCGGAATGCGGGACTGGCAAACCAGCTTATCCCTGCAAAAATAGTGCATATTTTCCAGCGTTGGCAAAGCGCCGCTACTCCGCCGCCACCTGCAAAACCAATTTCCCAAAATTCTCGCCATTGAAAAGCTTAAGCAACGTCTCGGGGAACGTCTCTATCCCGACCACGATGTCCTCTTTTGATTTCATCTTGCCGTCCTTCAAATACCCGGCCATTTCGGCAATCGCGATGCCGGAGCGATCTGCGTAGTCGAAGACGACGATGCCTTCCATGCGGGCGCGGTTGACGAGTAGCGAGAGGTAATTTTTTGGGCCTTGTACTGCGGTCGTGTTGTTGTATTGCGAGATGGCGCCGCAGATGATGATGCGGGCTTTGCGGTTGATTTTGGCGAGGACATGGTCGAGGATTTCGCCGCCGACGTTGTCGAAATAAATGTCGACGCCGTTCGGACAATGTTCCTTGAGGCCGTCGCGTACTGAGCCGCCTTTGTAGTCGATGCAGGCGTCAAATCCCAGCTCGCTGACCACCCAGTCGCACTTGGCCTTGCCGCCCGCGATGCCGACGACGCGGCAGCCCTTGATCTTGGCAAGCTGGCCGACCGTTTGCCCGACCGCGCCCGCCGCGCCGGAGACGACGACGGTTTCGCCCGCCTTCGGTTGGCCCACGTCCATGAGGCCGAAGTAGCCGGTCATGCCGGGCATGCCGAGCACGTTGAGCCACTGGTTGATGCTGCCCATGCGCAGGTCGATTTTGGCGACCCCAGAGCGCTTGATGTTGGCTTCGTCAAACGACGCATATTCCTGCACGCCGAGGCCCGCCGTGACGACGTCACCCACCGCGAATTTCGGGTTCGCCGAGGCGATGACCTTGCCGATGCCACCCGCGCGCATGACCTCGCCAATGCCAACAGGCGGGATGTAGGACTTGCCTTCGTTCATCCAGCCGCGCATCGCCGGGTCGAGCGAGAGCGAGAGGGTTTTGACGACGATGCCGCCTGCGGCGGGTTCGGTGACGGGCTCGGTGGTGAACGACCAGCCTTCGCGCGTGGGCAGGCCGACGGGGCGGGCGGCTAGGCGGATTTGGTGGTTGGTTAGGGTGGCGAGGTTGGTCATGGTGGGCGCTCCTTGTTGGAATTTTGTTGGTGGATGTTAATGCGGTGTGACCGGTTCTGTCCGCTACCCATGAACCTCAAATTTTTGTAGGGTGGGCAGCCTCTGCCCACCCTGGCGCTCAATCGCGGAAATGATCGTGGTGCCGCGTTTTGGTGGGCACGGGGTGCCCACCCTACCAGGCTTGGCGTCGCCCCTGCGCAGGCAGGGGCCCAGTGTCTTTTGCCAGCGGTGCTCGTCACGCCGAGAAAAGTCGCTGGGTCCCTGCCTTCGCAGGGACGACGATTAGGGAGTTTCGCAGGGACGACGGGGCGGGCGTGCGTTGCGTTGAACCTCCGTGCGCTGTGATGAGCGTTACGGCGTCGGCTTCAGCATCGACACGCGCAGCTTGCCGTTGACGACGCGAATATCGCCGACGGCTGCGCGGGCGAGGCGCTCTTTGGCCGTGTCGCCCTTGAGCGTGTAAATCGGTCGCGTGGCGAGCACGGAGCGCAGCACGGTCGGGCCGGTGCTGCGCAGGACGTCGGTGTATCTGGGCGGGACGCCCGTGAGGTCGAAGCGCTCAATCTCGATGTCGTCAAGGAAGAAGTTTCCGTCGGCCGCGACGTAGCGCACCTTGCCGGAGAACGCGAGCGTGCCGGGATAGCGACGGTTACCGAGCGTGGCGGACAAGTCGGCGGACAGCGCGATACGGTCAGAGCCTTCGGTCAGTTTGAGTTGTGGCGAAGTGATGTCGAGGCAGACGATGATCAGCGCGCAGTTCTGAATCGGGAAGCGGGCGGCCAGCCGCGTTTGTAGCTCCTGCTCGGTGAGTTCGATCGCGACGTCCTGCCCGTAACACGCGACGAGCATCCACGCGACACCCACCAGCGCGAGGAGCGCGGCAAGGCTAGTCAGAATTCGGCGTGTCCACATGAGGCGGTCAATGAAGTGTGCAGGGTGCTAGCGTAGCTTATGCGATGGTTGCGCAGCGCCTGGATACGCTAGCAGCTTTTTGATTAAAGCCTTATTTAATTTGGGCTTAGCACCTGTTTTATGAAAAAGTCGAGAATTGACGTTTTCAACGCCTAGCCCCTATGAAATGGTAATTACAGCCAAAAGCTGATAGCTAGGCGATTTGCTTGCCAGTGCTCGCGACGAGCTTCGGATACAGCGTTTTTCCCGCCGCCAGAATCGGGTTGCCGCGTGTCAGGCCGTCGTCGGCAAGGAAGTCGTTGCAGCGACCACCTGCGGCTTCAACGATGACGATGGCGGCGAGGCAATCCCAAGAGTTGATGTGCGGTTCGTAGTAGCCAATCAGCCGGCCCGCCGCGACGTAGCAGAGCATCAGCGCGCCTGAGCCGTTCCTGATGAACATGCCGCCGGAGGAGAGCAGGGTGTGCATGAAGGGCGTGAATTCGTCGGGCTGTGAGCGATGCGAAAAGCCGACGCCGAGCACGCCGCCTTTGAAGTCGGCAACTTCCTTGACGTGAATCGGTTTGTCGTTGACGTGCGCCATGCCACCGAGGATCGCGTGAAAAAGCTCGTTTGCGTTCGGGTCAAACACGACGCCGACGCTCGGCACGCCGTCGACGACCACCGCAATCGAGATGCACCACGAGAACATGCCGTTGACGAAACACGCGGTGCCGTCAATCGGGTCCAGCACCCAGATGATTGCCTTGCCGTTGGTGTCATCGCCGCCTTCTTCGCCGAGGATGCCGTCGTCGGGAAACGCCTCAAGAATGCGGGCACGGAGAAAGACTTCCGTCTCCCGGTCAGCGATGCTGACTTCGTCTTGCGTGCCCTTGGATTCGACGACTAGCTGGTCGAGATTTTTGAAGTAGTTGTGGGCGAGTGTGCCAGCGTCGCGGGCGAGTTTTTGGGCGAAGGTGTAGCGGGATTGGAGGGTTTCGGTAGTCATTGCCGGAGGATCGTTAGCGAAAAATTCCCTCTCCCGCAGCGCGGGAGAGGGTGCCCGACAGGGCGGGTGAGGGCGGTGGCGTTCTAGCTGGCTTGGTTCTGCAAAGCGGCGCCCTCACCCTAACCCTCTCCCGTGCTACGGGAGAGGGAACCAGACTAGCGCGGCGCGCCCGAAACCTCGTCCGACCAGCGTTTCAACAAGCGTTTGCGCACTTCGGTCGAGCCGTACTTCACTTGGTCGTAATCAATCAGTTTGACGTCACTGGACTTGATCGCTTCGGCCGATACTTTTGCCTCTAGGTGCGATGGAATTTGAAACGCCTTCACCGACGGTGCGAGCGACTGAATATCGGGTCGCAATGCGAACTCATAGAAGCGCTTGGCCTCAACCATGTTGCGTGCGCCCTTGATGATGCTCATCGAGCCGATCTCGTAGCCGGTGCCTTCGCAGGGCGCAACCAATGTGACCGGAAATCCGCCCAGTTTCGGCACAATTAAATCGTGCATGAACGAGATGCCGATCAACGTCTCGCCGCGACCCACCGCCTGCGATGGCGCAACACCGCTCTTGGTGTACTGGTTCACGTTTTTGTGCATCGCCTTCATGAAGGTGAAGGCCTTTTCTTCGCCCATCAACTGCACAAGCGTGGCGAGCATGGTGTACGCCGTCCCCGATGAATTCGGGTCGGGCATTTGCACTTCGTCTTTGTATTTCGCGTCGGCCAAATCGCTCCAGCATTTCGGTGCAGGCAGTTTTTTAGACGCCAGCATTTTGTCGTTGTAGGCGTACCCGAGCGCGCCGAGATAAATGCCGACGGTGCGATTGCCTGAAGCCTCGGCGACCTTGTTCGCCCACGGCTGCAATTTGGACAATGACGGCGATTTGTACACCTCGGTCAAGCCTTCGCCCGCCGCCTGCAAATGCGGGTCGCCCGTGCCTGCCCACCACACGTCAATCTTCGGGTTCGCCGACTCGGCGCGCACCTGCGCGTACGACTCGCCCGAGCTGCGTCGCGTCATGCTGGTTTTGATGCCGGATTCGGCTTCAAACTTGTTCTTCATCAACTCGCACCAGTCGATGGTGGCGTTGCACAGCAGACTAAGGTTTTGTGCCTGCGCTGCGGGTGCTAGCAACATCAGCGTGCTGGCGGCAATGGCCGCGAATTTTGCGATTCGTTTTGACATGATTTCCTCCTGCGGCACGGGTTGATTCGCCGCGCTCTGACTACAGTATGCGGCAACTCGCTCGTTTGTGGTTACGCATTGTTTCAATCGACAACGGGGCGTTGGGAACGTCACAGTATGCGCCGCGTCCGAGCGATACCGATATGCTTCGAAGCTGCGCACGCATTTGCTCAGGCGCAGCGCCTTACGGGAGGAAGGCTGAAACGTGGAAACCACACCAACCATTGTTCGCGTCTACCTGATCATCGCCGCCGTGGCGCTTGGCAGCGCGCTGCTGGAGGGCGTCGTACTGTCGTTCACCGGGCGGCGCGACTACGACTGGAAAGGCTCAATGCTGTCGCTGGTAATTGCCGTCGGTCGTCGAATCACGGATTTCATCCCGGCCTTGCTGGCGTTGCCGGGCGCGGCGTGGCTATACGAGCACCGCCTTTTCAACTGGGACATGCGCGAGCCGCTAAGCTGGATTGTGCTCTTCGTTGCGCTTGAGTTTGCGTATTACTGGTTTCACCGCGCCAGCCATCGCATTCGCTGGTTTTGGGCGAATCACGCCGTGCATCATTCGCCGAATCAGTTCAATTTGTCAGCAGCGTATAGGCTCGGTTGGCTGGGCAAAATCACCTTGACGCTGGTGTTCTTCTCGCCACTGGCGTGGATCGGGTTTTCGCCGCAGGTCATCCTGCTCGCGTTCGCGATCAATCTGCTTTATCAATTCTGGATTCACGCCGAATGGATTCCGAAGCTCGGCTTCCTCGAAGGCATCATCAACACGCCGTCGGCGCACCGCGTGCATCACGCTTCGAATGTTGAGTATCTCGACGCGAACTACGGCGGCGTACTGATGATTTTTGACCGTATGTTCGGCACATATATCGCCGAGCGCGACGATTTGAAGCCGGTTTATGGCTGGGTGCAGCCGATCACGAGTCATAACCCGTTGCGTGTGATCTTCCAGCAGTGGATCAATATCGTCGCTGATTTGCGCAAGGCGCGTTCGGCGCGCGAGGTATTCGGCTATTTGTTCGGGCCACCAGGGTGGCAGCCGGATGGGAAAGGGTTGACTACGGAGAACCTGCGAAAACAGTCGGTGGGTTCTCTCGGCCGCAGTGCGGGAGAGGGGTCGCGGGGCATCTGAAGCCTGCACCAAAGAAAAACGGCCCATCACGGGCCGCTTTTTCTTTGACGAGGTCAGTTTTACCGCTCGATCGCCAGCGCCACACCCATACCGCCACCGATGCACAGCGAGGCCAAGCCCTTGTGCGCATCGCGACGAATCATTTCGTGAATCAGCGTAACCAGAATGCGGGCACCGGAAGCACCGATCGGATGGCCAATGGCGATTGCGCCGCCGTTGACGTTGATCTTGCTCGTGTCCCAGCCCATTTCCTTGTTCACCGCGCAGGCTTGACCCGCAAAGGCTTCGTTGATCTCCATCAAATCGAGATCAGCCGCTTTCCAGCCCGCTTTTTTCAAACACAGCGTGGACGCAGGCACCGGGCCCATGCCCATGATGGCCGGGTCGAGTCCGGCCGAGGCGTAGCTTGCGATGCGGGCCAGCGGCGTCAGGCCAAGTTCTTTGGCTTTCTTAGCCGACATCATCATTACGCCCGCCGCGCCGTCGTTCAAGCCCGAAGCATTACCTGCGGTGACCGTACCCGCCTTGTCGAATGCGGGTCGCAGCGCGGCGAGGGACTCAGCGGTGACGCCTGGTTTGATGAATTCGTCAGCGTCAAAAAACGTGCTGCCCTTTTTCGAGACGATTTCTACCGGCACGATTTCGTCCTTGAATTTGCCTGCTTTTTGCGCGGCCTCAGCTTTGTTTTGCGACGCGGCGGCAAACGCGTCTTGCGCCTCGCGAGAAATCTCGAATTTCTTGGCGACGTTCTCGGCGGTGATGCCCATGTGGTACTGGTTGTACACGTCCCACAGTCCGTCGACGATCATGGTGTCGGTCATTTTCCAGTCACCCATGCGCTGGCCGTCGCGCGAGCCGAGCAGCACGTGTGGCGACGCGCTCATGTTTTCTTGGCCGCCAGCGATGATGATGTCGGCGTCGCCGCACTTGATGGCTTGCGCCGCCAGATGTGTGGCTTTCAGGCCTGAGCCGCACACTTTGCCGACGACAAACGCTGGCACATGGTTTGGCAGGCCCGATTTGATCACCGATTGCCGTGCCGGGTTTTGTCCACCACCCGCCGTAAGCACCTGACCCAGAATGACCTCGTTGATCAGGTCGGGGGACACGCCGCTTCGGGCTAAAAGCGCGCGGATAACCGTTGCGCCCAAGTCTGGCGCTGCTACTTTGGCAATAGCGCCACCAAATTTCCCCACGGCTGTGCGCGCTGCCGACACGATGACTACGTCTTCCATGAACTGCTCCTTGTGATTTCGTTTACGAGCCCGAGGCCCAAATTGTTTAGCTTCCCGTAAAACCTGACACCCAACCCCCGTTGCGCGCTGGGCGAACGACATTCGTATCTTGAACTGCGGAACGCTTCCGATTTGCAGTTTACTCGCGCAACCTGTCGCAGCGATTGCGCCCTCCGGTAGAATTTGGCTTTCCCGCTGGTGCGCTATGACCAAATACGTATTCGTCACAGGTGGTGTGGTGTCCTCTCTCGGCAAGGGCATCGCCGCCGCTTCGCTCGCTGCGATTCTTGAATCGCGCGGCCTCAAAGTCTCCCTCGTAAAACTCGATCCCTACATCAACGTTGATCCGGGCACCATGAGCCCGTATCAGCACGGCGAGGTGTACGTGACCAACGACGGGGCCGAAACCGACCTCGATCTGGGGCACTACGAGCGCTTCACCTCGGCCAAGATGACCACGCGTAATAGTTTTACGTCGGGCAAGGTTTATCAAAACGTGATCAACAAGGAGCGCCGCGGCGACTACCTTGGCGGCACGGTGCAGGTTATTCCGCACATTACCGACGAGATCAAAGCCGGCATCAAAAGCGCCGGTGAAGGTCTGGACGTGCTGATGGTTGAAATCGGCGGCACGGTGGGCGATATCGAATCGTTGCCGTTTGTTGAGGCCATTCGCCAGATGGGCGTTGAGGTGGGGCGAAAAAACCGCTGCTACATCCATTTGACACTGGTGCCGTACATCGCTAGCGCCGGTGAATTGAAGACCAAGCCGACGCAGCACAGCGTGCAAAAACTTCGTGAAATCGGCATTTTTCCTGACGTGCTTCTGTGTCGTTCAGACCGTGAAGTGCCTGAAGACGAGAAGAAAAAAATCTCGTTGTTCACCAACGTTGAGGAGCGCGCCGTTATCTCGGTGCCCGACCTTGACACCATTTTCAAAGTGCCGCGCCGCTTATACGAACAGCTGCTCGATGAAATCGTGCTGCACACGCTTGACATTGTGGCCAAGCCTGCGGATCTGACGCCTTGGGACAACATCGTTAAGCGCACACTGGAGCCGAAGTGCGGTGAGGTGAACATCGCTTTCGTCGGTAAATATGTTGAGTTGATTGACGCCTATAAATCCATCAACGAGGCGCTTAAAGCAGGCGGCATTCACAACGATTGCCGCGTCAACATCAAGTATCTTGAGTCAGAAAAAGTTGAAGTCGACGGCGCTGCATCGTTTGCTGGCATGGATGCAATCTTGGTCGGCCCCGGTTTCGGCGAGCGCGGCATAGAAGGAAAAATTCTCGCGGCAAAATATGCGCGTGAAAATAAAGTGCCGTATTTGGGAATTTGCCTCGGCATGCAAATCGCGATCATCGAATTTGCACGTGACGTGTGCGGCATGATGGATGCGCATTCGACCGAGTTTGATTACGACACCAAGAACCCGGTGATTGGTCTGGTTACCGAATGGCAGGATGCCACCGGTGCGGTACAAAAAAGGAATCTCGCGTCCGACAAGGGCGGCACCATGCGACTCGGCGCACAAAATGCAACGCTGTGCGCAGGCTCGCTGGCGGCGCGCGTCTACGGCACGACCGAAATCAACGAGCGGCATCGCCATCGCTTCGAGGTCAACAGCAATTACATCGCGCAATTTGAAGCGAAAGGCCTCGTCGTTTCGGGACGCTCGGCGGTGCAGGATTTGGTTGAGGTCATGGAATATCCAGCAGCATCGCATCCTTGGTTTATCGGGGTGCAATATCACCCCGAGTTCAACTCCACGCCGCGTAGAGGTCATCCGCTGTTTAAGGCATTTGTGGGGGCCGCGATGGCGTATCGTGACGGATTGAAGCGGAGCGCAGCATGAACCTTTGCGGCTTCACGGTCGGCCTCGATCACCCCATCTTTCTGATCGCAGGCCCTTGCGTCGTTGAATCGGAGCAACTACAGCTGGATACAGCCGGTACGCTTAAGGAAATGACACAAGCGCTCGGCATCCCCTTCATCTTCAAATCTAGTTACGACAAAGCCAACCGCTCCAGCGGCAAGAGTTTTCGTGGGCCGGGTATGCAAAACGGGCTGCGCATTCTTGCCGAAGTCAAACGTCAAATCGGCGTGCCGGTATTAACCGACGTGCATGCGATAGACGAGATTGCCGAAGTCGCGAGCGTGGTCGATGTGTTGCAAACGCCAGCCTTCTTGTCGCGGCAAACCGACTTCATTCACGCGGTCGCCGCCAGTGGCAAGCCGGTGAATATCAAGAAGGGCCAGTTTCTCGCGCCGGGCGACATGAAAAACGTCGTTGACAAAGCTAAGGAAGTCAATGACGGCGCGGACACCATCATGGTTTGCGAGCGCGGCGTGAGCTTCGGTTACAACAATCTGGTGAGCGACATGAGATCGCTCGCTATCATGCGCGAAACAAATTGTCCGGTGGTGTTTGATGCCACGCATTCGGTGCAATTGCCCGGTGGGCAGGGTACCACGAGCGGCGGTCAGCGTGAGTTTGTGCCGGTGCTGGCGCGTGCGGCGGTTGCAGTGGGCGTGGCGGGACTGTTCATGGAAACGCATCCGAATCCTGATAAATCGTTGTCCGACGGCCCCAACGCTTGGCCGTTGCCGCGTATGAAAGCGTTGCTGGAGCAACTCATTGAACTTGACCGTATCGTCAAGTCGCGCCCCTTTGCTGAAAATCAACTCGTTGGAGCGCATAAGTTATGACCGCCTATGTGATTGCCTCGGTGACCGTGACTGATGCTGAAAAATACAAAAACTACATGGCGTTGTCCCCCACCGCTGTGGCCGCTGCGGGCGGAAAATTCATCGTGCGCGGCGGCAACCTAAAAGTGCTGGAAGGCGCATGGGCCAACCCGCGCATCGTGATTGTTGAATACGCGACCCGCGAAGCAGCCGAGGCGTTTTATGACTCCGCGCTGTATGTGGCGGCGCGGGCTGAGCGTGAGGGTGCCGCGCAGTTCAACATGATTGTGGTGGATGGGGTGTGATGCGGGGTAGGAGCGGCGCGAGCCGCGAATCGACAATCGCGAACCTTTGCGGGAACAGCTAATCGCGGCTTGCGCCGCTCCTACGTACATTGATACTAAATAAAGACACACAGGATCCCCATGAGCGCCATTGTTGACATCATCGCCCGCGAAATTCTTGACTCACGCGGCAACCCCACCGTCGAGGCTGACGTTGTTTTAGAGAGTGGTGCCACCGGTCGCGCGGCCGTCCCGAGCGGCGCTTCTACGGGCTCTCGTGAAGCCATCGAACTTCGCGACGGCGACATTCGACGCTACTCAGGCAAGGGTGTGTTGAAAGCCGTCGAATACGTGAATACTGAAATCGCCGAAGCACTGCTTGGCCTTGACGGCGAAGAGCAAACCCGCATCGACCACATCCTGTGCGAACTCGACGGCACCGAGAACAAATCGCGCCTTGGTGCGAACGCAATGCTCGCCGTCTCCTGCGCCGTCGCAAAAGCATCTGCTGAGGACGCTGGTTTACCGCTGTATCGATACTTCGGCGGCGCGGGCCCGATGAGTTTGCCCGTGCCGTTGATGAACGTGATTAACGGTGGTGCGCATGCCAACAATTCGGTCGACTTGCAAGAGTTCATGATCGTGCCGGTCGGTGCACCGAGCTTCAAAGAGGCGCTGCGTTGGGGGGCCGAGGTGTTCCACACGCTCAAAAAAATCATCGGCAACAAAGGCTGGCCGACGCAGGTGGGCGACGAGGGCGGCTTTGCGCCGGACCTGAAATCGAACGAAGAAGCACTGACCCTGTTGATGCAAGCCATCGAGACCGCAGGCTACAAACCGGGCGAGCAAATCGCGTTGGCGCTCGACTGCGCTGCCAGTGAGTTCTACAAAGACGGCAGGTACGTGCTCGAAGGCGAAGGCCGAACGCTTTCCAGCGCAGAACTCACCGATCTGTGGGCCGATTGGGCGGCGCGTTATCCGATTATTTCGATTGAAGACGGCATGGCCGAAGGCGATTGGGACGGCTGGAAAATGCTCACGGATAAGCTCGGTAAAAAAGTGCAATTGGTGGGCGATGATGTGTTCGTTACCAACCCAAAAATCTTCCGTGAAGGCATCAAGCAGGGCATCGCTAATTCGATCCTGATCAAGATCAACCAGATTGGCACGCTGTCGGAAACCTTCGCCGCCATTGAGATGGCGAAGCGCGCCGCATACAGCAATGTGATTTCGCATCGCTCGGGTGAGACGGAAGATTCGCTGATTGCAGATTTGGCTGTTGGCACCAATGCTGGGCAGATCAAGACCGGCTCACTGTCACGCTCAGACCGCACCGCGAAATACAACCAGCTTCTGCGTATTGAAGAGGATTTGGGCGACGTCGCTAGCTACGCCGGGGCCGACGTGTTTTCCCGGTTTGCACGCTAGTTAGTGAATGCCACTGCGCGCTCGCCAGCCATAGAAACCAGCATGATGGGACGCGTCATCTTCATAGTACTAGGGCTCATGTTTTTGGGCCTTCAGTACAAGCTATGGTTCGACAAAGGTTCGGTGCCGCGCGCGCATGCGCTTGAGCAAGACCTAGCCGATCTGAAAGCCAAAAACGACGACGCCAAGCGGAAAAATGCGGTGCTTGAGGCCGATGTAGGCGATCTTGAAAAAGCGGGCGAGGCCATCGAGGAACGCGCCCGCAGCGAACTTGGCATGGTTAAAAAAGGCGAAACGCTGATTCAGGTGAAAGAGTTGCAGCCTCCTGCGGCGACGATTCCGAACACCACAGGCAATGCTGCGCCTGCGTCGAAGAAACCGTAGCCGTCTTTGTGGGAGCGGTTCCACCGCGACAGTCGGGTGGATTTTGCGCCGCCAGTCGCGGTAAAACCGCTCCCACAATGATTACGCTGTTCTATTAATGACGCCGCTCAAAACCATCTCCTCGCGCGACAACCCGCTGGTCAAACGCTTCGCCGCGCTGTCGCGCTCAGCACCTGCACGTAAGCGAGATGGCATGTGCTTGCTCGAAGGCGAGCACCTCGCGCAGAGCTACGTTGAGCGAGCTGGCGCCCTAGAAATCATCGCGATACGTGATGGCAGCGGCACAGGCGCGATCACGCCCGCGCAGGCCACACTTGCACAACAGTCGCGCGAGGCCGTGCTCGTGGCTCCCGCTCTGTTTGACTCGCTCTCCACGCTGGTCAGCCCTACCGGCGTACTCGCCATCGCCACGGTGCCGCCAATGCCCGCGCTGGCCACCACAGGCTTCGTGTTAGCACTCGATGAGGTGCAAGACCCTGGCAACGTCGGCACGTTGATCCGCACCGCTGCGGCGGCCGGCGTGGCGCAGGTGTGGCTGTCGCAAGGCTGCGCATTTGCGTGGAGCGTAAAAACGATGCGCGCTTCGCAGGGCGCGCACTTTCACACCCATGTGCTCGAAGATGTCGACCTGGCTGCGGCGCTTGCGGCGTTTAATGGCGACACTTGGGCGACCTTGCCGCGCGATTTGGGTAGTGTGAAAACCGTCTCGCTGTTCGATGCCAAATTCTCAAAAAACAGCGCGTTAGTGCTGTCCAACGAAGGTCACGGCCTGAGCCTTGACGTGCTTCCCAGTATCCGTCGTGGCCTACGAATTCCGATGGCGGCGGGTGTTGAATCTTTGAATGTCGCCACAGCCGGTGCGATCGTTTTATATTCGATCTGCGAGCAACAGCTTTAGGCTTTATCCTTTGTTTTAAGTGGGGTACATGCTTAATTGTAGATAAGTCGACTTTTGTAGAAAACTACGTCTAGCCCAATTAAAATATGGGCTTAGTGAAAAAGTTGATGGCTGATTTTGGCTGTCCGTCAGTCAATAACCGGTCGACGGCGCGGGCACGCTGCCCTCCGGTGGCTCACGCAGAGCGGCGGCTACGTGAGCCTTTGCTGTTTGCGTCAGGTAGCTGCCTTCGTGGCTCAACGTGACCATGGTGAAGCCCTGCTTGCGGCGAATGGCACCCACATCGCCACTAGCGCAAAAAATGCCCGCTAATTTTTGGTGAGCCTTGGCGCGCGCCAGAATATGTGCAATGGCGTCGATGCAGCGCTCGTCAGTCAGGTCCGTGCCAGCGCGTGCGCCAAGCACCAGCGCTAGGTCGTTCGGCCCGATGTAGACCCCATCCAGACCCTTTGTTGCCAGAATGTCGTCGAGGTTTTTGATACCTTCCAGCGTCTCGATCATCCCCAGTGCGATGATTTCGTCGTTGGCATGATCGAAATAGTCTGCGCCGCCGTAGAGCAGGCCGCGCGCAGGCCCATAACTGCGCATGCCGACCGGCGCGTAGCGACACGCAGCGACCAGTTTCTCAGCATCGGCGCGGTTGTTAACCATCGGGCAGATGATGCCGTAGGCCCCCGCGTCGAGCACGTGCATGATCAGGGCGGTGTCGTTCCACGGCACGCGAACGATGGGCGTCGTGGGCGTGGCCGATAGCGCTTGCAGCATGGGCAGCACCGCGTTGAAATCAAACATGCCATGCTGCATGTCCACCGTCACGCTGTCAAACCCGGCGTGGCCCAAAATTTCAGCGGAGTAGGACGAGCCAAACGCGCACCAGCCGTTGGTGGTGCCAACACCTGCGAGCATCTTTTGTTTGAGGGTGTTTTTTCTCATGGCGTGGCTTTCGGTGAGTGATAGTTTAGGGCCAGTATTTTGCCGTGGCGATGCGCGCGCCGTCCGCCATCGCTTCGAATTTAGCGTAAACAATTTCAGCATCCACCACACCAAACCCGGCAAAGGTGCCAAAGCCACAGTCGGTGCCCGCGATCACCCGCTCGCGCCCCACTGTGTCAATAAAGTTGCCCAAACGCTGCGCCACCAGCTGCGGATGCTCGATGAAATTGGTGGTGGAATCGAGCACGCCGGGGATCAAAATTTTGTCGTCCGGGATGACATGCTTCATGTCGCGAATCACCGCCCATTCGTGGGCGTGACGCGGGTTGCTGGTCTCGAACAACAGCGCTTGCGGCTTGGCTTTCATCACGATCGGCAGAATTTTCTCTAACCCAACATCTTTGTGATGCGGTCCTTCATAATTGCCCCAACACACGTGCATGCGGATTCGATCTGCGGGAATGCCGACAAGCGAGGCATTGAGCGCCTCAACGTGTTGCTCGATACGCTTGAAATACGCCGCCTCATCCAGATCGCGATACATCATGTGACGGCCAAGGCCCAAGTCAGGCGAGTCCAGTTGCAGCAGCAAACCTGCATCCACAATAGCCTTGTACTCATGCGCCATTGCCTGCGCGAGCGCCTCAAGATACGCATCGTCATCGACGTAATGCTGATTCGGCTGAAACAACGAAATCACACCGGGCGAGGCCGAGTTCATAAATACTTCAGCCGCGCCGTGCTTAGCTGCGGCTGCTTTAACGTGCGCAATATCATCCGCCAATGGCTGCATCGATTTGACTTTAATCGGGCCGACGCAGCACGGACGTCGATAGGTCGGCGTGCCGCCACCGCCCGATAATCGTTTCATAAAACTCGGAAAATCGAGCAGGTCAGACGGGGTGCGGCGCGGGCTGTCGCCGTCAAATCCAGTGAAGCGATCTTTGATGTAAGTGGCGTAGCTGATCTTGCTCATCTCGCCGTCAGAGACGACGTCAATGCCCGCATCCACCTGCCGTTTCACCACCGCATCGACGGCATCAAGCATCGTAGCGTTAAACACGGGCAGATTGATAGGATCGCCTTTTTCCTGCGCAAAAATCAAATCGACAACAGGCTGCGAGCGGGGCAGCGAGCCGACGTGGGTGGTGAGGATGCGGTGGGTGGAAGTTTTCATGGGCTGGCTCTCGTTGTCGAAAAAATGTGCGTGGATGAATTAAAGTGAAGCAACAAAGTCGCGGATGTGGGCTGCAACTTCGCTCGGGTGGGTCATGGGTGCGAGGTGGCCTGCGCCTTCGACGCACACCCATCGCGTGCGTCGTGGATATACGCCCAGTGCCGCGATTTCGCCGCTCAATGCGGGCGGGCAAATGTCATCGCTGCTGCCTACCAAGGCCAGAATTGGGCAGTTGATGGTGGCCAGCTCACCGCGCCGCTCGGGTCGCGTCAGTGCGTATTCAGTTTGATGCCCGAAGCGTCGCAGGCCGACGCTCGCGGCCTGCGCCGCAAGTGATTTTGCGACGACGCTGTGCGCAGCCACACCAAACACCGGCTTCATCTCTAACGAGACTGCCTTGCAGCTATCCGTTGCTCGCGCGCGTTGCAGCAGGGCCTCCCGTTTCATGCGATTTTCAGGCAGGTCGCCTCGCGCCGTCGACGCAATGCACACAATCGCAGCGCATTTTTGCGGATGCAAAATCGCCAAGTTGATGGCGAAGATTCCACCGAGCGAATGCCCCACCCAAACCTGCGGTGAGTGCGCTAAATTGGCCAGGCGCGCAAGCTCGGCATCAAACGTTTCGCCGTCACCAAGGATGCGCGTTCGGGTTGAGCCAACCGATGTACGCAGATCCGTGTTCACCTCCGCAAAGCTCTCTTCTGTAAGCAGCGTGCCCGGCAGATAGGTTAATGAAGGCACAACGGGGGTCGCATCGCTTAAGCGGGTTCCGCGTGCGTTTCGTTAGCGCCAAGGGAGTCGGAAATTGCAAAAGTACCTTTTCTGGCGTCACTGACGGGCGCATTGCGTCGCTGCAACTCGCTTGTGTGGCTAGCCACACCGCGCTCGTCGCGCCTAGCACTGCATCCCGCCAGCAACGCCATAAACGGCACGTTGCTAATTTCCGACTCCCTACGCACTAAACATCATCGGCGGCAATATCGACGCTCGGGCCAACTTGCCGCCTGCATCGAGGGTCACGTCGTTGGCGCGGGCAGTCGCGATCAGCTTTGCACTAAAAACCGGATGTTTCACTTGGTCACCCGCGATGACCATCGCCGCCTCACTGGTGGCAGCTCCTGCGGGGCAGCGCAACGAGCGCAGCGCATGCGCCGGGATCGAAATCATGTCCTCAAAACCCAGCGTTTGAACAACGGTGTCTGCGCCTGAATTGAGCACCACTTCAAGTGCGGGAGACAAATTGATGAGCACCATTTTTTCTGCGGTGCTGAACGGTGCCGAGCCTTGGCCGGCTTCGATCTGCACCCACTCCACCGAGAAACTCTGCGGTACGAGCACCTTCGCTTGATGCTCGCGATGTTGCGACAGTCCGTTGCCGACCGCCGGCGCGATTTTCCAGTGATGTCCGGCGGCGGTGTCGAGCGTGGCTTCGCGGAAATCAAGCTCACTTTTTTTAATTACCTGCGCACGCATTTGTGCAACGCTCCAGCGCTTGAGCGTGTTTATATCCGCCTCGGGCATCAGCGGCAACAATGCGTCGTTGGCGGGATCGGTGCCGACTAACGATGCGTCAATCAGCTCGTTGTCGCGGCTCAACCACAAGCCCGTTTCACGTGCCCGTTTGAGCACTTCGGGGCTCCAGATAATGCCGCCGGTATCGTCGCCACCAAGCACGGTCATCAGCAGTCCAAACTGCTCGCTCGTCGTGGTGAATCCGCGAAATACCCAAGTGGGCATCACCGCAATATCGCCCGCCTCAAGCGGCAACTCACCTTCATCGCCACGCACACCCCAGCGCAGGGTGTAGGCACCGGTGGGTACGATGAAGGTTTCGCTGGTGAAGTGCAAGTGCAGGTTGTTGGTGACACACGGATACATGCCCGCCGCGCCAATGTTGAAGCCGTGTGGCTCTTGTAGGTTGATGAACTGAGAGGCGTTTTGCGTCACGCCCGGGCCGATCATCGAATAGTTTTCTTTGGGCATCGATCCGGGAATACGGCAATCGATGAATGCGTCCACGCAGGGCACATAGTCCTTGCGTTTGAGATGACGGCGCTCGGCTTCGGCTTGAGTGACGATGGGAGTATTTGGCATATGCTGCGTCAACCTTTAACCGCGCCTTGGGTAAGCCCGCCGACGATCTGTTTTTGAAAAAATACGATCAGAATGATGAGCGGGATGGTGATGCTCACCGCGCCCGCAACGCCCTGCATCAAGAGCGCTTCGCTCTCGGCACTGATGGCGTTGGCAATCGCCGCAGGCATGGTCATTTTCTCGGCATTGGTGAGGGCAGAGCTGAGCAAAAAATCGTTGTATGCGAGCAAGAAACTGAACAAACCGGTGGTCACGACACCGGGCCACATCACCGGGATGATGACCTTGCGGAAGGCTTGAAAGCGGCTGC
The DNA here is from genome assembly GCA_031409935.1 of Burkholderiales bacterium. Classification (GTDB taxonomy): domain Bacteria; phylum Pseudomonadota; class Gammaproteobacteria; order Burkholderiales; family Casimicrobiaceae; genus Casimicrobium. The sequence goes on along the minus strand of JANNYE010000109.1, from coordinate 11,075 downwards.
ACCCGTCGACTAATGCTGCTTCGTCCAGCTCGCTCGGGATGTTGATAAAAAATGAGCGGAGCATCCAAATAGTGAACGGCTGGTTGATTGCCACCAGCACAAATATCAACGCGAAATAGGTGTTGCGAATTCCCAGTGCGTCAAACATCGTGAAGAATGATGGCAGCAAGCTGGAATGCGGGATCGCCCGAAATACCAGCGCCACCAACAGTAACCAAAACCCAAGCGCGCCGCGATAGCGTGATAGCGCATAGCCTGCGAGGCAGCCCACGGTGAGTGAGATGGTCACGGTGCCAATGGTAACCAGCGCAGTGTTCAAAAAATTGCGATAGAACGCGCGGTCAATCCACAGGGCTGTGTAGTTCTCCAACGTGAACGGCGCGACCCATTGCACGGGCGATGAGAAGGCATCGACATACTGCCGAAACGAGATGACGGCTGTCCACACAATCGGTAGCGATGCCACGATGAGCCACAGCGCGAGTCCGCCGTAAATCGTCCATTGCAGGAGGGGGCTTTTTTGTTTCAACTCACATGCCTCCGCGCTGCTCACGATAGGTTTTGATGAGCAATGGAATCAGCAAAATCAAAATGCCAATCAGCGTGAGCACAGCCGCTGCGCTCGCCTTATACGGGTTGTTTTCTTGCAGCAAAATAAAGTACGTCAGGTACTGCACACTCGCCGTGAACGCGCCCTGCGTGAGCACCATCACAGGCTCAAACACGCGGTACGCATCCATCAGGTGCATCAGCGACAAAAACACAATCAACGGCATGAGATGCGGCAGCGTGACATAGCGCATTTTTTGCCAGCGCGATGCCCCGTCGATGGTGGCAGCTTCGAGCGAATCTTGCGGCACCGATTGCAGGCCCGCATAGAGGACGATGAACGCAAAAGGCACCACGTGCCAAATGCCATAAATGATGATGAGCAGGCGCGCAGACCACGCCTCAGCCATCCAGAAAACTTGGATGCCCACGTGCGACAAAAGGTAGGGCACTAGGCCGTTATCGCGAAACAGCCACTTTATTGAGAGGGCTGCCACCACCGGCGTGATGATGAACGGTAGCAACGACGCGGAGATAAACATGCCTTTTAATTTTTGCGTGACGTTGTTCACACCCAGCGCGAGTAAAAAGCCGATGCCGAGTACGAAAGGCAGGGTAACGAACACATAAATCAGCGTGAATTGCAGCGCCGCGTAAAACTCGTTTTTGGGTTGGGGCGTGCTGGCTATCGGTGCGCTGCTAGCGCCACCTTCGCTGATGCCGAGCACTTTTCGGTAGTAGTCCAGCCCAACGAATCCGCAGTTTTCCAGCGCCTTGCCGTCGCTGCCCAGTTTGGCTTGGTGCGAGAGGATTTCGTGGGTGCCGAATGGCGTGCTTTCTTGCGCCTTCACCAGCTCCATTTGCAGCGAGCAGTTGCGCACCGACAGGTAGCCGGTGAGCACCAGGGGGGCTGCCATCAGCACCACCATCAGCGTGAGGGAAGGGCCAATGAACTGAAAGAACGTTTTAGTTTTCATTGGCGAACCTGCGCGGTCATAGCGGTCGCAGCGGGCGCTTTGATGAAGCCCTGCTCGGTTGCCGTGCGGATGTAGGCGCTTGCCGCAGCGTCGAGTGCGGCCTTGGGCGTGAGCCTGCCGGTCAAGACCTCAGGCATTATTTTTCCGATCTCGCTGTGCGCTAGACCGAAGTATGGCTCGGTGGGCCAGATCGGCGCGCCTGCGGCAATTGAGCTGAGCACGCCACCGGCAAATCGCGTGGGTTGATACACCGAGCGAATCCAGATGGCCGTGTCGTTACCGGAGCGGGTGGTCTCCTCACTCAGCGCTTCCATCAGCACCTGAAACACCGTGTCGCGGTCCCCCGCCATATTCTTTGGCATTACCACGCCGTCCCACCACAAATGGGTGGCGCTTTTGCCGCCTGCAACGATTGCGGGAGCGGGCGCGAAGGCCATTTTCCCCACGACCTTCGACGCCGCTGGGTCGTCCATGCGGGCCGCGCGGCTTGCCCACAGCACGCCCATGGCGGCTTTGCCTTGTTGAAATTGGTTCATCACATCGTCGCTGTTCGACGCGAGCGCGTTCGGGGTCATGAACGGCAGCATCGATTTCATCACCGCAATGGCGCGCTCGCCGCTGGCATCGTTAAACGCGGGCTCGGCAGTGCCTGCCTTAAAAAATCGCCCGCCACCGCCCACCAATAAGTTGGCAAATTCTGTGCCGCTATCGAACCCTTTGGCAAATGTTTGCGCGATGGGGAAATCGATGCTCGGCTCGCGGGCTTTGATGATCGCAGCCGTTGCCACCATCTCTGCATAGGTCGTCGGCACGCTCAAGCCGTGCTTGTCAAAAATGTCTTTGCGATAGTAAAGGCTCTGCGCGTTTTGCATGAAGGCAATCGCCAGCACCTCGCCGTTGAACTTAACCAACATCCGCTCTTCAATGTTGTAGCGCGCGCGATACTTGGCGACCAGATCGGTCATCGATTGCAGCTGCCTCTTGCTGCGCAGCACGCTGTAGGCGCCCATCGACACCACCGCTGCGTCAAATGCAGATACGCCTCCTGAGCCGAACGCGCGCTCGGTTTCCTGACGTGCCTCGGGGGTCATCTTGACCGCCACCGAAAGACCGCGCCGCTTGCAGGCCTCCATGGCTACGCTGATATGTTGCAGCACTGGGAAGGCGTTGCCAACGATATTAATGTCGCCGCGACCGGTGATGTCTGCGCACTTGCCATGTGCGTAGGCGGGCAATATCGCGAGCAGGGCGACTATTGAGCTGCGCATCGTGTTCGATGTGTGGGCGGTTGTGTACATCACCCACTACCCCGTGCGCAGCCGCAACTCGGTGTCGCCGTCGAACAGATAGCAGCGCTCGGAGGTCACGCTAAATCCAGCGCGCTCACCCATCGTCGCGCGGTGCGATTTGTCTGCTTTGGCGGTGATAAATTGGTGGCCGAGTTTGAGCGTGACCAGTGTTGCTTCACCGGTCAATTCAACGGTGAAAACGGGCCCTTGAATCACCGCAGCGCTGAGGTCGGTCAGAGCTAAATCTTCCGCGCGAACGCCCAAGATCACGTTGCTTTTGGTGATGCTCGCGAAGCCGGGAATGTTGATCGTGAAGTCGTCGCCGGTCGCGGCAAAAGTGCCATTCACCAAGTTTCCATTAACGAGATTCATCGCTGGCGAGCCGATAAACCCGGCTACAAACACATTGCTCGGGTCGTTGTAAATCGCCTCGGGTGTCCCGATCTGTTGAATCTCAGCTTTGCTCATCACCACCACGCGGTCGGCGAGCGTCATCGCTTCAATTTGGTCGTGGGTCACGTAGATCGTGGTCACACCCAGGCTGTGATGCAAGTGCTTGATGTGTGAGCGCATCGAGACGCGCAGCTTCGCATCCAAATTTGACAACGGTTCATCCATCAAAAACACTGCGGGTTGCCGCACGATGGCGCGAGCCAACGCCACGCGCTGTCGCTGCCCGCCCGAGAGCGCTTTGGGCTTGCGATCCAGGTATTCGGTCAGTTCAACAAGCTTCGCCGCTCGTATGACGGCAGGGTCGATATCGGCCTTGGGTGTGCCACGAATGCGCAGTGGAAAGCTGATGTTTTCGTACACCGTCATGTTCGGATACAAGCCATAGCTTTGAAACACCATCGCCACATCACGGTCTTTGGGTTCGAGCGCATTGACACAGCGCTCACCGATCCAAATCTCGCCCTCGCTCGGATCTTCGAGCCCCGCCACCATGCGCATGGTGGTGGTTTTGCCGCAGCCAGACGGGCCGAGCAACACCAGAAATTCGCCGTCCGCGATGTCGAGCGAGAGGCGCTTCACGCCGACCGCCGTGCCCCACGATTTTTGGATGTTTTTAAGTTGAATTCTGGCCATGATGAAACGCTTAATGCGACGCTGTTCGTCGGCGTGAATCACTAAAATTCGCCGTTGCTGCGAAGGCAGGAACCCAGTGTCTTTGCGCGATCCACCCTAGTTTGGATTGGCTCGAAAGTCCCTGGGCCCCTGCCTTCGCAGGGGCGACGAGTAGGAAACTGGCGGATAAAGTCGTCACGCTTTACTCACAGCACTTGCATCCATAGCGCCACCTCATCAATCAACACCCACTCGCGCAGCACTTTGCCGCCGCTGAGCTCCGTGTGATTGATGCCCATGATTTCAACGTTGCGTCCGGTGGCTTTTCCAAATCGCTGACCAAACTCACCCGCCGCAACGTGTTTCGCGTTGCAGCGCCAGCGCAATGCGATGCGGCTGCCGCGATCTGTTGGATCGTCGTCGGTCAAATGTTCAACACGAAATTCAGTCACCGCAAACGCCGCGAACATTGCACGCCAGAACGCGTGCAGTTCCGCGTGCCCATAATGATGCGTCTCGCCCGGCGCAATTTGATGTACGGCTTCGTCGTAAACTTCGCTGATGTCGAGTTGGCTCGGCTGAGTTGCAGAAAATTGCTCAATGGCATTCGCGTAACGCGTGGCTAGCGGCTTACGGCTGATGTGCGACACGTAGCCTTTGGGTGCTGAGCCTGCAATAGGCTTATTCCACCCTCCCCGGTCGGCAAGCCAGCGAACAGCAAGCGTTTTCGGCGTGGTGCCAATCGCGTAGGCGATAGCGGCATGATCGCGCACCAGCCATTCGTGAATGATGCGGTTGTCTTTGCACACGCAGTCAGCAATGGTGCGGGCATGAACACGCTTTCCGCTCGCAGGCCCAAAGCTCCCGTCGCCCGAATGCGTCATCGGCGAGATGATTCGATGTGAGCTCAGATAGCCATTTTTGTCGTCGCCCGACACGATGATATCTTCGGCTAGCAAGCGCCGATCTGGAAAAATCTTGAGCGTGGCCTCCGTGCCAGCGATCACGTCACTCACCGCCGTTGAAACACCCAGCGGAGTTTCCACAATGCACGGATCGCTGTAATAGCGATGGATGTCATTGATGCGACGGCCTTCCCAAATCCGGTCGGTGATGACGCGAATGTAGTGCGGCATATCGGCAAACTCAGCATCGAATCCGGCCATGCCTACGCGCTGCGTGTCAGTGTCGGTCATGATTTCAACGCCCCTATTTTCGCAGGCAACAAGCGCGCCGATTTGCGCACTATCAGCTTGCAACCTACCACCACATCACTGCTCACGATTTCGCGTGCATTAATCTGATCGAGTAGCAAATTGGTCGTGGCGCTCACCATTGCATCGACCGATTGCACGATGGTGGTCAACTCATAGGCGGGCCACGCCGCCTGCGGAACGTTATCAAACGAAACGACCGAGACATCTCCAGGAATGGTTCTACCCAGCTCAAAACGCAGTGTGTCGATGACGGCAAACGCCATGTGATCGCTGGCGACTACCACCGCGTCGGGTGGCTTTTTTCCGGCAAACATTGCGCGCGCAGCGGTGGCTGCATCGTCGCGTTCATAGTTGCCCACCGCGCGGCGATAGATGGACAAATTGGCAGCAGCAAGCGCCGCAGTCAATCCCGCCTCGCGATCACGGTTGGTTGACGAGTCTTCGCGCCCGGCTATGTAGGCGATGCGCTGGTGGCCGTTTTGGATCAGAAATTCGCCCGCGATGCGACCGCCTTCGCGGTTGTTGCTGGTCACACTGCTGGCCTGTGCGCCGTCCGCACTACGGTTAAACATCACCACCGGAATGTTGGCGTTCACGCATTCTTTTGCGAGCCGGGACGACAATGTCGTGGAGGCAAGCACGACACCATCAAGTTGGTACGCCAGCAATTGCGTGAGCGCGTTGTCAACATCGCGCCCCTCGGCGAAAAACAACATTAAGTGAAAGCCATGCTGCTGTAAGGCGCGCGACAATTTGTCGACCACGGTTGGGTAGAAGAGGTTGTCCAACTGCGACAACACCATTCCAATGATGTGCGAGCGATTGGTGGACAGCGTGCGCGCAATGGCGTTCGGTCGGTACTTCAACGCCTTCGCCGCTTCCATGATTTTGGCGCGCGTTTTGTCAGACACCGCCGCACCCGGCGTGAAAGTGCGGCTCACCGCTGATTGCGAAACCCCCGCCGCCTTGGCGACATCAATGGAGGTAATCGGCTTGTTGTCTCTCATCGTGCCGTCCACCCGCCGTCAATCATCAACGCAGACCCGGTCATTAACGAGCTTGCGTCGCTCGCCAGAAAAACGATGGGGCCCGCAACTTCATCCTCGCGCCCCACGCGGTTGAGCGCAATGTTGCCGACCACCCATTCGCGAAACTCCGGCTTCGCGAGCATGGGTGCGGTGAGGGGTGTTTCGATAAACGTTGGGCAGAGCGAATTCACCCGAATATTATGCGGCCCCAGCTCCCACGCCAGCGCCTTGGTCATGCCTTCAAGCGCGTGTTTGCTGGCGCAGTACACGGTGCGGTTGGGTGAGCCCACATGGCCCATTTGCGATGACACGTTGATGATTGAGCCCGGTTGTCGTGCGGCAATAAGGCCGCGAGCGACTTCGCGCGCCATTCGAAAGGCGGCCATCACGTTTAAGTTGAAAACGGCTTCGATGTCGCCGTCTGGCGTATCGACCAGCGGCGCGGGACGGTTGGTGCCTGCGTTGTTGACCAGCACGTTGAACGGTCGTTGCGTCTCGAAAAACGCGGCCACGTCGGCGGCGTGGGTGATGTCAAGCACCGCTGTTGAAGCGCCGCCCCCTGCGCGAACAATTCGCTCGCACACTTGCCGGATATCGTCCGCGCTGCGCGCAATCAACGTGACATGAGCCCCGGCTTCAGCCAACGCGCACGCCGTGCGCGCTCCAAGACCACGGCCAGCGCCGGTGACCAGCGCCCGCTTGCCATCAAGGCGGAACAGTTGCGGCAGTCTCACCGGTTCGCCCTACTGCGGTTGCACCGGCTCGTACCAAACCACGTCTCGCTTGCCATAGCGGCGCACGCGAAGGTTGGCCTGTTCACCGTGGCCGGCAAAATTCTCCATGTGGCACAACCGCGAACACACTTCGCCAATGCGGGCTGAGGCCTCATCGGTGGTGACGCGCTGATAAGTGCAGGTTTTGAGGAACTTGCCGACCCACAAACCGCCGGTATAACGCGCGTTTTTGTTGGTCGGCAGCGTGTGATTGGTGCCGATCACTTTGTCGCCAAAGCTCACGTTGGTGCGCGGCCCGAGGAAGAGGGCACCGTAGTTGGTCATGCGATCCAAAAACACATTAGGCTCGGTGGTCATCACCTGCACGTGTTCACTGGCGATGTCGTCGGCCACCTGCACCATCTCATCAATGGTGTCGCAGACGATGACCTGTCCGTACTCAGCCCACGCAATCGCCGCGATACCAGCCGTCGGCAAAATCGCTAATTGCCGCGCGACCTCGGCCATCGTTGCTTTAGCGAGCGCTTCAGAATTGGTGAGCAAAATCGCAGGGGAGGTGGGCCCGTGTTCGGCTTGCCCGAGCAAGTCAACGGCGCACATTTCACCGTCCACCGAGTCGTCAGCGATGATGAGCGTTTCGGTTGGGCCGGCGAACAGATCGATGCCCACGCGGCCATACAGCTGGCGCTTGGCCTCCGCAACAAACATATTGCCGGGGCCGACTAGCATGTCCACCTGCTTGATCGTTGCCGTGCCAATTGCCATCGCGGCCACGGCCTGCACGCCGCCGAGCACCAAAATTTCGTCAGCCCCCGCAAAGTGCATGGCCGCAACAATAGCCGGATGCGGTGCGCCTTGGTACGGCGGTGCGGTGGCCACGATGCGTTTCACGCCCGCCACTTTCGCCGTCAACACGCTCATGTGCGCCGAGGCGATCAGCGGATATTTGCCGCCGGGCACGTAGCAGCCCACGGCGTTCATCGGAATGTGTTTGTGACCCAGAATGACGCCGGGTAGCGTTTCGACCTCGATGTCCTTCATGCTGTCACGCTGAAGCTGCGCGAAATTGCGCACCTGAGTTTGCGCAAAATGGATGTCTTGCAATTCACGCGGACTGAGCTGCTTTACGGCGGCCTCGATGGCTGCCTGCGACAAGCGAAAATCTGCCGGTTCCCAGTTGTCGAATTTTTTGGAATATTCACGCACTGCGTCATCGCCACGCGACTCGATGTTTTTGAGGATGCCTTCGACCGTTGCGCGCACTTTGCTGTCGTCATCGGCCTGCGTTTGCGCGTCTTTGCCTCGTTTTAAGTATCGAATCATTGCGAGTTCCTGATCGGCTTATAGATAACAGTTTAGTGTTAAATGTAGCATACGTATGCAGTATTTTCTACATTCTTTTGCGCCTAGGAAATGCGCAGTGATACCTGCAGCAAATTCAACGCTCAGCACTCCTACGATGCACTTAAGCTCGCGCTTATCCTCTCCTTCGCGCGTGAGATGCTGTCCATAAAAAAGCCAACCGAAGTTGGCCTTTTTTAATTGCAACGACCCGTTAGGTTCGCGGTTTTCGCTACGTTTTGAAAGGCAGCTTCGTTCCACACAAGCGTGGTCTTGTTGCCCTTTCTCTAGGGCGCGGCCACAAGGACTGTGGCCTACGCCTTTTGTGTCAGCCTTAGAGAAACTTGTAGTTGAGCTTCAGGCCGAACGTGCGCGGTGCCGCTGCGCTGTTTTGCATGGTGCTGCCACCGCCCCAAACGAAGCGGTTGATAACGACAGTGTTGCCGGCGTTGTCTACAAATCCCTGCAAGCTCAGCGCGTCGTTAACTCTCCAATTTAACTTCAGGTCGATCTTGGTGTAAGCCGCTTGTTTCTCGGCTTGAACGTTGTAGATCTGGCCGAAGTAGCCGCTGCTGAAGTTGACCACGACCATGGGCGTGATGCTGCCCATGCGGCCCAGGCCAAGGGTGTAGGCGGCCGAGACCGAGCCCGAGCGGTCCGCAGCGTAGGGGATCTTGTTGCCCGTGAGGTCGCAGCCAAAGGCCTGCGGTATGACGCCCACGCCGGTGCCGTTGACCAGCCCGCACTTGTAGCCCGGTGCATACACGCGGGTCTGGCCGGCAGGTGCGATCGTCACGCCATTGACCACGGTGGCTGCCGTGCCCGGGCTGTCGATCAGCTGGGTGATGGCGATCGGCCCCGGTGCGTCGGGGAAGCTGGTGTACTTGGCGTCCAGCAGCGACAGCGTGGCGCCCAGCGTGAGGCTGCGTGTCACACGCCATTCGCTTTCAAGCTCCACGCCATTGGCCTTGGCCTTGGCGGCGTTGAACAGCAGCGACGCCGTGGTCAGACCCACGGGCACCTGGCGCTGCTCTTGCTGGTCTTTGTAGCGGTTGATGAAGGCGGCAGCGTTGAGCTGCAAAGTGTTGTTCAGGAAGCGGTTCTTCGAGCCGATTTCCAGCGCCGCCACCTCCTGCGGGTTAAAGGTGCGCGTGGCCTCGGTGATCAGCGCCGTCTGGCTGCCGTTGAAGCCGCCCGAGCTGAAGCCCGTGCTGTAGCTGATGTAGAGCAGTTGGTTCTTGCTCAGGCTGTATTCGCCGGCCAGACGGCCGGTGGTCTTCTTGAATTCCACCGGGGTGTAGGTGGCGCCGAAAAAGGTGTTGTTGCCCACGCCGCCGCAGTTGGCGCCAGGTGTCACCGCGCCAGGCGCGAAGCCGCCCACTGCGGTGCCGCAATTGGTGACGCCGGCACTGCCAAACGCCGAATTCGGGGCAACCACGCTTTCCAGCGAAGCAAAAAATGGGTCAGGTTGGGTCAGATCAGGGTTAACGGGCGTCCCTGCGTTGCGGTTCGCGAATTTGTACTTTTTCTTGTCTACGGTATGGCGCACGCCGGCCGTGAACTTCAGCTCGTTGGTGGCGGCAAAGCTCAGCTGCGCGTAGGCTGCGTTGGACTCCGTTTCCGCCACCGCCGTGGTCACGAAACCATTGCCGGTGCTGCGGCGAACGACCTGAAACGCATCCACGTTGTCGGTCTTGTCTTTGAAATAGTAGAGGCCAGCCACGTAGCCAAAGGGGCCTTTGCCCTCAGACAGCACTTGTAACTCTTGCGAGAAGCTCTTATTTTTTGTGCGCTCTTGGCTGACGGTGATCGCTTCGCGGGAAAAGTCTTGGTCGACCGTACGCATGACCGAGAAGTCAGAGCCACCGGTGATGGACTTAAGCGTGAAGGCATCAAACCGGTAGGACACATCGGCCGAGAAGCTCGTGTCGGACAATCTGCGCTGGCTCTGGAAGTCGTTTTCCACGCGCCACGCATTGCCCGGACTGTAAACAGGGCGACCAATATCCGCTGTACTACCCACTGCGCCTGCAGGGCTCGCCTGTGTGCGTGTGCAGTCGGCGATACCGTCGGTCAAACCGCCCCGGCCGTTGAGCGCGTAGAAGGTGCTGTTGAGCAGTGGCCGGCAGGTGCCGTTGAGGTAGGTGCCTTTCTGGAAGTAGCTGAATTGCCCCGTGCCGTTGCCGCGTTGCTCGGTGCTATCCACCTTGAATACGGCATCGAACCGGTTGTCAGGTTTGAAGCGCACCGACGCGCGGAAGTAGCGAAGGTCTTCGTCGAACAGGTCAGCGGCGGGATTGAAATCGTTCTTGACGTAGCCGTCGGACTTGTCGGCCGCAGCTGCCAATCGAATCGCCACGGTCTTGCCGGCAGCGATATTGACTACAGCTTCAGCTCGGGTGCGCTTGAAACTGCCGAGCAGCACATTACCTTCTGCGCTGGTTTCGCCCAATTCGGGCTTGGCTGTGGTCAACACGATGTTGCCGCCAAATGTGTTGCGGCCGAAAAGCGTGCCTTGCGGGCCGCGCTGGACTTCCACGCGTTCCAGGTCGACAAAGCTGGCCAGGGCCTGGCTGGGGCGGCTTTTGTAGATGCCGTCAATGAAGAAGCCGATGGTGGTATCGGCGTTGGCTTGAACCGCCTCGGTGCGCACACCGCGCATGGCAGGGCGCGCGTCTGCACCCGAACGCCCGAACGTGAAGCCAGGTGTCAGGCCTTCGAACTGCGAGATGTCGTAGATGTTGCGTTCGGCCAGCTTTTCGGCCGACAAGGCGGTGACCGACGTGCTGACCTTCTGCTGATCTTCGATGCGGCGGGTGGCGGTGACGGTGACGGTGCTCAGCTCGCCCGAGTCGGCCGCAGGGGCGGTCTGTGC